>NZ_JBXALQ010000013.1:0-187990 GCF_058799615.1 Duganella sp. GW822-FHT06D06
ATCCCCCACTTTCATCCTTAGATCGTATGCGGTATTAGCGTAACTTTCGCTACGTTATCCCCCACTCCAGGGTACGTTCCGATATATTACTCACCCGTTCGCCACTCGCCGCCAGGTTGCCCCGCGCTGCCGTTCGACTTGCATGTGTAAGGCATGCCGCCAGCGTTCAATCTGAGCCAGGATCAAACTCTTCAGTTTAATCTCTGTTTATTTGACACTTTCGTGTCACCGTCATTGCTGACGGGTCGCTCACTCAAAATACTGACAGGCCACTACTTGCGTAGCGCCTATTTCATTACTTCTTGTGAACATTTGATATTTTAAGTATCAGCAGGACTAGCCTGCTGTGCACTTTCATCAAACGTCCACACTTATCGACTGTAAATTTTTAAAGAACTTATTCGGTACTGCTTGCTTGCTGCGGAGCGTTGTGTCCGTCAGCGAAGAAGAAAGAGTATGAAGCGTTTAGATCGTTTCGTCAACCCCTACTTTTTCCCAGCTCCCCGCTCTTCTCTGCATTTGCATGCACCGTTTTGCGGGGAGGCGAACTATATCAAAGGCCGTCGAAGTTTGGCAAGCGCTTTTCGAGGAAAGCTTGCATGCCTTCTTTCTGTGCAGGCGTGCCGAAGGCAGACTGGAACAGGCGGCGTTCATAATTGACGCCTTCCGTCAGCGTGGTCTCGAAGGCGCGGTTGACGGAGTCCTTGATCATCATCGCGACCGAGGTCGGCATCGATGCGATCTGCTTCGCCGCAGTCAACACTTCTTCGATCAGCTTATCGGCTGGGACCACGCGCGACACCAGGCCGATGCGCTCCGCTTCCGCCGCGTCGATGATGCGCGCGGTCAGCAGCATGTCCATGGCCTTGGCCTTGCCGATGGTGCGCGGCAGGCGCTGCGTGCCGCCCGCGCCCGGCGTGACGCCGACCTTGATTTCCGGCTGGCCGAACTTGGCGGTATCGGCCGCGATCAGGAAATCGCACATCATGGCCAGTTCGCAGCCGCCGCCCAGCACGTAGCCGGCCACGGCGCCCACCACCGGCTTGCGGATGCGCAGGATGTGTTCCCAGTTGCGGGTAATGTAGTTGTCGCGATAAGTATCCACATAGGTGTAGTCCGCCATGGCGGCGATGTCGGCGCCGGCGGCGAAGGCTTTCTCGCTGCCGGTCAGCACGATGCAACCGATGGCCGGATCGGCGTCGAACTTATATAAGGCATCGCCCAGCTCGTTCATCATGCGGTCGTTCAGCGCATTCAGCGCCTTCGGACGGTTCAGGCGGATCAGGGCAACTTTGTCGTGCACTTCAACGATCAGATCTTCATATTGCATAAGGTGTCTCCTTCACAGTGAAATATTCCTGAAGGATTGTAGCGCCTAACTCCCGCACTGGTATCATTGATGGACAGCAACCTGCTTTAAAGAGCCTCCTATTTTTACCGCCTTACGCCGCCACCTGAGCAACAAGCTGAACCACAAACTCAGCAATGACGCCCTGCTGCGCAACGGCGAATTCATGCGCTACTGGTCCAGCTCCATCCTCAACGGCTTCGGCAGCTATATCAGTGCGCTGGCCTTGCCGCTGTGTTCGGTCCTGCTGCTGCACGCGACGCCGGCGCAGATGGGCATGCTGGGCGCCTCGGCGGCGATTCCGTTTGCGCTGCTGGCCCTGCCGGCCGGCGTCTTCCTCGACCGTAACCGCAAACTGCCGGTGCTACTGGGCAGCAAGGCGGTCATGGCCGTGACGCTGGGCAGCATCCCGCTGGCCTACTGGCTGGGACTGCTGTCCATCGAATGGATGTACGTGGTCTCCTTTATTACCGGCGCGTGCTCGGTGGTGGGCGGCGGCGCGGAGCAAATCTTCCTCACCAATCTGATCGGCCGCGACCGCCTGACCGATGCGCAATCCAAGTTCGCCGCCACCGATTCAGCCGCCCGGCTGATCGCGCCCGGCATCGCCGGCATCCTGATCCAATGGCTGACCGCACCGTTCGCGGTGCTGGTGAACGCCATCGGCTTTGTGATCTCCATCCTGCTGCTGCGCAATCTGAAGGCCACCGACCCCAAGCCGGCGCCGTCCCACAAGCATCCGCTGCGCGACATCCACGACGGCCTGCTGTTCATCTGGGGCCAGCCGCTGCTGCGCACGCTGGCTTGGGGCGCGGGCGTGTGGCATATGCTGTTCTATGGCTACGCCGCGCTCTGCGTACTGTTCAGCACCCGGGAGCTGGGCATGACGGCCGGCATGCTGGGCATGGCGCAGATGGTCGGCGGTGTCGGCGTGCTGATGAGCTCCTTGCTGCTAAAACCGCTGAACACCCGCTTCGGCGCCGGCGTCACCATGCAGATCGGCCTGGGCCTGACCGCGTTCGCGTTCGCCGCCATGCCGATGATCCCGGCCAATCTGTTCGGCAGCCCGACCGCCAGCGCGGTGGCGTGCGGCGGCCTGTCGCTGTTCCTCGATTGCGGCGTGATGCTGTTCTTTATGCCGTATATGACGATGCGCCAGAAAGTCACGCCCGACGCCTACCTGGGCCGCATGGTGTCGACCATGCGCTTCCTGACGGTGGCGACGGCGCCGCTCGGCGCGCTGGCGGCCGGCTATATCGGCGAGCACTTCAGCATCCGCACCGGCATGGCGTGCGTGGCGGTGGGCGGCATCGCGCTGTCGGTGGCGCTGGCGATGTCTTCGGCGATGCGCAACGCCCAGCATCAGGCGGCGCCGGCCGCCTCCTAACGTGCGCCGCCGATCCGGCTAAGGCATTAGGCTGGCTTCAGTGTCCCATCATTGGAGTGCGCCATGTTCAAGTCCATCCTGCTGCCCACCGACGGCTCGGAGCTGTCGGACAAAGCGACCGCAATGGCGGTCCGGTTTGCCAAACTCAATCACGCCCGCATCGTCGCCATCACGGTCATTACGCCGTTGCCGTTCTCGTCCATGGGCGACAGCGGCGCGGTGATCGATTCCGGCCAGTTCGCCGCGCAGATGCAGAACGCGGCGCGCCAGCATATCGACAAGGCGGCCGCCGCCGCGCATGCCGAGGAGATTCCGTTCGAGGGAGTGATCACGATGTCGCCCAGCCCCTACGAAGAAATCGTCGAGGCGGCGAAGAAGTTTGAATGCGACATCATCATGATGGCGTCGCATGGACGGCGCGGCCTGAACCGGCTGTTTTTGGGCAGCGAGACACAGAAGGTGCTCGCCCATACCACGCTGCCCGTGATGGTGTTGCGCTAGGTGCTAAGTCAAAGCGGCTGCTTCGGCAGCAGCACCCAGACATTGCCGCGCTGCTTCATGCGGCCGGCGTTCTCCGAAGCCTCGGTGCCGAAGCCGAAGAAGTAGTCGACCCGGATCGCGCCCCGGATCGCGCCGCCGGTGTCCTGCGCCATGACCAGGCGCTGCAAGGGGATATCGCTGTTCGGCATCGTGGTCGCCAGGAACACCGGCGCGCCCAGCGGCAGCTGCGACGCGTCGATCGCCACCGAGCGCGACGGCGTCAACGGCACGCCCAGCGCGCCTTTCGGCCCCACTTTCGGATCCGGCAGCCGCTCTTCCTTGAAGAACACATAGCTCGGATTCACATTGAACAGCTCCTGCATGCGCGTGGGGTGGCCGGCGATCCACGCCTTGATGCCCTGCGCCGATGCCTGCTCCAGCGTCAGCTCGCCCTTCTCCACCAGGTATTTGCCGATCGACTTGTATGGATGGCCGTTCTGGTCCGCATACGCCACGCGCACGGTTTCCTGGCTGTCGGTCAGCTGCACGCGGCCCGAACCCTGCACTTGCAGGAAGAAGGACTCCACCGGATCGTCCACCCACAGCAGCTCCTTGCCACTGAAATCGGCCTTCTCGATATCGGCGCGGGTCGCATATGGCACCACTTTCTTGCCAACCAGCTTGCCGCGCAGGCGCATGCCCTTCAGCTCCGGGTACACACTGGCCAGGTCGACGGTCAGCATATCCTCCGGCACCTTAAATAGAGGGGTCTGGTACGGTCCGCCTTTTTTGCGCGCGCCGCGCAGCAGCGGCTCGTAGTAGCCGGTGACCAGGCCGTCGGTGGCGCCGTCCGGCGCGATCACCCGGTTCGGCTCCATGAAGGCCTCGAAGAAAGTACGGATCGCCTGCTCGTCGCTGCTGTTGACGCTGCGCGCGATGCTGCACGACTCCTTCCAGGTCGGCTGCTTGGCCAGCACCGAGCACGAGGACATGAACGCCGGCCAGGCCGCGCGCACATCATCCTTGTCCCAGCCCGGCAGCGAGGCGAAGGTGGTCGGCACCATTTGCAGCGCGGCCGGCTTGGACGGGAGCGGCGTCGGCGTCGGCGGCACCGGCGGCACCACCGGCGCCGGCGGCGTCACGGTGGGTGCCGGCGTTTTATCGGGCGGCAGCGGCGTGGTGGTGCAGGCGGCCAGCGAAACCGCGACGACGGTCAGCGGAACGAGTAGACTACGGCGTGTTAATGACATAAGGATGGCTATGTGGGTATTGATGATAGAAGCAGGCGTGGCGTTTTTCCTGTTGGTGTTCATCGTCTGGTGGACCATGTACCAAGGCAAGGGCAAGGCTAAAAAGCTGCCCCCGCCGGCCAGGGAAAACGAACAAGAGTAATCAGTGCAGCGTGCGCGGCAGCGACAGCACGAACTCCGGGATCTTGGTTTCGAACTGGTGGCCGTCCTCGGCCACGCAGAAGTACTCCCCGACCATCGAGCCCTGCTGGGTTTGCAGCGCCGTGCCGCTGGTGTACTCGAAATGCTCGCCGGGTTGCAGCAACGGCTGATGGCCGACCACGCCCAGGCCGCGCACTTCTTCCACATGATTGTTGGCGTCGGTGATGACCCAGTGGCGCGAGATCAGCTGCGCCGCCACCGTGCCGGTGTTCTTGATCGTGATTGAATAGGTAAACACAAAATTGGTGCGTTCCGGGTCCGACTGATCCGGCAGGTACTGAGTTCTGACCGACACAGTAAATTCGTAAGTGGCCATCGAGATTCCTTAAAGCTTGGTAAAAGCGTAATCGCTCTATGCAAAATTGGCGATTGTATATCGTCAGACCCCCATTGCACCGCAAATCCGCCCCGTATGCAAGGACGGCGCGGCTGAAATCCACCGCAAAACCGATACAGTCGCGCCGGGCAGCGTAAAATAGCGCATCTTTTTCTTGCCAGCCCAAAGCCATGACCACTTTCCGCATCGCTCCCAGCATTCTGTCCGCCGATTTCGCCCGCCTGGGTGAAGAGGTCCGCAACGTCGTCACCGCCGGCGCAGACATCATTCACTTTGACGTGATGGACAACCATTACGTTCCCAACCTGACCATCGGCCCGCTGGTATGCGAAGCGATCCGCCCGCACGTGCAAGTGCCGATCGACGTGCACCTGATGGTCAAGCCGGTCGACCGCATCATTCCGGACTTCGCCAAGGCCGGCGCCAACATCATCACCTTCCACCCGGAAGCGTCGGACCACATCGACCGTTCGCTGCAACTGATCCGCGACCACGGCTGCAAGGCCGGCCTGGTGTTCAACCCGGGCACGCCTTTGAGCTACCTGGAACACGTGATGGACAAGATCGACATGATCCTGATCATGTCCGTCAACCCAGGCTTCGGCGGCCAGTCCTTCATCCCGCAGGCGCTGAAGAAAATCGCCGAAGCGCGCCGCCTGATCAACGAATCCGGCCGCGACATCCTGCTGGAAGTGGACGGCGGCATCAAGGTCGACAACATCGCCGCCGCGGCGGCGGCAGGCGCGGACACCTTCGTGGCCGGCTCCGCCATCTTCGGCAAGCCGGACTACAAGGCCGTCATCGACGCCATGCGCGCCCAACTGGCGACGGTGTAAGCATGAGCGTGCTGGCAGGCGTACGCGCCGCAATCATCGATCTCGACGGCACCATGCTGGACACGATTCCCGATTTCCACGTCGCCCTCAACGGCATGCGCGCGGAACTGGACCTGCCACCGATCTCGCAAGACCAGATCGCGCTGATGGTCGGCAAGGGCTCGGAAAACCTGATCCGCTCCGTACTGGGGCTGGATTGGGACGCGGCCCGCGTGGAAGCGCATTTCGAGACCGCGATGGACGCCTACCAGCGCCACTACCTGAGCATCAACGGCAACCACAGCGCCCTGTATCCGGGCGTGATCGAAGGCCTGACGGCGATGCAAGCGCAGGGCCTGCGCCTGGCCTGTGTAACCAACAAGCCACTTTCTTTCACCACGCCGCTGCTCAAGCTCAAAGGCCTGGACGGTTTCTTCGAGGTGGTCTACGGCGGCGATTCGCTGCCGCGCAAGAAACCCGACCCGTTGCCGCTGCAAACCGTGTGCGCCGATTTCGGCCTGGCGCCGGCGCAGGTGGTGGCCATCGGCGACTCCTCGAACGACGCGCAAGCCGCGCGGGCGGCGGGTTGCCCGGTGTTGACCGTGCCTTACGGTTACAATCACGGAGAAGCTATACACAAAACCGATTCCGATGGTATAGTAGCCACATTGCTAGAAGCGTCTAGCCTGATTCGTTCGCAAAACTAACCCTTAGCTGAACTGACCTGACCAACATGTCTCTCTCCAAAAAACACAATGTCAACCAAACCGGCTCGATTGAGGCCTGGCTTTGGCGACGCTGGCAATCCTGGCAAACTCAGCCAAACTGATTGCTGTCGTTGGTGCACGCGCACCCGACAGGTTTTTTGACAAACCACCGCCAAGCCCACACCCACAGCCTTGGCGGCATGGAGAGAAGACATGACCGAATTCGAATTCAAATCGTTGGCCACCGACGGCTACAACCGCGTTCCACTGATCGCTGAAGCCTTCGCCGATCTCGAAACCCCGCTCACGCTGTACCTGAAACTGGCCCAGTCCCAGAACGGCGGCAAGAACACCTTCCTGCTTGAATCGGTGGTGGGCGGCGAGCGTTTCGGCCGCTTCTCCTTCATCGGCCTGCCGGCGACGACCGTGCTGCGCAACTTCGGCACGCGCACCGAGATCGTCAAGAACGGCGCCGTGATCGAGACCCACGAAGGCAACCCGCTCGAATTCATCGAGGCTTACCAGAAGCGCTTCAAGGTCGCGCTGCGTCCCGGCATGCCGCGCTTCTGCGGCGGCCTGGCCGGCTACTTCGGCTACGACACCGTGCGCCACATCGAAAAAACGCTGGTCCACACCCAGCCCAAGGACGATCTGGGCCTGCCCGACATCCAGCTGATGGTGACCGAAGAACTGGCCGTCATCGACAACCTGTCCGGCAAGCTGTATCTGATCGTCTATGCCGACACCACGCAGCCGGAATCGTATTCCAAAGCACGCCAGCGCCTGAAAGACCTGCGCATGATGCTGCGCCGTGGCCTCGACGCGCCGGTGACCAGCGCCTCGGTACGCACCGACATCACGCGCGACTTCCCGAAAGAGAAATACCTGAAGGCCGTCGCCAAGGCCCACGAGTATGTGATGGCCGGCGACTTGATGCAGGTGCAGATCGGCCAGCGCCTGCGCAAGCCCTACGTCGATTCGCCGCTGACGCTGTACCGCGCGCTGCGCTCGCTGAATCCTTCGCCGTATATGTACTTCTACAATTTCGGCGACATGCAGATCGTCGGCGCGTCGCCGGAAATTTTGGTCCGCAACGAGACGCTGCCGGACGGCGAGAAAAAAGTCACGCTGCGCCCTATCGCCGGCACCCGTCCGCGCGGTGCGACGCCGGAGCGCGACGCCGAACTGGCCAAGGAACTGCTGGCCGATCCGAAAGAGATCGCCGAACACGTGATGCTGATCGACCTGGCGCGCAATGACCTGGGCCGCATCTCCGAGATCGGCAGCGTCAAGGTCACCGACCGCCTGGTCATCGAAAAATACTCGCATGTGCAGCACATCGTCTCCAACGTCGAGGGCAAGCTGAAGTCCGGTCTGTCCAACCTGGACGTGCTGCGCGCCACCTTCCCGGCCGGCACCCTGACCGGCGCGCCGAAAGTGCGCGCGATGGAAGTCATCGACGAACTGGAAATCTCCAAGCGCGGCATCTACGGCGGCGCCTGCGGCTACCTGTCGTTCGGCGGCGAGATGGACGTGGCGATCGCGATCCGCACCGGCGTGATCAAGGACGGCATGCTGTACGTACAGGCCGCAGCCGGCATCGTCGCCGACTCGATACCCGAGATGGAATGGCAGGAGACTGAAAACAAGGCGCGCGCCGTGCTGCGCGCCGCCGAACAAGTGCAAGATGGCCTGGATGGGGAGTTCTGAGATGCTGCTAATGATCGACAACTACGACTCCTTCACCTACAACATCGTGCAGTACTTCGGCGAACTGGGTGAGGATGTACGCGTGTTCCGCAACGACGAAATCACGATTGCGGAAATCGAAGCACTGAACCCGGACCACATCTGCATATCGCCAGGTCCGAAGGATCCGTCGCAAGCCGGTATCTCGATCGAAGTGCTCAAGCACTTCGCCGGCAAGAAGCCGATACTGGGCGTGTGCCTTGGCCACCAGGCCATCGGCGAGGCCTTCGGCGGCAAGGTCATACGCGCCAAGCAGGTCATGCATGGCAAAACTTCTTTAATCGCGCATACGGGCGTGGGTGTCTTCAAAGGTCTGCCCTCCCCCTTCACGGTGATCCGGTATCACTCGTTGGCTATCGAGCGCAGCTCGCTGCCGTCCTGCCTCGAAGTGACGGCATGGACGGACGACGGTGAAATCATGGGCGTGCGCCACAAGGAATACGACATCGAGGGCGTGCAGTTCCACCCCGAGTCCATCCTGTCGGAGCACGGTCACGCACTGTTGAAGAACTTCCTGGTCCGCTAAAGACGCCGGTGCGCCCCGCGCGCGCCTCCTTTAGCAGCAATCCGCGTCCAAATTGAAGAAGGAATCGCCATGTCTATCACCCATCAAGAAGCACTGCTGCGCTGCATCGAACACCGCGAGATTTTCCACGACGAGATGCTGCACCTGTTCCGCCAGATCATGTCCGGCGAAATGTCGCCGACCATGATCGCCGCCCTGACCATGGGCCTGCGCGTGAAAAAAGAAACCATCGGCGAAATCGCCGCCGCCGCGCAAGTGATGCGCGAGTTCTCCACCAAGGTGCCGATGGCCGACACCACCGGCCTGCTCGACATCGTCGGCACCGGCGGCGACGGCGCGCACACCTTCAACATCTCCACCGCTTCGATGTTCGTCGCCGCCGCCGCCGGCGCGCGCGTGGCCAAGCACGGCGGCCGCAGCGTGTCGTCTTCGTCCGGCAGTGCCGACGTGATCGAATCGCTGGGCGCCAACATCAACCTGAAACCCGAACAGATCGCGCAATCGATCGCGCAGACCGGCATCGGCTTCATGTTCGCGCCGAACCACCACGCGGCGATGAAGCATGCGGCGCCGGTGCGCAAGGAGCTTGGCGTGCGCACCATCTTCAACATCCTGGGACCGTTGACCAATCCGGCCGGCGCGCCGAATATCCTGATGGGCGTGTTCCACGCCGACCTGGTGGGTATCCAGGTGCGGGTGCTGCAACGCCTGGGCGCGCAGCACGCCATCGTGGTCTATGGCCGCGACAATATGGATGAAGTCTCGCTCGGCGCCGCCACCCTGGTCGGCGAACTGGTGAACGGCGAGATCCGCGAATACGAAATCCATCCGGAAGACTTCGGCCTGCAAATGATCGCCAGCCGCAACCTGAAGGTGGCCGATGCGACCGAGTCGAAAGCCAAGATGATGGAAGCGCTGCGCGGCGAGCCTGGCGCGCCCTACGACATCGTCGCGCTCAACGCCGGCACCGCGCTGTACGCGGCCGGCGTCGCCAGCTCGATCGAAGACGGCCTGGCGCGCGCGCGTGCGGCCATCACCTCCGGCGATGCGATGCGCAAGGTCCAGCAGTTTGTCGAGGTCACGCAAAGCCTCGGCAACACCAATTAAGGGAGGCCAGCATGTTCGGCATCCACGATCTGACGCTGTTTGTAATCTCCGGGCTGCTGCTCAATATCATGCCCGGCCCCGATTCGCTGTTGATCATGACGCGCAGCGCCACCCAGGGCTGGCGCGCCGGTTCGGCCGCCGCATTGGGCATAGGCGCCGGCACCATGATCCACATCTTCGCCGCGGCGCTGGGCTTGTCGGCGCTGCTGGCGACGTCCGCCACCGCGTTCACGGCGGTCAAGTGGATCGGCGCGGCATACATCGTCTACGTCGGCATCGGCATGCTGCGCGCCAGGCTGCGGGCGGAGGCCGACGACGCGACGGCCGCCGAAACGGCCGCGCGCGCTGCGGCCCAGCCGCTGGCGTATCGCAAAATCTTCTTCCAGGGCTTCCTGACCAATGTGCTGAACCCGAAGGTGGCCTTGTTCTTCCTGGCGTTCGTGCCGCAGTTTATCTCGGCCGATTCCACCAGCAAGCCGCTGGCCTTCATCATCCTGGGCTGCATTTTCAATTTCAACGGTATGTTGTGGTGTAACGGCCTGGCCGTCTTCACCGCCTTTGCCAGCGCGCGCCTGAAGCTCAAGCCGCTGGTGGCGCTGTGGCTGAACCGCGTGACGGGCGGCCTGTTCCTGGCCCTCGGCCTGCGCCTGGCGCTGGCCGAACAACATTCATCTTAGGCTTATCATGTCCGACATCCTGAACAAAATCCTCGCAGTCAAAGCCGACGAAGTTGCCGCCGCCAAGAAGCACCGCAACCTGGCCAGCCTGCGCGCCGACGTCGAAAGCAACGCCGAACTGCGCGCCGGCCTGCGCGGCTTCGAAGCGAGCCTGCGCGGGAAAATCGCCGCCGGCAACGCCGGTGTGATCACCGAAGTGAAGAAGGCATCGCCGTCGAAAGGCGTGCTGCGCGCCGACTTCCGCCCGGCCGAGATCGCCGCCAGCTACGAGGCCAACGGCTCCGCATGCCTGTCGGTGCTGACGGACGAGCAATTCTTCCAGGGTTCGGTGGCGTATTTGCAGCAGGCGCGCGCCGCCTGCTCGCTGCCGGTGCTGCGGAAAGATTTCATGATCGACATGTACCAGATCTACGAAGCGCGCGCCATGGGCGCCGACGCGGTCCTGCTGATCGTCTCGGCGCTGGATCACGGCCTGATGGCGGAAATGGAAGCCTGCGCCCACGAACTGGGCATGGGCGTGCTGGTGGAAACCCACGACGGCGACGAGCTGACCGCCGCGCTGCGCCTGAAAACCGCGCTGTTGGGCATCAATAACCGCAATTTGCGGACGTTTGAGGTCTCGCTGGAGAACACGCTGGTCCTGCTGGACCGCATTCCGGACGAAAAACTGGTCATCACCGAATCCGGCATCATGGTGCCGGACGACGTACAACGCATGCGCGAAGCCAATGTGCATGCCTTCCTGGTCGGCGAAGCCTTCATGCGCGCGGCCGATCCGGGCGCCGAACTGGCGCGCCTGTTTAACTAGGCCTGCATCGCCTGCAAAGGCTGGACGTGCCCGGACGCGATCTCGATACGGTCGCGTCCACGTTCCTTGGCGCGATAAAGCGCCTCATCCGACCGCATCAGAATGGCGTCCAGGTCCTCGCTGACACTTGTTTGGCAAGCAATACCTATGCTGACGGTGTAAGCCGGCACCCCTGGTCGACCGGGTTCGCGCACCGCGCTCAGGATGCGTTCCGCGATATGGTGCGCCCGCTCCAGGCCGGTAACTGGCAGCAAAACAATAAACTCTTCTCCCCCGAATCGCGCCACGTGATCGGAAACCCGCAGCGCTTTACCGATAACGGCGGCCACGTCGATTAAAACCCGGTCGCCGGTGGCGTGGCCGTGGCAGTCGTTAATCTTCTTAAAATAATCCAGATCGATGCTGAGCATGGTCATGGCGGTGGATTCACGCCGCATCAGCGCATGTTCTTTGGCGTAAATGGCGGCGAAACCGCGGCGGTTTAATACCTGGGTCAGTGGATCGAGCGTGGACCGGCGTTCCAGTATGCCTTGCAAGCGGCGGGTGGCAACCGCTTTAAAACTCACCGCCAGCAGCAGAACCATAAAATGACCGGCCGCCAGATAGAGGCTCTGGAATGGTCCCATGCTCATTAAATTAACCTGGGCGCCTCCATATAGTGCGGCCAGCAATCCACGCGTTAATACTACCAGCGCCTGCAACAGCAGCAATATGCCGAAGAATTTAGTGGAGAAATGGCGTTCACCATAACGCCATACCATTATCAACTGGTTTATATAAAAAGCGGAAATCAGGAAGGAGAATACGGCGACCCGGGCGGCGAAATGCGGCTGGATAATCAACCAGTATCCCACGCCCAACATAGCCAGCGCCCAAACCAGATGGAACAACCACCACGTTGGCGCCCGCCCATAAAATATCTGCGTGCCGATCATTCCGAAACCAACGCCCCATATCAGGGCGGAATTGGCGCTGAGCAGGGCAAAGGTTTCACCGAGTGCGCTATATCTCAGGCTAAATAATCCTGCGCCGCATGCCAGCGATATCAATCCCACCGCCCAATAATTCAGGCCCTTAATCTCCGTGGGAAAACTCAAATGGGCGGTATAGAGGACGACACTCATCGCGCCGGCCATCAGCGTCGACATCAGGATAATCGTGGTGGGATCAAGCAGTATCACTTGCGGGTCTATCCTCTGGCAGAAAACTCAGCCAAATTCTAAACCAGAACAAGACCACCGCGTAGGATTAAACCGCCGACAACACAGCAGAGTTCCAATACACGCTGGAATCTGGTTAGTACGTGCCAAAATCTGGCATGGAGTGGGCAAAAAAATCCGGGGACTCGCCCCGGAACCAGGAATTAACGCGCCGCGCTGGGGCGCAACGGGCCTGCGGACTTCTTGCCGGCCGGATCCAGCGACAGGCTAATTCCAGGAACCCGGTCGCCTTGCAATGTCGCGCTGAATGTCATCAGCTCATCCCGGCGGAATGCGTGCACCTCAATTTCCGAGCCGACGCCGTAGCGGGAAAGCAGAGTTTCCAGATTGGTGGCGGTAACCCGCAAACCATCGACCGCCATCAATATATCGCCAGCCGATAACCCAGCCTGGTGCGCCGCGCCATTCTCATGCACGCTGGATAGCTTGCAATCATTACCGTCCTTGCCGAGATTAACATCCAGGCCGGGCTTGGCCGATTTACGTTCATCGTTATATTTAACGCCGAATGGCGCCAGAATTTTAGCCAGCGGCAAATCTTCGGTGCCGCGTATATATTTATCGAAGAATGGCTTGAATCGTCCGCCGCTGATTTCATCGAATAATGCTTCCACTTCGGCCGGCGTAACTCCGCGTCCGCCGCCTTGATAAAAATCGCGGCCATAGCGTTGCCATAATGCGCGCATCACATCATCCAGCGATTTCTTGCCGCCGGTTTTGGCGCGTATGCTCAAATCCAAAGCCAGCGCGATCAAAGAACCCTTGGTGTAATAACTGATGATGGCATTCGGCGCATTTTCATCCTGGCGGTAATATTTACCCCAGGCGTCGAAACTGGAATCGGCCACGCTTTGCTTGGTACGACCGCTGCCGCGCAATACACTAGCGATGGTTTTACCCAGCAATTTGAAATAGGCCGGTTCGGCGATCACGCCGGCGCGCACCAGCATCAAATCGTCGTAGTAACTGGTGAAGCCTTCGAACAACCACAGCAACGGCGAATAATTCTCGACCTGCAGGTTATATGGCGCGAATGCGGCCGGCTTGATGCGCTTCACATTCCACGTGTGGAAATATTCATGGCTGCACAGGCCGAGGTATTGCAGATAGCCGTCGCTGATATCCTTGCTGGCCGCAGCCGTGCTCGGCAAGTCGGCGCGGGCGCAGATCAAGGCCGTCGAAGCGCGGTGTTCCAGGCCACCATAACCGTCGCCGACGGCCAGCGTCATGAACACGTAGCGGTCCATCGGCGCCTTTTTGGACTTCGGCTCGAAGAAGGCGATCTGGGTTTCGCAGATCTTTTTCAGGTCGGCGCTCAGACGTGGCAGGTCCAGGTTGGGCACCCGGCCGCTGATGACGATGTCGTGCGGGATGCCGTGCGCCTTGAAGGTGGCCAGCGCGAAGTCGCCTTGCTCCACCGGGTGATCGATCAACTCGTCGTAGTTGGACGCGATGTACGTGCCAAAACCATAACGTTTCGCTTTCAGCTCCGGCAGCGAGGTCGCCACGCGCCAGGTCTTGGCCGCTGCGTCGTCCGGCCGCTGGATGTCCACCACGTGCGGCTGGTCTTCCTGACCCAGCACGCGCAGGAACACGCTGGTGCCGTTGTAGAAGGCGTGATTCTGGTCCAGATGCGCGGCGCGCACCGACATATCCCAGGCATAGACTTCGTAGTGCACCGTCAGCGAGGCCGCATGATCCTTCAGCGGGGCGGCCTGCCACGAGTGTTTATCCAGCTTGTCCAGCGCCACCGGCTGGCCGTTCGACTCGGCGCGGATGCGCACGATGTTGCGCGAGAACTCGCGGATCATGTAACTGCCCGGTATCCAGGCCGGCAGCGCGAACACCTGGCCGCCTTCGGCCGGCGCGTCCACCGTCAGCGTGACATGGAACAGGTGGGCGGCCAGATCGTGTCCGACGATGCTGTAGGCGATCGCCGGATTGCTCTTGTTGGTTTTCTTCATCTCTATCCTTGTTTTACAAATCGCCAGGCGTATCGATATCGCGCACCACGCCGACGTCGTCGACTATCAGCTCGCTCACCGCATGGCTTTTTAATATGTCGCGCGCGCCCTGGTCGCCTTCCAGCGCCAGCAGCAACGGCAAATGATAACTGCTGAAGGCGACCGGATTGCCGCGTCGCCCTTCAAAGACGGGCGCCGCGATGCGCGCGCCCCGTTCGATCGTCGCGGCCAGGGAGCGCATGGTCTCCGGCTGCACATGGGGCATGTCGCCCAGGCCTATCAGCCAGCCTTGCGCGCCTTGGGTGTAGTCGACCGCCATCGTCAGCGAGGCGGCGATGCCCAGGTCGGCATCCACGCAGACGCGCACTTCGCATCCCAGCTTGCCCAGCAGCGCCGCCACCTGCTCGTCGCCGGAGCGCACCACGGCAACCACGCGCGGCAGCGCGGCCAGCATATTCCTGGCGCTGGCGACGACCACCGCGTCGCCATCCTTCAATGGTTGCAGCAATTTGTTTAGTACGCCGGACGGGTCGAACCGCTTGCCCCGCCCGGCTGCCAGCAATATCCCTACCAGTGCCATTCAGCTCAGGCGCTGGCCAGATCGAACGGCAGCTTGCGCAGACGCTTGCCGGTCAATTTGAACAACGCGTTGGCGAAGGCCGGCGCCAGCGGCGGCAGGCCTGGTTCGCCCATGCCGGTCGGCGGATCGTTCGACGGCACGATGTGGACGTCGATCACCGGCATGTCCGTCATGCGCGCCACCGTGTAGTCGCCGAAGTTCTGCTGATCCACCACGCCGTCCTTGAGCGTGATCGCGGCGCCCGGCAGGGTCATGCCGAGGCCCATCAAGGCCGCGCCCTGGATCTGCGCTTCGATCGTCAGCGGGTTGACCGGCTGGTTGCAATGCACGCCGGCCGTGACCCGGTGCAGTTTGGGCGTGCCGTTCTTCACGGACGCCACCACCACATACGCGATCACGGTTCTGAACGATTCATGCACCGCCACGCCCCAGGCCTGGCCTTTAGGCAAAGCCTTCTTACCGTAGCCGGATTTGGCGACCGCCAGCTCCAGCGCGGCGATATGGCGCTTGCCCTTTTCGCCCATCAGCTTCTTGCGATAGGCGACCGGATCCATCTTGGCCGCGTGCGCGGCTTCGTCGATCAGCGTCTCCATGACGAAAGCGGTGTGGGTGGAGCCCACCGACCGCCACCACAGCACCGGCACGTTGGCCTTGACGGAGTGCGCGCTCAGGTTCAGCGGTACCTCATACGGTTCGCCCATGCCTTCGACCATGGTGGAGTCGATGCCGTCCTTGATCATAAACGGCTCGAACGGCGTGCCGGTGATGATGGACTGACCAACGATGACGTGATCCCACGCCACGATATCGCCCTTGTCGTCGATGCCGATATCGGCGCGGTGCACATGCGACGGACGATAATAACCGCCCTTGATGTCGTCCTCGCGGCTCCAGACCACCTTGACCGGGTCCTTCTTGCCGGTGGCCTGCCATACCTTGGCGATGTTGACCGCTTCGACCAGGTAGTCGGAAGTCGGCACCGCGCGGCGGCCGAAACCGCCGCCGGCCATCATCGTGTTCAGCACCACCTGCTCCGGCTTCAGGCCGGCGGTGGCGGCGATGGCGCCTTGATCCATGGTCTGGAACTGGGAGCCGGCCCACACCGTGCAGCCGTCCGGGCGCAGATCGACCACGCAGTTCAACGGCTCCATCGGCGCGTGCGCCAGGTAAGGGAATTCATACACGGCGGAGATCTTCTTCGCCGCGCCGGCCAGCTTGGAGGTATCGGCCTTGCGCACCGGCAGGCCGGGCTTCTGCGACAGCGCCTTGTACTCGGCCAGCTGCTTGTCGCTGCTGACTTTTTCGACGCCGCTGGTGTCCCACTCGATGATCAGCGCTTCGCGGCCCATCTTGGCGGGCCAGTAGCCGTCGGCCACCACCACCACGCCGCTGCCGCCGCGGTCCGTCTTCACTTCCAGCACTTCGATCACGCCCTTGATCGCCTTGGCTTTCGAGGCGTCGAACTTGGCGACCTTGGCGCCGAACACCGGCGGCCGCGCCACCACGGCGACCTTGCTGTGCGGCGCCTTGAAGTCCATGCCGAACACCTGCCTGCCGGTCGATTTGAGTTTCGCGTCCAGGCGCCGGGTCGGCTTGCCGATGAAGTTGAAGTCCTTCGGATCCTTCAGCTTCACGGTGGCGGGCACCGGCTGCTTCATCGCCGCATCGGCCATCGCGCCGTAGGTGGCTTTTTGCCCCGCAGGTCCGGTCAGCGTGCCCTTCGAAGTCTTGATCTGGTCCGGCGCCACCTTCCACTCCTGGGCCGCCGCCGCGATCAGCATCGCGCGCGCCTTGGCGCCGATCTCGCGGTACTGGATGTAGGAGTGGGCGATAGTGCCCGAGCCGCCGGTCATCTGGATGCCGAACGCCGGGTCCTTGTATTGTTCGCCGGCCGGCGCCAGCGCGCCGTTCATCTTCGACCAGTCCGGGTCCAGCTCCTCGGCGATCAACATCGGCAGCGAGGTCTGCACGCCCTGGCCGAATTCCAGCCGGTTGACCTGCACCGTTACGCTGTTGTCCGGCGCGATATGCAGGAAAGCATTCGGTTCAAACACCTTGGCCGGAGGCTGCTGCGCATTGGCGAAGCGTCCAGCGGCAGGCATGAAGAAGCCCAGCACCAATCCGCCGCCCGCCGCCGCGCCAGCCTTCATGAAGCTGCGGCGCGACACGCCGCCTGAAGTCTCTACACCCGCCATCGATTCCTGATTGAGCCATTCGATACGCATGACATTCTCCTTTAGGCGATGGTTTTGGCTGCGTCTTTGATGGCTGCGCGGATGCGCTGGTACGTCCCGCATCGACAGATGTTGCCGCTCATGGCGTTGTCGATATCGGCGTCGGATGGGGCTTTGTTGGTGCGCAGCAGAGCGGTCGCGCTCATGATCTGGCCACTCTGGCAGTAGCCGCATTGCGGCACATCCATCTTGACCCACGCCGCCTGCACGGCCTTGCCGACTTTGTCGGACTCCATCGCTTCGATGGTGGTGATCTTCTGGCCTGCCGCCGCCGAAATCGGCGTCACGCACGAGCGGATCGGCTGGCCGCCCAGGTGCACGGTGCAGGCGCCGCACAGCGCCGCGCCGCAACCGAACTTGGTGCCGGTCATATTCAGGTTGTCGCGCAAGGCCCACAGGATCGGCGTCGAAGGATCGGCGTCTACCTGCATGTCTTTACCGTTGATATTCAATGTAATCATTCAGTTCTCCTGTGGACGATGCGCTGGAATGGTAAGACTTACTGCTTGATCTTGGCGAGCTTCTCTTCAAGCGCCTTGGTGTCGATCGCGCCCGGCACGCGGGTGCCGTCGGCGAAGAAGATGGCCGGGGTGCCGGAAATACTCAGCTTGTGGCCCAGCGCCAGCACCTGGTCGTTCGGCGATTCGCACTTCTCCGCCGCGACAGGCGCCGCCTTGTTGTTGACCATCCAATCCTCCCAGGCCTTGTTGCGGTCCGGCGAGCACCAGATGTTCTTCGACTTGGCGAACGAATCCTCGCTCAGGATGTTGTACATGAAGGTGTAAACCGTGATGTTGTCGACTTCCTTGAGCGTGGTCTGGCGGAAGCGTTTGCAGTAGCCGCAGTTCGGATCTTCGAACACCGCGATCACCCGCTTGCCGTCGCCCTTGACGGTCTTGATGGCTTTGTCCAGCGGCAGGTCGGAGAACTTGATCTTGTTGATCTCTTCCAGCCGTTCCTTGGTCAGGTCGGTGCTGGTGGTCAGGTTGAACACATGGCCGGAGAACAGATAGGTGCCGGTCTTGTCGGTGTAGAGGATATCGTTGCCGACGCGGATTTCATACAGGCCGGCGTACGGCGTTTCCTTGATCGAATCGACCTTGACGTTCGATCCCAGGCGCGGCTCGACCAGCTTCTTGATCGCATCCGTGGATGGGGTTTCCGCGCCCACGCAGGACGCCATCAGCGCCGACAACAACAGCAAAACGGTCTTACTCATTCTCATAAAATCTCCAATGACTACAGACGAACCGACAGGCGCCAGCCTACTTCCCCATCGCGTGGGAGATCAGGCGGCGCTTCAGCACCGGTAATTTATCCAGCAAGTTTAATCCCAAATTGCGAACCACGCGCAGCGGCTCCATATCCGCGCCGAACAGGCGCGCCAGGCCGTCGGTGGTGAGCTGCATCAGCAGCACGTCTTCCTTGCGGGCGCGCTCGTAGCGGGCCAGCACGCGGGTGTCGCCGATGCTGCGTTGTGCTTCGCGCTCGCTCAGGGTTTTGATCAGCTGCGCGACGTCGGCGAAGCCCAGGTTCATGCCGTGGCCGGCCAGCGGATGCACCACATGGGCGGCGTCGCCCACCAGCGCCACGCGCGGCGCGCTCATGGCGTGCGGGCGCAGCAAACGCAATGGGAAGTCGCGCACCAGCTCCGGTTGCAAAGGCGTCAGCGCGCCCAGACGCTCGGCGGCATAGACGGCCAGGCGGTCGGCGATCTGCTGCGCCGATTCGGCGCGCAGCGTATCGGCCAGCGCTTCCGGCGCCGACCACACCAGCGAGACCTGGTTGCCTGGCAGCGGCAGCAGCGCGACGATGCCCTCGGCGCCGGTGAACCATTGACAGGCGGCGCCATGGTGCGGCTTTTCGCAGGCGAAGTTGGAGACCACCGCGCGCTGGTTGTAGCTGCGGTAATCGAGGCCGATGTCGCACTGGCCGCGCACCCAGGACTGGGCGCCGTCGGCGCCGACCACCAGTTCGGCCTTGATGCAGGCACCGTCGTCCAGCTGCACGGTGGCGCTGTCGTCGGTGCGCAGCAAAGCGGTGGCGCGGCCCTCGACGAAGCGCACGTTCTGCGCGAACTTGAGGGCGGCGTCCAGCGCCTGTCCCAGGTTGCGGTCTTCCATGATCCAGGCCAGCGTGCCGGTGTGGGCGCCGTAGGCGTCGAAGGCCAAGCCGCCGGCGTTGGCGCCGTCGCCGTGGACGATCATCGCGTCCACCGGCGCCACCCGCGCCTGGTCCAGCGCCTGCCACACCTTCAGCGAGGACAGCAGATTATTGGCGGTGTGGTTCAGCGCATAGACCCGCGCATCCCAGCCGATATCGGCGGCCGGGCCGGCCGGATGCGACGGCGGAGCGAGCAGGGTTACACTAAAACCGGCCTGGGCCAGGCCCAGCGCGGCGGTCTTGGCAATCGCGCCATTGCCAACAATGCAAATATCACTCTCGATAACGCGCTGCGCAGCGGGGGAGGATGGATTAGTCATCCGAACATTATAGCGTTTGTAGGCCGGAAAAATTGGCCCTGCGACAATTGTCCCGCGCGGCCCGCCGGGATCTACCTGGCGAAGAACAGCAGCCTGCCGTCGGCGGTGGCGGCGATCAGCTGGCCGTCGTGCCACAGCGGCGTGGCGATGAAGGCCCCCAGCCGCTTCACGTGCTCGATCGACGCCATCACCGTGTGCTCGCCTTCGAACAGGCGCTTGGCGTCGAACTTGCCGGTGGCGCCGTCCATCAGGCGGAATTCGTCCGCCCGGCTTTCCGCCGTGCGCCACGACCATTGCGGCTTGCCGCCGGCCGCATCCAGCGCAAACAGTTCGCCGCGCATGGTGGCGCCGATGACGGCGCCCTCGGCCAGCACCGGCGTCGCGTAAGTCCACACCTTGGTATCGTGTTCGTACGCCACCTTGCCGGTTCGCTTGTCCAGCGCGACCAGCAGGTTGGTGTCGGAGGTGCCGAAGTACACCCGCTCGGCGTCCGCCACGGCGCCCGAGATGATCCACGAACCGCGGCCGGGATAACGCCATTTCAACTTGCCGCTTGCAAGTTCCAACGCGTAGAAGTGAGCGTCGCGCGAGCCGATGAACACCGTGTCGCCATCGATCAGCGGCGGCGCCTGCACGCCGAACAGGATGCTGGTCTTTTGCTCGGTCTCGGTCTGGTAGCGCCACAGCTGGGCGCCGCTGGTGGCGTTCAGCGCGTACACCGCGCCGTCCCAGCTGCCGAACACGATCGCCTTGCCGGCGACGGCGGGACGCGCGTGGATCATGCCGCCGCTCTTGAAGGCCCACGCGACGGCGCCCGTCCTGGCGTCGAGCGCGTACAGCCGCTCGTCGCTGCTGCCGATGTACACCCTGCCCTCGTGCACCAGCGGCGACGACAGCCAGAAGTCCCACGGATCGGCCGACGGTCCGGCGCTTTTCGCCGTGCCATACAGGCCGTAGGCGGCAAAGCGCGCCTCGCCCTGGGTGGAGAAGCTCCAGCGCTGCACACCGGTCTGCGCATCGACCGCATGCAGCCGGCCGTCGCGCGCCAGGAAGTAGACCATGCCGCCATCGACCGCCGGGGTCGACGCGATGCCGCCGCCGGCATGATGCAACCATGCGAGCTTGCGGGTCGCCACATCGAACGCATACAGGTTGCCGTCCTCGGCGCCGATGAACAGGCGCCCCTGCGCAACAACGGGGCTGGACACCGTTTGCGCGTGCAGGTCTATCGTCTCCCGCAAGCGCAGCGAAGACAGGTCGGCGGCCGTCGCATGCAGCGCGGCCAGCAGGGCAAACATCGAAATCAGGAATCGCATCGGTCGTACCTCCAAGTGGGCCAGCGGCGATTGTAGCGGCGCGTTGCCGGCCCAAGCTTCAGGCTTTCTATAGGCCGCGGCAAAGCTGCCGCTGTTATACTTTTCGGCATGAATATTCTGCTCGTGGAAGATGACCTGGAACTGGGCCGCGCCCTGCGGGCGGTATTGCACGACGATGGCTACGCGGCCACGTGGGTGCGGCTGGCGGCCGACGCCCAGCGCCAGCTCGACACCGGCGCGTTCGCCGCCGTGGTGCTGGACCTGAACCTGCCGGACGGCGACGGCATGGCGCTGATGCGCCAGCTGCGCGCCGCCGGCCAGCAGATCCCGGTGGTGCTGATCACCGCGCGCGACAGCCTGGGCGACCGCCTGTCCGGCTTTGCGGACGGCGCCGACGACTACCTCGTCAAACCCTTCGACATGGCGGAACTGCTGGCGCGCCTGCGCGCGGTGCTGCGCCGCTCGCACCCGGAGGCGGCCGGCCAGGGCCTGTGGACCCGCGCCGGCCTGTCGCTCGACGAGCGGCGCCAGGCCGTCAGCTGCGAAGGGCGTCCGCTGTCCTTGTCGCGCACCGAATTCAACCTGCTGCTGGCGCTGATGCAGGACGCCGACCGCGTGCTGACCCGCGGCGAGCTGGAAGACCGCGCGCTGGCTGGCAGCGAAAGCGTGACGCTGGACGTGCACATGTCCAACCTGCGCAAGAAGATCGGCGAGCACCGCGTGCGCACCGTGCGCGGCGTCGGCTACATGATCGCGCCATGACGGCGCAGCGCTCGCTGTTCCGCCAGCTGCTGGGCGGCTTCCTCGCCGTGGTGATCCTGGTCTGGCTGGCCGTCGTCGCCATGGCGTTTTACGAGAACACGGTGCTGCAGGCCCGCCACACGGCGATCGAGAACCGGGGCTGGACGCGCCAGATCCTGCTGAACCTGAGTTCAGTGGCGCACGACCCGCTCGAAGTGGCGCGCGTCGCCGCGCAGGTGGAAGCGCTGCGCGCCGACATGCTGCGCGAGGCGAACTACTGGCCGAAGCCCGTGATGCTGCAGGTGTGGCTGCATGGGCGGCACGTCTACCGTTCCAACGTCCAGCTGCCGGGCGGGCGCGCACTGCCGGCGCCGCACGAGCCGACGCTGGGCACGGACTGGTCGACCGCCACCGCCACGGACGCGGCGAGCGGTATCGTCGTCCGGCGCGACGCCATGCACGACACCAACTGGCTGCTGACCAGTTCCGGCGCGGCCTACTACCTGACGCCGCTGCTCTACAGCCTGCCCTTGCTGGCGCTGCCCGCGTGGTTCATCGTGCGGCGCGGCCTGCGGCCCGTGCAGACCATGGTGGCGGAGATCGAAAGGCGCTCCGGCAGCGACCTGCAACCCCTGCCGCCATCCGGTTATCGCGAACTGGCGCCGCTGGCCGCCTCCGTCAACGGCTTGATGCAGCGCCTGACGGAGCGCGTGGAGCGCGACCGCGAATTCCTGTCCGACGCGGCGCACGCGCTGAAAACGCCGCTGTCCGTGATCCGCGCCAACGCCCACCTGCTGCTCAACCATCGCCAGCATCCAGACCGGCTGCGGGATGCGGACCACGGCTTGCGCCTGGGCGTGGAGCGCGCCACGCACACGGTGCACCAGTTGCTTGCGCTGGAACGCGCCCGCAGCGACGCCGCCGACGGCGACGATCGCCCGATCGACCTGCTCCACCTGCTGCGCGAGCGCCTGGCCCACGCGGCGCCGCTGGCGATGCAGCGCGGCGTGGAGATCGAACTGGATGCCGAGGCGCCCTGCGTCATGCCGCTGCACCGGGAAAGCCTGGTCGCCATGCTGGACAACCTGATCGACAACGCCGTCAAGTATTCGCCCGACGGCGGCCGGATCGCCGTAACGCTGGCGCGGCTGGACGGCATGGCGCGGCTGACAATCGCCGACCAGGGGCCGGGCATCGCGCCCGAACTGCGCAGCAGGGTGTTCGAACGCTTCTACCGGATTCCCGGCCAGGAGCAGCCGGGCAGCGGCCTGGGACTGGCGATCGCCGAACGCGCGGCGGCCCGCAACAGCGCGCGCATCGCGCTGGAGGACGGCGGCGCAGGCGGCGGTTTGAGGGTCAGCGTGACGTACGCCGCCCCGCAAGCGCTCGCCAGCGAAAATCCGGCCTGAAAAATACGTCCTTGCAATTTCGCTGGAGCCTGCTATAATTCTGCTCCTTGGCCTGGTAGCTCAGTTGGTAGAGCAGAGGATTGAAAATCCTTGTGTCGGTGGTTCGATTCCGCCCCGGGCCACCAAGAACATGATTCACGCTACGCCCACTCATCGCAGTGGGCGTTGTTGTTTCTGGGCTTCTCAGTCCTCGTGTCCGGTCTGTTTCCGGCCCACTTCTCACATGACCGAGTTAGGCCGCACTGCGCGACTCAGAAAGCGCCTTAAGCCTTTGAAGGGTAACCGGAAGCCCTGAGTTCAACTGCTTTACCAGCATCCTGCCGAGAACAAACGTGAGCGGCCCCGAAAACGTGACCCTGTGAATGACCTCGGTCATTCCTTGAAAGGGCACAAGCTCGTGCTCGAACACCATGCAAAACAAGGGGATCTTCGACTCTACTGTGAAGCAGCTGTCGTGAACCACTTTCGTGAGAACCATGGGAACGGTATTCCCCTTGGTTGGCGTGAGGCGACCGCGACTTCCGACTTCAAACGGGCCTGGAAGAGTTGCGCGCTTTGTGTCCGGGTCCCAGGTATGCCAGTTCGCAACGTCTTGGTAGATGTGGAAGATTGGTCCTGCGGCGGTAGCAACTTTGATTCGATGTTCAACTTGCATGGCGAGAAAGGGGTCGGTGAGGGTGTTACCTGTGAGTCGGATCGCGCCTTGCGCGTACTCTGTTCCACGTGATCGCGCCCCCAGTACATGCAAGCAGGACTATCGTGCGGCCCAATGTGTTACACATCGGAATATTATCAATGTAACATGCGCAACTACGACAGATCAAGATCGACCTACAAGCTCGTGCCGTGGGGCAAGTGTAATGCAGCTTTACCTTACGAACAATCGCGCGACGCTAAACCGTCAATCCACCAGCGAGCCGCAGGTCAGATTGGCAATGGCGCCGGTCATCGCGCTGGCGCGGTCGGAAGCCACGAACGCCGCATAGTCCGCCACCTCACTGAGTGTAGGAAAGCGCTGCAGCAAGGTGCCGCTACGCGCACGCTGCGCCAGCATGGCCTCGACGGTCGTGCCGGCACGTTGTGCAATTCCTTCGAACACCCCGCGCGCATGTGAAACAGCCAGCGCTTCGGGAATGGCGTCAGGCCGCAGGCAAATGACGCGGATACCGCTTGAACCAAGCTCGCCCGCCAGGATGCGTGAAAAGGTCTCGATCGCCCCGCAGGTCACGCCATATCCCAGGAACCCTGGACCCGACATGCGCGCCCCCGGTGTGGACAAGGTCAGCAGCACGCCAGCGCCTTGCCTGGCCATCGATCGCGCGGCCGCCCTTGCAGTGAGAAAATTGGCCCGAGTGTACGCCGCGATCGGGTGGGTGTAATCCTGAACGGACAACTCCAGGAAGGGCGTACCCTGAACATGGTGAACGCCGATGGCATTGAGCGCGATGTCGATGCGGCCAACGGCGCTCACCACCGCCTCAGCATGCTTGTCGACAGTATCCTCATCCAAAGCATCGACTTGTGCGACCTCGGCGTTCCCGCCAGCCGCCGCGATCTCGCGGGCCACCTGGTCAAGTTTGGCGCGTGTACGCCCTGCAAGAAAGACGGTCGCGCCCTCGCGTGCGAAAGTGCGGGCGACTGCCCCGCCGATGGCCCCGCCGCCGCCGTAAATCACGGCTACTTTATTTTGAAGCAACATTCGATCACCTCCTCAGCCAAGTGGCACTGAAAAACATTGAACGCGTGTTTTAGTCATGGTAGGGTTCCCCATGCACTTGCACATTGCAATGGGTTTAGAATAGTCAAACCAAATGCAATATGCAAGTGGTTTATGAGACTTGCCAGGATTTTATGAAATGACACATAACGATTATCGGTCGGGCTGTCCGATCAATCTGACGCTGGAGACCTTGGGCGACCGCTGGAGCCTGATAGTCATCCGCGACATCATGTTCGGCAACCACCGAAGTTTTGGGGCCTTGCTGGCGCATTCCACCGAGAAGATCGCGTCCAACATCCTGGCCGACCGCCTCAAGCGACTGGTTGACGAGGGGCTGCTGACCAAAATGGATGACCCGGCCCACAAGCAGAAGTTCGTCTATAGCCTGACTGAAAAGGCCATCGAGCTGGTGCCGCTGCTGGCCCACATGGGCGCTTGGGGGCGACGGCATTTGCCCGCGTCCAGAGAGCTGTCGGTGCGCGCCGAGCTGTTGGAGACCGGCGGCCCCCGACTTTGGTCGGAATTTATGGACGAACTGAAAGCGCGCCACCTCGGCACGCCTTATGCGGCGCACGGCCCGACGGTTGGCGAACGCCTGCAAGCCGCATACGAAGCGGCGCTTGCCTCAGAGAGCGCTGGCACGACAGACAAAGTATAGGATGATGCGCACGATGCTCAAACTCGCCGTAGTCATAGTGGGAACACCGTTGGTGCTGGCGGCTTGCAAGCCCGGCGACACCCCGCCGGCACGCACCATTCCCTCGGCCATGAACCAGACCGCGACCACCCTGCTGCGGTCAAGACTTCTACACGCGACCTCGATTGCCGTGGTTTATCGCGGCAAGGAATTCATCCTGCATCAAGGCGAACTGGAGACCGGCAAAGCCAATCCACCGAACGATACAACGCTGTACGAAATCGGCTCGGTCAGCAAAACTTTTGCCGGCCTGCTGCTGGCGAACGCGGTACTTGAGGGGAAGTTGGCGCTCGACGATCCAATCCAAAAGTACCTGCCGGCCGCCTACCCGAACCTGCAGTCGCAGGGACAGCCAGTTCGCTTGCGCCATCTGGTCACGCACACCAGCAATATGCCGGGCATGCTGCCCTTGCAGGTGAACACAGTGTTGAAGGATTTCACTGCACACGACACGCCGGCCAAGCTCAACGCAGCCTACGCCAACTACGGACAACAGCAATTCTGGCAGGACCTGCACACCGTCAGCATCCAAGGCCCACTCGGCAAGGACTACGCCTATTCAAGCGCCGGTAGCGAGCTCATCGCGCACACGCTTGAAAAAGTCTATGGCATCCCCTATGAGGTTCTGCTCACGCAATTCGTCGCGCGCGAAGCCGGCATGCAAGATACCAAGCTGAGAATCGCGGCCAAGGACGCCGGCCGGCTGGCGCCCGGCTACCACAGCGACAATCCCGTCGTCACGACGCCGATGCCGCAACTGCCCTGGGGCGCGGCGGGCAACCTGAAGTCGACCATGCCGGATATGGCGAAATACCTGCGCCTGCAATTGGGCACCCACCCCGCAGTCGTCGAATCGCACCAGCCGCTGGTACGCTTTCAGGACGACTTCAGCATCGGCTATTTCTGGAACATCGGCACCACTCGCCAGTTGGGCAAGCACTATGTGCACCATGGCGGTGTGCCACGAGCGCAAAGCTACGCCTACATCGTTCCTAAATATCAGCTTGGGGTCTTCATCATCACCAACCAGAGCGGCGACGCTACTGCCGGCGCCATGGAAAGCGCGATAACGCATATTTTCGACACTGTGGAATCCATGGAAGGCGCGAAGTAGGCCAGCCCCTTGGTTTATGGCGTCGGCCCAAGCTCTTTCAACCAATCCGTAAAAGCCGTCACTCGGGACGATGTTTGCTTGCGACCAACCGCAAACGAATAGGAACCGGTGTCAACGCCGCTAGCATGACGTTGCAGCGCATGGGTCTTGAGCATGGGCGCGATGAACACCTCCGGCACCACAAGTACACCGAGGCCTTGAATCGCCGCCTGGATCGCCAATACCGTATTGTCGAACTCCAGCGTCGGCGTCAGCGCGCTGGCATCCATGCCGTGCGCTTCGCACCAGCTTGGCCAAAGGTCGGGCCTGGAACGCGTGCCGATGCGAGGGACGTCGCTTAGCCAGCCCAGGTCCGCAGATCGCTTCAAGGCCAGACTCGGCATCAACACCGGACTCGTTACCAGCACCGAGCGCTCCCGCATGAAGGTCTGGACCGGCAAGCCGCGCAATTCCGCCACCTCGCGCCGCAAGAACACATCGGCTGGCGACGAGGGATCGATGGCGCCGTCCACGGTCCGAATATGAACCTGGAGTTGCGGGTGGCGCTCCCTGAACGCCGATAACTGCGGGATAAGCCAGTGCATGGCGAGGGTAACACTGGTGTCGACCAGGATGGCGGCCTGGCGCGGCGCGCGGCCGCCGGCGTTGAGCACCTGCTGAATCGCCGCCATTTTCCCGCCGACGCTTTCCTCCAGTTTTCGCCCTACCGGGGTCAATGCCGCCGGACCGCCAACGCTGCGGTCGAACAACACCTGCTTCAGGTGCGCCTCCAGCGCCTGGATTTGCCGGCTGACCGCGCCCGGGGTGAGGTGCAAGGCCTGCGCGGCCTGACGGAAGCCGCCCTCCCGCACCACGATACAAAAGACATGCAAGGCATTGAGCGGTGGGCGTGCAGACATGGGTTCCGGGAGAGGTGTTGAGAAAAACTCAAGCCATGATACCAAAATCTCGTTTGTTCGCCGGATCAAAAAATTCCATCATTGCGGGCATAAATAACGCTACACACAGAGGATCAACGATGGACGAAGCGTATTGGTTTTTTGTTGTCATGGTCATGCTCACCGTCGCCAGTCCCGGACCCGGCGTGCTGATGACGCTGGACAACGCGATCGCCCATGGCTGGCGGGGAGCGATGGATGGCGTACTGGGACTGGCAATCGGCGCGGCGCTGATGGCGGGGCTTTGCTCGGCCGGCATCGGGATGCTGATCCATTCTTCACAAGCACTGTTCCTGCTACTCAAGTACGCCGGGGTCGCATATCTGTTCTATCTTTCCTTCAAGACCTGGCAGCGCCGCCCGCCAACGCCTGGCGGCAGCCTCGGCAAAGGGCTGGAGAGCGAACACGGGAACGCCGCCGCTGCGGGACGAAAGCGCCTGCTTGAAGGCGCGCTACTACAGACCAGCAATCCGAAATCGCTGTTTTTCTTCCTGTCCGTGCTGCCGCAGCTCGCCCAGAACGCAACCCATACGGCGCAACAGCCGATGCGGCTGATAGCGGCGGTCGCGACCTATTGCACCGTGCTCATCCTGATCCACGGGCTGTACGCCGTGCTTGCCGCCAAGGCCAGAACGTGGCTGAGCCAGCCCGGCACCGCCCGCCTGCTGTCGCGCCTGAGCGCACTCATGTTCCTTGCGTTCGGCGCCACGCTGCTGACGCTCCAGTTTTAATCGCAAGACGCGCAGCACAAAATATCAAAACTGATGCGCCGCCTTGCCGCATCATGCCTGCGTCGCCAATCAACCGGAAAGCCATCATGCAAATCGATCATCATCAAATTTGGGAAACCTACACCTCCGCCTGGAAGGCGGAAAGTATCGACGACCAGCGCGCGCTGATCGGGGCCAGTCTGGCGCGCGAATGCGCTTATCAGGATCCGCTTGCCAACGTCAGCGGCTGGGACGCACTGCTTGCCTACATGGCGGATTTCCATCGGCAAGTACCCGGCGGCCATTTTGTCACGCGCCGTTTCCGATCGCTCCACGGGCAGAGCGTCGCGCAATGGGATATGCTGGACGCGCAAGGCAAGGTCATAGGCGACGGCATCAGCGTAGGCCACTACAATGACGCGGGCCGGCTCGTGACAGTGACGGGCTTCTTCGATACCTGAAGCTACCATGGAGCGCCAGTGAACTACCTGAATCAGATCCAGCTGGGCATCGACTTCATCGAAACCTATCTGGAGCAAGACATTCCACTGGCGAGCGTGGCGCGGGAAGCAGGTTTAAGCCAATGGCACTACCAGCGCATTTTCAAGGCCTTGACCAAGGAAACGCTCAAGGACTATATCCGCGCGCGCCGCCTCGCCAACGCCCTCGATAAATTGCTGGAAACGCGATTGGGCATACTCGATATCGCCCTGCTGGCTGGCTACCAGAGCCAGGAGGCGTTCACGCGGGCATTCAAGGAGCGCTACGCGCTGACGCCCAATGAGTTCCGCCGGCGCCGGCGGCGCAATCTGATCGTGCGCAAGCTGAAGATGGACGAGGACTATCTGCGCCATCTGCACCAAAACATGGAGCATGTTCCGGAACTGGGCGCGCGGCCGGCGATGCTGCTGGTCGGCATGCATACGCGCTTTTACGGCAGCGACTCGGACAAGAACAATTTGGGCCAGCAGCTTCCTCGCCTGTGGCAGGACTTCATCGCCCGACTCGGCGAGGTGGCACATACCGTGCCGGGGTGCTGTTATGGCGTGGTGTCGCCGGTATCAGGCGACACTGACGAACTCGAGTACTACGCCGCCATTGAAGTGCGCCAGGCGGACTCGCTGCCCGCCGGCATGTGCAGGATAGAGATCCCGGCTGCGCAATATGCGACGTTTCTGCACTGCGGCCTGGGCAAGCTGGTCGACCGTACCGTCGATTTTATTTATTCCAACTGGCTATGCCAATCCGACCACCGCCACAGCGGCGCCCCCGACCTGGAAATCTACGACGCCAGCTTCGATCCACTGTCCGAACGCTCCCAGATGCGCTACGCCATTCCGATTGTTTGACGCGGCGCTTATTTCTTGTAGAGCTTGGCTATTTGCGGGATCAAGCGCTGGGGATTCGCTCCCGCAAGGTTGGTCAGCACGATGATGGCCAAACCCTGGTCCGGATAAACAATGAACGCGGCGCGGGCGCCGCCGATGCCCGCTACCTGCCGCGCAGGCGAGGCTTGCAATACCGGCCATCCGGCAGCCCAGTCGCCATCGGCTCCGCCGTTCAGTTTTTCCGGCAGCCACATCTCTCTGACATGGGCTTTGCTGATCAGCTTGCCCTTCGAGAGCGCGATCAGCCAGCGCGCGACTTCATCGGCGGTGGTTTGCATGCCGCCACCGGCCCACAGGCTATACGGCATATCGTAAATCCAGCGGGACAAGCGATGGTCGTCGTCCCTGGCCAGGGTGCCCCGCGGCGAATAACTATAGATCGTCGCTGCATTCGGGACCAGGTCATAGCTGTCGCCGAAGGTCGTCAAGGGCATGTTTGCCGGGCCGAACTGATGCTTGGCGAGATACTGTTCGTACGGAACTTTACCTAGCTTGGCGATGACCTGCGCCAGCAAGCCATAGTTGGTCTGGTTGTAGGCGAACTGGGCGCCGACGGCCGCAGTCATGGGCAGTCCCTTCACCGCTTTCCACGCATCGCGCTCGTTCCCTCCTCCGATCAAACCTTTCTGGTCGACGATGTCGGGCAGTCCCGACGTATGGCCGAGCAGTTGGCGGATACGGATGCCGCGCCAAGTCTCGGGCAGCTCATCCAGATAAAGGGAAACCGGCGCGTTGAGATCGACCAGCCCGGCCTCGACCAGCTGCATCATGGCGACGCCGGTAAAGGTTTTGGTCGCGGAGTTAATCGGAAACAGGGTCGCGCGGGTGGCGGGCACATGGTTTTCCACATTCGCCAGGCCATAGGTCTCGGACAGCACCACCTGCTCGTCTTTAATCACGACGAACTGCACGCCGGGGATGCCTTGTTCCTTCATCGCCTGCTGCATCAACTGCCGGGCCGCTTTATTGGCGTCATCGGTATTCGCCAAGCCGGTAAGGCAAGGCAGCCAAAGCAAGGCGACGAGATATTTCTTGAGCAGCATGGAACATCCTTGATGGGAGTAGGCAAGATTGCAAAAATAGTACCATGACGGACAATGCGGGGACCATCAGCAGGCGCCGTCAACGCGCTAAATCGTTTATATCGATCGCAGGCGTGTCAGCAGCAGCTCGGCCAGCGCGCTCGCGCCGGCGTTGTCGCGGCGCGGCGCGCGATGCAGGGCGATCTCGAACGACGGCAACGGCGGCAGGCCGTCGGCCTCGCTCAGGAGGTCCAGACCCTGGTCCTGGAATCCCGCCTTGCCCACCGTGACGGCCAGACCCGCGCCGACCGCGCCGTCGATGGCGCCCAGGCTCTGCGACATGTAGGCCAGGCGCCAGCGCCGCCCGGCCCGGTCCAGCGCCGCCAGGGCCGCCGCCCGGAATTGGCAACCGGCCGGATGCAAGGCCAGCGGCAGTACGGCCTGCGCATGGCAGCCATGCCGGCGCGATCCCAGCCACACCGCGCGCTCGCTGCGCACCAGCTCGCCGCGCGCCGCGCCGGCCGGATGCATCGCCAGCACCAGGTCGAATTCGTCGCCCAGGCGCTCGAGCAGGGTGCGGCTGAAGCCGGTCTCGACTTCCACCGCCACGGTCGGATGGGCCGCCATGAACTGCGCCAGGATGCCGGGCAAGGCATGCACCGCGTAATCCTCGATGGCCCCTACCCGGATCAGCCCGGTAAAGCTTTCGTCGCGCATGCGGGCCAGCGTTTCGTCGTTGAGCGCGACCAGGCGCCGCGCGTGGCTGTGCAACAGTTCGCCGCGCCGGTTCAGCGTCACGTTGCGGGAATTGCGCTCGAACAGCGCGCCGCCGGCGATCTCTTCCAAGCGCTTGATCTGCATGCTGACCGCCGACTGCGTCAGGTTCAGCCGGCGCGACGCGGCTGTGAAACTGCCGCCTTCGGCAATCGCGAGGGCATCCCCGGCCATCTGTCGCACAAGGGCTTCACCGCCCAGGATGGCGAGCGGGTCACCATCGTCGAATTTGAAACCGAACAGGCGATGCGGGCGTGGGCGACGCACCCGGAGCACGTGGCCGCCAAAAAGCTGGGGCGCGGCGGCTTTTTTTCCGAGTACAGCGTCAAGATTTGCCACTTGCAGCGCGAAAGCACATTTCAACCGGCAGACTTTGACTTGGATCAACGAAAAATTTGATAGCGCTCATTACACTCGATTCAAGCTATATTCCTTACATCCTCGTCAACGCACACCAAGGCCACGATGCTGCCCGCCTATATCTCGCACCCGGACTGCCTGAAACACGCCATGGGCGAGCAGCATCCCGAATGCCCGGAGCGCATCGGCGCGGTCAGCGACATGTTGCTGATCAAAGGCCTGCTCGACTTCATGCAACCGTGCGAGGCGCCGCTGGCCACCGAACAACAGCTGGCGCAGGCGCACTCCAGCCTGTACATCCACAGCATCGCCGCGCAGTCGCCCAAGCAGGGCACGGTGCAGATCGACCCGGACACCAGCATGAACCCGCACACCTACCGGGCCGCGCTGCGCGCCGCCGGCGCGGCCGTGCTGGCCACCGACCTGGTGCTGACCGAGGGCGCCGGCACCGCCTTCTGCAACGTGCGCCCGCCCGGCCACCACGCCGAGTACGCGGCCGCCGGCGGCTTCTGCTTCTTCAACAATGTCGCGGTCGGCATCCGCCACGCGCTCAATGTGCACGGGCTGGAACGGGTGGCGCTGGTCGATTTCGACGTCCACCACGGCAACGGCAGCGAGGACATCCTGCGCGACGATGAGCGCGTGCTGATGTGCTCCATCTTCGAGGACCAGCTGTACCCGTTCTGCGGCAACACGCCGCGCGGCGCCAACATGGTCAACGTGGCGCTGCCAGCCCGCTCCGGCGGCGAACTGATGCGCCAGGCCGTGAGCGCGCAATGGCTGCCGGCGCTGGAGCGCTTCCGGCCGCAGCTGATCTTCATCTCGGCCGGCTTCGACGGCCACCGCGACGACGACATGGGCAACCTCGGCCTGGTCGAAGCGGACTACGCGTGGCTCACCAAACAGATCGTCGCGGTCGCCGCGCGCCACAGCCAGGGCCGCATCGTCTCCTGCCTGGAGGGCGGCTACCAGCTGTCGTCGCTGGCGCGCAGCGCCGCCGCCCATGTCAAGGTCCTGCTGGGCATGGACGACTAACCCCTCACGAATGCATCCATGGAAACCCACTACCTGACGCCGCTGTTCTCGCCCAAGTCCATCGTGGTATTCGCCGGCAAGGCCGACCAGCCCGACAGCCAGACCTGCTACGGCCGCGGCATCCGCGCCCAGCTGGAGCAAGGCGGCTACACCGGGCCGGTGACCTACCTCGACGTCGGCATGAGCGGCACCTTGTCCGACCTGGCCCACTCGCGCGCCGACCTGGCGGTGATCGCCCTGCCCAACGACGAGCTGAGCTTCGCGCTGGAAGTGGCCGGCCGCATCCAGTGCCGCGCCGCGCTGATCCTGTCGGCCGGCGTCGACGGCGCGCTGGCGCGCGAGCTGCACGGCATCGCCCGCAAGCACGGCATCCACCTGCTGGGGCCGAACTGCCTGGGCTACCAGCGGCCGCGCCTGCACCTCAACGCCAGCGTCGCCGGCCAGCTGGCGCAGCCGGGCAGCCTGGCGCTGATCTCGCAGTCGGGCGCGCTGACCTCGGCCATCCTCGACTGGGGCAGCCAGAACGCGGTGGGCTTTTCCACCGTGGTCTCGCTGGGCGCCAACACCGCGGTCGACCTGGCGCAGACGCTGGACTTCCTGGCCACCGATCCGGCCACGCAAAGCATCGTCATCTACATGGAGGGCGTGACCGACGCCCGCCGTTTCCTGTCGGCGCTGCGCGGCGCCGCCAACACCAAGCCGGTGGTGGTGCTCAAGGCCGGCAAGGTGGCGGCCGCCTCGCAGGCGGCGCTGACCCACTCCGGCGCCATCGTCGCCAGCGACGAAGTGTTCGACGCCGCGCTGCGCCGCACCGGCGCGGTGCGGGTGAAGACCTTCGTGCAGCTGTTCTCGGCCGCCAAATGCCTGGCCTCGCGCTACCGCCCGGTCGGGCCGCGGCTGGCGGTGATCACCAACGGCGGCGGCCCCGGCGTGCTGGCGGCCGACTGGATCGCCGAGCTGGGCCTGCAACTGGCGACCTTGTCGGAAGCGGGCGCGCAGGCGCTGGCGCCGTCGCTGCCGCCGCACGCCACCTTGTCCAACCTGCTCGACCTGTCGGAGGAGGCCGACGCCGCCGCCTTCAGCGCGGCGGTCCAGGCCTGCGGCCACGACAGCCAGGTGGACGGCATCCTGGTGATTTATTCGCCCAAGCTGGCCGGCGATCCGGCGGCGGTGGCGCAGACGGTGGGCGCCCTCAACGCCGGCCTCGGCAAGCCGCTGTTGACCTGCTGGATGGGCGACCGCCAGGTGGCCGAGGCGCGCCAGCTGCTCAACGCCGCCGGCGTGGCCACCTTCCGCACGCCGGAAGCGGCGGTCGACGGCTTTTCCAACATCGCTTCGTTCTACCAGAACCAGCAGCTGCTGCACCAGACCCCGCCGCCGCTGTCGCAGCTGGCCCAGCCGGACCTGGACGGCGCCCGCCTGCTGATCGAGGGTGTGCTGGCCGAGCGCCGCAAGGTGCTCACCGAGATGGAATCGAAGGCGCTGCTGGCGGCCTTCCACATCCCGATCACGCAAACCATCCTGGCGCGCAGCGCCGGCGAGGCGATGCTGATCGCCAGCCAGCTGGGCTACCCGGTGGCGCTGAAGATCGATTCGCCCGACATTTCCCACAAGTCCGACGTGCAGGGCGTGGTGCTCAACCTGCTCAACGCCGCCGCCGTGCGCGACGCCTACGGCGACATGATGGCCACCGTGCGGCGCCTGCTGCCGGAGGCGCGCATCAACGGCGTCACGGTGCAGAAGATGGCCGGCAAGCGCCACGGCCGCGAGCTGTACATCGGCGTCGTCACCGACCAGCTGTTCGGGCCGGCGATCACCTTCGGCGCGGGCGGCACGATGATCGAGCTGATCAACGACCGCGCGGTCGAGCTGCCGCCGCTGAACCTGTTCCTGGCGCAGCGCCTGATCGGCCGGGTGCGCTCGGCCGGGATGCTGGGCGAATGGCGCGGCGCGCCGCCGGTGCAGCGCGAGGCGGTCGAGCAGATGCTGCTGCGGGTGTCGGAAATGGTGTGCGCGCTGCCGCAGCTGCGCGAGATGGACATCAACCCGCTGATCGTCGACGAGCACGGCGCGCTGGCGGTCGACGCCCGCATCGTGATCGACGCCGCGCCGCCGTCGGCGCACGGCTACAGCCACCTGGCGATCCTGCCCTACCCGTCCAGCTACACCCAGGAATGGCCGATGCGCGGCGGCGGCCAGTACACGCTGCGCCCGGTGCAGCCGGACGACGCCTCGATGCTGCAGGAGCTGGTGCGCGGGCTGTCGGAAAAGTCGCGCTACTACCGCTTCGCCTCCTCGCTGCGCGAGCTGTCGGTGCCGATGCTGGCGCGCTACACGCTGATCGACTACGACCGCGAGATGGCGCTGGTGGCGGTGCTGACCCAGCGCGCGCCGGGCCCGGACGGCGACTTCGTCGAGACCGACAGCATCATCGGCGTCTCGCGCTACATCGCCAATCCCGACCTCAGCAGCTGCGAATTCTCGCTGCTGGTGGACGACCGCTACAGCGGCCAGGGCCTGGGCACGCGGCTGATGCTGGGCATCATGGACGTGGCGCGCGACAAGGGCTTGAGCGAGATCGACGGCCTGGTGCTGTGCAAGAACAGCGGCATGCTCAAGCTGATGGCCAGCCTGGGTTTCCAGATCCGTCCCTACGAGGACGATCCGGACTTCCGGCTGTGCAGCAAGAGCTTGTGAGCCGATCCGGGAAATTTTGATTTGGGACAAGGAAATCTGGCGGCGGCCGGCCTAGACTGTGCAACTTTTGCCCAACCGCCATGCTCCAAGCTCCCGAACTCCTCCTCCCCGCCGGCTCGCTGGCCAAGATGCACGCCGCCTTCGACTTCGGCGCCGACGCCGTCTACGCCGGCCAGCCGCGCTATAGCCTGCGCGTGCGCAACAACGATTTCTCGACCCTGCAGGCCTTGCAGGAAGGCATAGACGGCGCCCACGCGCGCGGCAAGCAATTCTTCGTGGCCTCCAACATCTTCGCCCACAACGCCAAGCTCAAGACCTATCTGCACGACATGGCGCCGGTGATCGCGATGCGGCCCGACGCGCTGATCATGGCCGACCCCGGCCTGATCATGATGGTGCGCGACAAGTGGCCCGAGGTGCCGGTGCACCTGTCGGTGCAGGCCAACGCCGTCAACTGGGCCGACGTCAAGTTCTGGCACCGCATGGGGCTGACGCGGGTGATCCTGTCGCGTGAACTGTCGCTCGACGAGATCGAGGAAATCCGCCAGCGCTGCCCGGAGATGGAGCTGGAAGTGTTCGTGCACGGCGCGCTGTGCATCGCCTACTCGGGCCGCTGCCTGCTGTCGGGCTACTTCAACCACCGCGATCCCAACCAGGGCACTTGCACCAACTCCTGCCGCTGGGACTACAAGGTGCAGCCTGCCGCCGAAGACGCCAGCGGCGACCTCGGCGCGATGCAGGTGATCCCGCTGCGGTTCGAGCAGGCGCTGGAGCAGGCCAACCGGCCATGGTCGTCGCTGCACCAGCAGCCGCGTCACCCGCTGGCCGACCGGCCCTACCTGATCGAGGAGGCCGAGCGGCCGGGCCAGCTGATGCCGATACTGGAGGACGAGCACGGCACCTACATCATGAATTCCAAGGATTTGCGCGCGGTCGAGCACATCGAGCGGCTGGTCAAGATCGGCGTCACCTCGCTCAAGGTCGAGGGCCGCACCAAGTCGCTGTACTACGCGGCGCGCACCGCCCAGGTCTACCGCCAGGCGATCGACGACGCCGTCGCCGGGCGGCCGTTCGACCTCGGCCTGCTGGGCCAGTTGCAGGGCCTGGCCAACCGCGGCTACACCGACGGCTTCTACCAGCGCCACCACACGCAGGCGCACCAGAACTATATGCGCGGCGCCTCGGAGGCCGAGCGCAGCCAGTATGTCGGCGACGTGCTGGGCGTGCAGGACGGCTGGGCGCGGGTCGAGGTCAAGAACCGCTTCGCGGTCGGCGACCGGATCGAGGTGATCCATCCCGGCGGCAACCGCGACATCACGCTGGCGCGCATGCGCGCCGACGACGGTGCCGACATCGCGGTGGCGCCGGGCAGCGGCCACTTCGTGCATATCGAACTCGATCCGGCGCTGGACCGCGCGCTGCTGGCGCGCTACCTGTAGCCGCGCCCGGCCCTCGGCTAGTTCGCCATCACGTAGGGCCAGCCGTCGCTGGTGAAGCCGAGCGGATTGATGCCCAGCGTCGCCCGGCCGTTGTTGTTGCCGTCGTAATAGTGGTAGACCAAGGTCGGCCGGTTGTTGTGGCCGGCGTCGGTGAACACGCTGGCGCCGCCCGGCCCGATGATGTTGCCGTGGGTGCTGAGCAGTATCGTGCCGCCGCCGGCGGTCAGGGCGACGCCGCCACGGTCCACATAGGGCCCGGTCACGCTGGTCGAGCGGCCGACGATGGTACGGTAGGGCGAGCTGCTGCTGCAGCAGGCGTTGATCGGCGCGAAATAATAGTAGTAGCCGTTGTAGTAATAGATGAACGGCCCCTCCTCGGCCGACGTCGGCGCGCCGCGCCGCGCGATCGTGTAGACCGTGGTGTTGCTGGTCGACTTCAGGCCGGTGGCGGGATTGAGCTGCATCAGGTGGATGCCGTCGGTCCACGAGCCCCAGGTCATCCACCAGTTGCCGCTGGCGTCGGTGAACGGCGCCGGATCGATCGCGTTGTCGCTGGTCGTGGTGAAGCCGGACGGCGGCGTGGTGCTGCTGGTCCAGGATTTGGTGACGAAGCCGCGGTCGGTCCACGGCCCTTGCGGCGCGCTGCTGGTGGCGACGCCGATCACCGCTTCGGCGCCCGAACTGGGCAGGTAGGGGATCGAGTAGTACTGGTAATAGGTGCCGTTCGCCAGCAGCAGGCTGGGCGCCCAGACATCGGTGTTGGCGCCGCTGTTCCATCCCTTCGGCGTCTGCAGGCCGCTCCAGGAACTGAAGTCCGGTCCGATCGGCGGGCAATTCGGCGCGTAGCCGCCCATCTGGGTGCTGGTGCAGCTGGTGTACGGCGTGAAGGTATTCAGGTCGGTCGAGGTGGCCAGCGTCTGGTGGCTGCCGTACAGCCAGTACTTGCCGCCGGCGTCACGCAACATGTAGGGGTCGTGGACGAAGCGGCCGTCGCCGCTGACGCTGCGCGGCGCCGGGTAGGGGCTGACTTTGGTGTTCACCAGCTGCCATTCCTGGCAGGTACAGCCGGTCAACGCCCATTGGTCGATGGTGGCGGTGTTCAGGTTGCTGGCCTGGTACACCTCCAGGTACTTGCCGCTGTTGACGTTCTGGATCAGGAAGTTGCCGCTGGCGGCCTGGGTGACGATCCACAGGTGGTCGCTGGTGCCGTTGTCGGCCCACTGGACGATTTGCGCGCCGTCGGCGGTGCCGGCGTTGGCCACGCCCAGCACCTGGTGGGTCAGCATGTTCTCGATGTTGTACTGGCCATTCCCCATCGGCATGAAGTGCCACAGATGGTCGGCGGTGCCGTTGTCGGCCCACTGGACCACCTTGGAACCGGCGGCCTGGCTGGCGCCGGCTATCCCCAGCAGCAAGCCACTGTTGACGTTCTTGATCTGGTATTGCACGCTGGTGTTCATGGTGATGGCGGCGTGCGCGGACCAGGCGGAACAGGCCAGGCCGAGCAGCATGGCCAGGCAAGACATTAGACGCTTCATGGTTGTCTCCGTTGCGATTGAGGGGCAATTCTCGTTATGTTTTCATCGCATGCTACGGGGCGAATGAAAATCCCTCCAATCACATTTTGAGCGCCGCCGATACGCGCTTCGGTATCGGCTTAGCGCCCGTGCCAGTTCAGGCGGCGCTGCTGGTAGGCGGCCAGCCAGCCGGCGTTTTCATCCAGCACGGCCTTGCCCAAGGCGAACGCGAGGTCGCGGGCCTGGTGTTCCTTTTCCGCGTTCGAACACGGCGCCGCCTCGCTGCGCACCAGTTCCGCGTCGGCGCGGCCATACAGCTTGTGCAGCTGCTCGGCCTGGGCCGCCGTTTCGCCATGGCCCATCTTGGTGGCCAGCGACAGCCAGGCGGCGCCGATGCCGGTCGCCAGCTTCATGCCCGCCAGCAGCAGGATCAGCGGCAGCATCAGGCGGTGGCCGAAGACCAGCGCCATCGCCAGCGCCGTCACCGACATCATCAAGCCGCTGAGCAGCATATTGTTGCCGAACGCGACAGCGCGCGCATGCTGGCGCCGCTCAGGTAGGCGCGCTGGTCGTCGATCCAGCCGCGCAGCACGCCGCGCGCCGCCAGGCCCGGCACCGGCGGCGCCACCAGGCAGGCGTCCAGCGCGTGGCGCACCCAGCCCATGCCGCCGCCGGCGCGCTGCGCGCAGTGGTCGGTGACCAGCGAGGGCGCGCCGGCGCACAGCCAGTACATCTGGCAGCGCAAGCCTTCGGCCAGCGCGCGATAGTCCAGATAGGCATTGCGCCGGCGCGACAGCGCCACCCACAGATAGGTGCCGACCGCGCAGATCGCGCCCGAGGTGTACACCACCGACTCCACCAGTTCGCCGTGGATGGCGCTGGTCAGGCGCAGCGTCGGCGCGGCCGAGGCCATGATCACCGCCAGCGCCATGAAGCGCCAGCGATAGCGCCACCAGCGCTTGGCGCGCTCGGCCTGCACGTCGGCCACGCGGAAGGCTTGCTGCAGCGGCATCAGGCCAGGACTCAAGGCGGCAGCCCCGTCCTCCGCCCCGCCCTTTCTCAGGCTGGCCAGGAAAGCGCCGCCGCTGGCCTCCCGGCTGGCGGCGTAGCGGCGCGCGGCGTCGCCGTCGGGCGCCAGCAGCGCCTGCCGGTGCAGGCGATTCAGCAGATCGATCTCGCGGCCGGCGGCGTGCGCGCGGTACAGCACCGCCTGCGTCGGCGCATCGAGCGCGCGTTCCAGCCGGCGCTCGGTGTGGGCGACGGCGTCGCGCCAGGCGCGGTATTCGGCCCAGCGTTCGCAGGCGCGGATCGGCGCGCGCAGCCATGACCGCAGCGGCGGCGCCAGCACGCCGGGCCACTCCGGCTGCGGCGCGGCCCAATGCGCTGCGGCCTCGCCGTCCCGCGCGCCCGCGCGCAGCAGCCGCACGCCGTGCGCCGCCGACGCTGCAGGCAAGCCGTCCGACGAAGCCAGGGCGCGGCGGCTGTAGATATGCAGCAGATTGCCGCGCGCCGGCTCGGCGAAACGGCGGCGGCTGCGCCGGTGCGGATCTCGTTCGACGCCGTGCAGTAGCGCATGCACCAGCTCCAGCGTGCCGCCCGGCAGGCGCGGAAACTGCTCGCCGCCGCTCTGGCCATCCCACACGGCCAGCAGCAGCTGGGCGTGGATGCCGAGGTAGCGCGACAGCTGCGCATAGGCCGCCTCGGCCTGCGTCATCGGCGTGCCCAGCAGCACGGCCGGCGGCGCCGGCGGAATCACGAACACCTTGCTGGCGCAGGCGCTATAACGCTGGAAGCGCGCGCCGAAGGCCAGCCGGCTTGCCTCGAAGCCGGCCGGATCGCGCCGCGCCTCGGCCTCCCCGCCGGCCTGCTCGCGGCAGTAGTCGTCGAACGGCATCGGCAAGGCCACCACCAGTTCGATGCGACGGCCGCCATCGCCATCGTCCTCGCGCGCGGCGCAGGCGCGCTGCAAGGCCAGCACCTGTTCGGCGAACAGCTGGTCGGCGCCGTCGGCCAGGGCCGTCAGAAAATGGATGGGCGTATGCGGCAGCGCCGCCGCGATCAGTTCGGCGGCCTGGTACAGCTGGGCGGCCACCAGCGGCAGGTCGTCCGGATGCAGGTCGCGATGGCCGGAGATCGCCACCACGAAGGGCAGCGCGGATGACGCTGGCGCGTCGTCAGCCGGCTGCATGGCAGCGGGCGAGGAAGCGCTGGCGTTCGGCTGCGTCGTCGATTTCCTGCGCCAGCGCCGCCACCAGTTGGTTGCGCGACGGCGCGGCCAGCATCGCCCGCCGCACCAGGAGGCTGGCGATCGGCCCTAGCTCCAGCGGCCGCGGCCGGCGACGACGGCGCCGCCTGCGGCAAGCGCTCCAGCAGCATCGCCACGCAGTGGCACAGTTCGTCCAGGTGTTCCTCCAGGTCGCCGGTATTGGCGTCGAGCCAGTGCTGGGTGCTGATGAAGTATTCCAGGCTCGTTGACAGCGGCACGTTCTCGATGCGGAACGGCAGCACCATCAAGCCCTTGTTGACCGCGCGCTCGACTTCGCGCCGCACCTGCGGCGAATTGTTGGCGCTGGCCGAAAATATCAGCACCAGCATCTTGGCCTGGTCCATCGCGTCGATGATGGACTCGGCCCAGTCGTCGCCGGGACGGATGTCGCGCGGCGCCACCCAGCAGCGGATGTCGGCCGCCTCCAGCCGATGGCAGATGGCGTCGGCAAACACTTTGTCGACATGCGAATGGCTGAGGAAAACGTCGACGCCCATCGCGCGCCTCAGGCCAGCAAGGCCATGGCTTTTTCCAGGCTGCGGCGCAGGCGGTTGAAGACCTGGCCCAGCACGGCGATCTCGTCCCTGCCTCCGGCCGGGAACGGCTCGACATCCATCCTGCCCGCGCTGACGGCGTCGGCGATATGGCAGATGCGCCGCACCGGACGCAGCACCAGCAGGTTGAACATGAGGTTGAGCGCCAGCAGCAGCGCACCGAAGGTCAGGGCCATGCCGCCCATGATCAGCGTGTAGGCGCGCTCGGCTTCGCGCTGCGGCACCGCCAGCGGCACCGACACGATCTGGCTGCCGATGGTCTCGCCAAGCTTCCAGCCGAAGCCGTTGTTGACGCCGTACAGCGTCTTCATGGTTTGCGGCGCGGCGGCCGGCGTGCTGTGGCAGGCCAGGCAGCGGCCGTCGCTGACGCGGATCGGCCGCGCCAGGTAGAGCGAGGGGCCGGACGGCGTCCGACGGTCGCCGATCACTTCCTTCAGTTCGGTGTGGTCGCGGAAGTGCCGCACCACGTCGGCCTCCCAGTCGGCCACCCGGTCGCGCGGATTGGTGGGGTTGAGCGCCGCTTCCTTGTAGCTGAAATCCGGATGCGTCTGGTGCAGCTTGTTGAAGCTTTAGGTGGCCGCGTAGGACGGCACCGACTGCGGCAGGAATGCCGTCAGCATGCCCTCGGCCAGCAGCGGCTTGACTTCGTTGGTGGTGTATTCGCGGGCCGCCATGGCGGCGTCCATCATCAGGCTGGCGTGGGAGACCACTGCGCGCCGGGCGTTATCGCGCAGCACATCGCGCGTCATGGCGGCGGTGGCCAGCCAGCCCAGTCCAAATATCAGCAACAGCAACAGGTTGAATTTGTACAGCAGCTTCATGATTCATGTACCCGTGCGCAAAAGAATGATTAACTACTATCATGAAATTATGACAACATTTTCATCTTTCACTACGCGGCAATAAAAAAACCCGCCGGCGCAACGCCGGCGGGGTTTTTTATGCAGCGGTTCAGGCTAGCTGGTCCGGCGCGCGCGCTGACGGCGGGCAGCCACTCCCAGCAGGCCGAGGCCGGCCACCAGCATGGCGTAGGTTTCCGGTTCCGGCACCGCCGACACCGACAGATCATCGATCAGCATGGCGCTCGGCGTGGTCACCGCGATACTGGTGAAGTTAATGCCGCTAAAGCCATAATTGCCCCAGATCTGGCCAATGCCGAAAAAGGACTCGACCAGGGTCGCGCCATTGTAGGCGCTGAAAACAAACCCGCCGCCGTTCGAAGCGAAGCGGAACGAAGCAGCCGACACCACCGACGAGAAATTGATGGTGAAGCCGCTACCGTAAGCTTGGGTATCGCCATTGGAGAAATTGCCGAGATCCGGCTTGGCCGGCAAGTCTATGCAACTTTGGCAAGGGTTGTAATACAGCCCGGTAAAGGTGACGCCGTAGGCCGCGTATTGATTGGTCAACAAGGTACGGTCCGGCAGGACGAGTTCATCGAAGTGCAGCGTGCTGGTCGGGGATGCGATACCTGTCTCCGCGCCATTGATGCTGGCTGCCTGGGCGCCAGCGCCCGCAGTCAGCATGGAAACCGCCAGCAAAATAGCGCTTTGGACATTCTTATTCATTTTCATCCCCATGTGGATCTGCAATATCCATACTGCAAGATTTGTTGTCTGGAAAGTCAAATGTAACATTGTGATACCAAAAAATCCATTGTTATTTTTTAATTTTTCTTTATTAACAAGCAGCTGCATTTTCCTGCCCAGTGGTCCGCCAGGCGCAAAAAAACCGCCGGCCTGAACGCGCGCAAGGTCGCGCTTAGGCCGGCGGGTTTCTTTTTTGAACAGTGTACTAGCACTTGCGGCGGCGGGCCGCCACTCCCAGCAGGCCGAGGCCGGCCACCAGCATGGCGTAGGTTTCCGGTTCCGGCACGGCGTTGACCTCCACTTTGTCGACGAAGGCGGTGGCGTCGTAGTTGGTCTGGCCGGCAAAGCTCAGCGTGGTGGCGCCGGAGGCGCTGAAGGTCAGCGACTTGGCCGTCCAGCCCGCGCCGTAGTTGACCGACTCCACGCTTATCACGTTGCCGCCGACGACGACCTGGTAGGTTTCGGTCGGGCCGCCGTAGTTGCCGCGGCCGGCGTCGATCCACGACAGCGTGTAGGTGCCGGCCGCCAGCGTCAGCGTTTGTTCGATGTGGCTGGTGCCCTGGATGCCGATCAGCACATTGCCGTCCGGCGTGTTCGGATTGTCCCTCGGGCCGCTGTTCGTCAGCATCAGCGGGAAGCCGCCGGTCCAGCCGTTGACGCTGCCGCAATCGTAAGGGCCGCCCAGGTAGCAGTAGGAGCCCATCGGCAGCGTGAAGCCGGGGTCTTCAAAACTGCCGTTGACCACCAGGTTGGCCGCCTGCGCGGCGGCGCCCATGCTCAATGCTGCCGAGACCGCTACTAGCGCGGCGCAAATCTTCTTGTTCATAACTGGTACTCCTAGCGAAGTGGGACAAAAACCGGGTGAAAACCAGAGTTTCAAATAGATTACATCCGATGCATTTTGCGCACTATAATTATCAAAATACAATGATAATTGCGCCAAGGGAAATGTTCCGCAGCATCCGCGCCACAAAAAAACGGCCCCGGGCGCGTCGGGCGACGCGCCCGGGGCCGGCGGGATGCTGGCGCGCTACACGCTTACGGCAGCGGACGGCCGTCGGTGTCGATCTTGCGCACTTCGCCCAGGTTCAGGGCGCGCACCCCGGCCTCCACCTTGCTCAGGTCGCCCACCACCAGCCAGGTCAGCTTGCCCGGCGTGATGGTGCGCGCCGCCAGCGCGTTGGCCTGCGCCGGCGTCATCGCCAGCACGGTGCCGGTGAAGGTGTTGAAGTAGTCGGCCGGCAGCTTGTATTGCAGGATGGTGCCGTAGGCGCCGGCCAGCTGGCCGGCCGTCTCGAACGAACCCGGCAGGCGCAGGGTTTCGTTTTCCTGCGCGCTGCTCAGCTCGGCCGCGGTGATCGGCTTGGCGCCGGCGATGTTGGCGTATTCCTGCACCAGTTCCTGCAGGGCCGCGCCGGTCTTGTCGGTCTGCACCGGCGAGGTGCTCAGGTACAGGCGCTGGCCCACCGCCGGCTGCAGGCCGGCGTTCACGCCATACGACCAGTGCTTGTCTTCGCGCAGGTTCATATTGATGCGCGAGCTGAAGCTGCCGCCGAAGATGTTGTTGACCACTTGCAGCGGCACCGCTTCCGGCGCGTTGCGCGGCGGCGCCAGTTGCGCGGCGTAGATCACGCTTTGCAGCGCGCCCGGCTTGTCCATCAGGTAGACCACCGGTTTGTCGGCCGGCGCGACCTGGGCCACGTTCTTCTTCGGCACCGCGCCGGCCTTCCAGCCGCCAAAGGTTTTTTCCAGCAGCGGCGTGATTTCCGCCAGCGTGGTGTCGCCCACCACCAGCAGCGTCGCGTTGTTCGGCTTGAACCAGCTCTGGTGGTACTTGACCAGGTCGTCGCGGCTGATGCGCGCCACGGCGGCCTCGGTGCCGGAGCCGGTCAGCGGCAGGCCGTAGGCGTGGCCCTGGCCGTAGATCAGGCCCGGCATCACGCGCAGCGCCATCAGCTGCGGATTGCTCTTCTCGCGCGCGATCGCCGCCAGCCGGTCTTTCTTCAAGCGGTCCAGCTCGTTCTGGGCGTAGGCCGGATGCAGCAGCACGTCGGCGTAGATGTCGAGCGCTTTCGGCAGCGTGGCCTTGAGCGCGTTGAGCTGGACGAAGGCGCCGTCCAGGTTGCTGTAGGCGGAGTACTCGGCGCCCAGCGCCTCGAACTCTTCGCTGATCTTCAGCGAGCCGCGCGCCGGCGTGCCCTCTTCCAGCATGCGCAGCGACAGGCTGGCCAGGCCGGGCAGGTCCTGCGCGTCGGAGGCGTAGCCGGCATCGACCATCATCGACAGGTTGACCACCGGCGCGCTGTGGCGCTCTGCCAGCACCACCTTCAGGCCGTTCGACAAGGTGGCGCTTTGCATAGGCGGCAGCTTCAGCGATTCAGGCTGGCCCAGCGCCGGCGGCGCGTTGCGGTCCAGCTTGGCGGTGGTCGACAGGCCGGTCGGGAACGGCTGCACTTCCAGCACATAGTCGCCGTCGGCCAGCCACTCGTTCATCGCCTGCCGGATCGCGGCCGGCGTGGCCGCCTTGATCGCCTTCAGGTAATCCTTGTAACAGTCCGGCTTGCCGGTGTAGGTGGCGCAGGTGGCCAGCAGGTCGCTCTTGCCGCCGAAGCCGCCGACGCGTTCGACGATGCGGGTGAAATCGGCCAGGATGCCGGTCTTGGCCAGTTCCAGCTCGGCTGCGGTGGGGCCGGACTTCATCAGCGCGCGCAGTTCTTCGTCGGCGGCCTGCTCCAGCTTGCGCGTGTCGACGCCGGGACGCGCGGTCAGCACCAGCATGAACTGGCCGGCGATTTCCGACGAACCGTTGTTGGCGCTGGCGTTCGTGGCCAGTTGGTCCTTGTAGACCAGGCGCTTGTAGAAGCGCGAGGTCTTGCCGCCGCCCAGCACGTGCGCGGCCAGGTCCAGCAGCGGCTCGTTGGCGGTGTGGGCGCCCGGCACGTTCCACACGCGGTAGATGCGCGCCTGCGGCACCCGGTCCTGCACGGTGCCGCGGTGGGTGCCGCTGCGCTTGGCGATCCACGCCTCATGCTTGGCCAGCGGCGGGCCGGCCGGGATCTCGCCGTAGTATTTCTCGACCTTTTCGCGCGCCTGTTCCGGCGTGATGTCGCCGGCCAGCACCAGGGTCACATTGTTGGGGCCGTAGTTGGTCTTGAACCATTCCTGCACGTCCGTCATCGAGGCCGCGTCCAGGTCCTTCATCGAGCCGATCACGGTCCACGAATACGGGTGGCCGGCCGGCCAGGTGTTTTCCGTCAGCAGCTGGTAGGCCACGCCGTAGGGCTGGTTCTCGCCCTGGCGCTTTTCGTTCTGCACCACGCCGCGCTGCAGGTCCAGCTTCTTCTGGTCCAGCACGCCGAGCAGGTGGCCCATGCGGTCGCTCTCGGCGAACAGGGTGTAGTCCAGCATCGAGGTCGGCACGTTCTCGAAATAGTTGGTGCGGTCGGTGTTGGTGGTGCCGTTCAGGTTGGTCGCGCCGATGCGCTCCATGGCGTTGATGAAGGTGCCCTGGTTGAAGTGGTCGCTGCCGCTGAACATCAGGTGTTCGAACAGGTGGGCGAAGCCGGTCTTGCCGGCCTTCTCGTTCTTGGAGCCGACGTGGTACCAGGTGTTGACCGCCACCACCGGGGTCTTGTGGTCTTCATGGACCAGCACGGTGAGGCCGTTCTTCAGCACGAATTTGGTGTACGGGATATCGGGGATGGCGATATCGGATTTGACGGACTTGGCCGGCTCGGCGGCGTGCAGCGCGCCGCTGGCGGACAACAGGGCAATCGAGGCCGCCAGGATGGTGCGGCGTAAGGACAGGGTCATGCGGGATCTCCTTGATAGGGAAAGCGGGCTGCAAAAAAAAAAGCGCACCGGCGTTGTAGCGGGTGCGCAAGCATTCTATTGCTTTTTAGTTAAATTGGCGACTATTTGCGCTTGGCCGAGCTGGCGTCGCGGGTGGCGCGGAATTCGGCGTCCTGGGCCCAGTTCGGCCAGGCGCCGGAATCGGCCAGGTCGCGGCCCAGTCCGTACAACAGGCCGAGGTCGCGCGCCATGCCGCTGAAGCTCCAGGCGGCGCTCCATTCGTCCGACGGCTGGTGGTAGTTGTTGCTGTTGTAGTCCTCTTCCACCTTGTGGCCGGCCGCCAGGCCGCCGTCGATCCAGTCGTCGCCGGAGCCGAAGGAGATCGCCGGCACGCCGCGCTTGGCGAACGGGAAGTGGTCGGAGCGGAAGAAGTGGCCCGCCTCCGGCTTCGGATCGGGCGCGTACGCCATGTCCATCAGCTTGGCCTTGGCGATCAGCTGGTCCAGCAGGTCCAGCTTGGCGCTGCCGGAGATGGTGAAGTTGCGCGCCGGGCCGTAGGGGCTGAGCGCATCCATATTGATCACGCCGGCCGTCTCGGCCAGCGGATACAGCGGATAGGCGGCGTAGTACTCGGAGCCGAGCAAGCCCTTCTCCTCCGCCGTCACCGCCAGGAACACCACGCTGCGTTGCGGCGCCGGCGCCTTGCCGTAGGCGCGCGCCAGTTCCAGCAAGGCGGCGATGCCGGTGGCGTTGTCGACCGCGCCGTTGTAGATCTTGTCGCCCTTGGCGTCCGGCAGGCCGACGCCCAGGTGGTCCCAGTGCGCGCTGTAGAGCACCGTCTGTTCCGGCGCGCTGTTGCCGAGCACGCGGCCGGCCACGTTCTTCGACACGATGGTCTGCGCGTCGACCGCGTAGCTGGCGCTCAGGTTCACGCCCTTCAGCTGCACCGGCTTGAAGTTGCGGGTTTGCGCCTGCTTCTTCAGCGCCTCGAAGTCCTGGCCGCCGCGCCTGAACAGGTCGATGGCGAGATCGCGCTGGATCCAGGCTTCCATAGGCGCGTGCGCCATGGCCGGCTGCTTGCGCACGATGTCGTACATGACGTTGGTGTTGGAGTTCTTCACCGTGGCCCAGCCGTAGGACGCCGGCGCGCTCTCGTGCACGATGATGGTGCCCAGCGCGCCGCGGCGCGCCATCTCTTCGAACTTGTAGGTCCAGCGGCCGTAGTAGGTCATGGCCTTGCCGCCGAAGTCGCCGCTGCCGGTCTCGAAATCGGGATCGTTGATCAGCACCACCGCCAGCTTGCCGCGCAGGTCGAAGCCCTTGAAGTCGTCCCACTTGCGCTCCGGCGCGTTGACGCCGTAGCCGACGAACACCAGCGGCGCGTTGCGGAAGTCGACCTGCTTGCTGCCGTTCATGGCGGCGCGCACGGCCATGTCGTCGCCCTGCCTGAGTTCCTGCCGGGTGTTGCCGTCGCTGAGCACCAGCTTGACCGGGCCCTTGATTTCAAAGCGGCCCAGCGGCACGTCCTGGGTCCAGCTGCGCTGGGTCTTCTGGCCTTTGAGCAGGTCGCCGGCCGGCTGCAGGCCGGCGGCCTTGAATTGCTCGATCAGGTAGTTGACGGTCTTGGTTTCGCCGGCCGTGTTCGGGCCGCGGCCCTCGTATTCATCCGACGCCAGCACTTTGACGTCTTGCGACAAATGCCTGGCATCGAACTCCGGAACGCTGGCTGCCTGTGCGGTAGCGGCGGCGACCAGCGAACAAATGAGCATGGTGTTTTTCAAATCTGTCTCCGAAATTATTTTAATTAAAACTGCGAGGCAATACTGACATGAAATCAACTCACCGGCAATCATGCAGGCGCATGCCGGGCGCGCCTTGTATCCACGGCGCACAGGACTGGAAATAATTACCAAATACGCAATACTTTCCTGTAGGATATGACTTTTCCAACAAGGAGTGACGATGCGCCGAGTCCTGACCGCCCTGCTGCGCCTGATCCTGTGCGCTCCGCTGCTGGCCGGCGCCGCCGACGCGTCGCCGTCGCCGTCGCCGAACGCCACGGCGGCGCAGCGGCTGGCGGGATTGCATTTCCAGACCGGCCGGATCACGCTGCCGGGCGGCATCGCCACGCTGGACCTGCCGCCGCACTTGCGCTATCTGAATCCGGAGGACAGCAACAGACTGCTGGTCGACGGCTGGGGCAATCCGCCGGGCGCGCCGACCTTGGGCATGATCTTGCCGACCAAGGGCGATCCGCTGGGCGCGGCCGGCTGGGGCGTGATCGTCAGCTACGACCACGGCGGCCACGTGCGCGACGACGACGCCGGCGGCATCGACTACGCCGAGCTGCTGGCGCAGTTGAAGGACGCGGTGGCCGACAACAACACCGCGCGCCGCGAGCAGGGCTATGCGGCGATGACGCTGATCGGCTGGGCCGAGCGCCCCAGCTACGACGCCGCCCGCCACAAGCTGCTCTGGGCCAAGGAACTGCACACCGAGGGCAGCAACGAGAACGGCCTGAACTACCACATCCGGGTGCTGGGCCGCGAAGGCGTGCTGGTGCTCAACGCCGTGGCCGGCATGGACCAGATCGCGCAGGTCCGCAGCGAGATGCGGAACGTCACCGCCTTCACCGATTTCACGCCGGGCAACCGCTACGCCGACTTCGACGGCAAGACCGACAAGCTGGCCGACTACGGCCTGGCGGCGCTGGTGGCCGGCGGCGGCGCGGCCAAGCCGGGCCTGTTCGGCCAGCTGTGCGCGCTGCTGCTGGCGTTCAAGAACCTGATCCTGGCCGCGCTGGCCGTCGGCGGCGCCTGGCTGTACCTGGCGCTCGGCCGCCGGGCCGCGCAAGCCGAGGTCACGCTGGACCAGCGCGAACGCGCCAGCTAAAGCGCCGCCATGCGTCAACGGCGCACAGCACGCGCCGCCTGCGGCGGTGCAGCATTGACGCTGATCAAGCGGACTGCGATACTGAATCATCGCAGCCCTTGCCTGATGCCATGACCGAACTCAAAGCCTCGCTGAAAAGCGGGGGCAAGTTCTCGCTCAACTGGAGTTATCTCAACGCGATTGCCAACGGGGTTTCGGCAATCGACTTGGGGGCGCTGGCGTTGCGCAACCTGCACGACGCCCACCAGTTCGTGCGCGAGTACGGCTTCGACCTGGAGCAGCCGGCCGCGACCGCGCTGATCCGGCGCGCCCATCGCGAGGCCATCGATTTCATCACCGGCAGCTTCCTCACGCCCGCACAGGCGGCGCTGATCCCGGCCGACGTCAGCCACCCCGACGATCCGCTGGAACTGCTGGTGTACGCCTCGCTGCGCGGCCAGCATGTCGACGTGCGGCGCATGTGGTCGTGCGCGGTGCTGAAGGTCATGCACGGCATCTTCTACATCGACAACAACCTCAAGCTGCGTCACTTCCACGCCATCCGCGCCCAGGTGTTCGGCACGCTGGACGAGGTGATACGCCACGACGGCGACCGCCACTACCTGACCGACGGCGAAGTCTGCCTGCCGATGCTGCACTACGACCGCAAGGACAACAAGGGCCGCAGCAGCATCCTGCTCAAGCTGCTGCAAAAAGCCGCCTACCTGGCGGCCGACATCTTCGACCACCTGGGCGTGCGGCTGGTGTTCGCCACCCGTTTCGAATGCCTGCTGGCGCTGCGCACGCTGCAGCGGGCGCACCTGCTGTCGGTCACCAACGTCGACGCCGAGCGCACCCGCAACACCCTGCTGGACCTGGAGGCGGCCAAGCTGATCTTCAACAAATACCGCGCCCGGCTCGAGCACAGCGACGAGTATCCGGCCGCGCTGCTGCAAACCATGGACGCCGAGCTGGCCGAACTGGCGCAGCCGCAGACCCGCTGCGACAACCCGCACAGCGGCAGCGGCTTCAACAGCATCCAGGTGACGGTGCGCAAGATGATCCACGTGCAGCAGCTCGACGCCGGGCCGGAGCAGGACTACGACGTCGGTTTCTTCTTCGAGTACGAGATCCAGCTGATGGACGAGGCCAGCTACCAGCGCAGCCTGACCGGCCCGGCCAGCCACGAGGCCTACAAGAAACGCCAGCTCGACACCGCCCGCACCCGCGTGTTCGGCCGCGAGCTGCTGCGCTGGATCGAACAACAGGTTACAAACTAGACAATAAACGTTCCAACGCGTAACATGATGGCCTTTCCGAACAAGGCCATCATGTTACGCAACGTATCCATCCTGAGTATTGCAGCTTTACTGGTCGCCTGCGGCGGCGGCGGTAGCGGCGCCTCCACCGTCACCACCGCCCCGGCAATCGACACCCGCGCGCCGGCGCAGCCGACGGTGTCGCTGGGCGACTTCTATTCCTACAAAGGGATGGACACGAGCGACTTCAAAGGCACGCCGATCAGCACGCCCTACTGGTACACCGACGTCGTCAGCGCAGTGGAAACGAACGGCGCCTGGACCGAAGTCAGTGTGGATGACAGCCCGTCGGCGCCGTACACACAGGCGCACTTCCCGGCCGGCGGCGGCGACAGCGACAGCGCCACCCGCAGCGGCTGTACGCACAACTACCAGACGACCTACAGCACCAATCAGCGCGAGCTGGTCGCCGGCGCCAGCTGGACCAGCAACATAGTCGGTACCGTTGTGGACAACTGCGGCAACAGCCCGATGACGTCCGGCAGCGTGAACACCACCGTGCTCGCACTGGAATCGGTGACGGTACCGGCGGGCACCTTCAAGACCGCGAAAGTGTCCATCCGCGCCAGCTACAAGTTTGCGAGCGGTGGCGTGACGGTCGATGAAAGCACCAGTTGGCTCGACACGACCAGCCGCCGCCGCATCAAAACCAGCACCATCAGAACCCACACCGCGCATTCTGGCCAAGTCGATACGTCCAGCTACGTCACAGAGCTGCAAGGCTATGCGCAGGCCGGGACCGGACGCAGCCTGCTCAATGTGCAGCGCTTCGCCGGCGACTGGACCGGCTCCTTTGCTGGCCCTGACAACGGCAGCTGCACCGGCCAGGTCTCGCTCGACGGTGTACTGGACGCCAGCTGCGCCGGCGGCCAGTTCGCCATCCACGGCCAGATCGACGCCAATGGCAACGTGACGTTCTCGCTGAGCGCGGGCGGCAGCACGGGGCCCACGTTCAGCGGCAAGTTCGACTCGCCTTTGAGCATCCACGGCACGTGGAGCAAACCGGGCGGCGGCGCCGGCACCTGGCAGCTCAACCACAAGTAAGCAGAACAGCGGTGCGCCACTGAAACGCATAGGGCTCTACCATCGGGTTTTAGGCGGAGGAAGCGGCGATGCGCAATCCAGTCCTTGCATGGCTGCTGGCGGCGGCGCTGGCCGGCGCCGCCCACGGCCAGGACGCCGCGCCGCCGCGCGTGACGGTCAACGCCACGCGCGACCCGGTCGACAAATCCTACCGCAAGATGGTCGCCGGCATGCAGCGCTTCGAGCGCGAGCATGCGCTGGCGCCGCAGGCCGCGCTGCGCTTCGAACTGCTGCCGCGCCTGCCCACCACCCGGCTAGCCGGCATCACCCTGCGCGTCGCCGGCGACACCGTGTCGCTGCCGGTGCCGGTGGCGCCCGACCACACCTTCACCTTGGAACTCAACGCGCAGGCGCTGAAGGAAGACGCCGCCCTGGTCGCCAGCAGCAAGACCAGCACGCTGACCTGGCGCGCCCGCGTGCGCAGTCCCGGCGTGCCGGCCGGCATGCGGCGGCTGGGCGATTTGCGGCTGGAATGCAAGGTCGGCGTGCAGGCCGGGCTGCTGTCGAACAACGACCAGCTGTTCGCCTGGCTGGGCGAGCTGCTCACCGACGCCGACCGCGTCTGCGCTTCGCCGCAAGGCAACTACCTGTTCTTCAGCGAGCGTCCCTTGTTCGCCATCACGCTGCACGACGGCGCCCGCAGCGCGGCGCTGCCGTTCGACATGCTGTACGCCGGCGGCACCCAGACGCCGGCCACGCTGCCCTTCTGCGATTGCCAGGTGCTGCTGGACCGCAGCTTCTACGCGCCGCTGTGGGACCACGGCTGGTCCGACGACACGCTGTTGGAATTGCACTACCAGGACGATCCGCCCGGCGCCGCCGACACCGCCGTGGCCGACGACCACCGCAGCATGCAGCAGATGCAGGCCGCGCTGGGAGCGGCCAGCGTGATCCGCTTCGACAGCGGCTACCAGCTCTGGCGCTACCGCTATCCGTCGCTCAGGCCGGCCAAGGATGGCGCGGCACGCCAGGCCGACTTCGTCATCCTGTTCGGCCCGGACGGCATGGCGCGCAAGGCGCGCTTGAGCGAACCCTTGTAAAGACTCCCGGACAGGAACATGATGTGGGAATGAAAACCACTCTCCTCCCCCTGCGCCTGGCCGCCTGCGCCGCGCTGATGCTGATCGCCGCCGCCTGCCACAGTGCGCCGCCCGCCAACCCAAGCGCCGCATCGCTGTGGCAACAAATCCAGGCCCGGAACGCCGACACCGGCTGCGACCGCGACAGCCAATGCCACAGCATCGCCATCGGCGCCAAGGCTTGCGGCGGACCGGAACGCTACATCGCCTGGTCCGACCGCGCGCAGGACGGCGCGCAACTCAAGCAGCTGGTCGCCCAGCACGCCGCCGCCCGCGTCGAGGAAGACAAGCGCGGCCACGTGCTGTCGAACTGCATGCTGGCGGTGGACACCGGCGCCGTCTGCCGCGCCGGCCGCTGCGTGCTGAACCTGGAAAACGCCCAGCCATAAAATTGAGGCTTCACGGTTTTCCGGAAGCTGGTTTCACCGCACGGCGTTTCCTACGGCGGGAGGTTTTTCCGGAGCCGGTCTTGCGCTGGCCGCCCTGGCCCTGCGCCGGTGCCGGTGCGTCGGGCGGGCGGATGACGGTTGGGCGCGGCACGGATACTCGCACTGCGGGCGGGGCCGGGGCGGGATCGGCGTCTGTCGGGCGGTTGTCAGTCTGCGCGCCACCCTCGTGCAAGCGCGCTATCGCGGCTTTGCGCGCCGAGCGGCAGACGTCGGCCAGCAGCCATTCGCTGCTTCCGGGCAGGCGCAGCCACACGGCTTTCCAGGCATTGCGATTGCCGCTGCCGTGCAGATTGGCAAAGCATGATGGCGAGACCGCGTGCCCTTCGTATTTGATTTCCGCTCCGATCACCGTGGCGAAATAAGGCTGGCCGCCGAAGCTGGCCCGCAGCCTTGTGCCCTCTGGAAGAAAGACCTGCTTCCATTGGTATCCCGCCTCGGACGCCACGGCGGGCTGCTGCGGGGCTGGCGGCTTGGGACTGATGTAGTTGCGGATTGCCGCGATGATGTGGGGCTCATGGGCCAAGGAATTCGACCAGAAATTGCCGGTGAATTCGCCCAGTTCGACGAGCACGTCGTCGGGTACGCGGATCGGGAATTGAAGGCCATAGCCAGGCATGGTGGGGGCTCCCAAAAATCGGTTTTTACTAAGCGCTGCTAACCACTACTGACCAGTACTACAGCGCGCTATCACTTACTAAAAATGCCGTGCTGAATGCTAAATGCCGATATTTTTTCGGCCTATATTCGTTAGAGGCGATTCGTGGTTTTTAGTTCCGAAATATCGCGGACTCGCACGAAATATCGATGGTTAGCATTGGGTAGTAGTGGTTATCACGTTTTAGTAAAAGTCGAAAAAACAGGACCCGTCCTGCGTATGCCGGCGGCACGAAAAAAAACCCGCGGGCCTTGCAGCGCGCGGGTCGTTTTTTTCCAACTGTCGATGTTAGTTGACGGTCATCGCCTTCTTGATGGCCACGCAACGCTCGTCTTCCTGATGCGCCACCAGCAGCGCGCGCCGGGTACCGGCCGACAAGTCCTTCAACTTGACGACCGCCCCCTGCAGGCGCTGCACGCTGGCCGGCGTGCAGCTGGTCGGCATCATCATGTGGGCATACGAGCGCATGAAGACCGGGCCGGCGGCCTTGTCGACCTGCGTCAGCTGGGCCAGGCGCTGATTGGCGCTCAGCTCGCCCAACGCGCCCTGCTCGGCCGGGTACATGTTTTCCATCGCCCGGCGGATCTTCGAGAACGGCAGCTTGGTTTGCAGGTCGGTGATCTGGGCCAGCCATTCAGCCTTGACCTTGGCGTCCGGCTGCACCACGGTGGCGCCCAGCGCGGCGGCCTGGCCGCTGTCGGACTTGTCGCGCTCCTGTTCCGCCGCCAGCAAGGCCGCCGCGCCCGGATAGGCGTAGCGGTTCAGGCGGTTGACGATATCCCAACGCACGTCCTGGCTGACGTTCAGGCCCGGCACCACCAGCTTGCCGCCGAGGATGTCGGCCAGCTGGGCCAGCGCGGCCGGGCTGCCGGCGATGTCCAGATAGGTCGCGAACCAGCGGCGCTGGAAGTTGTTGTCGCCGCTGGCGGCCTGGGTGGCGGCGAACGCCATCTGCTCCAGCTGCGTCGCCATCTGGCCTTTGTAGCCGGCCATCGACGGCCCCATCTCATCGAGGTAGGTCTTGGCGGTGCGGATCTTGCCGGTGACGTCGCCCAGCAGCGTGTAGTCCTTCTCGCCCGGGGCATTGACCAGCACCGTGCTCAGGAACTCGTTGAGCGGCAGCTTGGCGGCGCGCACGCCGTCCCACAGGCTTTGCCACAGCATCGAGCGCAGCAGCGGATCGTCCACCTTGCCCAGGCTGGCCTGCGCGGTGGCGAAGGATTTTTTATCCAGCTGCACCTGCGCATAGCCCCAGTCCTGGTAGTTCGGATAGACCAGGTCCGGACAGGCCGCGCCCGCCAGCTCCGGCACGGCGGTGTTGGCGCCCTTGTAGGTGACGGCCACGTTCTTGCCCAGCTTCAGCCCGTCCGCGCCCAGGTTGAACAGGCCGATCTGCACCCGTTGTTCGCGCAGCGTCGGCATCGCCTTGCTTGGCGCGCTCTGGCGCAGATTGAATTTGCTGATCTTGCCGCCGGCGCAGCTGAATTCCGCCGCGATGGTGTTGACGCCCGGTTCGTACAACCACTGCCTGGTCCAGCCCGAGAGGTCGCGGTGCGCGGCCTCGCCCAGGCTGCCGATGAAGTCGTCCAGCTTGGCGTTCTGGTACGAGTACTTGACCAGGTAGTTGTGCACGCCCTGGCGGAACACTTCCTCGCCCAGCAGGTGGCGCAGCTGCTTCAAGGTCGACGCGCCCTTGGAGTAGGTGATGGCGTCGATGTTGTCGAAGGCGTTGGCGGTGGACGGCACCGGCGTTTCGATCGAGTGCGTGGTCACGCGCTGGTCCTGCACGTAGGCGCCCTGCTTGGCGCCCGAGTAGAAGCCCTGCCATGCGTTGCTGAACTCGGTCGACTCGGCGGTGGCCAGCGTGCCCATGAAGGATGCGAAGCTTTCGTTCAGCCACAGGCCGTTCCACCACTTCATCGTCACCAGGTCGCCGAACCATTGGTGGGCCATCTCGTGCATGATGACGCCGGCCAGGTTTTGCTTCTGCGCCGCCGTCATCTCGTCCTTGTACATGAAGCTGCGCTCGGCGAAGGTGATCGCGGCCGCGTTCTCCATCGCGCCGTACAGGAAGTCCGGCACCAGCAGCTGGTCGTATTTCTCGAACTGGTAAGGCACGCCGAAGTACTGGTCGAAGAACTTCAGGCCGCGCCGCGTGTAGTTGAACCAGTCCTGCGGCGACACCTGCGACGCCACCGACTGGCGCGCGAACAGGCGCATCGGATACGGGCCGCCGTGGTCTTCCCACACCTTGTACGGGCCGGCGTGCATGGCGAAGTTGTACGAGCTCAGCTTCTTGGTGCGCGGGAAGGTCCAGCGACGGGTCGAACCGATGTCCTGGATGCCGGTCTCGCGCTTGGTGGACGACACCACCCAGTCGGCCGGCGCGGTGACGGTGATTTCATAAGTGCCCTTCAGGTCGGGCTGGTCGAACACCGGGAACATCTGGTGCGCGGCGGCCGGCTCGAAGTGCGAGTAGGTGTAGACCCGGTGGTCGACCGGGTCGACCATGCGGTGCAAGCCTTCGCCGTTGGTGCTGTGCAGGCGCGTGTAGCTGATGGTGACGCTGTTGCGGCCGGCCTTCAGCTCGCCCGGGGCAATGGTGATGAACCACTGGTTGTAGTGCGGCGCCACTTCCTTGCCGTTGACGGTCAGGCTGAGGATGGTGGCCTTGTCGAGGTCGATGGTCAGCGGCGCGCCGGCGTCGCTCAGGTCGAAGCCCAGCGTGGTGGTGCCGGCGAAGGTTTCCTTGCCGGTCAAGGTGAAGTCCAGCGTGTAGTCGACATTGGCCACGCGCGCCGAACGGGCGGCGGCATCGGCTTGCGACAGGAAGGCGTTCTCGGCGCGCGGCGTGGTGGCGGGGGCGGCGGCCGGCGCGGCGGCCTGGGCGGCGCCGTAGGCCAGCGCGAGGGCGGCCACGATCATGCATTTTTTCATGGGGATTCCTTGAATGTGGCAACGCCCGCGGTGGCGGCGAGCGTTGCGTCGTTAAACTGCTTGGCTGCTATTTCTTGAGGTAGGTATCGAGCCAGTCGATCACCGTGTGGTGCCACAGCACCGAGTTGGCCGGCTTCAGCACCCAGTGGTTTTCATCCGGGAACATCAGCAGCTTGCTCGGGATGCCGCGCCGTTGCAGCGCGGTGAAGGTGCCCAGGCCCTGCGTGGTCGGAATGCGGAAGTCCAGGTCGCCCTGCACCACCAGCATCGGGGTTTTCCAGTTCTTCACTTTCAGCGCCGGGTTGAACTTCTCGTGCAGTTCCGGCACGTCGTAGTAGGCGCCGCCGTTTTCCCATTCGGTGAACCAGATCTCTTCGGTGGCGTAGGCCATGCCGCGCGTGTCGAACACGCCGTCATGGTTGACGATGCACTTGAAGCCGTCGGACCAGTTGCCTTCGATCCAGTTCATCATGAAGCCGCCGTAGGACGCGCCCAGCGCGCAGCTGCGCTCGCGGTCCAGCCACGGGAACTTCTGCACCGCCGCGGCCAGGCCTTTTTGCAAGTCTTCCAGCGGCTTGCCGCCCCAGTCGCCGCTGATCGAATCGGTGAACTTCTGGCCGTAGCCGGTCGAGCCGTGGAAGTCGATGAACACGGTGGCGTAGCCGGCGCCGGCGTACACCTGCGGATTCCAGCGATAGCTCCACGAGTTGCCGAAGCTGCCCTGCGGGCCGCCGTGCACCAGGAAGGCGATCGGGTATTTGACGCCGGGCTGGGCGTTCCATGGCTTCATCACGTGGCCGTAGACGGTCTCGCCGTTGGCGCCGGTGAAGGAGAACTGCTGGTACTCGCCGAACTTGACGTCGGCCAGCGCCTGCGCGTTCAGCGTGGTCAGCTGCTGGGCCTTGTCGGCCGTGCCACCCAGCTTGAACTTGAACAGCTGCGCGCCGGAGGCCAGGTTGGCCTGCGCCATGACGACGGTGTCGCGCGCGACGTCGAAGCCGCTGACGTAGCCGTTGCCGCTCAAGGCGCTCACCTTGCCGCTGGCGGCGTCGATGGCGAACAGGCGGTGCTGGCCGATGTCGTCGGCGGTCGCCAGCAGGGTCTTGCTGTCCGGGGTCCAGCGGTAGTCGGCGATCGAGCGGTCCCAGCTGTCGGCGACGGTGCGCTTCTTGCCAGTGGCGACGTCGAGCAGCACCAGGTGGAAACGGTCGGCCTCGAAGGTCGGCTTGTCCATCGCCAGGTAGGCCAGCGTCTTGCCGTCCGGCGAGTAGATCGCCTTGCTGTCCCAGGCCGGGTTGTCGGCGGTCAGGTTGTTGACCGCGCCGCCTTCGGCCGCCACGGTGTAGACGTCGAAGTTGGTCGACCAGGCTTCGGTGCGGCCGGCGATGCGGGCCGAGAACACCACGGTCTTGCCGTCCGGGCTGAAATGGTATTCGTCGTGGTCGCCGAACGGCTTGGACGGCACGTCGCCGTCGAGCATGCCGGACAGGCTGACCGGCTGCGCGCTGACCTTGCCGCTGGCGTCGATAGTCGCCGCGTACAGCACATTGGTGCGGCCGTCGGCCCAGCTGTCCCAATGGCGCACGAACAGCTTGTCGTAGACCTTGCCGCTGGCCTTGTTCTTGCCCTGGGCGTCCAGGCGCGCCTTGGTGCAGGCCAGGTCGGCGCAATCGCGGAACACGGCCAGGCTCAGCGCCAGGCGGTCGCCCTGCGGCGACAGGCGGAAGTTTTCCACGTCCAGCGCCAGGTCGGTCACGCGCGCCGCCTCGCCGCCGGCCAGCGGCAAGCGCCACACCTGCTGCGAGCCGGAGCGGGCCGACAGGAAGTAGACCGCGTCGCCGTTTGGCGCCCATTCGGGATCGCTGCTGCTGGCGTCGGCCTGGGTCAGGCGCACCGGCGCGGCCTTGGGCGCGCGCAGGTCCAGCATCCACAACTGGGTGTTGCCGCGGTTCTTGTCCAGATTGGTGGAGCGCACCGTGTAGACGACACGGCTGGCGTCCGGCGACAGCACAGGGCTGCCGACGCGCTCCATCTTGACCAGATCTTCAACGGTGAAGCCGCGCGGCGCGGCCCAGGCGTTGGACACCGCGATAGCGGTTCCCAACAGCAGCAGTGATAGTCTCATTCGGTGATCTCCGACGTTATAAGAAAAATACCGGCTGGTGGCCGGCTGTCGGCATGATACCAAGATCGCAGCGCAGCAAGCAAAACAGTTACATGGCTGTTACTTGCCGCCGACGTTGGTGCTTTCGCGCCGGTATTCTTTCAAATCGTCCTGGGTGACGGTTTGCACACCGTCGTTGGAACATTCGCGGCGGCGGATCGACGTGCCCGTGGCCGGTTCGGAACTGCGGCACGACTTGCTGGCCGATGCTTGCGCCGGCACCGCGCCATCGGTGGCGGCGGTGCTTGCGCAACCCACCAACAGCACTGCGCAGATACCACTCAGCAAGGAAAATAGTTTGGAAGACATAGTCAAAACCCTTATCAGGAAATTATGGTTGGTGTATTTGCATCATATATTGATAACAAAAAAATTTCTTGACTATTTTGAGACGACCGGTCATATTAAGCGCATGGCTAAACCACACGTCAAAGAACAAATCGTCAGCGCCGGCTTGAACCTGCTTCACAGCAAGGGTTTCAACGCCACCAGCGTCCAGGACATCACGGACGCCGCCGCTGTGCCTAAGGGCTCGTTCTACAACCACTTCGCCAGCAAGGAAGCGCTGGGGCTGGAAGTATTGCAGCGCTACCTCGCGGCGGCGGCCGGCTTTCTCGACGTGCTGGACGACGCCGGCCGGGCGCCCAAGGCCAGGCTGCGGACCTACTTCGACTTGCTGATCGGCGCCAACACCACGACCGACTACAACTGCGGCTGCCTGCTGGGCAATTTCAGCAGCGAGCTGTCGACCCAGATCCCGGCCATGCGCGGCGCGCTGGGCCAGGCCTACGACGAATGGGCGGCCGCCCTGTCGGTGGTGATCGCCGAAGGCCAGCGCGACGGCAGCATCGGCGCGCCGCAGCCGGCGCTGGAGCTGGCCCATTTCGTCATCGACGCCTGGCAAGGCGCGGTGCTGCACGCCAAAGCGTCGCACGGCCGCGCGCCGCTGGACCGCTACGCCGACATGGTGCTGAACCGTATTTTGCTGTGATGCTTTTTTTTTCGCTGTTTTTTAAGATGACCGGTCATATTGTTTTACCTTGATTTTACCCACTGAAAGGAACTGCCATGAACTTCAAAGATGCTGTCGTCCTCATCACCGGCGCCAACCGCGGCCTGGGCAAAGCCCTGGCGCAAGCCGCCCTGGCCGCCGGCGCCCGCCAGGTGTATGCCGGCGCCCGCGATCCCGCCAGCGTGACCCTGGCCGGCGTCACGCCGATCAAGCTCGACGTCACCAACGCGGCCGACATCGCCGCCGCCGCGCAGGCCATCCCCGACCTGACCATCCTGGTCAACAACGCCGGCATCTTCACCGGCAGCGGCGTCGCCACGCCCGACGCCGCCGTCTCGGCGCGCGCCGAACTGGAGACCAACCTGTTCGGCCCGATGGCGCTGAGCCAGGCCTTCGCCGCCACGCTCGGGCGCAACGGCGGCGGCGCCATCGTCAACATCCTGTCCGCGCTGAGCTGGATCAGCCTGCCGACCAGCGGCACCTACAGCGTCTCCAAGGCGGCCGCCTGGGCCATGACCAACGGCCTGCGCGGCGAACTGCAGGCGCAGAACACGCAAGTGCTGGGCGCCCACATGGGCTATATGGACACCGACATGACCGACGGCGTGGACGCGCCGAAAGCGGCCCCGGCCGACGTCGCCCGGCTGATCGTCGACGCGCTCGAGGCGGGCCAGGATGAAGTGCTGACCGACGACACCGCGCGCCAGGTCAAGCAGGGCTTCACCGCGCCGCGCAGCGCCTACCTGGGCGAGGCGCGCGCCGCCTGATCGCCACCGCAGCGCAGCAATCTGGCCGCGGCGAAACATTGCCGCGGTCAGAAACAAAATATTTTTGATCGACGCAATAAATCACGTATTTTCATCCGCAAAATAGGTGCATAATTTCCTACTCAGTCAGGAAGAGACCGCACGTTCACGACCGGCATGGCGTGTAGTCAACTCGTTTTCCCCGCCGGTAATCTTCGCGATTTTATTTCGATAATGTTATTGCCACACGACCAGTTGTGAACAATTGTAAATCGACGTTGAATGAGTCCGACACAGCGCTAAGGTAGCGGTCTTCACCTCGGGCGCGTCCGCCATCCAACGCTTGCCGCGCAGCCGAAGTCAGACGAAATACGGGAAACGTTATGCTCACTGCCACCTATGTCCTATTGACACTATCCATCGAACAAAAAAAAGAACGCCACTTCATCGCCCGTCTGCTGCAATACGTGCAGTCGATCGCGCGTCGCCCACAGGAAATCGATCCTGTGTTCATCGAGTCCCAGCTGAAGGAACTGACCACCTTTGCCGAGACGCGCCACCAGCGCAAGGTCGAGGTCTGCCTGATGCCGGCCGTGCGCGCGGCCGACGCCAATTGCGGCCCGCTGATGAACGATCTCGAGTCGCTGAGCCGGCTCGGCGGCGCCATGCTCAACGCCGTGCACAAATGCCTGCGCCGCGCCATGCGCCGCAGCGCCTCGCAAGGCAAGTTCCTGTGCCGCACGGTGGACCTGTATTGCCAGAACCTGCTCAAGCGCCTCGACAAGGAAGAACAGGAGTTGTTGCCGCTGGCGCAGAAAGTGATCTCCAGCGAAGAATGGTTCGAGATCGGCAGCCAGTTCCTGGCGCAGGAAGACAACGGCGCCGCCACCCAGCCGGAGCTGCGTCCGCGCCGCGCCCGCATCTACGACCTGGGCTCCGGCGCGGCGGCGGCCTGAGCTGGCGCAAGGCCGGCGTCGGCACACTGTTGTTTTGAGTTCCGCCGCGCGCCGCTAATGCTTGCCTAAGCAAAATCGTGCAGATAATATCGTCTGCATGCAGACCCATACCGCCACCGTACTGCACCTCCGCGGCGCCGCCGGCATGGACGCCATTTACCGCAAAATCAGCTGGCGCCTGCTGCCGCTGCTGATGTTGTGCTACGCGGTCGCCTGCCTGAACCGCATCAACCTCGGCTACGCGCAAGGCCAGATGCAGGCCAGCCTGGCCTTCGACGACCAGGTCTACACCTGGGGCGCCGGCCTGTTCTTCGCCGGCTGCTGCCTGTTCGCCCTGCCCGCCAACCTGCGGCTGGAAAAGACCGGCGCCCGCCGCGCGCTGCTGCGCCTGATGCTGTGCTGGGGCGTGGTGTCGGCCGCCGCCGCCTTCGTCCGCACGCCGTTCCAGTTGTATGCGCTGCGCTTCGCGCTGGGCGCGTTCGAAGCCGGCTTCTTCCCCGGCGTGATCCTCTACCTGTGCTGGTGGTATCCGGCGCCGCGCCGCGCGCGCGCGTTCGCGGTGTTCGCCTCGGCCGCGCTGCTGGCCGACGTCGCCGCCGGGCCGCTGTGCGACGCCACGCTGGCCGCCCTGCATGGCGCGGCCGGCCTGCAAGGCTGGCAATGGCTGCTGCTGACGCAAGGCGTGCCGGCCGTGCTGCTGGGCGCCGTCGTCTACGGCTGCCTGGACGAGCGCCCCGACGACGCCGACTGGCTGTCGCCGTTCGAACAACTGATGGTGGAGCAGGACCTGGAGCGCGACGAAGCGCAGCTGCAGGCGGTGGCGCCGCCCGGCCAGACTACGCCGGACGACGCCGCGCCGCCGTCGAGCGCCGACATCATCGCCTCGCTGCTGCGCGACCGCGCCCTGTGCCTGCTGGCCGCCGCCAACCTGCTGCTGATCGGCGCCAGCTACGCGCTGCTGTCCTGGGCGCCGGCGCTGATACAGCGCTGGGCCGAAGCCAGCCATATGCAGCCAGGCCTGCTGGCCGCCGTGCCCAGCCTGGCGGGGGTGCTCGGCATGATCGCCATCGGCTACGATTCGGACCGCCGGCGCGAGCGGCGCGGCCACTTCGTCGCCTGCATGGTGCTGGCCGCCGGCGGCCTGGCGCTGGCCCTGGCCGCCAACGACGGCCTGGCCTGGTCGCTGGCCGGGCTGGCGCTGGCGTCGCTGGGCATCGCCTCGGCCGCGCCGCTGCTGATCGCCATCGTCACCGACCTGCTGTCGCGCCGGCGCGCGCCGGCCGGCATCGCGCTGGTGCTCAGCTTCGGCCTGCTGGGCGGGGCCTTCGCGCCCGTGCTGGGCGCGCGCCTGCTGGCATGGGGCGGCAGCGCCGCCATGCTGGCCGTGCTGATCGCCATGTACCTGGCGGCCGGCGCCATCCTGCTGCTGGCCTTGCGGCTGGCGCCACGCCACGGCGGCCCGGACGCGCGCCATGGCAGCAGCGACAAGATGGCCCGCAACTAGAGCTTGGGCTAGAATCGTGATCGCGCCGCGATCCGGCGCCCCTGCTCACCCAACCTCAAAGCGAAACTACCGATGCGTTTTGTCTTGCCTTTTTTAGCCGCCGCCATGGCCGGCCCGTTCGCCGCCAGCGCCGGCGCAGCCCCCACCAGCGCCACCACCGCCACCCCGATCACGCTGGACCAGGCGATGGCCAACCCCGACTGGATCGGCAATCCGGTGGAAGCCGCATGGTGGGGCTGGGACAGCCGCCAGGTCTACTACAAGCAAAAACGCGCCGGCTCGCCGCTGCGCGACACCTTCCAGATCGCCGCCGCCGGCGCCGCCAGGCAGGTCGACGACCAGCAGCTGGCCAACCTGGACGCCGCCGCCCCGGTCTACAACCGCGACCACACGCGCGCCATCCTGCTGCGCAACGGCGACCTGTTCGAGCGCGACCTGAAGACCGGCGCGCTGACCCAGATCCTGCGCGGCACCACGCCGGCCGTCGATCCGCAATACGCCGCCGACGGCGCCCACGTGCAGTTCCGCGTCGGCGCCGACTGGTTCAGCTGGAGCCGCGCCGAGCGCCTGGTGTCGCCGGTGGCGCTGCTGCGCACCGCCAAGGACCCGGACGCCGCGCCGGACGCCGACAGCCGCCGCGAGCTGCAACTGCGCCTGTTGTCCACGCTGGCGCGCCTGAAGGAAGAAAAGGACGCCAGCCGCGACCGCCGCACCGCCGAACGCAGCGCCGACGCCACCCGCGCGCCGCTGCCGGTCTACCTCGGCGAGAAGGTCGTCGTCGACACCAGCGCGCTGTCGCCGGACGGCCGCTACCTGCTGCTGGTCACCAGCGTCAAGGACGGCGACAAGCGCCGCGTCGGCAAGATGCCGAAATACGTGACCGAATCGGGCTACGAAGAGAGCGACGACGAGCGCAAGCGCGTCGGCGACACCGGCCCGCAGGCGCAGCAACTGAAACTGGTTGAACTGTCGACCCGCAAAGTGACCGAGCTGTCGTTCGACGCCCTGCCCGGCATCGCCGTCGATCCGCTGGCCGAGCTGCGCGCCGAGCGCAAGCTCGATCCGCTCAAAGGCAACCGCGGCCTGCGCTTCGAAAACCGCGAAGACTCGATACGCTGGTCCGACAACGGCGCGCAAGTGGCCGTGATAGCGCAGGCGATCGACAACAAGGACCGCTGGATCGCCAGCGTCGACCTGGCCGGCGCCAAACTGAAACCGCTGCACCACCTGAGCGACGCCGCCTGGGTCAACAACCGCGGCAACGATTTCGGCTGGCAGCCGGACAACAGCACGCTGTGGTACCAGTCGGAGGAAAGCGGCTACGCCCACCTGTACATGCAAACGGCGGACGGCAAGTCGCGCGCGCTGACCTCCGGGCGGTGGGAAACCAGCGAGATCGAATGGAACGCCGACGGCAGCATCGCCTACTTCCTGTGCAACCCCAAACTGCCGGGCACCTACGAGGTGTGCTCCGCCGCCACCAAGGACGGCGCCTTGCGCGAGCTGACGTCGCTGGGCGGCGTCGAAAGCTTCGCGCTGTCGCCGGACGGCCGCAAGCTGCTGGTGCGCTACTCCAGCGCCTACATGCCGACCCAGATCGCCACCGTCGCCAGCAGCGGCGGCGCCGCCACCCAGCTGACCGACACCCGCAACGCCGACTTCAAGACGCGCCAGTGGATCGCGCCGCAGATCGTCGCCGTGCCGTCGACGCATGGCGCCGATCCGGTGTGGGCCAAGCTGTATCGCCCGGTCACGCTGGAAGCGGGTAGAAAATATCCGGTGGTGATGTTCGTGCACGGCGCCGGCTACCTGCAAAACGTCAGCAAGCGTTACCCGGTCTACTTCCGCGAGCAGATGTTCCACAACCTGCTGGTGGAAAAAGGCTACATCGTGCTGGACATGGACTACCGCGCCTCACTGGGCTACGGCCGCAACTGGCGCACCGCGATCTACCGCCAGATGGGCCACCCGGAACTGGAAGACTACCTCGACGGCTTGAACTGGATGGTGGCCAACCAGCAGGGCGACGCCAACAACGTCGGCATCTACGGCGGCAGCTACGGCGGCTTCATGACCTTCATGGCGCTGCTGCGCGCGCCGGAGCAGTTCAAGTCCGGCGCCGCGCTGCGACCGGTGACCGACTGGACCACCTACAACCACGAGTACACCGCCAACATCCTCAACACGCCGGAGCTGGACCCGGACGCCTACAAGATCTCGTCGCCGATCGAATATGCCGATAAACTGCAAGGCAATCTGCTGATCGCCCACGGCATGATCGACGACAACGTGTTCTTCCAGGATTCGGTGCGCATGGCGCAGCGCTTCATCGAACTGAAAAAAGACAACTGGGAACTGGCGCCGTATCCGCTGGAGCGTCACGGCTTCGTGCATCCGGAAAGCTGGTACGACGAATACCGCCGCATCTATCAGCTGTTTGAACGCACGCTGAAACCAAAAGGAGCACCATGAAAAAGCTTGCCGCCCTGCTGCCGCTGGTAGCACTGATGTGCGGACCGCTCGCGGTCCAGGCCGAAACCGCCGCCGTGAAACACCCGGCCTGGTCCCGCACTTCCAACATCTACGAAGTCAACCTGCGCCAGTACAGCAAGGAGGGCACGCTGAACGCCTTCGCCGCCACGCTGCCGCGCCTCAAGCAGATGGGCGTGGACATCGTGTGGCTGATGCCAATCCACCCGATCGGCCAGCAAAACCGCAAGGGCACGCTGGGCAGCTACTACGCGGTGAAGGACTACGCCGCCGTCAGCCCGGACTACGGCAGCATGGACGACCTGCGCAAGCTGGTCAAGCAGGCGCACGCGCTGGGCATGCACGTGATCCTGGACTGGGTCGGCAACCACACGGCCTGGGACCATCCGTGGGCCAGCCAGCACCCCGATTGGTACAAGAAGAACGACAAGGGCGAGATCCACTCCGTCACCTTCAAGAACGAAGCGGGCGCGATCGAGGAATGGACCGACGTGATCGGCCTCGATTACGGCAACAAGGAGCTGTGGAAGCGCATGACGGAGGCGATGGCGTACTGGGTGCGCGAGGCCGGCATCGACGGCTTCCGCTGCGACGCCGCCGGCCTGGTGCCGACCGAGTTCTGGAACCAGGCGCGCACGCAGCTCGACAAGATCAAGCCGGTGTTCATGCTGGCCGAGTGGAACGAACCGGCGCTGCACGACAAGGCCTTCGACGCCAGCTACGACTGGCCGCTCAACGAGATCATGAAAAAGATCGGCAAGGGCCAGGCCGGAGCGGCTGAACTGAAAGCCTTCGTGGCCAATCCGCCCAAGGCTTACCCGCGCGACGCCTACCGCCTGCAGTTCACCAACAACCACGACATCAATTCGTGGCAGGGCACGGACAAGGAGCTGTACGGCCCGGCCTACGGCGCGATGGCGGTGCTGAGCTACACCCTGCCCGGCATCCCGCTGGTCTACAACGGCCAGGAAGCGCGGCTGGACAAGAAGCTGGAGTTCTTCGAAAAGGATCAGGTCGACTGGAAGAGCTACGAGCTGGAAGGCTTCTACGCCGGCCTGAATCAGCTGAAGAAGGAAAACCAGGCGCTGTGGAACGGCGCCAGCGGCGGCGCGGTGCAGCTGCTCGACGTCGGCAACGAGCAGCTGTTTGCCTTCAAGCGCGCGCAGGGCAAGAACAGCGTGCGGGTGATCGTCAACCCGACCGCCACCCTGCAGAAGTACAAGCTGGCCGGCGACGAAGGCCAGGCCGTGCTCAAGCCGTGGCGCTGGCGCATCGTCGTGCCGGAATAAAAACTACTCGGTGGCCAGGCGCTTGCCCAGGCGGTACAGGTACTCCTGGCCATCGTACAGCGACTTCACGCGGATATGCTCGTTCAAGCCGTGCGCGCCGCTGCCTTCCGGGCCGCCGAACATGCCGCTGATACCGTAGGTCCAGATGCCGCCGCTGTTGAGGAAGCGGCCGTCGGTGCCGCCGGTCGACATGGTCGGAATCACCGGTACGCCCGGCCACATATCGTTGCTGATCTCTTCCACCGCCTTCATCAGGGTCGGCGTCAACGGCGGCATCGGCGCGCTCAGGCCTTCGCCGATGCGGGTGATCTTGATCTGGTCGTCGGCCACCACGCGCTGCAGCGTCGCGTGCACGTCGTCCACCTTCTCGTCCGGCAGGATGCGGCAATTGACGGTGGCGCGGGCGCGCTGCGGCAGCGCGTTGTCGGCATGGCCGGCATCGACCTTGGTCGCCACACAGGTGGTGCGCACGGTGGCGTTGTGCACCGGGCTGACCGCGTACAGGCGCGCCAGCGCGGCCGCATCGGGCGGATCGCTGAGGATGGCCTTCATGTCGGCGGCGACCTGGCCCTGTTCCACGCTGGACATGCGTTCGTAGTAGGTGCGGGTGACGGCCGACAGCTTGAACGGGAACACGAACTGTCCCAGTCGCGACAGGCCGTCGGCCAGGTGGTAGATGGCGTTGTCGCGGAACGGCGCCGAACTGTGGCCGCCGGGATTGGTCACCTCCAGCTGGAAGCTCTGGTAGATTTTTTCGCCGGCCTGGATGCCGTGGCGTACCGGCTTGCCCTGCTTGTCCAGCAGGCCGCTGCCGCCTTCGTTGAGCGCGATCTCGGCGTCGATCAGCGCGCGGTGGTGGTTGAACAGGTATTCGGCGCCATCGAATTTGCTGGGCACGATCTCCTCGTCGCAGGTCAGCGCCATGACCACGTCGCGTTTGGGCGCCAGCTTTTCCTTTTTGTAGCGGATCATATTGGCGACGAAGGATGCCGCCATGGCCTTGTCGTCGGACGCGCCGCGCGCGTAGAACATGCCGTCTTCCTCGATCAGCTTGAACGGATCGCGGAGCCAGTCGGCGCGGTTGGCTTCGACCACGTCTATGTGGGCCAGCAACAGCAGCGGCTTCTTGCTGCCGTCGCCCTTGATGCGCGCCACCAGGTTGCCCTTGGTCGGGCCGCCCGGCGGCACGATCAGGTGCAGGTCGGCGTCCCGGTAGCCGGCCGCCTTCAGGCGCTTGGCCATCTTGTTGGCCGCCACCGTGCAGGAGCCGGTCGAATTGGTGGTATTGGTTTCCACCAGTTCCTGGTAAATCTCGCGCATCTGCTTTTGCACCGGCGTCAAATCGGCGCCATGCACCGCGCCCGCCACCGTCAATCCCGCCACCAACCAAGTCGCCCGCTTCATAGTATCCCTATCGAGGTCATGCCAAAGCGACTAAATTTATACCCTGACATTGTTGCTGTCAATAAAAGTGGCGCCGGGGCCTTGCCAAACCCCGGGGAGCGTCTGCTATAATTGCGGCCCTTGGCCTGGTAGCTCAGTTGGTAGAGCAGAGGATTGAAAATCCTTGTGTCGGTGGTTCGATTCCGCCCCGGGCCACCAAGAACATCGTTCACGCAACGCCCACTCATGCAAGTGGGCGTTGTTGTTTCTGGGATTCACAGACCTTGGCTCGTCTCTAATTCCGGTACGCCAAATGCTCAGAGTACGCTAGATCGCTTCACGGCGGCCCCTACCGCCCGCGGTTTACGGCACTGACGCAACTCATCCGCAGCATCCTAAAAAGGAGCTACGCTTGCTTATCGCGGTCCGATAAACGGCATACAATATGGCCATCCTGTCCTTCAAGTGCAAGCAGACCAAAAAGCTGTTTGAAGGAAAGGCAGTACCCCGGTTCGCAAACTTCCGATCCAGTGCGGAACGGAAGCTCCAGCTACTGGACAGCGCAGCCACCTTGGATTTCTTGAGCTCTCCGCCCGGAAATCACCTTGAGGCGCTAAGCGGCGAGCGTCAAGGCGAATACAGCATTAGAGTAAATGCCCAGTTCAGAATCTGCTTCGTCTGGACACCAGACGGGCCAAAAGACGTGGAAATCATAGATTATCACTAACCGATCCAGGCTGTGAAATGACGAAAAATGAGCTGCGCCCCATCCATCCCGGCGAAATCTTGCGGGAGGAGTTTCTTGCCCCGCTAGGGATGACGCCATATGCGCTGTCGAAGGCGCTTCATGTGACCCCATCGCGCATCAATAACATCGTCAACGAAAAACGTGGTGTCACCGCGGATACCGCGCTGCGGCTCGCGCGCTATTTCGGTGGCGATCCGCAATCATGGCTCAACCTGCAACAGGCATATGATTTGAAAATGGCCACCAGACCGGCAATGAAGAAAATTATCGATGAGATCGAACCGCGTAAGGTCGGCGGCGACAACGGCCAAGCTTTGGCAGCGTGAACGCTGGCGAGCCGACACAAATCTTGAAAATCCTTGTGTCGGTGGTTCGATTCCGCCCCGGGCCACCAAGAACATCGTTCACGCAACGCCCACTCATGCAAGTGGGCGTTTTTGTTTCTCCGGCAGAGCGATCTTGGGACGCGCGTATAATCAGATTGCAATTTCACAACCATTGCCGGAGCCTAAGATGCGCATACCTGCCCCACGCAGTCTGTTGCCCGTACTCTCCCTCCTGCTCGCCGTGCTGTTCACGCCCGGCCCGGCGGTGGCGGCCAAACCCTACGGCTATGCCGTGGTCGGCAATCCAGCCAACGTGGTGCTGCCGGCGCCGCTCCTGCCCGCACTGGTGCTGATGGGAGGCGGTCCCGATGTGGATGACGCCTTCAAGTGGATGATCAAGAAGGCCGGCGGCGGGAATTTCGTTATCATCCGCTCGCGCGGCACCGACGCCTACAATCCCTACGTGTACGCGATGGGCGGCGCAAGCTCGGTCGAAACCATTACCATCCCCAGCCGCGAAGCCGCCAGCGATCCGTTCGTGATCGCGCGCATACAGGGGGCGGAGGCGCTGTTCATCGCGGGCGGCGACCAGAGCGACTATGTAAAGTTCTGGAAAGGCACGCCGGTGCAGACGGCGATCGAAGCCCTGGCCAGCAAGAACATCCCGATCGGCGGCACCAGCGCCGGAATGGCGGTGATGAGCAAATTCGCGTTCGCGGCATTGAGCGGCACGATCACCTCGGAGGCGGCGCTGGCCAACCCGTACGACAAGACGATCACGTTGGAGCGCGATTTCCTGACGCTGCCGGATATGGGCGGCCTGATCGTCGATCCGCACCTGGCGGCACGCGACCGCATGGGACGCCTGATCACCTTCATGGCGCGTATCGTCAACGATGGCTGGACCGGCAGCGTGCACGGACTGGGCGTTGACGTCGAGACCGCACTGCTGATCGAAGGCGGCAATGCCACGCGCGTGGGTGCCGGGTCGGTGTATTTCCTGCGCACTGCGGGCCTGCCAGAAGTCTGCAAGGCAAAAACACCGCTCACCTACCGCAACATCACCACACAACGGCTGTCCGGCGACGCCAGCTTCGACATACGAAACTGGGCCAGCTACCAGGGCGGCACCGTCAACTACAGCATCTCCGCCATCAACGGTGTGCTTACTTCCAGCCAGCCAGGCGGATCGATCTACTAAGACCAAGCTTGGCCAAGGACCGGCGACCCGATTGTTGAAAATCCTTGTGTCGGTGGTTCGATTCCGCCCCGGGCCAGCGAGAACATGGTCAAACCAAACGCCAACCGTCACCGGCTGGCGTTTTCGCTTGGTGGCCCCCCCTATGCCGACGTGATGATGCCATTCAGCTTGTGGACAGCTTCCGGCGGCAGCACCAGATCGGCAGCGGCGGCATTTTGACGCAGGTGGGCGAGCGACGAAGTGCCCGGAATCAGCAGGATATTCTGCGAACGTTGCAGCAGCCAGGCCAGCGCTGTCTGCATAGGCGTCGCACCGAGTTGCGCGGCGACCTCGGACAGGATAGCCGATTGCAGCGGCGAGAAGCCGCCCAGCGGGAAGAACGGCACGTAGGCGATGCCGTCTTTTGCCAGCTCGTCGATCAGTGCGTCGTCGTGGCGGTGGACCAGGTTGTATTGATTCTGTACACAGACAATGCGGGCGATGCCGCGCGCCTGCCTCACTTGCCGCGCGGTCGCGTTGCTCAAACCAAGGTGGCGTATCAGGCCGCGTTGCTGCAGTTTCGCCAGTGCCGTGATGTGGGCTTCAATGTCGCCCTCCGCCGGCCCCATGACGTCAAACATGAGGCGCATGTTCACCACATCGAGCCGTTCCAGACCGAGGTTGCGCAGGTTGTCATGCACCGCCGCTTCCAGCTCCTTCGGCGATTGGGCCGGCAGCCACGAGGCATCGGCGCCGCGCGAGGCGCCGATCTTGGTGACGATCACCAGATCGTCAGCGTATGGATGCAGCGTTTCGCGGATCAGCTGGTTGGTGACATGCGGGCCATAGAAATCGCTGGTGTCGATGTGATTGATGCCCAGCGCCGCAAGCTCCCGCAGCACTGCCAGTGCTTCCTCGCGATTCTTCGGTGGGCCAAAGACGTGCGGGCCGCACAGCTGCATGGCGCCATAGCCCACGCGGTTGACTGTCAGATCGCCGAGTTGGAAGGTGCTCAAAATATTCTCCTGAAGGATGGGCTGATGAACACAGTCTAGGTGCTAAAACTTTGTGCGACAATACTTCGCAATGGTACAACTTGTGCCGAAAACAGGACAATGACGGATGGCTGATCTACAGGACATCGGCGCCTTCGTCGCGGTCGCCAAACACGGCGGTTTTCGCGGCGCCGCGCGCATGACGGGCACCAGCGCGTCACAACTGAGCGAAGCGGTGCGACGGCTGGAGGCAGGCCTTGGTGTGCGCCTGCTGAACCGCACCACCCGCAGCGTGGCCACCACCGACGCCGGCCAGCGCTTGCTGGAGCAACTGACGCCGGCCCTCGACGCTGTCGAATCCGCGCTGGATGTGGTGAACGGTTTTCGTGACCGGCCGGCCGGCAGGCTGCGGCTCAACGTGCCGCTCAGCGTATCGAAACTGATCCTGCCGCGCATCATTCCGCCGTTTATCGCCGCGTATCCGGACATCTGCCTGGAGATCATCGTCGATGACAGCTTTGTCGATCTGCTGCGCTCCGGCTGCGATGCCGGCGTCCGCTACGAAGAGCACATGGAGCTGGATATGGTGGCGATTCCGATTGGGCCGCGCCGGCAACGTTTTGCGCTGGCGGCGTCGCCCGACTATCTGCGACGGCACGGCATGCCCAAGCGGCCGGAAGACCTGCTGAAACATATCTGCCTGCGCGGGCGCTTTTCCAGCGGCGCCATGCCAGACTGGGAATTCGAGCACAAAGGCAAGAAAGTCGTCATCAAACCGGCCGGTCCGTTGATCGTCAATCTGGGCGCCGGCGCCGACTTGAAGGTGGATGCGGCGGTGGCCGGCGGCGGCCTGGTGTACCTGTTTGAAGACTGGCTGAAGCCCTGCATGGAGCGCGGTGAACTGGAGCCGGTGCTGGAGCGCTGGTGGCCAACCTTTAGCGGTCCCTCGCTGTACTACCCGGGCCGGCGCTACCTGCCGGCACCGCTGCGCGCGTTTGCGGATTTTATTCCGACCATGCGCTGGTAGCGCCCGGGGTACCTTTCGACATCCAGTCGTTCAGCGCTGCCAGCCCTTGCTCCGGGCCAGTTGTTCGGCCTGGGCGTCGAGCGTCTGGCCGGCGATGCGGGCGTCGATCGCATCGCTGATGGCGGCCGGCATGGCGCTGCCGGCTTGCCGATACTCGCCGCCGGCCTGCTGGTCCACATGCGCCATCAACGGCAACTGCCAGCGCGCGCCTTGGCGGCAGGCCAAGCCGGCCCCCTGCCCCATGGAGAAGCTGCGGCAGTAATTGCCATCGGTGCCGACAAAGCTCACGCCGATCCGGATACCCTGCGCCGACGGACCTGCGCCGGCGAGTTGCTCGGACAAGGCGGCGGCCAGCGGTCCCTGCGCGAACAGCGCGCCGTCAGCGCCGACGACCGATGCAAGCGCGGAGTCGTTGCTCAAGCTCCGCTGGCCGACACCGCCGACCAGTACGCCGACGAGCAGCGTCGCGGCCAGCGCCGTCCAGTCCGGCCATTCCCAGCGCCGGCGCGCCGGTGCCTTCTGCCGGGCTGCGCGCGCCGCCTGCAGATCGACGACCCCGGCCGCGGCAGCGCCCAGGCGGGCCGGCACCGCCTCCTCGACGATCGGGGCGAAAGCGGCGAACACGTCCACCCGCAAAGCCTGGTGCTGACGCACGCGGGCGGCCAGCTCGGCATCGCTCCCGATGGCGCTGGCGACAGCGGCGCTGGTCTTTTCATCGAGCTCACCGTCGGCGTAAGCCATCAACGTTTCATCGGAAAAACTACTCATACGGTCCTCGTTTGATCGGATAGTGAGGCTTGCAGGGCCGAACGCGCACGCGCCAGACGGCTCATCAACGTGCCCAGCGGTAGTTCCAGCACATCTGCGGCCTCCTGATACGCCATGCCATCGACCAGCACCAGGCCGACCACCATCCGGTGGTCTTCCGAGAGCAGGCTGATCGCCTTCTGGATCGCCAGCCGCTGCTGGTGGGCTTCGGCAAAGCCGTCGCCGACATGCTCGCCCGCCTCTTCCGGCGCGAAGATATTGTCGCGCCGGATACGCGAACGCACCTCGTCGATCCAGGCATTTTTCATGATGCGGAACATCCAGCTGTCAAGCCGTGTGCCGGCCTCCCACTGCGCGCTGCGCTTCAGCGCCCGCTCCACGGCGACCTGCACCAGATCGTCGGCGTCGTCGCGGTCAAATACAATAGCGCGGGCAAACCGGCGCAGCCGCGGCAGCAGCGCAGCGATTTCGCCTTGGAGCGGAGTAGTGGCGGAGGTCATCGTTACTTGTTAAACGTTTGGCGGCGGGACTTTAATCCCTGCCCCAAACGTTTTACCTTTAAGAAATTTCAAACCATTATATGATCAAGCCCAGCATGACGCCGAAACCCTCCCCTCTCCTTGCGCGCCTGCTGCGCCCGATCCTGCTGCTGGGCGCCCTGCTCGGCGCCTCGCAGGCGCAGGCCCAGTTGCGCCTGCCATCGCTGAACCTGCCCCTGCCGCAGTCGCCTGGCCTGATCGATACCGAAACGCTGCGCGACCGTGGCGCGCGCCTGCTGGCCGGCGCCGATGTGCGCGTGCTGGGCGAGCTGCGCCAGCTGCAGGTGGGCGATCTGCTGCGCCGCCACCGCGACATGCTCGAGCCGGACCCGCGCGGCGAACCGATGGTGCGCAGCCAGATTCTGGCCTGGTCGCCCGGCGCCGCCAGCCTGCAAGCCGCCCGTGCCGCCGGACTGAAAGTGATCGAAACCACCGCCCTCGACGCGCTGGACGAGACCATCGTCGTGCTGGAGGTGCCGGCCGGCACCAGCACCGCCGCCATGCTGGAACAATTGCGGGCGCTCGATCCGGGCGGCCAATACGACTTCAACCACGTTTATACCGCCAGCGCGTCCCGGCCAGCGGCGCCGTCCGCGCCGGGCGGTACGCCGGCGCCCGCCGCCACGGCCGCGCGCAGCGGCGTGCGGATCGGCCTCATCGACGGCGGCGTCACCGACCGGCACCCGGTATTTCGTGAGGCGGCGATCACGCGCTGGGGCTGCGAAGGCAAGCTGGTCCCGGACGCCCACGGCACCGCCGTGGCGGCGCTGATGGTCGGACGCTCGTCGCGTTTTCATGGCGTGGCGCCCGACGCCCAACTGTACGCGGCCGACGTGTATTGCAGTTCGCCGGCCGGCGGCGCGGTCGAGCGCATCGTCTCCGCACTGGGCTGGCTGGCCAAGCAACAAGTGGCGGTGATCAATATCAGCCTGGTCGGTCCGCCGAACCTGACGCTGGAGCGCGCCGTTGGCGCGATGGTGCGGCGCGGCCACCTGCTGGTCGCCGCGGTCGGCAACGACGGCCCGGCCGCCGCGCCGCTGTATCCGGCCAGCTATCCGGGCGTGGTCGGGGTCAGCGGCGTGGACCGCGACGGCAGCGCGCTGCCGGAAGCGGCGCGCGGACCACAGGTGATGTTTGCCGCGCCCGGCAATCAGATGGTCAGCGCTGCCCTGGGCAGCCCGCCTTACCGCGTGGTGCGCGGCACGTCCTTCGCTTCGCCTATCGTGGCGGCGCTGCTGGCCGGGGAACTGAGCAAGCCAGAGCCGCTGGCCGCCAGACAGGCGATCGGCACGCTGGCGCGCAAGGCGTCCGGCGCGCCGGAAAACGGCGTCAGCGATGAGCTTGGATACGGCGTACTCGGGGGCGCGTTTCGCAATCCGCCGAGCAATTTCCGCGAATAAAAAAAATATTCTGCGATCCGGGATTAAACGCCGCTGCCCGAGCGTTTTCCTTGTAACAACCGCGGATTGTCCGTGGTGCCAACAAGGAGAAATACCATGAAAACCATTTACATCGTTAAGCACCTTACCCTTGTCGCAACCCTCGGCCTGGCGTTTTCGGCGCACGCCCAATTGCTCGGCGGCAGAGGCCCGGTCGGCGGCGTGATCGGCGGCGGTGGCGCCGGCGGCTTCGGCGGCATGGGCAGCCTGGGTAACGTCACGCAGATGGCCGGCCGCGGCGCCATCTCGGGCAGCGCCAATTCGGCTGCCGAGATCACCCGCGGCGACAGCCCGCGCAAATCGGCCAGCGCCACTGGCGAAGCCGGCGGCAGTGGTTCGGCCGGCTTGCCGGGCAGCGTAGCGAACGCCGCGCCTGCCGCGCCGGCATTGCCTTCGACCAATGGCGCCTCGCCATCGGCCACGTTGCCGGCCGCACCGGCTGCGGCGGCACCGGCGCCAGCGACCACACCGCCGACCGCGCAAGGTAAGGGCATCGGCGGCCTGTTCAATGGCGGCACCGCCACCACGACCGCCAGTGCGGCAGGCAACGCCGACGCATCGGGCGGCGGCAGCGCAACGCTGGCGCCGGACATGAGCGGCGGCACGCACGCGGTCGGCAGCATCGCCCAGGGCGCTCGCAACATCGCGCAGCCAGTGCGCCAGGGCGTGCAGGCCCAAACTGAAACCACCCGCACCTTCGCTCAGGCAAGCGGCGCAAATGCGCAAAGCAGCGCCGGCCAGATCGACGCTCCCGGCAATGCCCGTCAGATCGCCGGTGCGGCCCATTCGGTAAAAGCCAAGCCGCCAACCAAGGCAAGCGGCGCGGCGCGGGGCAGTGGCTCCGGCGGTGTTTCCGGCGGCGGCAGCGCCGCCAAAGGGGATAAGCCCAGCGCTTGATACGAGGCTGTAGCAATGAGGCCAGCAGGGTTGACAATCGGGTGTGCGCCCGCCACCTATGCCGCGTCAGGTAGCTTGATTTTCGAATCGTGAGGTTGTTGCCGGGACATGGGGATCGATTCCGTTTTGGATGTGGGGAACGCCCGGCAATAGCCCCTTGAATTTTCATGCTTATGCGATTTTAGATGAGTTTTCCTCATAAAACGGTACAGAAAAGCCACTGCGAATCGATCACGATACAGGACGGGTGAAATTTTTTCACACGGTTAGACGTCAACCAGTAACGAGGAGAAAGCAGTCATGCGTATCCATGTTCCAGTTCGAACCGTATCGTCGCGCGCAGCCTTGCGCGCACTCTTGCTTGGTAGCGCGATGGCGCTCGCCAGTGCGCCCTTGCTGGCCCAGCCGACGCTCGCATCGCCGGGGACGCCGACGGCGGCAGTGCAGCGCAACGAGGCGCTCGCGGCGGCGCGGCGCGACTTCACGCAATTCGTCGCGTCCAGCATCGCCCGCCATGCCGGCACCTTGCCGGCCGGCTTTCCACTCGACGTCAGCGACGTCCAGGACCTGAAAGATGCGCGCGTCGGCCACGGCTTCCAGGTCTACACCGTCGATCCCAAAGACCTGGTCGCCGGTCGCTCCGACCTGAGCGCGATGGCCAGGCCGAGCCCGGTCTGGCGCTTCGTCCTCAACCTGCACGATCGCCCGATCGGCCTGGTCACGGTCGAGCAGGTCAACGGCCACTGGCAAGCGGTGGCGTTCGGCGCCAGCACGCTGGCTCAGGATGTCGACGCGCTGATGGCCTTCCACGGCAACGCCGAGTGCAGCAATCTGCGGTTTATCCGCATCTACCAGGCGCAGTCCGACTTTCTCGAGGTGGCGGCAAACGGCACGGCCCGCTTCGCGCCGCTGCATTCGGCGCGCCAGTCCCTGCAGCTGCAGCAGCGCGCCGCCAAGGCGGGCAAGCCGGACGATGGCCTGATGGACGCCGCCGCCTTCCTCGATCCCCTGCGCGGCGCCGTCAAGGCCAATTTGAACGCGTTCCGCTAAGCGGCGCCCTTCCCTATCCCGACCGTGAAGGAATCCTCATGCAATCATTCATGAAACGCGCCCTGGTGGGCGCCGCCTTGCTGCTGGCCATGCCGCTGGCCTTCGCCCAGTGGCGCACCTTGTACGTACCGTTGGTCACCCAGGAACACAGCCAGTGGTGCTGGGCAGGATCGAGCAAGGCCGTGTTGAACTACTACAAAAAAGTGCCGAGCCAGTGCCAGATCGTCAACTGGGCCTACGGCATAAATTACGCCTGTGGCAATACCGACTTCTGGTGGAACAGCAACGCCAACCAGCCCAACAGCATGTACGGCAGCAACGGCAGCGTGCAGAGCATCCTGTCCGCCTGGGGCGTCCCCAACACGGCCTACAACTGGGCGTCGTCGTGGAGTTCGGTGATGTGGGACATCAACGCCAACCGGCCGTTCGTGATGCGCTACGGCTGGACCAACGGTGGCGGCCACATCATGGTCGGCAGCGGCTACGACGCCGGCAACGGCCCATACTGGGTCTACATCATGAATCCATGGCCGGGCGAGGGCTGGACCTGGACCACCTACGACTCGGCAGTATCGGCATCGGACCACAAGTGGACCCATACCCAGCGCATGAACATCAACGGTTGAGCGACGACCGCACTTCCCAAGGAAAACCCAACATGAAACGACACATTTCCCGCACAGTCGTGCTGGCTCTGATGGCCGCGGCGCCGCTGGCGGCGCACGCCGATCTGGCGTACACGGTGAGCTTCAACGATCCCTTGAATCTGGCGACCGCCTATCGTACCCAGATCGACGCGCAATTGGGCGCCGCCATGGCGGCCTGGGGCAGTCACCTGGCCGGCAACGCAGTCATCGACATCGAGGTGCGCATGTCGACCGACCTGGCGTACGCATCGGGTCATTCGGCCACCTCGGCCTATGTGGGCGAGGCGGCCGGCGGTTCGCTGTGGGCGCAGGGCATGGCCTACAAGATCAGCAGCGGGATCGACCCGAACGGCAGCGCGCCGGACGTGATCCTGGACCTGAATCCGAACTACGTCGCCAACACGCTGTGGTTCGATCCGAATCCGTATGCGCGCACGGCCGTCGTGCCGGGCGACCGCACCGATGCGGCATCGGTGTTCATCCACGAGATCGGCCATGCGCTGGCGTTCAACGGCTGGGGCGATCCGCTCACCGGGCGCACGCCGAACGGCTTTGGCATGTCGACCTGGGACCAGTATGTCAGCTACGACGGCGCCAATATGTTCTTCAACGGCCCGAACGCGATGCGCGTGTATGGCGCGCCGGTGCCTGTCACGTCGGGGAACAATTTCCACTTCGGCAATGCGCCGGCCAGCGGGCGCCCGGGCGCCGACCTGGTGAACGACCTGTTCAACGGCTGGGTGTTCTACAACGGCCAGCGCTATGGCATCGGCGCGCTCGACGAGGCGGTGCTGGCCGACGTCGGCCTGACGCTGGCCAGCGCGGTGCCCGAGCCGTCCGCCGGCGCCATGCTGCTCTTGGGCCTGGCAGGCTTGTCCGGCCTGCGCTGGCGCGCACGACGCGCGGGCTAAGCGCGTTACCGGTCCACGCCGGCCAGCACGGCGGCGCCAGTGGAGCCAGGCATTGGCCGCGTGAACGCTGACGCGCCAATAGCGCGCTCGGCGTTCATGCGCTCAGATCAGCCCGCGCTGCCTTCGTCGATATCCTTCAGCGCCAGGATCGCCATCGCCCGTATCCCCTCGTACGACTTGGCGGACGCGATAAACCTGCCGTTGTGACAGAAACCCGCATCCGCCACGCCGGTGACCGCCGCCAGCTCGGCATCGCGCAGTCCCGCCCACGCTTCAGGCAAGTCGGCCCGGGCGTCGAAACTTTCGGGGCTGACCGAGACGGTGTGCAACATGTGGCGTTGCTCGGCGAGGTTGTGGCTGATGACGAACAGCACCTTCGGCATTTCCTTGCGCACCACCTGGCTCCACGGCAGCGCCCCGTTTTTCAGGAACAGCACCCGGCCGCCGTCGAGCACCTCCCCTTGCCGGACCTGCTCCAGCGCGAGCAAGGCGCCCAGCCGGTATTTGACGGCATTGAGCATGACGTCGGTCAGCACGGCCATCGCACGGCGGAACTGGTCCAGGCGGTACGCGTCCGCCGCCTCGCCGTAGCCCAGCCTTTGCTCGTCGAGCCAGTTGGTGTTGTAGCCCGAGATCACGGCCGAGAGTCCATACCCGCCCGGCGCGCTCTTCGCCGCCCCCACGTCCGACAAATCGAGGTACTGCACCACGTCCGAGTCTATGCCGTAGGCCATTTCCCGCGCCGTATCGTCCGACAATTGGTGCCCGTAGTGCGCCAGCGCCAGCGCCGCCACGCAGCGCGCGCCATACTCGCGCCATACCAGGCCGGCGCTGGCATACGGCACGCCGCTCTGCCGTGCCCCGCTGAAGCCTTTTTGATGGTGGTCGAAGCGGCCGCTGGCCGCGTCCCAGATGCCGCCGACGTCGACGGCAAAGTCGGCCGCTTCGATGGTGGCCGGGTCGCGCGTCCGGATAATGTCCGCGTCGGGGAATAACACCTTCAGTACGGCGACCGCCCACGCGTCGTCCGCGTGAAACTTGCCGCTATGAGTCGCTATGATCATGCCTGGTCCTATCGTTGAATCGACCGCCATGATATACCGTCGCGGCCATAACGCCGATAGTACGGCCTATCCGTGCTGCGAAACAGGCAGCTGCCACTCGCGTATTCGCTGCGCCGGTTCCACATCGCCCACATGGAAGAAATCGTCATGATTTTTTCGGACGATGCGAATGTCCTGGTAAACGATATAAATCGTTCGCACGCCAGCTGGAACAAACCGCGTCAAGCGCTCCCTGATGGCGCGCCGGCTGACGCCATGGCGATGGATGCGATGGACGGATTCCCGAACTCAGCGCAAGGTGCTGGGCGTCACGCCGAACTCGCGCTTGATCAATTTTCGCAAGGCGGTGCTGTCCTGATAGCCGACCTGCGCCGCGACCGCTTCGATCGAGAGCGCCGTCGTTTCCAGCAAATGCGCCGCATGCGACAAACGCCGCCGTTGTATGAATTTGATCGGCGAGACGCCGGTCGCCGCCTCGATGCGCCGCGCCAGCGTCTTGGGCGACAGCGCCAGTTCGGACGATAGCGCGGTCACCGTCATCGGCTGCGCCAGATGGGCATCGATCCAGCGTTCCGCCGCGACCACCGTCGGGTCTCCATGCTCCAGATGGTCGCGCATCATGTAGCGCGCCTGCGACGAGCGCTGGTCGATCAGCAAGTAACGCGCGCACAAATGCGCCACCGACTCGCCAAACACCTCGGCCACGATGGCCAGCATCAAATCCAGCTGCGACAGGGCCGCGCCCGCAGTCAGGCACGGGCCGTCGCGCACCAGGATGCGTCCTTCGTCGAGCGTCACCGCCGGATAACGCGCGCGAAACGCCTGGGCCAGCCACCATGCCGTGGTCGCCTTGCGCCCGTCCAGCAAGCCGGCTTGCGCCAGCAGGAACACCGCGCTGCATGACGCCGCGATCTTCGCCCTGCCCGCTGCCGCCGCCAGCCAGCGCAGCGCCTGCCTGGTATCGCTGCGCGCAAAGCCCTCGCTGAGCTGCCGATCCGACCGGTGGCCAAGGCCCGGAACAATGATCCAGTCCGATACCTGCTGCTTTGCGGTCTTGAGCTGGAGGTCAGCCTTCATCCGCATGCCGGCGCCGGTGGTAATGCCAGCCTTGGCGGCGATGGTCCTGACCTGCACTTGCGGCGCACCGCCGCGCGCCGCAAGAATGGCCTGCGCCGCATGCAAGGTATCGAGCGTAATCGACAAGCTGCTGTCGAATACGCCATCCAACAGCAGAACCGTGATGATCTTCATTTGTCCATTTTGACATAAAAAATGTCAAATATGATACTTCACCGGCAAGCCGCGAAACGCCAGACTGTGGCATTCGACCTTGGGGAGACTATCTTGTTAATTAAACGCCTAAAACTGTATCACTACCCGGCCAGCCGCAGCGCCCGCACCAAATGGATGTTGCATGAGGTCGTAGGCGACGCCTTTGAAGTCGAGAAGGTAGACCTGTGCGACGCGGTGCAGTACTCGGCCGGGTTCCTGCGCCTGAATCCCAACCACTGCGTGCCGGTGCTTGAAATCACCTGGGACGACGGCGCCTCGCAGCACATGCTCGAAAGCGCCGCCATGGTGGCTTTTCTTGCCGACGCCTTCCCCGACGCCGGCCTGGCGCCGTCACCGGCGGCATCGCCGGAGCGCGCCGACTACCTGCAAATGCTGCACTTCGGATCGACCTGGATGGACATGATGCTGTGGCAAATTCGAGCCCACGAGCATGTCTTGCCGGAGTCGGAGCGCGACCCGCGCACGGTGGCGAGATACCGCAAGAAGTTTCGCGAGGAGATAGAACCCCAGCTTGCCGCGCGGCTGGAGCAGGCGCCCTTTGTCTGCGGACAACAATTTACCGCGGCCGATTGCATCGTCGGGCACGCCGTTTTCTGGGCGCGCGGCTATGGCTTGTGCGATGGCGAGATATTCCAGCGCTACATCGCACGCCTCTCGAAGCGGCCGGCATTTGGCGCCGCGTTCGCGGACGTGCGCGAGTTTGTGCTCGACGCCACCGAACAGCCCATCTCGGCGTGCTTTACAGGATGAATGACGTTCGCCAAGCCGATCTAGTCTGTATTGACGCTCAGCCTGAGCATGATGGTGCGCGGATGCACATCGACCTTGCGGCCGGCAACCGATTCCTGGAACGCCGTGTAGTATTTTTTGGCGAACAGGTTTTCCGCACTCAGCGACCAGGTGGCGCGCCCCCGGGCATAACCGGCGCGCAGATGCCACAGCGTGCGGGGGGCGATGAACTCGCCAAAGCCGTAGACATGGCTGGCCGGCGCGACCACATTCCGGTAGCCGCTCCTGTAGTTGAGCTCGGGCCGCACAAAATAACTGTCCCGCCCCGCCGTGCCATCCCATTGCGCAAACAGCGTCGCCGTGCGGCGGGGGGCACCGTTGATGGCGGAACCAGAGGCGTCGCCGTTGGGCGAGTTCTTGTAGTCGATGAATTTGGCGTCGAGCAAGCCCAGGGCGCCACCCGCGCTGAAGGCGCCGTTCAGCCGCGTGCGCCACGCCAGTTCGGCGCCGCGCGTGCGGGCCCGCTTGGCATTGACGATGCGGTCGACCGGGATGGGGCCGCTCACGCAAGCGACCGCGCCGCTGTCTTCCACCGTCACGCCATTGGCAAGGCGGCACCAGCTTTGATTGATATGCACCTGAAAATCCCGCCACTCCATGTCGAACAGCGCTGCCTCAAGCCGCGTATTGCCAAAGAACAGACCCTTGACCCCGGCTTCATAGCTGGTCACGCTTTCCTTGCCGTACTGGCTGATGTTGGGAAAATCCAGGCCGGAGTCCGGATTGACGCGCACCCCGGCCGCCTTGTAGCCGCGCGCCACCGAACCGTATAGCCGGACATCGGCTCGCAGCTTGTAATTCCACGCCAGATGCGGCGACAGGTCGCTGCCGCTGTTGCGCCCATCGGTGCCGATGGTTTGCGCCGACCTGCCGCCGCTGCGCAGCGCATCGCCGTCGACCGGGTAATACACCGCGCCCGGCAGCGGCACGCCATGGTCGTCGGCGCGCAACGACAAGGCGCTGTTGGCGGCATAGACATTGCTCCAGTACTGGCGATCGCGGTCGCGGGAGTAGCGTGCGCCGGCGTTGAAGGTGGTGTACGGCGTGGCGTTCCAGCTCAGGTCGCCGAAGTATGCGCTGCCGCCGCGCCGGATATGGATGGTGTTTTCGTTCGCGATGTCGCCCGGCACCCAGGAGAAGATCACGCTCCTGATCAGGATGGCATTGTCGAAATCGTTGGCGTCGGCATACACGTATGCACCCGCCAGCCATTCGACCGCGCCCGCGCCCAGCGAACGCAGGCGCAACTCCTGGCTGCGCGACGCCGCGCGGAAAGTGCTGGCGCGGTCGATCAGCGTCAGGCCGCTGCCGTCGAGGTCGCGATAAGACGCCGAGCGTCCCCGGCTCAGCCCCGTCACGGAACTCAGGGCAAAGGTATCGAAGCGCATTTCCGCGCGCACGCTCGCGATGCTGGCGTCATTGACGGTACGGGCCCGGGCGTCCAGGTAGGCCTGGCTCACATTGTCCGGATACAGGCCGGTGCGGCCGATGAAACCGGCATCGAGCGGAAAGCGAGAGTAACCCCAGTTCCGGTTCATGCCGGACGCAACCACCGGCTGAATGCCGCCAGTTTCGTGCGACTGCATGTAGCTCAGGTCGAGCGTGACGTCCCGGCCTGGCTGCCAGCGCAAGGCGGTGCGCCCGCTGGCCAGCGCGCTGCCGGAGCCGGCGCCGCCCGGATAGGTGTTCCGGACCGCGCCGCTGTCGCGTTGCTTCTGCACCGTCTGGCGCAACGCCAGCGTGTCGGACAGCGGCAGGTTGAACACGCCATTGCTCATCGTCGCGCCCTGCGTGCCGACGCCGAGGTCGATCTGTCCATACAGTTTCCGGACCGGCTTGCGGGTCTGGATATTGATCGCCCCTCCGGAGGCATTGCGCCCAAAATACGTGCCTTGCGGACCGCGCAGCACTTCGATCGTTTCAATGTCATACAGTGGCGGATTGGCGGTATCGGTCGCCGCATTGCCCACGCTGAGTTCGTCGATATAGAAGGCAAACGCGCTGACCGCCGCCACGCGCTCGCCGCCCGCGCCCTGGTCGTTAATGCCGCGCATGGAAATGGTCACGCTGCGCGGGCCGCCGTTGCCGTTCTCCTGGGCGTTGACGTTGGGTACCAGCGCAAAAACATCCTTCACGCCCTGGATATTGTTTTCACGTATGATTTCCCCGTCGATCACGCTGACGCTGGCATTGACGTCGAGCGCGGACTGCGGGCGTTTTTTTGCCGTGATGGTCACCACGTCGAGCGCCGCGCCAGCCCCCTGGGCGCGGGCCGGCCCCGGCGCCAGCGCGCCCAACGCCAGCCCGATGGCGGCCGCGCCGGACATCCGCGTCGCCACCGGCAGCCTTCCGATCCAAGTCGATTTAGTCATGGCGCGCATTCTGGTTGCAACCAGTTCAGTTTGCTCGCCTTGCCCACCATTTGCAAAAGGTAAGGCCCTAGGCGTGGCGCCAAGCCAACTGTTAGAATCAAGCAGCAAGCCACATTCGAACGGACCACCGCCCATCATGCCCTCGACCATCCATGCCGCTCCCACCGGCGACCGCCTCCTGGCACGGTCGCGCCGCTGGCTCCGGCTTTGCTGCGCGCTGCTTTGCCTGCAGACGGCGCTCACGGTCGACGCGGCGGAGGTGCGCTACCCGCGCGAGGACGGCGGCAGCGACTATGCGCTGGAACTGCTCCAGCTGGCGTTGAAAAAAGCCGGTGGAAATCATACCGTCGCGCTGACGCCGATGCGCATGATGCAGGACCGGGCCTTGCTCGAAATCGGGCTCGACCACGGGGAGGTCGACATCATGGCGACCATGACGTCCCGCCAGCGCGAATCGAAACTGCTGGCGGTCAAAATCCCCCTCACCAAGGGGCTGATCGGCTGGCGCGTCGCCGTGCTCACGGCGAACCGGGCTCACCAGTTCGATCGGGTCGGCGGCCTGGCGGATCTGAAGCGCTTTCGCGCCGTTCAAGGCCACGACTGGCCGGATCTCACCATCCTGCGCCACAACGGCTTGCAGGCACACTCGGTGTCGTCGCACGAAAGCCTGTTCAATACGCTCACCAGCGGCAGGGTCGACTACCTGCCGCTATCGTTGATCGAGGCGCAATCGGCCATCAAGGGACGCCGGGGGCTGGTCATCGATCCCAACATCGTCATCCACTACCCGGCCGCGATCTACTTTTTCGTCAACCCGCGCAATGGCGCGCTGGCGGAGGAAGTGCGGCGGGGACTGGAGGCCAGCATCGCCGACGGCTCTTTCGACAAGCTGTACTTCCACCATTTCGCCGACGCGATCAAGCAGGCCCGCTTGAGCGAACGCCGCATCATCGAGCTGAAAAATCCTTCGCTGCCCGACGCCACGCCGTTGGAGAGCAAGCACCTGTGGTTCAGGTTCGACGAATCGACGCGCAAAAAACTGGACCAGGCGCGCTGACAGGGATAAACGATCCCCCCCCCCACCTGCCGCTATGTACTGAACCGCACGGACCAGCGCGGCAGGCCGGCGCATGCTGCATTCAGACCACCGCATGCCGCGGCGCAGTCACTGCCAAAGGATACCCCATGAAACATACCCTGATCTTGCTCGCCCTCGCCTCCACCTTCGCCCTGACCGCCTGCCAGCGTGAAGCGCCGCCACCTGTGGTGCAAGTGGTCGCCGGCCCCGCCGGCGCCCCCGGCGCTACCGGTGCGACTGGCGCCACCGGCGCTGAAGCCGCCCCTGGCGCCACCGGCGCCACCGGCCAGACCGGTGGCGCCGGCGCACCTGGCTTCGACGGCGCCAAGGGTGATGCCGGCGCCAAGGGCGAGGTCGGCGCTCCCGGCTACGACGGCGTCAAAGGCGACACCGGCGCCAAAGGCAAGACCGGCGACACCGTGATCGTCGTCCCGCAACGCTAATTCCGCTGGCGGCGGCGTCCAGGCGACGCCGCCCCCAACAGGGCCGCTCAGTGCAAGCTGACCGGCCTTTTTTCACGCCCAGCGGAAAATTACTGCCAAAATCGCAACATTCCTCGATATTCAAGCATATTCACCTTCTCATTCACGGGTGAATCCTCAAGAATATGCCCACACAATTTGAAAAAGGCATACCCGCGATGAATTTTGGCGAGCGACTCAAGCAAATCAGAACGGAAAGAAATCTCACGCAGCCGCAGATGTCGGCCGCCATCGGCATCGAGCAGTCCTACTTGTCCAAGCTGGAAAACGACAAATCGCAGCCCTCGGCCGACATGTTCAGCGCCATCGTCACGGCGCTGGAGCTCGACGCCAGGGAATTCCTGAGCGGTATCAACCAGCACGTCCTGCACACTTCATTGCGCCATATCCCCGAGGTCAGCCAATTCCTGAACGGCGCCGTCACCCGGCGCGTCCACGACGCCAGGAAATGGCTGTTCGGCGCCGCCGCCGCCGGCGCCCTGGGGTTTGCGCTGATGCTGGCCGCCAACGACGGCATTTTCTCGTCCAATCACCGCTACAAGTACGTCTCGAAAGGCGTGCTGCTCAAGAACGAATCGGACACCATTTTTGACCAGTTCGAAAAGATCCAGGACCTGCGGCTCGCCGCGAACACCATCAGCCGCGAGGAACGCGCCCGCTTGCTGGCCGAGTTCGAAGCCGAGCGGGTCAAGCTGGCGACGCTCGAAACACGCGACAACCGCGGCAGCGTGTTCTTCGAAAGCGCCGGCAACGGCCAGCGCAAGTTCGAACTGGCCGGGACGCGCTACGAGCATGCGCCGCTGAACCGGGTGTTGCAATACCTGGGCGGGCTGCTGGCATTCTGCGGCGCGCTGACCGTGGTGCTGGAATGGCGCCTGCGCAAGGCCAGCGCGGCGATACACAACGATTTGAAATGACAGTTGAACTAACCATAGGAGATGCACAGTGTCGCAAATCAGAACATTCCTGGCGGGAGCAAGCACGATGGCCAGCGCCTTGGCGGCGGTATTTTTCCTGGCCGGCGCCAGGGAACCGGTCAGGCACGAGAAATTCGACGAGATCACGGTCGGCCGTATCAACATCGTTGAACCGGACGGCACCAAGCGCATCGTCATTTCCAACAAGGCGCAGTTCCCCGGCGACTTCATGCAGGGCAAGGAAGGCGCCCGGCCCGACCGCAGCAGCTTTGCCGGCATGCTGTTCATCAACGAGGAGGGCACCGAGAACGGCGGCTTGATCCAGAAAGGCAGCATCGGCGCCGACGGCAAGATCTCGTCCGGCCTGTCGTTGACCTTCGACCGCTTCCGCCAGGACCAGGCCTTGCAATTGTTGAACAACGACAGCGCGAGCCATCAGCAGACCGGCATCAAGATCAACGACGTTCCTTTCTATACGGTCACGTCGCTGGAAGACATCAACCGCTTTGGCGAGGCGGCGAACAAACTCCCCCCGTCCGAGCAGCAGGCCTATTGGCAAAAACTGAGCGAACAGGGCCGACTGAGCAACAACCGCATCTGGCTGGGCAACACAGGCGACAAAGGTGCGTCCTTGCAACTGAAGGACGCTCAAGGCCGGGTTCGCATGCGGCTGATGGTCAGCGCCGACGGCAAGGCCGAAATCCAGATGCTGGATGACGCCGGCAAAGTCAGCAAGACGATCTCGCCGACCTCCAAGGAGTAGCGCCCCGGCCTAGCCGGCCACGCCCAGGCCGGAAGCCGAGCGCACTTCCCGATCGATGATGTTGGAATGGACGCGGTTGCGCCCCAGCGACTTGGCCCGGTACAGGGCCTGGTCGGCGGCCTTGATGAGATCGACCGGCTCGGTCTCGAAGCGCACCGGCGCGAACGATTCGACCCCGGCGCTGACCGTCACATGCCCGGTGGCGTTGCCGGGATGCTTGATGTTCAGGTCCTCGATCGCCGCGCGTATCGTTTCGGCGACGGCCAGCGCACCGGCCACATCCGTCCCCGGCAGCAGCACCGCCAGCTCCTCGCCGCCGTAGCGCGCGGCGATATCGCCCGGCCTGTGCTTGCAGTCGGCGACCACCTGGCAGATCGCCTTCAGGCACTCGTCGCCGGCGGCGTGGCCGAAGAGGTCGTTGTACTGCTTGAAGCAATCGACGTCGATCATGATCAGCGCCAGCGAGCTGGCGCCGCGCATCGCCCGGCTGAATTCGCTCGCCAAGGTCACGTCGAAGTGCCGCCGGTTGGACAGGCCGGTCATGCCATCCTGCATCGCCAGCCGCTCCAGCGTTTGATTCAAGGTCACCAGCGAATTGCGCGCACGCACCAGCTCCGCTTCCGCCTGTATCCGCAGATTGATCTGCCGCACCAGCCGGACGCCCAGCAAGCCTATCGCCAGCGCCAGGATGACCACGCCGCCGCCGTACAGATAGGCGTCGGCCCGCCACTGCGCCAGCACCTCGTCCCTGGACAGCGCGGCCGAGACCACCAGCGGATAGTGTTCCAGCCGCCGGTAGCTATTAATCCGTGTCACGCCGTCTTGCGCGGACGTAAAAATCACCGTGTCGACTGGCGCCTTGGGCAAGTATTCGTGAAACAGGGGCAGCCTGGAAATATCCCTGCCCAGCGATTTTTCATTGAATGGCCGGCGCACCAGCATGATGCCGTCATCCAGCGCCAGCTGAATCGCGCCGTCCTCGCCGATTTTGAAGCGCTGGAAGAACTTCTGGAAATAGTCCATATTGATGGTCGCCAGCACCACCCCGCCAAAACTGCCGTCCGGCCGATTGAAACGGCGCGACACCGTGATGATCCAATCGCCGGTCGATCTGCTGCGCAAGGGCGGGCCGATGTGCACGCCCCGATCCGTATGTTCCCGGTGGTAGATGAAATACTCGCGATCCGCGTTGTTCTTCCCTTTCAGCAGCACGGGTTGGGAATTGACCAGCCAGCGGCCGTCGGCGCCGTACACAAACAAGCCGTGCAGTTGCGGCAGTTCCGCGACGCGGTGCGCCAGCAGCTTATGGAAGCGATCAAGCCCGATCTCAAGGTTGCCGTCGTTTTCCAGCCGTTCCACCAGCCCGACCAGGACCGTATCGGCTTCCTTGATCGTGTCGTAAGCATGTTGTCCCACCGCTTCCGCGAGATTGGCGGCGTCGATTTTCGATTCGTTCAGTTGCACGCTGCGGGCGTGCGCGGTCAGCCACGCCTGGATGCCGATCAGCGAGGTGCACACCAGGACCACAAAGAAGATGGCCAGGTACATGACAGGTAAGCGTGGAGGGAGGCGGGCGAACGGAAAACCAAAGCGGCGTTTCGAAATGTTGCTGAACATCATAGCTGTCACCTCGAACAATGATCTACCGGGCAAGACGTTAAGTATGTGCGCTTTCTGCTCAGTAAAAACTCTCAAATAATCACACCATTTGCGCCATCTCAAGCAAGCGATGGTAAGTAGCAAAACTACATTAAAAATATATCAGATATTGCGAATTTAAGGCTAGTGTATTTACTTAAATGCATTTTTGTAGTTGAATAACACCATGGACATCCAATTCGAGACTTCCCCCGAGCAGCTGCCGCAGCGCTGCGCAGCAGGCATACGCTTTCGCTACCAGGGCGCGCCAGGACTGCGCAGCGTGGCGCTGGCCGGCACGTTCAACTGCTGGGTGGGCGACGCCTGCCAGTTCGAGCAAGTGGCGCCCGGCCGCTGGGAATGCACACTGCCGATCGCCGCCGGCCGCCACCTGTACAAAATCGTCGTCGATGGCACGCACTGGATACCGGATCCGGCCAATCCCTGGATCTCCGAGGACGGCCAGAACAATTCCAGCCTGACGGTCGACGAGCATGGCGAGGTGCTGATGCGCCAGCGCGGGCTGGACGCCGACACCGCCGGCGCGATGTACCGCCGCCACCAGGCGCTGGCCAGCCCGGCGTGGCTGCACGAGGCGGTGATCTACCAGCTGTCGGTGCCCGCCTTCGGCGGCGATTTCGACGGCGTGCGCGCCCGCCTCGACTATCTTGAGCAACTGGGCGTCGATGTGATCTGGATGATGCCCATCCATCCGATCGGCCAGCGCGGACGGCGCGGCACGCTGGGCGATCCGTACGCGGTGCTCGACTTCGACGCCATCGATCCGGCGCTGGGCGACGAGGCCTCGCTGCAGGCGCTGGTCGACGCCATCCACGCGCGCGGCATGCGCGTGCTGTTCGACTGGACGCTCAACCGCAGCAGCGCCGACCATCCGTGGACCGCCGCCCATCCCGACTGGTACACCCGCGACGCCGACGGCCAGGTCTACTACGCGGTTCCGCAGCGCGAGTACTTCGCCGGCTTCGACTTCCGCAACCGCGCGCTGCGCGCCAGCCTGGTGGCGGCGATGCAGCGCTGGGTCGGCCGCTACGGCTTCGACGGCTTGCGCTTCGACGATTCCGACATCACGCCCGTCGATTTCCTGGCCGAGATCCGCACCGCGCTGGCGGCGCTGCGGCCCGACATCGCGCTGATCTCGCAGTCCTACGACGAATTCCATCACCTGCACAGCTGCGACCTGACCTACGAAGGCGGCACGCGCGAGATGTTGCGCCGCGTCGCCTGCGGAGAGGCCGACGCACACGCCTTTGCCCGGTACTGGAAGGAGTCGACCTACAGCTTCCCGCGCGGCGCGCTGCGCATGCGCTGGCTGGAAGACAAGGAACAGCCGCGCGCCAGCAAGCTGCTCGGCGCCGGCGCCCACCGCGCGGCGGCGGCGCTGCTGCTGACCATGGACGGCGTGCCGCACATCCTGATGGGCCAGGAGTTCGACGAACCCAGCTGGCGCGACTGGACGGTGCTGTTCGACCGCTACCGGCTCGACTGGAGCGCCTTCAACCCCGCCATGCACAGCCACTACCGCGCCTTGCTGGCCTTGCGGCGCGCGCATCCGGCGTTGCGCCAGGGCGCCACCGCGTTCCTCGAGGCGCTGCCGCCAGGCGTGATCGGCATGCGGCGCGGCAGCGGCGCCGACGCCGTCACCGTGCTGGCCAATCTGTCGGACCAGCCGGCGATGCTGGCGGACTCGACCGGTCCGGTCCTGTACGCCGATGGCTGGGACCAGGCGCGCGGCCAGCTGGCCGCGCATGGTTGCGTGATCCGCGCCTACTGAGGGGTTGTTTTCTACAATACGGCGCTGCGCGCGCCGCGTATCGTCGCTCCGGCATGATTCATTCTTACCGGAGACCCGCAACTATGAGCATCCTGATTTCCATGGCAGCCTTCGCCCTGGCCTCGTCGATCACCCCCGGCCCGGTCAACATCGTCGCCCTCAGCAGCGGCGCCCAGCATGGCTTTCGCGCCAGCATGCGTCACGTGACCGGCGCCACCGTCGGCTTCACCGCCCTGCTGCTGCTGACCGGCCTGGGCCTGCATGAGTTGCTGATCCAACTGCCGGCCTTGACGCGGGCGATACAACTGGCCGGCGTAGCCTTCCTGCTGTACATGGCGTGGAAGCTGGCGCGCGACGACGGCACGCTGTCGCCAGCCGGCGGCGCCAGGGGGCCGTCGCTGGCGGCCGGCGCGGCCATGCAATGGCTCAATCCCAAGGCCTGGGTGGCGTCGGTGGCGGGCATGGGCGCGTTCGCCGCCGACGGCGACGCGGTGCTGGTGTGGCAGTTCGCCGCGTTGTATTTCGTGATCTGCTACCTATCGATCGCCTGCTGGGCCTATGCCGGCACCTTCCTGCGCCGCAGCCTGAGCGATCCCGCCGTCATGCGCCGGTTTAACCGCGCCATGGCGCTGCTGCTGGCGGCCAGCGCCGCCTACCTGTTGCTCAGCGCAGGTACTGCCCCGGCGTCGCCGCCAGCAATTGCTTGAAGATGCGCTGGAAATGCGCCTGGTCGACAAAGCCCGTCTCCAGTGCGACCTCGGCAATCGGCCTGCCTTGTTTGAGCAAGCCGCGCGCCAGCTGTATGCGGCGGTTCAGCAGGTAGGCGTGCGGCGTCATGCCGTAGCGCTTCCTGAAGGCGCGGATCAGGTACGAGGGCGAGAGCCCGGCGGCGCCGCAAATATCCTCCAGCTTCAGCGCCGCCGCGCAATTGTCGTTGATGTAGTCGGCCGCGCGCTCCAGCTTGCGGTTGGCTTCGCGTTCGACCATGGCGGCCGGATCGAGGACGGACTGGACCTGCTCGAAGAAGGTCACGGCCGCGCACTGCCGCAGCAGATGGTCGGAGCCGCCGGCCGTCAGCACCTCATAAAAATGGTTGAATCCCGCATACAGCGCCGGCGCCGTGCTCATGGTCGCAGCGAAGGGGCGGAAGTCGCCATTGGCGCTGAAGCCCCATTCCTGCTGCAAGCCGGCCAGCCAGCCGCGGTCGACATACAGCATGCGATACGACCAGCTCTGGTCCCCCACCGGGTTGCAGGCATGGACATCGCCCGGATTCATCAGCACCACGGCGCCCGGCCCCACCAGCTGGCGCGACGCCTGGTTGAGGTAGTTGGTGTGCCCGTCGCGGATCACGCCGATCGAAAAAGTCTCGTGCGAGTGCAGGGCATAGCCCAGCTTGCGCCCATCGCCAACCGCCCGCGCCTCGATGTGGGGCAGGTTGGCGTCGCGCCAGAAACGGGGACCGGGCTTGGAGTTCGAATGCGGCATTGCGCCAGCATACCCCATTCCGCAAATTAATTAATTTCAATGTTGACATCCTCGTCAGTGCTGGTGTTATACTTCACTACAACACCTAACCACAACGGAGATCGCCATGAACAACCCTACCCGCCCGTCCCTGCTGCTGTCCGCCCTGGTCCTGGCCCATGCCGCCGTCGCCGCCACGCCGCTCGAGCAGGCCGCCGCCCTGTTCGCCCCGTACGCCAAGGCCGACGCGCCGGGTTGCGCGGTCTCCGCCTGGCGCGATGGCAAGCCGCTGCTGGAACAAGGCTACGGCGCCGCCAGCCTCGAGCACGGCGTTGCCATCGACGCCCAGCGCACCGTGTTCGACATCGGCTCGACCTCGAAGCAATTCACCGCCGCCGCCATCCTGCTGCTGGTACAGGACGGCAAAGTCAAACTGGACGACGACATCCGCCAGTACCTGCCCCAGCTGCCGGACTACGGCAGCCCGATCACCGTCGACCACCTGCTGCACCACACCAGCGGCCTGCGCGACTATCTGGTGCTGCTGAACCTGGGCGGCGTGGCCCAAGGCGACGTCAGCACCAGCGCCGACGCCCTGGCCGCCATCGCGCGCCAGCAGGGCCTGAACTTCCAGCCCGGCAGCGCCTACGCCTACAGCAACACCGGTTATTTCCTGCTGGCCCAGATCGTTGAAAAGGTCAGCGGCAACAGCATGGCCGCCTTCGCCAAGGCGCGCATCTTCGATCCGCTCGGCATGGCAGACACCCGCATCCTCGACGACCACGACACGGTGGTGCCGCACCGCGCCAGCGCCTACCGTCCAACCGGCCCCGCCAGCTTCGCGCTGCTGATGTCGAACTGGGAGCAGACCGGCGACGGCGCGGTCCAGTCCACCGTGGCCGACCTGGCCAAGTGGGACGCCAACTTCTACCAGCCTAAAGTGGGCGGCGCCCAGCTGGTCGAGCAGATGCAGAGCGTCGGCAAGCTCGCCGACGGCAGCGCGCTGAACTACGGGCGCGGCCTGATGATGGACAGCTATCGCGGCCTGGACGTGGTCTCCCACGCCGGCGCCTTCGCCGGCTACAAGGCGGAGCTGCTGCGCCTGCCCAAGCTGAAGCTGGGCGTGGCCGTGCTGTGCAACCGTCCCGACCTGGACCCGAGCAGCCTGGCGCGCCGGCTGGCCGACATCTACGCGGCCGGCGAGTTCCCGGTCGCGGCCGCCGCCGCCGAAGCGCAGGCCGTGCCGCTGGCCGATCCGGCCCGCTATGCCGGCGTGTACTGGAACGCGCGCGAAGGCATGCTGCGCCGGGTCGAGGCGCTGGACGGCAAGCTGTGGTACACCGGGCCGGGCATGAAGCAGGAACTGCTGCCGGTCGGCGAAGGCCGCTTCCTGCGCGACCCCAAGCGCACCGCCAAGCCGGCCGTCATCACCGGGCGCACGCTGGTGGTGGAGCGTCCGGGCGAACCGGCGGCCCGCTTCGAACGGGTCGCCGCCGGCGGCATGACGGCGGCGCAGCTGGCCGCCGTCGCCGGCAGCTACTTCAGCGCCGAACTGAACGCCACCTTCGACATGAAGCTCAAGGACGGCAAGCTGTGGATGGCGGTGCCGCGCTTCGGCGAGCAGCCGCTGGACCATGCGTTCGCCGACGCCTTCAGCGCCAGCGGCATCGTGGTCCGGCTGGAACGCAACAAGGCCGGCAAGATCACCGGCATGGTGGCCTACGTCGGCCGCGCCAACGGCATGAAACTGGTGCGCCGCGGCTGACCGGCCGCAGCGGCCTAGCGCGCCAGGAAGTCGAGCATCAGTTCACTGATCTGACGGGGCTGTTCCAGCATCATCCAGTGGCCGGCCCCGTCCACTTTCTGGTAGCGCCAGCGGCCGGTGACATCGTCGGCCGAGGCCAGCATCTGCTGCTCGGTCAGGTAGTGATCCCGCTCGCTCCACACTCCCAGCACATCGCACCGCACCTTGGGCATGGCCGGCAGCGGCGTGCCGTCCGGCGGCGGCATGGACGGCTTCGAATTGGCGCGGTACCAGTTGAGCGCCGCGGTCAACCTGCCCGGACGCTTGAAGTGCGCGATGGCCGCCTCGGCATCGCCTTCGTCACGGCTCAGGGCGTGGAAGAAGGCATAGTCATTGTGCTGAAACTGCGCTTCCGCCACGCCTTCAAACTGGAAGTACAGCGAGTACCAGAATTTCTCGCGCTGGGCGATGCTGCTGAACTCCGGGTTCCACGGCGCGCCCACCGACAGCGCCATCAGCCGCTCCACCCGGTCCGGAAAGTACGCCGCCAGATACCAGGCCACCACCGCGCCCCAGTCATGGCCGACCACGCGCGCCTGCCTGATGTCGAGCGCATCGAGCAGGCCGGTCACGTCGCCCAGCACCTTGCCGATGGTGTAGTCGGACACGGCCGGCAAGAGCGGCGCGCCGCCGTAGCCGCGCAGGTCCGGCGCCACCACGCGGTAGCCGGCGCGCACCAGGGGCATCACCTGCTTGCGCCACACCCGGTGCGTATCGGGGAAGCCGTGCAACAGCAAGACGACAGGCCCTTTGCCGACGTCGAGCACGGGAAAATCGAGATTGTGGACGCGCACCGTCTTGACGCTGTGCTCCAGCGACCTGTCCGTGTCCAGCGACTGCGCGTGCGCGCCGGTGCCCAGCACGGCGCTGGCGACGATCACCGCCGCCAGCCGCGCCAACAAATTCCTGCCGATCTTGTTCATTCCGGTGTTCCTCCCGAGGTAAGCCATAAGGTGACGCCAGCTTGCCACGGAGGTAAGCCGGGCGGCTACGACTATGTGACCAATCGCGTCAATTCCGGGACGAACCGGGCGCTCAGGCGAACATGGCCTGCACCTGCTTGAGGTAGCGCGCGCTGACCCGCACCGTATCGCCCTGCGTCAAGCGCAGCGCGTAACAGCCGTCGCTGTCGCTGCGCAAGCCGGCGATGGCGCTGCGCCGCACCACGGCGGTCCGGTGCACCCGCACCCACTCCTCGTCCGGCAAGCGTTCGACGATGGCGGTGATGGTGCTGCGGTGCAGGACCACCCGCCCGGCCAGATGCAGCTCGACATAGTTGCCGGCCGCGCCCAGCCACATCACATCGCCGATGGCGATGCGCTCCAGGCCGGCGGCGGTGCGCACCACCACCTGCTGCAGGGCCGGCGTGCCGTATCCGGCCTCGTCGGCCGCGCGGTCGCGCAGGTAGGCGTGCACCGCGCTGTTCATCGCCGCCTGCTGGTTCAGCTCCAGCATCAGGGCCGCGCGCCGCAGCATCAGGTCGAAGCGTTCATCGTCGAAAGGCTTGAGCATATAGTCCAGCGCGAAGATATCGAAGGCGCTCAGCGCATGCTCGTCGTAGGCGGTGACGAACACGATCAGCGGCGCGCCCGGCCGCTGGCACAGCTCGCGCGCGAACTCCAGGCCGGACTGGCCCGGCATCTGGATGTCGAGCAGGATCAGGTCGACCGGCGCGGTCCGCAGGCGCGCCCTGGCCTGCTCGCTGGAACGGCACGATGCCAGCACCTGCCATTGCGGCCGCCGGGCCAGCAGCCATTCCAGGTTGGCGATGGCCGGCAGTTCATCGTCGACGATCAGGACCGTCCTAGGCCGGTCGGTCGACGGGGAAGCGTAGTTCGATTGCGTAGTGGTGATCATCGGCGTCTATGTTCAGTTCAGCGCGCGGCCCATACAGGATGTCCAGGCGTTCACGCGTCATGCTCAACCCCAGGCCGGTGCCGGCGCGCGAGGCGGCCAGCACCGGATTGGCGATACGCAGGCGCAGCATGCCGGCGGCATGCTGCAGCCCGATGTGGATGCGGCAAGGCTGCTGGTGCGCCTCCACGCCGTGATGCACGGCATTCTCCGCCAGCGGCTGGAACAGCAGCGGCGGACACGGATAGCGGCTCCAGTCGCGCTGCTCGATCGCCCAGTCCACTTGCATGCGGTCGCCATAGCGCAGGCCTTGCAGCGCCAGGTAGACGCGCAGGAAGCGCAGCTCGTCGGCGACGCTGGGCTGCTTGCCCTGGCCCACCGCCAGCGCATAGTTCAGCAGTTCGGCCAGCCGGTCCAGCGCCTGGTCGGCCAGCGCCGGATCGGCGGTGCGCACCAGGGCGCCGATGCTGTTGAGCGCATTGAACAGGAAGTGCGGCCTCAGTTGGCCTTGCAGCAGGCCCAGGCGAAGTTGCAGGTTTTCCGTTTGCGCGCGCTGCGCCGCCAGTTCCTGCCGCCGGCCGCGGCGCCAGGCGCTGTAGCCGGCCTGCGCCAGGCAGGCCAGGCCCACCACGAACAGGTTGTACCACCAGCTCATGCGGCCGACCTGGCCCAGCATGGCGGGGAAGTCGGCCAACGGTCGGCCGTCGCGCAGCAGCACGACCAGCAGATCGATGCCGGTCAGCAGCGGCACGAAAACCGCCATCGACAGCAAACCTGCCAGCAGCAGCGCCGGGCGTCGCGCCAGCCGCTCCGGCCAACGGTGGAACACCAGCGCCAGCAGCCAGCTGTCGCACACCAGCGGCAGGTATTGCAGCATCAGGGTCGGCAACAGGACGGGCAGCGCCGGCGCGCGCCCGGCGTGGCTGGCGTCGACGGCGGTGGCCAGCGCTTCCAGCAGCGCCAGCAGTTCCCAGCCCAGCAGGATCAGCAGGCACGGCCGCCACCAGCGCAGCATGCGCGGCGCCGCCCACGCGGATGCGGGCGCGGCTTGCGGAAGGGCGATGGCGTCAATCATCATGGCGCGCCACCGGATAGGCCAGGCGCAGACAGGTGAGATCGCCGTCGGCCCGCATGGCCAGCGTGGCGGCGCCGCCGTACTGCACGGCCAGGCGCCGCTCCAGCGCGGCCAGCGCCGGGCCCTTGCCCATGCTGGCGCCATGCGGATAACTGAGCTCGACCAGCACCAGGCTGCCCGCCGCCGTTGGCTGGCGGCCGATGCGCAGCGTCAGCCGCCGCGACGCCGCCTCCAGCGCTTGCTCCAACAGCGGCAACAGCAGCAGCGGCGGGCAGCGGTAGGCGCTCCAGTCGATGGCTTCCAGCCGCCACTCGACCTGCAGGCCGGCGTCGCGGCAGATGCGCTGCAGGTCGACATAGTCGTGCAGGAAGCGCACTTCGTCGGCCACGCTTTGCCAGTCCGAGCGGCTGGCGCGCAGCGCATAACGCAGCAAGTCGCTCAAACGCGCCAGCGCCCGCGTGGCCGGCTCGCGCAAGCCCCGGCGGTTCAGCCGGGCGATGCCGGCCAGCGCGCCCGACAGCAAATACGGTTCCAGCTGGCCCTGCAACAGGCGCAGGCGCAGCGCCAGGTTGTCTTGTTGCGCCAGCTGCCCGGCCAGCGCCTGCGCATGCGCGTGGCGCCAGGCGCTGTAGGCCAGGTGGGCGCAGAACGCCAGCGTCAGCAGCAAGGTCTGGAACCACCAGCTGAGCGCGCCCTGCTGCCTGAGCAGGGCCAGCGGCGTCGCCAGGCCCCTGCCGCTGAACATGCCGTTGATCGCGCTTTGCCAGATGCACAGCAAGGGCACGCCAAGCGCCAGCAGGCCGAGATAGACCGGCAGCAGCTGCGCCGGTGGCGGCGAGCGCCGTTGCGCGCGATGGAATCCGACCGCCAGCGCCAGGCTCAGCGCCATCAGCGGCAAGTGCTGCGCCACGAAGCGCAGCAGCGTCAGCGCGAACGAAGCGTGGACCGCGCCATGCTGCCGGGCGTCGCCATGGCTGGCCAGCGCGCCGGACAGCGCGAGCAGGTTCCAGGCCAGCGCCGCCGCGGCGAACGGCGGCAACCAGGCGTGCGGCTTGGGGCGACTGGGCGTGGCGGCGGACAACGGCATGTGGCTTCCTGTGTAGATTCCTGCTGCGGTGGCACAAACTTAATTTTAATTCAATTATTAATTGTTTTTTGGCAGTTGTCGATGTAACATTTTCCCCTCTTTTGCCGCCACTTAATCTGAGGAAGTCATGATATTTGTCAAACGCCTGTCCCTAGCCATCGCCTTGTGCGCCACCGTCGGCGCCGCCGTAGCGGCGCAGGTCGACGCGCCGGTCGCCAGCAACGCCTACATCACCCGCAACAATCTCGACTGGGCATGGGCGTCGCCGCTGCCCGCTTCGAGCGGGCTGGACCTGTCCTACCAGTCGCAATTCGGCTGGCGCCTGCCGACCGCGGCGGAACTGGCCAACGCGCCGCTGGCCACCGACTTCATTTTCGCCGGCGCCAATGTGCCGCTGGGCGGCACGGATCCGATGACCGGCGCCAACTTCGCCGCGATCAACGGCCAGCTGACCGGCGCCGCCGCCTGCGCCACGCCCTACTTCAGCAACAGCTACAGCCACTGCGACTGGCAGGACGGCAATGGCCAGACCTACGGCCCCTGGGCCGGCACGCCGGGCGCCCCGTCGTTTGGCGACCAGCTGGTGGTGCGCTCCGTGCCGGAAGCCGACACCTACGCCATGCTGCTCGCCGGCCTGGGCGTGGTCGGCGTGGTGGCCCGCCGCCGCCGGCAGGCCGGCGCTTGAACACGGGAACTAGACGACTGGTCTAATTGTGCTATGATGGGTCCACCATGACCACAGAACACAACAACGTCCGCCAGCACATCCTGGACACGGGCAAGTCCATCATCACCGGCAAAGGCTTTGCCGGCGTGGGCTTGAACGAGATCCTGACGGCGGCGGGCGTGCCCAAGGGCTCCTTCTACCACTACTTCAAGTCCAAGGAGTTGTTTGGCGAGGCGCTGCTGGACGACTATATCGGGCAATACCTGGCGCAGATGGAAACCACGCTGAGCCAGCCCGGCCAAAGCGCCGCGCGCTCGTTGATGGACTATTGGGCCAGCTGGAACGACCTCGACGCGGACAGTTGCGACTGCCGCTGCCTGGTGGTCAAGCTCAGCGGGGAAGTGGCGGACATGTCGGAAGCCATGCGCGTCACCCTGCTGGAGGGCACCAACCGCATCGTCGCCCGGCTGGCGGTCTGCGTCGAGCAGGCGCAGGCCGACGGTTCGCTGCGCCAGGTCGCCGACGCCAAGCTGACGGCGCTGGCCTTGTACCAGCTGTGGCTGGGCGCAGCGCTGCTGACCAAGTTGCGGCGCGAGCCCAGCGCGCTGCACGCCGCCTGGCAAACCACGCTCACCATGCTGGACCTGCCGGCCGACACCCAAGGGGGTCAAGTCTGACATTCGGACACAAACTCTACCGTACAGTGACGCTACGGTAGAGGTCGTGTCCGAATGTCAGACTTGACCCCGTTTTTTTAGTGCATCACTAGACGACCAGTCTAATAACAGGAGCTAGCATGAAGAATTTTGAATTCCACAACCCGACCAGGATCGTTTTCGGCGCCGACACCATCGCCCAGTTGTCCCAGCTGGTGCCGGACAGCGCCCGCGTGCTGATCCTGTACGGCGGCGCCAGCGCCGAAAAAACCGGCACCCTGGCCGAAGTGCGGCGCGCGCTGGGCGCCCGCGTCAGCCGCGAGTTCGGCGGCATCGAACCCAATCCCAGCTACGAAACCCTGATGCGCGCGGTCGAACAGGTGCGCCGCGACGAAATCGACTTCCTGCTGGCGGTCGGCGGCGGCTCGGTCATCGACGGCACCAAGTTCGTCGCCGCCGCCGCGCTGTACGACGGCGAACCATGGGAAATCGCCCAGAGCGGCGGCGCCAGGGTGCGCCGCGCCCTGCCCTTCGGCGCCGTGCTGACCTTGCCCGCGACCGGCTCGGAAATGAACAACGGCGCCGTGGTCACCCACAAGGCCAGCCACACCAAGCTGCCGTTCCGCAGCCCGCTGCTGTTCCCGCAATTCTCGGTGCTCGATCCGTCCAAGACCTTCACGCTGCCGACCAAACAAGTGGCCAACGGCCTGGTCGACGCCTTCGTCCACACGGTCGAGCAATACCTGACCTACCCGGTGCAGGCGCTGGCGCAGGACCGCTTCGCCGAGGGCTTGCTGCAGACGCTGGTCGAGATCGCGCCGCAGGCGCTGGCCGCGCCGGACGACTACGCCACCCGCGCCAACCTGATGTGGACCGCCACCCTGGCGCTGAACGGCCTGATCGGCGCCGGCGTGCCGCAGGACTGGGCCACCCACATGATCGGCCACGAACTGACCGCGCTGTACGACATCGACCACGCGCGCACCCTGGCGCTGGTGCTGCCGTCGCTGCTGGACGTGCAGCGCGCCAGCAAGCGCGAGAAGCTGCTGCAATACGGTGAGCGCGTGTGGGGCATCCGCGACGGCGACGACGAGCAACGCATCGACGCCGCCATCGCCCACACCCGCGCCTTCTTCGAAGGCCTCGGCATCCCGACCCGCTTGTCGGCCTACCAGCTGGGACAGGAAGCGGTCGAAGCCGTGCTGGCGCAGCTGGCCGCGCACGGCATGACCAGCCTGGGCGAACACCGCGACATCGACCTGGCGCGCAGCCGCCGCATTCTTGAAGCTGCACTGTAAGCCCCTCCACTCCACACAAGGACTCGACATGAACATCCTGATGGTACTCACCTCGCACGACCAACTGGGCGACACCGGCCACAAAACCGGCTTCTGGCTGGAAGAATTCGCCGCGCCCTACTACGCGTTGAAAGAAGCCGGCGCGCAACTGACGCTGGTGTCGCCGCTGGGCGGCCAGCCGCCGCTGGACCCGAAAAGCGACGCGCCGGAATCGCAGACCCCGGCCACCATCCGCTTCAAGGCCGACGCCGCCGCGCAAGCCGCGCTGGCCCACACCGGCAAGCTGGCCGAGGTTAACGCGGCCGACTTCGACGCCGTGTTTTATCCGGGCGGCCACGGCCCGCTGTGGGACCTGGCCGAAGACCGCGCCTCGATCGCGCTGATCGAAGCCATGCTGGCGGCCGGCAAGCCGGTGGCGGCGGTGTGCCACGCGCCCGGCGTGCTGCGCCATGCGAAGGCGGCCGACGGCAGCCCGCTGGTGCGCGGCAAGCAGGTGACCGGCTTCACCAACAGCGAGGAGGAAGCGGTCGGCCTGACCAAGGTCGTGCCCTTCCTGGTCGAGGACATGCTGAAGGAACACGGCGGCCTCTACACCAAGCTGGCCGACTGGCAAGCCTACGCCGTCACCGACGGCCTGCTGGTGACCGGCCAGAATCCGGCCTCGTCGGAAGCGGCGGCGGCGGCCCTGCTCAAGCTGCTGGCCCGACGTGGCCGGGAGCAGGCGCCGAGCGCCTGATTACCACATCAGGTCGTCCGGGATCTGGAAGGCGGCGTAAGGGTCGTCTTCCTCCACCGCGGTGGTGTTCTTGTTGACGCGCACCACCAGGGTGGCGTCGCGCTCGGCGATCTTGTCGGCGATCACGCGCGGCACCAGTTCGGCCACGCCGTTCAGCACCACGATCACCAGGCGGCCGGCCACCAGGTGCTCGCGCACCGCCGCCGTCACGAACATGCGCTCGATCTTGCTGCCGTGCGTGTAGTTGTAGGCGATGTCGCCGTTGCGGCCCTTGTCCTGGCGGTTTTGCTGCACCATCTGCGCGATCTGCGCCAGGATGGCTTTCTGTTGCGCGGCCGCGTCGCGCTGGGCGTTCAGTTCGCGGTTGCGTTCGGCCAGCTTGCGCTGCGCCTCCTGCGCGGCCAGCTTGGCTTCGTCGACGCTCTGGGTGCCGGAGCGGCGCTCTTCCTTCTTCTGCTTGCTCTTTTCCTGAAAGGCGACCTTGACCTTGTTCTTGGCCACCAGGCCGGCCTTCAGCAATTGATCTTGTAACGAAACCATGTGTAGCACTCCATAAAAAAAGGTCCGCCGCCCCTTGCGGAGCCGCGGACCTCATTATAGCTGCGGCGTGCCGCTTAGAAGCGATAGTTCAGCGAGGCGGAGAAGGTGCGGCCCAGCTGGCTGAAATGCGAGCCATCGTAGGTCACCATCGAGTAGCGGCCGTTGAAGGTCACCAGGTTGGTCTGCGCCTCGACCGGCGTCATGCCGGTCACGGCATCGGCCACCTTGCTGTCCAGGATGGCCTGGCCCTTGGCGTTGCGGGCATTGAAGTGCCAGCTCGGCGTGGTGTTGAGCATGTTGTTGATGTTGAACGACAGCGTGGTGCTCGGGGTCAGCGCGTAGGTGACCGAGAAGTCCGTCACCACCTTGCTCTTGAACGCCACTTCCAGGTTGTCGTCCATGCCGGCGTTGCGGAAGTGGGTAGGACCGAACACGGTGTTGTTCAGCGACAGGTTCAACTGCTTGTAGTCCCAGTCGGCGCCGAGGATGGTCTTGAATTTCGGCCGCGAGGTGAACATCAGCGCTTCGGTGGTGGCGTTCAGCACCGACTGGTTGGCCGAGGCGATCAGGCCTGGATTGTTGACCGCGCCATCGCGTTCGTTCTTCAACGACACGTTGCCCGACAGGTTGAGCGTCACCTTGCCGTCCGCGAAAGGAATGTTCTTGCGCGAAGCGACGTAGTCGATGCCTTCGGTGCGGCTGGTCAGCGCGTTGACGAAGAAGCTGGCCGAGACGATGTTGGCTTTGCCCAGCTGCTGGTCCAGCGGGCTGGCCGCCACGCAGGCGTCGTAGTCGGCATCGGCGGTCGGGCCGGTAAAGTCGTCGCGTTTGCAGATCGGCTTGATCTCGGTGCTCAGCACGATGCGGTCCTTGACCTTGATGTTGTAGTAGTCGATCGTGATGCTGGTGTTGCTGTCCGGCTTGAAGCCCAGGCCCAGCGTGATGTTGTTCGACTTCTCGGCCTTCAGCTTGGGCACCTGCAAGGCGGCGGCCGCGGTCGAGACATTGTTGACCAGGCCCGACACCAGGATGCCCTTGCCCGGCACGAAGGAGTATTGCGCCTTCTGGGTGTAGATCTGCGCCAGCGACGGCGCGCGGAAACCGGTCGAGGCCGACGCGCGCAGCGTGACCTTCTCGTTGAGCTTGTAGCGGGTCGAGGTCTTCCAGACGAAGGCGCTGCCGAAGTCGGTGTACTTCTCGTAGCGGCCGGTGGCGTCGACCAGGAAGGCCGGGCTGATGTCCCAGGTGGCGCCGGCGTAGGCGCCGTAGTTCGAGCGCGACGAGCCGAACGAATTGGCCGGCGCATTGCCGGCGTAGGAATCGGCGCCGCTGCCGTAGTAGGACGCGGCGTCGCCGGCGATGGTGTCGTAGTTCTCGTGGCGCAGCTCGGTGCCGGCGTAGAAGTTGACGTCCTTGCTCAGCTGCTTGGAGATGTCGCCGTTCAGCACCCAGTGGCTGAACTTGACGCCGCCGGCGTCAAAGCTGGTCGGCGATGGCGTGGTGATGACGTGCGCCAGGTAGTCTTCCTGCATGCCGCGGTTGACCGAGTTGCCGACCGCGTAGCCCTGCTTGTTGCCGCCGTAGGTCAGGCTGACGTCGGCGTTCCAGTCGCCCAGCAGGAACTTGGTGCCGCCGGTGGCGTTGTAGTCGTCCAGGGTGCCGACGAAGGTCGGCACATAGCCGACATAGGTGGAACCGGCCGGGTGCAGCAGGCCGTAGTCGGTCGGACGCCAGTACGGCGTGCGGTAGTTGGCGTAGGAGTTGACCTTCTTGTTCACATAGGCGGCGTTGCCGTAGAGGCTGGTGGTGTCGCTGAGATCGTAGCGGGTATTGACCGAGGCCTTGACGGAGCGGGTCGCCGGCGAGCCGTTGATGTTGCCGGCGTCCGGATGGGTCTTGAGGAAGTTCTGCGCCACCGGCAGCACGGCCGAGAACGGAACGCCGTGGGCCGGATCGCTGAAGTCGCTGGCCTCGCCGCGGGCGTCGACCATGCCGGGACGGTTGGACAGGTTGACCTTGGAGACATCGAGCGTGTAGTTGAAGAAGCCGCGGTCTACGCCCAGCGGCAAGCCCTGGTTCAGCGACAGGCCGCCCATCTTGCCGTCGTTCTCGTGGGTGATGCCGCCGCGCGCGGTGACCGAGCCGCCTTCGGCATTGTCCTTCAGGATGATGTTGACCACGCCGGCGATCGCGTCGGAACCGTACTGGGCCGAGGCGCCGTCGCGCAGCACTTCGATGCGCTTGATGGCGTCGACCGGAATTGCCGAAATGTCGGCGCCGCTTTCGCCGCGGCCCGGGGAAGTCTGGGTGTAGATCAGCGCGCTGGAATTCTTGCGCTTGCCGTTCACCAGGATCAGCACGCGGCTCGGGCCCATGTTGCGGATCTCGTAAGGATCGAGCAGCGAGGTGGCGTCGTTGACCGGCGTCTGCACGGTGTTAAAAGAGGGGACGCGGAATTGCAGCGATTTGTCCAGCGTGACCTGGCCGGTCTTGCCGAGCTCGCGCGCGCCGATGATATCGACCGGGACCGGCGTATCGACCATGGTGCGCTGGGCGCCGCGGCTGCCGGTGGAGACAATGATCACTTTCTGGATTTCGTCCGGCGTCACATCGGCCGCGGCGGCCGTCTGCGCGGCGGCGCCTTGGGCGACGGCGCTTGCCTGGGCTTGGGCCTGGGCCAGGAGGTATGGGCTGGCGGACAACAACAACGCTGCGAATGGAAAATTCTTCTTCATATGCGATCTCTTTTATTTTCGTGATGTCGGGTGTCTGTTGATTGCAACTTAGGTGTCACGTGAAGATTGTTGCTACGGCTGAATGTATAGACATCATTGCAGACCGTCTATTGTTTCCACCAAACTTCAGCGTGAATCCAGATTCATGCGGCAAATTAACAACTACATAAACGTTTTCCCGATAGCATATGAACACTATTTCCGGTCGCCGGGCGCTCAGGCCGGCTTGCGGCGTCGGGCCGGCTTGGCCGCCGCCGGCAGCGCCGCCAGCGAGGCGCGCAAGGTCATCGTCACCGGATAGCCGCGCGTGACCGGGCGCTGCAGGTCGTAGCAGCTGTTGAGCAGCGCGTTGATGCCGTTCTGCGTCATCTCGCGCCACGGCATGTGCACCGTGGTCAGGCGCGGCGCCGAGAATTCCGCGCTGGGCGTATCGTCGTAGCCGATCACCGACAGCTCGTGCGGCACGCGGATGCCGGCCTCCTGGAAATACGACAGCGCGCCCACCGCCATCTCGTCGTTGGCGCAGAACAGCGCGCTGCACGGGTGTTTGGAGTCCATCAATTCCTTGGCCGCCGACCAGCCGCCGGCCGGCGAGAAGTCGCGCTCGGTCACCCACAGCTTGCCGGTGTCGACGCCGTTGGCGTGCAGCTCGGCGAGGAAGGCGTTGACCCGCACCACGTTGTCCGGCAGGCTGGCCGGCCCGGCCACCACGGCGATCTGCCGGTGGCCGTGGTCGAGCAAGGCGCGCGCCGCCATCCGCCCGCCCAGCATGTGGTCGACCGTGAAGCACTGGCCGGCGATATTGTCGAAGCTGTGGTTGAGCACCACCATGCGCTCGTGCTTGAAGCGCAGCGCGCCGATGTCTTCCTCGTGCAGCACATTGGTCATCAGGATCAGGCCGTCGCAGCCGCGCTCGATCAGGAAGGCGATGCCCTCGATCGCCTGCTGGCGCGCGCCGCCCAGGCCGGCGCCGAAGGCCACCACCATGTGCAGGCCGGCGGCGCGCAATTCGTTGTCGATGATTTGCAGGATGGGCGTGTAGAAGGTGCCGCTCAGCACCGGGATGTACACGCCTATCATCTGGCTGGAGCCGGACAGCAAGGTGCGCGCCGCGTGCGAGGGCCGGAAGTCCAGCTGCTCGATGGCCGCCCTGACCTTGGCCAGCGTGGCCGGCGATACCGAACCCTTGCCGCTGACGACGCGCGAAGCGGTTCCCAGTCCTACACCCGCGAGGCGGGCTACGTCTTTGATGGTGGCCACGGCTGGTGCCTTTTCACGTAGGTCATGATGGTTAGAAAAGTGTCGGTCCAGTACAGCCGGCGGTGCGCCGCCAGGTACTGCACCAGCTCCTCGTGGGCGGCGTTGGAGGTGCTCAGGTAGTCGCCGCCGACGCCGTGGAAAGTGAAGTTGACCATGCCGCCCTGGCGCCCCGCCCGCTCGACGATGGCGATCAAGTCCTTGCCGCTGAGGCCGACCGGCGCCAGCACCGCCACCGCCCGCGGGTCGAGCGCCGCCATCGACGCCGTCACCCCGTCGCCGCCGCCCACCTTGATCGCCACGAAGGCCGGCGCGATCAGCGGCAGGTAGTCGACGCCGTTGGCCAGCGTGTCGCCGCAGGGCACGGTGTAGCTGCGCGCGCGCTTGCCGTCGATGGCGTACAGCATGGTGTTGGCGGCCAGCACCTGGTCGCGCATCTGCTCGGCGCTGGTGGTGTCGAGGTTGCGCTGCGGTTGCACCCAGTCGCGCCCGGGCGCCGCCCGCGAGCACTGGTGGAACAGGCTGTGGTTGCCCAGCTCGTGGCCGCGCCGCGCGGCGCGCCGCCAGTCCGCCAGGCGCCGCTCCACCGTCGGATTCGACAGTTGCAGGTAGAAGCTGCCCTTCAAGCCGTATTTGTCCAGCGTCGGGATGGCGTGGTCGAGCTGCGAGTCGAGCGCGTCGTCGTAGGCCAGGCTGACGGCCGCGCGGGCGCCGTGCGGCCAATCCCCGGCCGAGGCGACGGCCGGAGCGGCCAGGCCGACCACGGCCAGCGCAAGAAAATGGAGTCTATGCATGCAAAGTGTCTCTTTTTGGAAACGTTCCCAGACATGGTGCACGGGTTGATTTCCTCTGTCAACGAAAACCGGGGCCGGCTTATGCGGCATTGCAAATTGACTTTGAAATTCGTTCGGTGCTATATTTGCCACATGAAATGGAAACCTTTCCAAATCTGGGTCGAGGGAAGTGGTACAGCAAGCTGTTCATAAAAACACAGGAGATAACATGCATTATCCAAAGGCACGACAGAAACTAATGAGCCTGGCGGTGGCCAGTGCCTGCGCGGCGGCGGCCGGTCAGACACTGGCGCAGGAAGCAGCCGTCAAGGCGGCCGAACCGGAAGTCCAGAGCGTGGTCGTCACCGGCCTTCGCCAGAGCTTGCTGTCCTCGATGAACCTGAAGCGCAATTCCGACGGCATCGTCGACGGCATCGTGGCCGAGGACATCGGCAAGTTCCCCGACACCAACCTGGCCGAATCGCTGCAGCGCATTACCGGCGTGTCGATCGACCGCTCGATCGGCGAGGGCTCGAAGATCACCGTGCGCGGCGTCGGCCCCGATTTCAACCTGGTGCTGCTGAACGGCCGCCAGATGCCGACCTCCAACCTGGGCGACCTCAACGGCCGCGCCTTCGACTTCGCCAACCTGGCGTCGGAAGCCATCTCCCAGCTGCAGGTGTACAAGACCAGCCGCGCCGAAACGCCGACCGGCGGCATCGGCGCCACCGTCAACGTGATGACCGCGCGGCCGCTCGACCGGCCGGGCATGCATGCGAGCGTCGGCGTCAAGGGCGTATACGACAGCACCAACGGCAACCTGCCGGGCGACGTCAAGGCCAGCCGCTCGACCACGCCGGAAATCTCCGGCCTGTACTCGAACACCTCCGCCGACAAGAAGTTCGGCGTGGCGCTGACCGGCAGCTACCAGGAGCGCAACCTGGGCTACAACACCGCCGCCGTCTCCAACGGCTGGAAAGGCCCGTTCCGCGGCGATGAAAACACCTGGGGCACGATCCCGCAGGATGGCGCGATCAACCGCCCGACCGGGGCCAATCTGTACTCGGTGCCGCAAAACCTGAACTACAACTTCAACGGCGTCAAGCGCCAGCGCACCAACGCCCAGTTGACCTTGCAGTACAAGCCGACCGACAAGCTGGTCACCACGCTGGACTACACCTACTCCGAAAACAAGCTCCAGACCAAACGCAACGATCTCTCGGCCTGGTTCAACTTCGGCCCGTCGACCAGCTCGTGGACCGGCGGCCCCGTCTCCAGTCCGCTGATCTACAAGGAAATCATCGGCAAGGACGGGATCGGCACCTCCGACATCGCGATGGGCGGGGCCGACTTCGCCACCAAGACGCAAAACAAGTCGCTGGGTTTCAACGCCGTATGGAAACCGACCCCCGACCTGCGCTTCGAGCTCGACACCCACCACTCGACCGCCGAGTCCAAGGCCGACAGCCCCTTCGGTTCGAGCAACGTGCTCGGCACGGCCAGCTTCAGCCGCAGCGACACCACGGTCGACTTCAGCCACGATTTCCCGGTACTGAGCATTGTCGGCGCCGATTTCAGCAAGGCGCCGCAGCAGGTCACCGGCTCGGTGTTCACCAACGGCTACATGAAGGGCGAGGTCGACCAGACCCAGCTCAAGGGCGCATGGAAGGTGCTGGAAGCGTCCGAACTGAAATTCGGCGCCACCGCGTCCGAGGTCAAGAACCGTTCGGCCTTCTCCAACCAGCAGCGCGACACCTGGGGCGGCGCCACCAAGCCGTCCGACTATCCTGGCAGCGTGTTCCATCCGGCCTCGGTGGCGCAGTACTTCGACCATATCGACGGCAGCGGCAGCCCCAACCTGTTCAACCAGTTCTACACCTTCAACTTCGCCCAGCTGCGCCAGCTGGCGGCCACCGCCTCCGGCAAGCCGGCGCTGTACCTGCCGAAGACCACTTTCGACAACGACGCCCGCACCGCCGAGAAATCGAAGGCGGCCTACCTCCAGTTCAACACCGACTGGGACACCAGGCTGCCGATCCGCACCTCGATCGGCCTGCGCTACGAAACCACCGACGTCACCTCGACCGCGCTGGTGCCGGCCGCCACAGGGATCAGCTGGGTGTCGCAGAACGAGTTGCCGATCACCTTCGGCGACCCGACCTTCACCACGCTGACCGGCAAGTACCACCACCTGCTGCCGAGCTTTGACTCCGACATCGAGATCACGCCGGACCAGAAGATCCGCCTGAGCATGAGCGAAACCATCGGCCGTCCGCGCTACGACCAGATCCAGGGCGGCACCACGCTGGACTCGATCACCCGCGCCGACGGCGGCACCGGCAACCAGGGCAACCCGGCGCTGAAACCGGTCAAGTCCAAGAACCTGGACCTGTCCTACGAGTGGTACTACGGCAAGCAGAACTTCTTCTCGCTGGGCTACTTCCGCAAGAACCTGGAAAACTACGCCGGCCAGACGCAATTCAACGCCACGCCGTTCAACCTGCACACCCCGGTGGGCGGCAAGTACTGGAACGAAGCGCTGGCCAGCGGTTGCGCCGGCGCCGACACCACCTGCATCCGCGACTTCATCTTCAAGAACCACGACGGCGCGCCGGGCGTCACGCGCGGCCCCGACACCGGGACCGGCAACGACACCCACACCACCGGCACCATCGTCGGCCAGCCGAGCGATCCGATCGCCAACTTCAAGATCAACTCGTATTCCAACCAGAAGGCGGCCAGCCTGAACGGCCTGGAGGTGAACTTGCAGCATATGTTCGGCAACAGCGGCTTCGGCGTGTCGACCAACTACACCTACGTGCACTCGGGCCTGAAGTACAACAACGCCAAGATCGGCGAGCAGTTCGCGCTGGTCGGCCTGTCGAACTCGTCGAACGTGGTCGGCATCTACGAGGACAAGAACTTCACCGCCCGCCTGGCCTACAACTGGCGCGGCGAGTTCCTGTCGTCGACGTTTGACGGCTCCGGCCCGAACCCTCAGTACGTCGAGGCATACGGCCAGGTCGACATCAGCATCGGCTACAACTTCAACGAGAAGCTGAGCTTCCAGTTCGAGGGCATCAACGTCGGCAACTCGATCCAGCGCACGCACAGCCGTACCAAGCAACAGCTGGAATCGGTGACGCAGCAGGGTCCGCGTTACATGCTGGGCGCACGCTACAAGTTTTAACCGGTAGTCGGTCGTTCCGGGGCCGCTGCCTGGCAGCGGCCCCTTTTCGGTTAGACTTTCAGCCATCTCATCCTCATATCAAGGCGAGCAATATGGTCCGACGCATCGTGATTGTGGGGGGCGGTTCCGCCGGCTGGCTCACCGCCGGCCTGATCGCCGCCGACCACCAGGGCTCGTCCCTGCACGTCACCCTGATCGAATCGCCCGACATCGCGCCGATCGGCGTCGGCGAAGGCACCTGGCCCAGCATGCGCGACACGCTGCGCCGCATCGGCGTGTCCGAAGCCGATTTCTTCCGCGCGTGCGACGCCTCGTTCAAGCAGGGTTCGCGCTTCAACCGCTGGGTGAATGGTGCGGACAACGATTACTATTTCCATCCCTTCGTGCTGCCGCAAGGCTATGGCGAAGTGAACCTGCCGGAGCAATGGCAGGCGCAACATCCGAACATCCCGTTCGCCGACCTGGTCAGCTATCAGCCGCACCTGTGCGTCAACGGCCGCGCGCCCAAGCAGGTGGTGACGCCGGAGTTTGCGTCGGTGGCCAACTACGGCTACCACCTCGACGCCGGCAAGTTCGGCGCCTTCCTGCGCCAGCACTGCCTGGAAAAACTGGGCGTGCGCTACGTGCCGGACAACGTGGTCGGCATCGCCAGCCACGACAACGGCGACCTCGCCGCGCTGCAAACGCAGACGCACGGCGCGCTCGAAGCCGATCTGTTCATCGACTGCACCGGCATGCAATCGCTACTGCTGGGCAAACACTACGAGGTACCCTTCCTCTCGCAGAAGCATGTGTTGTACAACGACTCGGCGCTGGCGGTGCAGATCCCCTACCCCGACGACAACGCTCCGATCGCCTCGCAAACCTCGTCCACCGCGCAAAGCGCCGGCTGGATCTGGGACATCGGCCTGCCGACCCGGCGCGGCGTCGGCCACGTGTATTCCAGCGCCCACATCGGCGACGACCAGGCCGAGGCCGAACTGCGCCGCTACATCGTCGCCACCGGCGGCCCGCACGACATTCCGCAGCCGCGCAAGCTCAGCTTCAACCCGGGCTACCGCGCACGCTTCTGGCACCGCAACTGCGTGGCCATCGGCCTGTCGGCCGGCTTCATCGAGCCGCTGGAGGCGTCGGCCCTGGCGCTGGTGGAAATGTCGGCCTCCATGGTCAGCGACGAGCTGCCGGCCACGCGCGCGGCGATGGACATCGTCGCCCATCGTTTCAACGAAGCGTTTATCTATCGCTGGGAACGGGTGATCGATTTCCTCAAGCTGCACTACGTGCTGAGCCAGCGCCGCGACAGCGACTACTGGCGCGACAACACCGCCGCCATCCCCGACCGGCTGAACGACTTGCTGACCTTGTGGCGCCACCGCGCGCCCTCGCGCAACGACTTCAACCGCATCGAAGAAGTATTCCCGTCGGCCAGCTACCAGTACGTGTTGTACGGCATGGGCTTCCGCAGCGAATTCATGCACCCACAGCCACGACAGGCCGCGCTGGCGGACGGCTATTTCCGCGAAGCGGCCGCGCTGACCCGCAAGATGCTGGGCGCGCTGCCGGACAACCGCGAACTGATCAACCATATCAAGCGCCACGGCTTGCAGAAAATCTAAAGAGACCATATGTCGACTACCGTATTGCTCAACAACGTAGACCACAAGGACCTGCGCGTCATCACCCGCCGCGGCGCGCAGTTCGGCGAGCGCCAGATGTCGGCCGTCACCTTCCCGGCCGAATTTCGCGACGTGCAGGCCTGCTACCCCATCGTCTTCCGCAAGACCACGGACGGCTTGGGCTTCGAGCCGATCGCGCTGTTCGGCTTCCAGGAAGATGAGAACCTGTTCCTGGTGGACGATGGCGGCGAGCGCTGGGACGCGCCCTACGTGCCGATGATGATCGAACGCCAGCCCTTCATGATCGGCGTCAACGGCAGCGAGCTGATGGTGCACATCGATGTCGACAGCCCGCGCGTCAGCCGCACCGAGGGCGAGCAAGTATTCATGCCGCATGGCGGCAACAGCGAGTTCCTGGAGCAGGCCAGCTCGATGCTGCTGGCCATCCACCAGGGACTGCAACAGACGCCGGCCTTGCTGGCCGCGCTGCTGCAACACGAGCTGCTGGAAAGCTTCGTGCTCGACGTCGAACTGAACGACGGCTCGCAGAACCGCCTGGTCGGCTTCTACACCATCAACGAGGACCGGCTGTCGGCGCTGGGCGCGGAGGCCGTGGCCGCGCTGCACCAGGCCGGCCACCTGCACAGCATCTACATGGTGCTGGCCTCGCTGTCCAACTTCCGCATGCTGATCGACCGCAAGAACGCCGCCCATGCCTGAAGCCCTGCGCGAGATCAGCGGCCTGGGCGTCAACGACCTGGGCGACGACATCCTCAACGCCACCGAACCGCTGGTGCTGCGCGGCCTGGCCGCCAGCTGGCCGATGGTGCGCGCCACGCTGGCCGACGAGCGCGGCGGCGACGCCTACCTGCGCCGCCACTACCGCGACGCCACCGTGGGCGCCATGCTGGGGCCGCCGGAAGCGGGCGGCCGCTTCTTCTACAACGCCGACATGAGCGGCTTCAACTTCTACCCGGTGCACGCCAAGCTGACCGCCGTGCTGGACGAGATCGAGGCCAAGCGCCACCATGCCACGCCGGCCACCGTCTACGTCGGCTCGACCACGGTGGAGACCTGTTTGCCCGGCTTCCGCGAACAGAACGACATCGGCCTCGGCGGCCGCGACGCGCTGGCCAGCATCTGGATCGGCAACCGCACCCGCATCGCCGCCCACTACGACGTGCCGGACAACCTGGCCGTGGTGGCGGCCGGCCATCGCCGCTTCACGCTGTTCCCGCCGGCGCAGCTGAAAAATCTGTACATCGGCCCGCTGGACTTCACGCCGGCCGGCCAGGCCGTCAGCCTGGTGGACTTGCTGAATCCGGACTTCGACAAGTATCCGAAATTCGCCGAGGCGCTGGCGCATGCGCAGACCGCCGAGCTGGGACCGGGCGACGCCATCTTCATTCCCAGCATGTGGTGGCACCACATCGAGGCGCTGGACCCGTTCAACGTGCTGGTCAACTACTGGTGGCGCCAGTCGCCCGACTACATGGACACGCCGACCAGCGCGCTGATGCTGGCCTTCCTCACCATGCGCGACCTGCCGGCGGCGCAGCGCAAGGCCTGGCAGGAGATCTTCCGCCACTACATCTTCGAAGCCGACGACAGCACGGCCGCCCATATTCCCGAGCACGCCCGCCATGTGCTGGCGCCGCTCAACGACGAGGCCGCGCGCGTGCTGCGCGCCCAGACACTTAAAAAAATGAACCGCTAAGGAGACCACGATGAACCCTACCACCCGAGATCCCAACAAGCGCCGGCCGGTGCAGCGCGTCGTCATCGTCGGCGGCGGCACCGCCGGCTGGATGGCGGCGGCCGGCATCGCCAAGGTGCTGGGCAAGCGGCTCGACATCAAGCTGATCGAGTCCGACGAAATCGGCACGGTGGGCGTCGGCGAGGCCACGATTCCGACGCTAATGAATTTCCACAATCTGCTGGAAATCAACGAGCAGGAATTCATGGCCGAGACCCAGGCCACCTTCAAGCTGGGCATCAGCTTCGAAGGCTGGCGCAACGTCAAGCAAGACTACATCCACTCCTTCGGCATGACCGGCACCGACCACTGGACCGCCGGCTTCCAGCACTTCTGGCACAAGGGCGTCGAGCGCGGCCTGGCCGGCGACTACGGCGACTACTGCCTGGAGCTGAAGGCCTCGCTGGAGAACCGCTTCGCCCACCTGCCGGACAACGGCATGAACTACGCCTACCACCTGGACGCCAGCCGCTACGCCAAATACCTGCGGCGTCTGAGCGAACCGCGCGGCGTGCAGCGCATCGAAGGCAAGATCGTGCGCTACACCAAGCATGAGGACAACGGCGACGTGCGCTCGGTGGTACTGGAGTCGGGCCAGGAAATCGAAGGCGATCTGTTCATCGACTGCACCGGCTTCCGCGGCCTGCTGATCGGCGACGCCATGCAGGAGCCGATGGAAGACTGGTCGCAATGGCTGTTCTGCGACCGCGCCATCGCCGTGCAGACCGAGTCGGTGGGCGACGCCGTGCCGCTGACGCGCTCGATGGCGCACCAAGCCGGCTGGCAGTGGCGCATCCCGCTGCAACACCGGGTCGGCAACGGCATCGTGTATTCGAGCCGCCACCTGGACGAGGATCTGGCGATGCGGCAGCTGATGGCCAACGTCGAAGGCAAGGCGCTGATCGCGCCGCGCGTGATCAAGTTCAAGCCTTGCCAGCGCAAGCACACGTGGAAGGGCAATGTGGTGGCGATCGGCCTGGCCAGCGGCTTCCTGGAGCCGATCGAATCGACCAGCATCCACCTGATCCAGCGCGCCGTGGTGCGGCTGATGCAGACCTTCCCCACCGACGGCATCAGCCAGGCCGACATCGACGAATACAACCACCAGTGCAACAGCGAGATCGAGCACATCCGCGATTTCATCATCCTGCACTACCACGTCAACCACCGCACCGATTCGCCGTTCTGGATCGAAGCGCGCGAGATGAGCATCCCCGCCGCGCTGCAGCACCGCATCGACCTGTTCCGCGAAACGGGGCGCGTGTTCCGCGTGCCGAACGAGCTGTTCGCGGAGAACTCGTGGATCCAGGTGATGCTGGGCCAGGGCATCATGCCGCGCTCGCACCACCAGACCGCCGACCTGATGGGCGACGCCGAACTCCAGCACTTCCTCGGCGGCATCAAGTCGCGAGTGGACCGCATCGTGGTGCAGCTGCCGACCCACCAGGCCTATGTGGAACGCTACTGCGGCCGCGCGGAATCGGCCAGGGCCGCCTGATCGTCAGGCCGCCACTATCGACGCCACCTTCGGGTGGCGTTTTTTTTTGGTTCTTCACGGATTTCCGGGAGTATGTTTCGCGGCACGGCGCTTTCTGCGACGAGCGGTTTTTCCTGAGCCGGTCTTGCGTTGGGCGCCTTGGCCTTGGCCCTGCGTCGGCGCCGGTGCTCCGGGCGGGCAAATGCCGGTTGGACTTGGCACGGATAGGCGCGCTGCTACCGGGCAGGCGCAGCTACACGGCTTTCCAGGCATTGCGATTGCCGCTGCCGTGCAGATTGGCAAAGCATGATGGCGAGACCGCGTGCCCTTCGTATTTGATTTCCGCTCCGATCACCGTGGCGAAATAAGGCTGGCCGCCGAAGCTGGCCCGCAGCCTTGTGCCCTCTGGAAGAAAGACCTGCTTCCATTGGTATCCCGCCTCGGACGCCACGGCGGGCTGCTGCGGGGCTGGCGGCTTGGGACTGATGTAGTTGCGGATTGCCGCGATGATGTGGGGCTCATGGGCCAAGGAATTCGACCAGAAATTGCCGGTGAATTCGCCCAGTTCGACGAGCACGTCGTCGGGTACGCGAATCGGGAATTGAAGGCCATAGCTAGGCATGGTGGGGGCTCCCAAAAATCGGTTTTTACTAAGCGCTGCTAACCACTACTGACCAGTACTACAGCGCGCTATCACTTACTAAAAATGCTGGGCCGAATGCTAAACGCCGCTAATTTTTCGGCCTGTATTCGTTAGACGCGGTTAGCAGGTTTTAGTTCAGTAAATAGCGCGGACTCGCACGAATTATTAGAGGTTAGCGCGGGGTAGTCGTGGTTATCGCGTTTTAGTAAAAGCCGAAAAAATAGACCCCGTCCTGAGCATGCCGGCAGCGCCGGCAGGAAGAGGTTCCCCCCCCGGTCATCTGCGGTGAGCCTTTTTTCGCCTGTCCACGCTCAACAACACTCCGCTGAATATTTATCATTTCCACATTTTTTAGGTAGTAATATTACAAACCCATCCAGTCCGCAGATGATTGGAGGCAAAAACCTATAAAACACGGAGACCAGCATGAAACTGCACTGTAGTTTAGTTTCACATCTGAAATTTATCACGGCCACGGGCGTGTTCGCCCTGCTGGCCGCCTGCGGTGGCAGCGACAGCGCCAGCACCGCCGCCCCGAGCGCCAAACTGATGGGCGGCAAGATGCTGGCGGGCGTGGTGGCGGCGCCGCCGGCCCCGGCCAACATCCGCATGCACTTCCACCGCGCCGCCGGCGACGCCAGCCAGTGGGGGGTGTACTCGTGGGACGGCCCGGTCAACCCAAGCCCCGGCTGGATCAGCGGCCGCTTCATGATGACCCAGAGCGACGACTTCGGCGGCTACGTCGACATCCCCGTCAACACCGCCAAGTCGGCGATCTGGTTCCTGGTCACCGACGGCAGCGGCAACAAGAACTGCGGCAACGACCAGTCGGCCAACTTCAGCCCCGACATCGCCAGCAACGGCCAGGAAGTCTGGATGCTGGAAGGCGATTGCAGCGTCTACAGCGCGCCGCCGGCCATCAGCTATGGCAACCTCAACAACGCCAGTGCCCACTGGCTGTCGGCCTCGACCTTGGCGTGGCCGGGCGCGGCCGCCGGCGGCAACTACCGGCTGTACTATGCGGCCAACGGCGGCCTGGGCTCCAGCAGCGCGGGCGTCACCGGCGCCGACGGCAGCATCGCGCTGAGCACCGGCGCCTTGCCGGCGGCCTTGCAGCAAAAGTATCCGCACCTGGCCGGCGCCACCGCGCTGACCATGGCGGACGCCGACGCGGCCGGCATCGCGGCCAAGGCCAGCGGCCAGTTCGCCGTCGCCCAGCTGGACGCCAACGGCAAGCTGGTGCAAGTGACCTCGCTGCAGATGAGCGGCATGCTCGACAGCGTGTTCGCGCCGGCCGCCGCCAGCGCCACCCTGGGCCTGAGCTACGACCGCAACGGCGTGCCGACCTTCCGCGTGTGGGCGCCGACCGCCAAGTCGGTCAGCCTCAGGCTGTACCCGGACGCCACCAGCGCCAGCACGCAGACCCGCGCCATGAGCCGCGACGCCGCCAGCGGCGTATGGAGCTACAGCGCGCCGGACGCCAGCTGGGTCAACCGCTACTACTACACCTACCAGGTGCAGGTGCTGTCGCGCTGGGCCGGCAACACGCTGGTCGACAACAGCGTGACCGATCCGTATTCCTTCAGCCTGAACGCCAATAGCCAGCGCAGCTTCGTCGCCAACCTGGACAGCGCCGCGCTCAAGCCGGACGGCTGGGACCACCACCAGGTGCCGCGCCTCGACAGCCCGACCGACATCGCCCTGTACGAGCTGCACATCCGCGACTTCAGCGCCAGCGACGCCAGCGTGCCGGCCGCGCACCGCGGCAAATACCTGGCCTTCGCCGACCAGGATTCGGACGGCATGCGCCACCTGCGCCTGATGCAGAAATCCGGCCTGACCCACATCCATCTGCTGCCGTCGTTCGACTACGCCAGCGTCAACGAAGCCGGCTGCAGCACGCCGGCCATCCCCAACGCGGCCGCCGATTCGACCGCGCAGCAGGCGGCGGTGGAAGCCACGCGCGGCGGCGACTGCTTCAACTGGGGCTACGATCCGGTGCACTACACCGCGCCGGAAGGCAGCTACTCCAGCAACGCCAACGACGGCGCGGTGCGCGTGCGCGAGTTCCGCGCCATGGTGCAGGGCCTGCACCAGCAAGGCCTGCGGGTGACGATGGACGTGGTCTACAACCACACCAGCGCTTCGCAGCAGGGCCCGCTGTCGGTGCTGGACAAGATCGTGCCGGCCTACTACTACCGCCTCAACGCCGGCGGCGGCATCACCAACGACAGTTGCTGCGCCGACACCGCGTCCGAGAACGCCATGATGGCCAAGCTGATGATCGATTCGGTCAGCACCTGGGCGCGCGACTACCGGGTCGACAGCTTCCGCTTCGACATCATGGGCTTCACGCCGCTGGCGGTGATGCGGCAGCTGCAAACGGCCGTCAACCGCGCGGCCGGGCGCGACATCTACCTGTACGGCGAAGCCTGGAACTTCGGCACGGTCGGCAACGACGCCCGCTTCGTGCAGGCGCGCCAGGCCAATATGTTCGGCAGCGGGATCGGCTCGTTCAACGACCGCATCCGCGACAGCGTGCGCGGCGGCGGCTGCTGCGACAGCGGCGCCAGCCTGATCAGCCAGCAAGGTTTCATCAACGGCGTCTACTACGATCCGAACGCGCAGTCGACGCAGACCAAGGACGACTTGCTGCGCCTGGGCGATCTGGTCAAGGTGGGCCTGTCCGGCACGCTGCGCGACTACAGCTTCGTCGACCGCAGCGGCACGCTGCGCAAGAATTCGCAGATCGATTACTTCGGCCAGCAGGCCGGCTTTGCCGCCAATCCGGCCGAGACCATCAACTACGTCGAGGCGCACGACAACCAGACCCTGTACGACCTGAACGCCTACAAGCTGCCGTTCGCCACCAGCATGGCCGACCGCGTCAAGGTGCAGACCCTGGGCGCGGCCATCAATATTCTGGCGCAGGGCGTGCCCTTGCTGCACGCCGGCCAGGAAATGCTGCGCTCGAAGTCGATGGACCGCGACAGCTACGACGCCGGCGACTGGTTCAACAAGCTCGACTACAGCTACCAGTCGAACAACTTCGGCGTCGGCCTGCCGATGGCGGGCGTCAACCAGGACAACTGGCCGCTGATGTCGCCGCTGCTGGCCAACCCGCTGCTCAAGGCCGGCAACCTCGCCATCGTCGGCGCGCGCGACGCCGTCAACGACTTGCTGGCGATCCGCCAGGACAGCAGCCTGTTCCGGCTGCGCACGGCGCAGGACGTGTCGGAGCGGCTGCGCTTCCATAACACCGGGCCGCAGCAGGTGCCGGGGCTGATCGTCATGAGCATCGACGGCCAGCATCCGCGCCGCTACGACGGCGCCCGCTATAAGCTGGTGGTGGTGCTGTTCAACGTCGACAAGGTGGGCAAGACCATCGCCGTGCCGGAGCTGGCGGGCCGCAAGCTGAGCGTGCACCGCATCCAGCTGGACGCCGGCGGCGGCCGCAACGCGCGGGTGGGCAACTACGTCAGCGCCGGCGGCAAGTTCAGCGTCGCCGCGCGCACGGCCGTGGTGTTCGTCGAGGAGGCCAGCAGCAACTAAGCCGCGCGGCGCGTGGGTTTTGGTGAGTTTCCCGAGCAACAGAAATGTTAGAATGGAAACCTTAACTTTTCCCACGCGCCGCGCTTCGCCCCATGTCCGACACCGACGACGATTACAGCGGCACCCCATCCACCACCGGCACGCTCGCCGTCGGCGGCAGCACCCTCGGCAGGTTTGAACGCCAGTGGGACCTGGATTGGTTCAAGGTCCACCTGGATGCCGGCACCACCTATGTGTTCGCGATGACGTCGCCGGCCGGCACCTACGCCGATTTAAGCACGTCGATACTGACCCTCTTCGACGCCAACAAGACCGCGGTGGTACCGTGGAGCTTGGGGGGCAACGACAGCGGCCCGGCGATCCAGTACCGGCCGGTCGCCGATGGCGACTATTTCCTGTCGGCGCAATACTCTCTGTATCCCGGATCGGATTACACCGGTGTCCACTACGCGGTCTCCGCGGCGATCCAGCCGGCGGACGCCTTGTCGGCCGATATCCACACCACCGGCGTGTTAGCCCCGACCGACACCGTGACCGGCCGCTTCGACGTCGCCGGCGATGTGGACTGGTACAAATTCCATGCCGAAGCAGGCCAGCATTACTTTTTTGGCTTTCCGAAGAGCGCCGTCGTGCCGACAGTCTTCGAGATTTACGACGTCAACGGCAAGGCGTTGACAGAAGACCACTACCCATTGGAACCCACCACCAGCGGCGATTATTTTATCGCCGTCGGCGGCAACGTCGTGGGCGATTACTCGCTGCGGGCGTACAACCAGGTGGACGACTACTCCGCCAACAACAGCAGCGCCGGCATGCTGTTGGCCGGCGGCCAGGCGACGGGCAAGCTGAACTACGCTTACGACCAGGACCGCTTCAACATCCGTTTGACCGCCGGCCAGGCCTACACGTTGGACTTGTCGGGCGATGCGCGCGATTACGACATCCTGACCTTTACGGTCCTGGACGAGCAAGGCAAGACGGTGGCCACGTCGACCTCGTCGTATGGCAACCAGAGCGCCCCGAGCGCGACCTTCAAGGCCAGCACCAGCGCCACCTATGCGGTGATCGTCACGGCCGACAACACTGCGCAGATCGGACACGGCCCGTACACCATCAAGGCATCCAACCCGATCGCGGACGACTTGGGCGACGCCGTGAGCGGCGCCACGCAGCTGACGCTGGGCACCGCCATCGCCGGCACGATCAACTTCACGGGCGATGTCGACGTCGTCAAAGTCGCGTTGCAGGCCGGCACCACCTACCTGCTGGCATTGAACGCGATACAGGGCCGCTACGCCAGTTCGCTGGCGATCACCGGCGAGGACGGCCAGGTCGTCAAAACCCAGAACGATGCCAAGGGCAACACCAGCTTCACGCCGGCCGCCACGGGCGACTACTACCTCACCGTCTCCGGCGAGCAAGGCAACATCTACACGCTGATCGCCAGCACCCCGGCCGACGATTTCGGCGCCAACGCCGCCGCCGCCGGCAAGCTCGCCGTGGGCGGCAGCGCCGGCGGCAACTTGGAACACAGCGGCGACCGCGACTGGTTCGCGATCACGATGGAGGCCGGCGCGACCTACGAAATGTCGCTGAAGAAGGCCGAGGGCTCGCCTTTGTTTAACAACTTCTTCTACTACACCGCATTGAATGTCGTCGATGCGCAAGGCCATGTGCTGACGGGGCTGGAGACCAACCGCAGCGCCACGGGTCCGCAACTGTCGTATCGCGCAGCCGCCAGCGGCACCTACTACATCGAAGTAGCGGCTCACGAACAAGCCGGCGGCTATGTCGTGAGCGCCGCGTTGGGCACGCCTGACGACGCCGGCAACCAGGCGGCCACCGCGACCCGGCTCGACCTGGGCAGCGCCTTCAGCGGCAAGCTGGAAGTCCCCAGCGACAAGGACGTCTTCAAGGTCGCCGTGGTCGCGGGCCAGTACTACGGATTCCAGCTGGAGCGTGCGCCGGGCGGCCATCTGCCTGCCTTGCAGGGCAGGGATGCGCAGTGGGAAGCGCTCCAGGTAAATAACCTGCGCCTCGACTACAGCAACAGCACCTACCAGCTGTACTTCGCAAAAACCACCGGCGACATTTACCTGACCGTCAGCGAGGCCCCGGAATATGGCGCCAACGGCTACCGGCTGACCGCCACCGCCCTCGGCAAGGATGACTACAGCAACTCCAGCTACCTCGCCGGCAGCCTGGCTGTCGGCGCGCAGGCAAACGGCGCGCTCAACTATGCCGACGACGTCGATACGATCAAGGTGACGCTGCAGCAGGGCGAGTCCTACCAGTTCGCGTTGCAGAGCAGCGCCAGCCAGGGCTTGAATGCAAAATACGACTATGGCGTGACGCTGCACAACGCCCAAGGTTCGGAAGTCGCCCGGTCCGGCGGCCCGTTTGGCTGGACCTTCGGCTACAAGGCCGCCGCCAGCGGCGACTACTACCTGTCCGTGCAAGCCAAAGTCACCGACCTCAACGCCACCGGCGGCTACACGCTGGCGGCCAGCAAGATGGACGCCGCGCCGCTACTGGCGGCGCCGCCCGACACCGGCGCGGCCGCCGGCATCCACCACTTCCTGGCGCTCGACTTCAAGCAGCCTATCCAGGTAGCCAATGCCAATGGCATCACGCTCAAGGACGCCGCCGGCAACAGCGTCGGCTTCGGCTACAACCTGGATTACCGGACTGTAGGCACCCACCTGGACTTCGCCGCAGTGCGGCACCTGACTGCGGGCGCCAGCTACACGCTGGACATCGCCGCCGACGCCATCCGCGACATGGCCGGCAATCATTTTGCGGGCCTGCACACCAGCTTCACCACCGTCGCGGCGGCAAGCGCCGGCAGCGCCGGCAACGACCTCCTGCTCGGCCGGTCCAACGGCGCCGCCATCCACGGCGGCGCCGGCATCGATGCGGTGCTGTATGGCGAGCGCAAGTCCATGTACGACATCGTTCAGCGCGACGGTCACACCGAGATCAACCATTGGCGCGACGGCGGCAAAGACGTGCTCGACGGCGTCGAACGGGTGCACTTCCAGGACAGCAGCATCGCGCTCGACATCGACGGCGTCGGCGGCCAGGCCTACCGCCTGTACCAGGCCGCCTTCAACCGCGCGCCGGACCAGGGCGGCCTGGGCTACTGGATCAACGTCATGGACCAGGGCCTGAGCCTGAGGTCGGCCGCCGGCTTCTTTGCCAGCAGCGCCGAGTTCCAGACACTGTACGGCAGCAACCTCAGCGACGACGCCTATGTCACCCAGCTCTACAGCAACGTGCTGCACCGGGCGCCGGACGAAGGCGGCAAGGCGTACTGGCTGCAGGTGCTGCACGACGGCCTGACCCGCGGCGACGCCCTGGCGTTTTTCAGCGACGGCCAGGAAAACCAGGCCGCGCTGATCGGCCAGATCCGCAACGGCTTCGAATACATTCCGGCCGCCGGATAGCGGCAACCAAGCCGGACGGCGCGTGGGTTTTGGTGAGTTTCCGTAGCAACAAAAATGTTAAAATGGAAACCTTAACCTTTCCCACGCGCCGCGCCTCGCCTCATGTCCAACACCGATGATTACAGCAGCACCCCATCCACCACAGGTACGCTCACCGTCGGCGGCAGCGCACTGGGCATGTTTGAAAACGAGTTGGACTTAGATTGGTTCAGGATCCACCTGGATGCAGGAACCAACTATGTGTTCGCGATGACGCCGGCGCCCGGCAGCAACGCCAAACTGAACTATGCAATATTGGCTCTGAAAGATGCCAAGGGCAACACCTTGACAGGTTGGCACTATGGCAGCGACAGCAGCGGCCCGGCCTTCCAATACAAGCCGGCCGTCGGCGGCGATTATTTCTTGTCGGCGGAGTACTACCCGGCCGGCGCCAACTTCGCGGGCATCCGCTATTCAGTCTCCGCAGCAGTCCCGCAACCGGACGCTTTATCGGCGGACATCCACACCACCGGCGTACTGGCCGCGGGCGTCACCATGACCGGACGCTTCGACGTCGCCGGCGATGTCGACTGGTACAAGTTCCACGCGGAGGCAGGCCAGCACTACACCTTCTCCTCCCCGGACAGCTCCGTCCTGTCTGGCATGTTCGGAATCTACGACGCCAACGGCAAGCAGTTATATGACAACAAGCACCCGTTAGAACCCGCTGCCAGCGGCGATTATTTTATCGCCGTCGGCAGCAACGTCGCGGGCGACTATGCGCTGCTGGTGGTCAACCAGGTGGACGACTACTCCAAGGACAACAGCAGCGCCGGCATCCTGTTGCCTGGCGGCCAGATGACGGGCAAGCTGGATTACATTTCCGACACGGACTGTTTCAACCTCCGCGTGAGCGCCGGGCAGGCCTACACGCTGGAATTGTCGGGCGATGCGCGCGATAGCGACATCCTGAGCTTTGCCGTCTTCGACGAGCAAAGCCGGACGATGTCCTATTCGGCGTTGCCGGCCAACGGCGCCGGCGCCCACAGCGTGACCGTCAAGGCGGACACCAGCGGCACCTTTGCGGTCTTGGTCGCGTACTACGGCGCAAGTCACGCAGGATATGGTTCGTACACCCTCAAGGCATCCAAGCCGATCCCGGACGACTTTGGCGACACCACGGGCAGCGCCACGCCGATGACGCTGGGCACCGCCATCGGTGGCAAGATCAACTTCGAGCACGATGTCGACGTCTTCAAAGTCGCGTTGCAAGCCGGTACCAACTACCTGCTGACCTTGAACAACGCGCAGGCCGGCCACGCCAACTCGCTGAAGGTCAGCGACAAGTACGAGCAGGTCGTCAAGACCCACACCGATACGAAGGCCAACACCAGCTTCACGGCGAGCGCCACGGGCGACTACTACATCAGCGTCGCCGGCGATCAAGGCAGCACCTACACGTTGAGCGCCACCGCGCCGGCCGACGATGTCGGCGCCACCGCCGCCGCCGCCGGCAAGCTCGCCGTCGGCGGCAGCGTCGGCGGCATGCTGGAACACGGCGGCGACCGCGACTGGTTCGCGATCACCCTGGCGGCCGGCGCGACCTACGCCATGTCGCTGAAACCGGCCGCGGGGTCGGCATTGTTTAACAGCGGCTACACCACCACATTGAATGTGGTCGATGCACAAGGCCAGCTGCAGGCGAGCAGCGCCAGCGGTTCGCCACTATCGTATCGCGCCGCCGCCAGCGGCACCTACTACATCGAAGTGGCGGCCGGCCAGCAAACCGGCGGCTATGTCGTCAGCGCCGCGCTGAGCGCGTCCGACGATGTCAGCGACCAGCCGGCCGGCGCGACCCGGCTCGATTCGGGCATCGCCTTCAGCGGCAAGCTGGAAGTTCCCATCGACCAGGACGTCTTCAAGGTCGCGGTGGTCGCGGGCCAGTACTACGGATTCCTGCTGGAGCATGCGCCCGGCGGCAAGCTGCCCGATTTGCGGGGCACGGATGGGCAACACGGTCAACTCAGTGTCCGTACCCCCCACCTCAACGACAGCGACAACACCTATCAGCTCTACGTCGCCGACGTCACCGGCGACATTTACCTGGCCGTCAGCGCGCGCCCGGACGATGGCGCCAACAGTTACAAGCTGACCGCCACGTCGCTGGGCAGCGACGACTATGTGCATTACGGCGACAACGCCAGCAGCCTGGCGATCGGCGCCCAGGTGAGCGGCGTGCTCAATTATGCCGGTGACGACGATACGCTCAAGGTGACGCTGCAGCAAGGCGAGTCCTACCAGTTCGAGTTGCAGAGCAGCGCCAGCCACGGCCTGAATCCGAAATACGCCTATGCCGCGTCGCTGTACGACGCCCAAAGTGTGACCGTCGCCCATTCCAGCGCCACGTATGGCGGCGCGTTCGGCTACAAGGCCGCCCGCAGCGGCGACTATTACCTGTCGGTGCACGCCTACTTCACCGACCTCAACGCCACCGGCGGCTACACGCTGGCGGCCAGCAAGCTGGGCGCCGCGCCGCAACTGGCGGCGCCGCCCGACACCGCTGTGGCCGCCGGCATCTTCCACTTCCTGGCGCTGGACTTTACCGAGCAGATCAAGATAGCCAACGCCGGCGGCATCGTGCTACGGGACAGTGCCGGCCAGGAAGTCGCCTTCGACTCCTACGCGAACGCGACGCCCGCCGGCACCCACCTGGACCTGAGCACGCAGTGGCACCTCCGCCCCGGCGCCACCTACACGCTGGACATCGCAGCCGGCGCGCTCCGCGACCTTGCCGGCAATCATTTTGCGGGCCTGCACACCAGCTTCACCACCGTCGCGGCGGCAAGCGCCGGCACCGACGGCAACGACCTCCTGATCGGCCAGTCCAACGGCGCCGCGATCCACGGCGGCGCCGGCATCGATGCGGTGGTGTATGACGACTCCGGGTCGCTATACGACATCGTTCAGCGCGACGGCCACGCCGAGATCACCCGTTACGGCGCCAGCGCCGACATCCTCGACGGCGTCGAGCGCTTGTATTTCCACGACACGAGCATCGCGCTCGACATCGACGGCGTCGGCGGCCAGGCCTACCGCCTGTACCAGGCCGCCTTCAACCGCGCGCCGGACCAGGGCGGCCTGGGCTATTGGATCAACGTCATGGACCAGGGCCTGAGCCTGAGGTCGGCCGCCGGCTTCTTTGCCAGCAGCGCCGAGTTCCAGACACTGTACGGCAGCAACCTCAGCGACGACGCCTATGTCACCCAGCTCTACAGCAACGTGCTGCACCGGGCGCCGGACCAAGGCGGCAAGGCGTACTGGCTGCAGGTGCTGCACGACGGCCTGACCCGCGGCGACGCCCTGGCGTTCTTCAGCGACGGCCAGGAAAACCAGGCCGCGCTGATCGGCCAGATCCGCAACGGCTTCGACTACATTCCGGCCGCCGGCTAGCGGCAATTGTCGTATAGTCTGGATGCGGCAAGCAAACGCTGTCCATACCTTCACTCAACTTTCGGGGAAATGAAAATGAAAAAACTGTTCGTTGCCAGCCTGATCCTGTCCCTGTGCGGCGCCGTCAGCGCCGCCGAGCCGACCGCCCAGCAAAGCAAGATGAAAACCTGCAACGCCGATGCGACCGGCAAAAAAGGCGACGACCGCAAAGCCTTCATGAAGCAATGCCTGAGCGCGGACGCCGCCGCCCCGGCGCCGAAAATGACGCAGCAGGACAAGATGAAGAAATGCAACGCCGACGCCACCGGCAAAAAAGGCGACGAGCGCAAGGCCTTCATGAAGGAATGCCTGACCAGCAAATAAGCCGCCCGACGGCGTGGCAAGCTTCAATGGCGCGGCCCCGGCCCGCCATTGAACGTATCCATAATGCAACACATCCCCGGATTTTGACCGTTTATCGCAAAGTTGTCGGCAGCGGCGGCCAGCTTAAGTAAAATTCACTTTGTTTAAATTGACAACCCACCGAGGAAATCCATGCGCCGTACCGCTGCCGCCGTCCTGATCCCTGCCCTGTTCGCCCTGAGCGCCGCCGCCTCGGCCGCCGAATCGACCCGCCAGCTGGCGTCCTTCGTCGCCATCAACGCCAAGGGCGCCTTCGCCATGACGGTGGAGGTGGGCAAGACCCAGTCGGTGGTGGTCAGCGGCGACGAGCAGTTCGTCGGCTCGCTCCGGACCGAGGTGGTCGGCAACGAACTGCTGATCACCATGGCGGACAAGACCTTCAAGTCCGGCAAGACCAATCCGCGCATCACCATCACCGTGCCGGCGCTGAGCCGGGTCAAGGTGGAAGGCGCGGGCGAAACCATCCTCAACAAGGTCAACACCGACCGCCTCGACATCGGCTACCTGGGCGCCGGCCACCTGGTGGCCAACGGCAAGGTCAAGTACCTGCGGGTCAACGCCAAGGGGGTCGGCGAGGTCGATACCAAGTCGCTAGTGGCCGAACGGGTCGACGTCAATTTCGAGGGCGTGGGCCACGTCAGCGTGCATGCCACCGAGCTGCTCAACGCGGTCGCCAAGGGCATGGGCGAACTGGACTACTACGGCCACCCGAAGACCGTCAACAAGTCGGTGGCCGGCATCGGCAGCGTCAACGCCAGGGACTGATTCGACCGACTAACTTGCCCAGCTGACACGCCGGGCGATTGCGGGTACTATCAAAACACCAAGACCCGCAACGCACCTCGGAGGCTCACACGTGGCTGTGCCGAACGACATCGCGCACTGGCGCGCGCAAATCTTTGCGAAGCTGCTGCTGGTCGTCTTCCTGCTGGGCACGGCCACGGCCATCCCCAGCATCCTGCTGGCGGCCAGCGAAGGCATGTGGTCGATTGTCGTCATCGACATCGTCGCGCTGCTGTGGCTGGCCGGCATCTGGCGCCTGCGCCGCCTGTCCTACACCCTGCGCGTGGTCAACTTCCTGCTGGTCGCCTTCGTGGTCGGCATCGGCCTGCTGCTCAAGGTCGGGCCGGTCAGCCAGATCTACCTGATGGCCATCCCGGTGCTGGCGGCGCTGCTGCTGGGCCTGCGGCCGGCGCTGTGGACCCTGGGCGTGGCCGGGCTGGCGGTGATGGTGGTCGGCTTCGAGCAGAACTCCCAGCTGCGCATCGAGGGCCTGCCGGACTACGGCTTCCTCAAGGCCGCCATCATCACGCTCAACTTCATGTTCATGACGGCGGTGCTGACCCTGTCGTGCGCCGTGCTGCTGCAACACCTGGCGCGCTCCTTCGACGAACTGCAACAGCACCAGCACGAACTGTCGGCGCTGAACGCCGAGCTGCGCCTGACCTCGGCCGCGGTGTCGCGCCTGAACGACATGGTGCTGATCGCCCAGGTCGAGCCGGACGGCGCCGGCGGCGAGGCGGGCCAGCGCATCATCTTCGTCAACGAAGCGTTCGAGCGCCGCACCGGCTACCGGCGCGGCGAAGTGCTGGGCCGCAGCCTGCGCCTGCTGCAAGGGCCGGACACCGAGGCGGCGGTGCTGGAGCATATCGAGCGCGCCATGGCGCGCAGCGAGGCGGTGCGCGCCGAACTGCTGAACTACACCAAGGACGGCGAAGCCTACTGGGTCGAGACCGAGCTGGTGCCGTTCGCCGACGAGGGCGGCGTCAACACGCACTGGGTGGCGGTCGAGCGCGACATCACCGAGCGCAAGAAATCGCAGGACGACATCCACCGCCTGGCCTTCTTCGACGTGCTGACCGGCCTGCCCAACCGGCGCCTGCTGATGGACCGCATCGACAAGCTGCTGGCCAGCTCCGAGCGCGGCGCCACCTACAGCGCCGTGATGTTCATCGACCTCGACCGCTTCAAGACCATCAACGACGCGCGCGGCCACGCCATCGGCGACGCCCTGCTGCGCAACGCCGCCGCCCGCCTGTCGCAGCTGATGCGCAAGGCCGACACGGTGGCCCGCATCGGCGGCGACGAATTCGTGGTGCTGCTGGGCCACCTGGCGCACGAGCTGCACGGCGCCACCCACGCCGCCTCCACCGTGGCGGAAAAGATCCGCGCCGCCATCGGCCAGGATTTCGAGATCGAGGGCCAGACCTACAACTCCACCGCCAGCATCGGCGTGACCATGCTGCCGCGGGGCGGCCAGAGCGCGCAGGACTTGCTGCGCGAAGCCGACACCGCGATGTACCGCGCCAAGGCCGAGGGCCGCAACGGCATCGCCTTCTACGAGACAGCGATGCAGGCCGAGCTCGAGCGGCGCCTGAGCATGGAGCGCGACCTGGCCGCCGCGCTGGCGGCCGGCCAGTTGCAGATGCACGTGCAGGCCCAGGTCGACCGCGGCGGCCGCGCGGTCGGCGGCGAGCTGCTGATGCGCTGGCCGCTGGCCGACGGCCAGATGGTGCCGCCGGCGGTGTTCATCCCGGTGGCCGAGGAATCGGGACTGATCGTCGAACTGGGTACGTGGGCACTGCGCCAGGCCTGCGAAGCGGTGCTGCAACTCGAGCGCGCCGGACTGGCCATGCCGCTGTCGGTCAACGTCAGCCCGACCCAGTTCCGCCAGGCCGACTTCGTCGAGGTGGTGCGGCGCACCCTGGCCGACAGCGGCGCCCCGGCCGCCATGCTGGTGCTGGAGGTGACCGAGGGCCTGTTGATCGACAAGATGGACCAGACCATAGAGCGCATGCACCAGCTGGCGGCGCTGGGGCTGCGCTTCTCGATCGACGATTTCGGCACCGGCTATTCCAGCCTGGCCTACCTGAAGAAAATGCCGCTGTATGAACTGAAGATAGACCGCAGCTTCATCATGGACACGCCGGAAGACGCCAACAGCCGCGCGCTGGTGCAGTCCATCCTGGCGATGGCCGGCCATCTGGGGTTGCGGGTGGTGGCCGAGGGCGTGGAGACCCAGGCCCAGGCCGATTTCCTGGTGGCCCACGCCTGCGACTGCATGCAGGGCTACCTGTACGCGCGGCCGATGCCATTGGCGGCGCTGATCGAACGCTTGCAGGGTAAAACGGCGGAGGCGGCCGCATAGGCCGCCGCTTCAAGGTGAATCAAGGACGCAACGATGCATATCATTTATATCATTATTATCTTATTGGCGGCGCTGGCCGCCGCGCTGTTGCTGTTCGAACGGGTGGCGCCGCTGGCGGCGGCCCGTCTCGGCATGGCGCTGGAGCGCCGGCGCGCGGGCCTGCGGCGGCGCGACGGCGCCCTGCCCGGCTTCAGCATGCCCTACCTGGAGGGCGGCAGCGGCGAGGTACTGGTGCTGGTGCACGGCTTCGCCGGCGACAAGGACAATTTCACCCGCATCGCCCGCTTCCTGACGCCGCGCTACCGCGTGCTGATCCCCGACCTGCCCGGCTTCGGCGAGGCCGGCCGCGCGCCGCAGGCCGGCTACGCCATCGCCGACCAGGTCGAGCGGCTGCGCGTCTTCCTCGAGCGCCATGCGCCGGGGCGTATCCATTTGGGGGGCAATTCGATGGGCGGCTATATCGCCGCGCAGTTCGCGGCCTGCCATCCCGAGCGGGTGGCCAGCGTGTGGCTGCTCGATGCGGCGGGCACGGCGGCGGCGCAGAGTTCGGTCGTGCTCGATGTCTACCGCGCCAGCGGCGCCATGCCGCTGCTGGTGCCGACGCAGCGCGACTTCGCGCAGTTGCTGGCGTATTCCGCGCACCGCAGATTCTTCCTGCCGTATTCGGTGCGCACGGCACTGGCGCGGCGCGCGGTGGCCGACTTCGCGCTGCACACGGAGATCATGCGCCAGGTGGTGGCGTCGCCGCTGCTGGAGCAGCAGTACCACGGGCTGCGCACGCCGGCCTTGATCGTCTGGGGAGCGCAGGACCGCATCCTGCATCCGTCCGGCGCGGCCACGCTGGCCGCGCTGTTCGGCGAACACCGCGTGATCCTGATGGCCGGCATCGGCCACCTGCCGATGCTGGAGGCGCCGCGCCGCAGCGCCGGCGATTACGTCGAGTTCCGCCGCCAACTGGCGCTGGCGGCGCACAATGACGACGGCGACGGCGACGGCGGCCGCGAACCGGCGACCGCCGACGCCGTGCTTACTGCATCACGCTGACGCGCTTGCCGCTGATGCTGCGCTGCGTCGGGTTGCCGTACACGGTGACGTGGCCGGAACCGGTGGCGTCGGCCACCAGCGACTGGCTGACGCCGGCCGAGATGCTGCCGGAGCCGTAGGACACCAGTTCCGCGCTCTGGCTGGTCAAGCCGGCCAGGTCGGCGCTGCCCGAACCGTACACGCGCACGTTCATGCTGCGCACGCTGCCGCTGGCGTTGACGCCGCCCGAGCCCTTGATGTCCAGGTTCAGCGAGTCGCCGTTCAGGCGGCCCAGGTCCAGGCGGCCGGAGCTGTTCAGGCTGGCGACGGTGGCGCCGCTCTGCAGGCCGGAGGCGCTGATGCTGCCCGAACCAGTGACGCGCACCTCGAGGCGGCTGACGCTGCCCGACAACTGGATCTGGCGCGAACCCTTCTGGCTCAGGCTCAGCGGGCCGCCGTTCAAGCCGGTCACCGTCAGGCGCCCGGAACCGTTGGCGTCGATCTGGCGCAGCTGCGGCGTGGTGTAGATCACGCGCAGCGGGTGGGCGCTCTGGATGTTGCCCTCGACCCAGACGCGCAGCACGCCGCCGCTGGAGTCGGTGCGCAGCATCGGCAGCAGGTTGCTGTCGCCTTCCACCTGCAGCGAGGTGGCGTCGCCGACCCGTACTTCGACCTGCATCGGGCCGTTGATGTCGATGCCGTCGCTGCTGGCCGCGTCGCGGCGTTCGGTGGTCTGCTGGCCGTTGCCCTGCACCGCCGAGCTGCCGAAGGCGGAGCTGTAGCGCACGCCGCCGTTGCCATTACCATCGTCCGGGACGACGATGACGGCGCAGCCGGCGAGGGTGGCGAAGGCGGTGATGACGGCGATGGAGATGGCAGTACGCATGATGGGGTCGTCCCTGAAGTTATAGTGCCGCCACTGTAGCGCCAGCGCCGGGGCGCCGTCCGCGCCGTGCGACGAACGGCAGAAAACGGGGAACAGACGGCCCAAAACCGGTATTCAGATCCGGCGCCGGCGGGTGCTATCATGACGCCATCCACCAGCCCCGCCAGCAACGACCATGACCTCTCCCACCGCGCCAACCGACAGCCTGATCGCCCTGCGCGACCTGACCCGCCAATTCTCCGCCGAGCGCGATTGGCAGCAGTTCCACACGCCGAAGAACCTGGCGATGGCGCTGATGGTGGAGGCGGCCGAACTGGCCGAGCATTTCCAGTGGCTGCAGACCGGCGCCGACGCCGAGCTGGACGACGCCCGCCGCACCGGCATCCGCCACGAGCTGGCCGACGTGCTGCTGTACCTGGTGCAGCTGGCCGACAAGAGCGGCGTCGACCTGCACGCCGCCGCGCTGGAGAAGATGGCGCTCAACGCCGCCAAGTACCCGGCCGACCAGGTGCGCGGCGACGCCCGCAAGTACAACCAATACTGAGCGTCCTCACGTCGGCCGGCGCACCGCGCGCACCTTGCCGCTGCCGCCGCCGCCGGCGTAGAACAGCCCGGCGCCGTCCGACTCCAGGCCGCTGACGCCGACGCCGGCCGGCATCTCCAGCCGTTCCAGCACTTCGCCGCTGGCCGGATCGACGCGGCGGATGTCGCTCTCCTCGCCCTCCCAGGTCCCGTGCCACAACTCGCCGTCGACCCAGGTCACGCCGGTGACGAAGCGGTTGGAAGCGATGCTGCGCAGGACCTTGCCGGTGGCCGGGTCGACCTGGTGGATCTTGCGGTCGCGGTACTGGCCCACCCACAGGCTGCCCTCGGCCCAGGTCAGGCCGGAATCGTAGCCGTCGCCCGGCGCCGGGATCGAGGCCAGCACCTTGCCGCTGGCCGGGTCGAGCTTGTCGATGCGCCGTTCGGCGATCTGGTACAGATAGGTGCCGTCGAAGGCGGTGCCGGCGTCGGCGGCGACATCGAGCGTGCGGGTGGTGGCGCCGCTGGCCGGGTCGAAGGCGATCAGGTGGGCGCCGGTGGCGGCCCAGACGCGCTGGCCGTCGTGCGTGACGCCGTGGATGCGTTCGACGCCGTCGAAGGGGCCGTATTCGCGCACGATCTCGGCCGGGCGCGCCTTGGCTTGAAGCTGGGCTGTGTTGCTGTTCGCGTTCATTGCTGCCTCCTGGTGGTTGGTGCGCCGCGGATCGGCGCCGCAACAGAACTTTATGCCAACGGCAGCGCGGCGGGGAGTAACAAGATTGTCGTGAATTGTGCCATGGCGCCGGCCAGCGGCGGCGCCAGCCAGCGCCGCGTACGCGCCTGGCCGATCGGCCGCGCGCGGCCGGCCGCCTCCAGTTCGGCCAAGGCGCGCTGCACGGTGCGCTGGCTGGCGTCCAGCGCCAGCGCCAGCGCGGAGGTCGACCAGGCCGCACCGTCGGCCAGCAAGGCCAGCAGCGCGCCCTGCTCGCCGTCGATGGGCGGCGCCAGCACCGCCACCGCGCCGCCGCCCAGCGGCTTGAGGACGAAGCCGCAGGCTGTGGCCTCGATGCCCGCCTGGGCCTTGAGCAGCGCCCGCAGGCGGCCGATCTCGACCCGCAGGCGGGCGCGGTGGGTGTCGTCGGGGTCGCGGGTGTTGAAGGCGGCGGCGATCAGGGCTTCGCGGGCGATGTCGCCGGGCCAGGCTGCGGCCAGCGCGCGCGCCAGCGCGAACAGCACCGGCCGCCGCGCCAGCGGGCGCCATTCGGCGCCTGTGCCCACGCCCCGGCGGCAGGCGTCGACCACCAGCGTGTCGGAGGCCAGCAGCGCGGCCACTTCATCTAATCGCAGCGTCTGTTCGGCGCCGGCGGCCAGAAGGCGGGCGGCCGGCCGGCCGAACGCGCTGCGCGCCTCCGCCACCTCGGCCAGCAAGGCCGGGATGCCGGCGCGCGCGGCCGCCGTCTGGGCGCGCTCCAGCGCCGCGCGGGCCAGCGCGATGCGCAGCGAGCGCAGCGCCAGTTCCGCCGCCGCCAGTTCCGCCACCGCCTCCAATGCCGGCGGCAGGCCGCGCGGGTCCAACAGCGCCAGCGCCGCGCCGGCTTGCTCCAGGCGACCCAGCAACAGCAGGCGGCGCACCGCGATCAGGCGCGCATGCAGCGCGTTGGCGCGGTCGGCGTGGGCCTCCAGCGTGACCAGCGCCGCCGCCAGCGCGCGCGGCGAGCCGGCGAAATCGCGCACCGCCAGCGCCACCTCGGCCTCGGCGATCACGCAGCGGGCGCGCGACAATTCCTCATGGGAGCCGAAGCCGCGCGCGGCGCGCCGCAGCAGTTCGCGGGCGCGTCCGTGCTCGCCCAGTTGGGCCATGGCGATGCCGCGCAAGGCCAGGGCCGGCGGATCGTCGCGCAGGGCGACGCGTTTGAGGGCGCCGAGCGCATCACCGGCTGCGAGGGCGCGCGCGGAGGCGGCGATCAGGGAATCCATGGCGACAGCATACACCGGCGCGCCGCCGACTCTGCGGCGCGGCGCGAACGGTGCCGCAGCGGCGCTGGCGGCGCGGCGGCCCAGCGCTGCGGCGCCACCTTGGTATCGCGGCCTTAGTGGCCCAGCGCCTTGCGGATCTGCGCCGAGACGATGGTCCACGACGGCGAGGTGGCGGCCACCTCGTCGAAATGGCTGCCGCCCGGCAGCACGATCACCTCGGCCTGGTCGCCGGCCGCCTGGGCGCGGCGCGCGTAGTCGTGGCCGGCGCGCAGCGGCGAGATGGTGTCCAGCTCGCCGTGGATCAGCACCGTGCGCACGCCGCACGGCAGCAGCTCGGCCGGCGAGGTATCCGAAAAAATATCCGGCCGCGCCGCGCTGGCGACGCCGGCCAGCTGCACCACGTCGCGCTCGCAGCTGGTCTTGATCAATTGTTCCTCGTTGCGCAGATCGGCCAGGCCGCCCAGGCTGATGACGACCGGGACCGGCAACGGCTCGGCCACGTACAGCGGACTGCTGCGCGGCAAACGGGCGCGCGCGGCGGCCCACTGCGCCAGATGGCCGCCGGCCGAATGCCCGACCAGCACGATGCGCGCCAGGTCCAGCCGCCACTGCGGCGCCAGCGCGCGCAGATGATCGAGCGCCGTGGCGACGTCGTGATACATGCCGGGATAACCGCCGCCCTCCTCGTCGAAGCGGCGGTATTCGATATTCCAGACCGCGATGCCCTGCCGCTGCAGGTCGCCGGCCATATTGCGCATCTGCGAAATACCGGCATACTCCTTGCACCAGCAGCCGCCGTGGACGATCACCGCCACCGGGAACAAGCCATCGCCGGCCGGCTGGAACAGCTCCGCGAACTGCGACGGCGCCGCGCCGTAGGCCACATGCAGCGTCGGCGCGGGGCCGCTCAACGCCAGGTAATCCGGCAAGGTCATCGGCGCCGGCAAAGTCCCGTCCGTAGGTATCGACATACATGCGCTCCAAAAAAGAATAGCGCAATGCTACACGCAAAAACACCGGGGTCAAGTCTGACAATCGGACACAAACTCTGCCGTATCGGTCGCTACGGCAGAACTCGTGTCCGAATGTCAGACTTGACCCCCGGGGGTTAGAACTTGTAGTTGGCGCGGACGTAGTAGTAGCCGCCGTTGATGCCGAACGGCGAGAACGATGGCAGCACGTTCACCGCCGCGTTGTCGCCGGCCGCGCGCTGGTCGGCCAGCAGCAAGGGGTTCACGCCGTCCGGGTACTTGTTGAACAGGTTGTTGGCGCCGACCGCCACCGACCACGCTGGACTGAGCTTGTAGCCCACCTCCAGGTCGGTGATCGCCTTGGCCGAGATTTCGGTCAGGTGATACACCGAGCCGTCTTCGCTGCCGTACTCCGACGATTTGCCGTAGATCGCTTCGCGCAGGTTGATGGTCCAGGCGCCGATCTTCCACAACGCGCCCAGGTTGACGCGCACTTTCGGCGACGCGGTCTCCAGGTCGGAGATGGCGGTCTTGTCGAGCAGCGTTTGCGGCAGCAGCTGGGCCGGCGCCTGGTTGATCTTGGTGACTTCAACCTTGTTGTAGTTGGCCGCCACCGACCAGTCCACCTTGCCCGCCGTGCCGTAGCTCTGGTTCAGCGTGGCGACGAACTCCAGCCCCCGGCTGCGGGTGTCGACCGCGTTGGAGAAGATGTTGATGCCGGTCTGGCTGACGGTGCTGTCGAGCACATTGCCGTTGGCCTTGATCGCCGCCACAACCGCCGGCGAGTTGACCGATCCGCCCGAGCCGTACAAGGCGCCGGAACCGACGATGCGGTCGCGGATCTTGATCTGGTAGGCGTCCAGCGTGATGGCCAGGTTGGCGGCCGGATTCAGCACCAGCCCCAGGCTGAAGTTGGTCGAGCGTTCGGGCTTCAGGCCGTCCACGCCCACCAGCTTGGCGCCGGCCGAATTCGGCGCCAGCTGCACGAAGGCGGTGGTCGGGCCGACGTTGGTGGCCGAGTAATATTCCTCGGCCAGGGTCGGCGCGCGGAAGCCGTTGCTGAAGGTGCCGCGCACGCCCACCACCGGCGAGATGTCGTAGCGCGCCGTGAACTTGCCGACCTTGGCGTTGCCGAAGTCGGAGAAGTGTTCGTAGCGGGCCGCCAGGTCCAAGGTCAGGTCGGCAACCGGGTTGCCGGCCAGGTCGATGTAGGCCGCTTCGTTGGTGCGGCGGTGGCTGCCGGCGTCGGTCAGCGAGAAGCCCGGATAGGACTGCGAACCTTCCTTGTAGCGCGAGGCGGCGTCGCCCGCTTCGATCTCGTACTTGTCGATGCGGTGCTCCAGGCCGGCCGCCACGTTGAGCGGCTTGGCCCAGCCGACCGCGAACTCGCGGCTCGCTTCCAGCGACGTGGTCAGCTGGCTGGCGATGAAGGAACCGGCGCGGAACACGGTCGGCGTGCTGCCGGTGTCGTTGAACAGCGAGACGTTGCCCGAGTCGGCCACGCCGATCTTGCTGGTGTCCTTGCCGTAGGTGGAGCTCAGGTCCAGATTCCAGCCGGCCAGCACGCCCTTGACGCCGCCGGTCAGCGCGAAGTCGTCCTGCTTCATGGTTTCCTTCGGCGAGAAGCCGGTCGGATAGACCTTCGGCAGGCGGCTCGGCAGGCGGTAGTTCTCGTAGGCGCGCGCTTCCTTGTGGCCCCAGGTGGCGATGGCGTACAGCTGGCTGTCCGGCGCGAAGTCGTAGCCGAAGTTGGCCGCCAGGACGTTCAGGTGGTATTGCGCGTCGCCCGAGATGTGGTTGACGTGCGGGTAGCCGGCCTGCTGGAACATGCCCGGATAGGCCGCCATGTTGGCGGCGGTGATCACGCGCGGGTCGATGCCGCCACGGTCGCTGTAGCCGTGGTACTTGGATTCGGCGGTCAGGCTCAGGAAGGCGTCCTTGAACGGTTCGACGCCGATGTTGGCCGAGGCGTCGCCGGTGCGGCCGCCGCCGTCGGAGTAGCCGCCGCCGGTGGCGCTGGCGGTGCCGCCATGGTTGTTCGACTTGAGGATGATGTTGATCACGCCGGCGATGGCGTCGGAGCCGTATTGGGCGGCGGCGCCGTCCTGCAGCACTTCGATGTGGTCGATCGCCGATACCGGGATGTAGTTCAGGTCAGCCGCGGCGCCGCCCTGGTATGGTCCGCCCAGCACGGCGAGGTTGGCGGTGCCGTGGCGGCGTTTGCCGTTGATCAGCACCAGCGTGTTGTTCGGGCTCAGGCCGCGCAGGCGCGCCGACAGGGTCAGGTTGGCGGTGTCGCCGCCGAAGGCTTGCGCGGTGAACGACGGCAGGTTCTGCGCCAGCGCCTGGATCAGGTCCGGCTGGCCGGTGCGCTGCAGCGAGGCCGCGTCCAGCACCTGGATCGGCGAGGCGCTGTTCTCCACCTTGATGCCGCTGGAGCGGGTGCCGGTGACGATCACCGCGCTGACGGCGGCGTCGCCGGCGGCTGCCTCCGCCGCATCGGCGGCGCAGGCGGAACCCAGCGACAGGGTGGACAACACGGCGGCGACGCCGGTCTTGAGTATGGCCTTATGCATAGTGAATCCCCATTTGAAGAAAAGTAAAGTAAGACCTGCTGCGTATTATTTTTTTGCGGCGACGACTTCGATTTCCACCAGCCAGCCCGGATTGCTCAGGGCCGCCACCTGCACCACGGCGCGCGCCGGCAGCTTGGTCTGCGCGCCGCCGAAGTGCTGGGTGTAGGCTTCCATGAAACCCTTGGTGTCGGCCCTGCCGCCCTTGGCCGGATCGCCGACCAGGTAGACGGTCATCTTGACCACGTCCGTCATGTCGAGCTTCATGCTCTCCAGGACTTCCTTGATCTTCTTCAGCACCGATTCGGACTGGGTCCTGGTGTCGCCGAAGGCGGCCAACGAATCCGGCGCGGCGCCGGCGTCGGCGATGGCTGGCACCTGGCCGCTGACGAAGTGGATGGCGGCGGTGGCCGGCACCGTGACCGCCAGCGCGATCGGGAAGTCCGAGCCGGGGATCTTGTGGCGGACGATGTCGGCGGCGGCAGCCTTGGGGGCGGCGCTGGCGGCGGCCGGCAACAGCGCCAGTGCGGCCGGAATCAACAGGGAGACGAGTGCTTTGTTCATGCGTTCTTCTTTCAGTGTTTGTTGGACATCTGGCCGTTACTAAAATGGTCGACTTGCAGTACATCGCGCAGCGCCAGCACTTCCGGCCCGCTCAGCGGCGCGGCCTGGTTGCCCCAGTTGCTGCGCACGAAACTGAGAATGGCGGCGATCTGCTGGTCGTTCAGGCTCTCGCTGAAGTCCGGCATGCCGCCGCGCCCTTTCAGCAGCACCGTCGCGACGTCGGCGCCCTTCCCCTGTACGAACTTGTTACCCGCCAGCGCCGGAAAGGCGCCCGGTATGCCCTTGCCGCTGGCCTGGTGGCAGGCCGCGCAGTTCTTCATGAACAGCGCCTTGCCGTCCGCCGCCGCCGAGTCCTGCGCGCGCGACGGCGCCGTGGCGCCGGCCGCCAGCACGGCGATGATCGCCATCGCCGCCTTGATCAAAAGCTCCTTCATGCGCTGGCCCTCCCATGGATCCTGGCGATCTGCTGCCACGCCGATTCGATGGCGCCGGCCTGCCAGCCGGTCAGGTAGCTCAGGTGCTCGCCGGCCAGCAGCACGCGGCCCTCGCCCTCCACCAGGATCGGGTAGGCGGCGGCGCGGGTCTTGTCGGTCCACTCGGCCCAGCCGCCCAGGTTGTATTGCACGCGGTGCCAGGCGACCGAGAACGCGGACTCGAAGTTCTCCCTGTACTGCGGGAAGATCTTCTGCCCCGCCTCCAGCGCGAAGGCGGCGCGCTCCTTCGGCGACAGCGCGCTGGTCTCGATCGCCGCCGTCTGGTACTGGTAATAGCCGAGCAGCACGCCCTTCTTCTTTTGCCAGCCGTAGGACGGCATCGAGATGGTGTTGATGCCTTTGAGGTCGGTGAGCACATGGCCGCCGTACAGGTGCTCGTCCTCTTCCCAGAAGCGGCGCTTCATCTGCAGGCCGATCTTGCCGACCGGCGCGTAGGCCACCGTGGCGACGGCCTGCTTGAACTTGTCCGAGAAGTCGGTATCGATCTGGCGCAGCACCGACAGCGGCATCGCCACCAGGCAGTAGTCGGCGCCGATGCTGGCGCTTTTTCCGGTGCCGGTGTCCTTGTAGGTGACGGTGACGCCCTTGTCGTTCTGGCGGATGGTCTGCACTTCCGCGCGGTAGCGGATGTTCTTGCCGACGCGCTTTTCAAACGCCTTGGCGATGGCGTCCATGCCGCCCACCGGCTGGAACATGGTGTTCTGCATCGGGAAATCCTGCACCGCGCTGTAGACGTTGCCCAGCTTGGAGGCCAGCAGGTCCTTGAAGCCCAGTGGGTCGGACGGCGTGCCGGCTCCCGGCGCGACGCCGGCGCCGGGATTGACGGTGTAGCCACGGCCGCTGCGGCCCTTGTATTGCAGGTCGGCGCCGGCCAGCTGGCCTTCGTGCGCCAGGTAGTCCAGCAGCAGACGCTGGTCGTCGGCCGTCAGTTCGGCGTCCAGCTGCTTGCGCTTGACCGACTTGGCCAGCAGCTCGGAGACGTGGCCGCGCATGTCGGCCTTGATCTCGGCCACCCGCATGCGCTTGCCGGCGTAGGGGCCGGCGTTTTCCGAGTAGACGAAAGAGTGGTCGTTATCGTTGACCATGACTTCCAGCGGCACCTCGAACAGCCGCGTGTAGTGCAGCGTCGACTGGTGGTACAAGGGGATGCGCCACGGGCCGTGATTGATGTACTGGCCGTCGTCGAATTCGCAGGTCTGCTTTTCGCCGCCAAGCTCGGTCAGGCTGAAGCCCTTGCGCGCGGTCTGGCAGCGGCCGCCGGCGAAGGCGCGCGCTTCGAGGATCTGGCAGTGGTAGCCCAGTTTCCCCAGCTCGTAGGCGGCGGTCATGCCGGCCAGGCCGGCGCCCAGTATCAGCACCTTCTTGCCTTTGCCGCTGCCGCTCAGCGCCGGCGGCGCGGAGGCGGTCGAGCCTATGCCCATGCCCCAGGCGTTCATGGTGTTCAACAGCAGGCCGGTGCCGCCGACTGCCGCCGCCCGATAAAGGAAATCCCTCCGTGTCAATGCACTAAACGATTTAAACGATTTGACTGTTTTACTATTCATCGATTTCCTTTCGTGGCTTGCGTTTCCATAGTCCCTATCTAGCAATCGCCGTGCCACGAATCCAAGCAAAATAAACATGCTTCGCCGTTGAAGCGATCCTTATGGAATAAGGCGATTTGACATCTGCAGTAGCGTTTCCAGCGACAGACTTTATTTGCCGAATTTATGGCTGCGCCAGCGGAAAAACGGCGCGCCGCACCAGCGGGAGGCGTGCACCTAAATGGATGGAAGTGGTGTGCACGGCGCTGGACAGCGCCGTGTGCTATCGACTTGGGAAATCAGTTAGCGTAGCTGGCGACAACGTGCGTAGTGCTACGTAGGGGTGTCGCGGAGATGGCGGAAATGGAGTGCGGCAGGCAGGCGATTTCCGCCGCTGCGAGATGGCGCTGCGTGGTGCTGCTGTCGGCCATGTGGCAGGCGTGGAATTGCATGGGCGCGGCGGCGTCCAGCAAATAAATCATGTCCATGTCGGCCGGGTCGTAGGCGACCCGCACCTGCCATTGGCCACGCTGGCGCGCACGCTCGAACCAGCGCTCGTTGATGGCGCGTGCGCAGGTGTAGACGCTGTCGAACAGCACGATGCCGTCGGCGGTGACGGTGGCCTGGCCGGCCGGCATCAGGCTGCAACGCAGCAGCTGTTCGGGATAGGTCTTCAGGCTGCCGCCGCGCTGTGCCACGCCCCAATCCCACAGTGCGCGCGGCGTGGCATGGCCGTGGTTGGGCAGCTGGTGGCTGTTGTTGTGATACAGGATGGCGTCGATGACGATGCGAGTGAACTGGTCCAGATCGAGCACGCCGTCCAACCGGCAGGCCGCGCCGGCGTCGCCCGCCGCCAGCAGCAGGAAGCGCTTTTCCAGCACCGCCTTCCATTCGTCCGGACCGTCGCCGGCGTCGACGCAGCGCAGGTTGAAGTTGTTGAGCAGTGTCTCGCACTGGACACCGCCGCTCAGGGCGACGTTGGCGTGCAGGTTTTCCGGCAGGTGGCGGCAAGGCCACTGCCCGGCCTCGATGCTGCGGCCGTACCGCTGGCTGTAGCGCTGCTTGTCGGCGCCGCAGTGGGCCAACGCCAACATGGCGTGCTGCCAGCTGGGCGCGCCCAGGCCGACGTAGACGCCCACCACCATGCGGCTGAAGGTATCGACCGCCACGTACACCAGCGGCCGGCCTATGGCCTGCTGGCGGTCGGCGCGCGAGACCAGCTGCACTTCGGCGCGCACCACGTCCAGGTAGAAGCCGGCGCCGGGCCGGCCGGCCGGCGCTGCGGCGTCGAATGTCTGCCGCTGCGCGACGGCGCCGAAACCGGCAGCGCCGGTGGCCTGCGAGCCGCGCGCCATTGCGGCGGCGCTGCGGCGCGCCACTTCCGGCGGCCGGTCGTCGTCGTGATCGAGCCAGTAGTTGAACTGGCCGAAGGTCGGCAGCGCGACTGGCTGCGCGCCGGCCGTCGCCAACACCCGGCCGCTGCCGGCGTCGATGCGGCGCCCGCCGAAAAAGTCGGCCAGCATCTGCTGGTAGGCGCCCAGCCGCGAGAACTTGGCGTGGCCCGCCGCGTAGTGCGCGATGGCGACCCGGAACGCGCGGCGGATTTCCTCGTCGGCGTTCACGCCGGGACCGTCGTCGGCGCCGCTCTTGCGCGGCCGTCCGCGCTTGACGCCGGCCGAGGCCTGGCGCACCTTGCCGCGCCCGCCGGAGTTGCCGTAGTCGGGCAGCAGCGCGTTGGGCGTCTGGCCGCGCTGCCAGTAGCGGCGCAGATAGCGGTAGATGGTGGGATGGGAGACGCCGTGCGTGGCGATTGCCTGCGCGATCAACTGGCCGCGCAGGCGCGCTTCGTAGATGCCCGGCTCCAGCGCCACCAGCGCTTCGACGATCCGCCACGCGCGGGCGCGCAGTTGCAGGTGCTTGGGCGGCAGCAGCTCCTGGCTGACCACCATCAGGTAGGGATCGGCCGCCAGCACGCGCGCATGGCCGGCGCGGATGTCGGCGTGCAGCGCCGGCAGCGTCACCAGTTCGACGTCGGCCGACCGCGCCGCCACGTCGAACACGTAGGCGTGGCTTTGCTCGGGGGCGATCCACAGCACGCGGACGGTGCGCGGGGACGGGTGCGTGTAGTGCAGCAGGTCATTCCGCAACAGCATCGGCGCCTCGGGTGCGGGAGTGTAGAGACAATGCGGTCATTCCGTGCTCCTTGCTCAACGACTTGTCGGTTTATGCTCTCCTCAATGCAATAACCGGGCCAGAAGGCTGCCGGCGCCTCCGCCGCTATGAAAACGATGCCACTCGGCAGTCCGGGGCGCGTCGCGGCCGGCGTGGTTTTGGTGCGCAGCGCCGCCGGGCGCACCGCGCGTGTGCAGGCGGCCCATATGAAAACAGGGCCTTGCGGCCCTGTGGTGTATAGCGATTTATACCTTAACGATCAATACTTCTTCTTGAACCCGGCCTTGGCGCCAGGCGCCGGCTTTTTAGGCGGCGTGGCCTTGCCCGATTCCGGCGGCATGCGGTCGGCCTGGCTGATCTTCAGCTGCGCGCCGCCGACCCATACTTTGCCCAGGTGCTTGAACAGTTCCGGCGGCATCCCGTCCGGCAGCTCCAGCATGCTGTAGGTGTCGAAGATCTCGATGCGGCCGATATGCTTGGCTTCCAGGCCAGCCTCGTTGGCGATGGCGCCGACGATGTTGGACGGCGTGGCCGCATGGTTGCTGCCCACTTCGATGCGGAAAGCGCTCATCGGCACGGTGACCTTGCCCGGCTTTTCCTTTTTCTTCTTCGGCGCGGCTTCCTCTTCCACTTCAGCCGATTCCACGCGTGCCGCCTTGGCCAGCGGCGAAGCCGCCGGCGCGGACGGCGCGCGCGACGGTACCGGACGGGCCGCTACCGGCGCCGGTGCCGGCGCCGACGACGGCGCGCCCTCGCCGCCATCGCGGCTGATGCGCAGCTGCTGGCCGGCCACCTTGATGCCGGCCAGGTGATCGAGCACGTCGCCGGTCAGGTTGTCCGGCATATCGAGCACGCTGTAGTCGTCGTAAATCTCGATGCGGCCGATGTTCTTGGAGTCGATGCCGCCTTCGTTGGCGATCGCGCCGACGATATTGCCCGGCTTGACGCCGTGCTGGTAGCCCACTTCGATGCGGAAGGTCTGCATGCCAGGATCGGCGGCGCGCACGATGCGTTCCTTTTTAGGGAAACGCTCGCTGCGGTCCGGACGTTCGGCGCGGTCGCCGCGCTCGAAACGGTCGCCGCGGTCGCCACGGTCATTGCGGTCGTTGCGTTCGAAGCCCACTTGACGGCCCGGACGCTCGTCCCAGGTGGCGGCGGCCACTTGCTGCTTTTTGTCCAGCAGCAGCGGCACGTCGCCGCGCGCCATCTTGGCCAGCGCGGCGGCGATTTCGACCGCCGGGATATTCTGTTCGCGCTCGAAGTCCTCGATCAGCGACTGGAACTGTTCCAGCTCGCCCTGTGCCAGGGTTTCGCTGATCTGCGACTTGAACTTGGCGATGCGGACGTCGTTGACGGCCTGGATGGTCGGCAGCTCCAGCATGCTGATCGGCTGGCGGGTGGCGCGTTCGATCGATTTGAGCAGGTTCTTTTCACGCGGGGTGATGAACAGGATCGCCTCGCCGCTGCGGCCGGCGCGGCCGGTGCGGCCGATGCGGTGGGTGTAGCTTTCCGGATCGTGCGGCACGTCGTAGTTGACCACGTGGCTGATGCGCTCCACGTCCAGGCCGCGCGCGGCGACGTCGGTCGCCACCAGGATGTCGATCTTGCCGTCCTTGAGCTGCTGGATGGTGCGCTCGCGCTGCTGCTGCTGGACATCGCCGTTGATGGCGGCGGCGGAGAAGCCGCGCGCCTGCAGCTTGCTGGCCAGTTCCTCGGTACCGAGCTTGGTGCGCGAGAAGATGATCATGCCGTCGAAGTTCTCGGCTTCCAGGATGCGGGTCAGCGCGTCCAGCTTGTGCATGCCGGACACCAGCCAGTAACGCTGGCGAATATTTTCGGCGGTGCCGGTCTTGGCGGCGACCGTGATTTCCTTCGGATTGCGCAGGTAGGTGTTGGCGATGCGGCGGATGGCCGACGGCATGGTGGCCGAGAACAGCGCGGTCTGGCGGGTTTCCGGGGTCTCTTGCAGGATGCGTTCGACGTCGTCGATGAAGCCCATGCGCAGCATTTCATCGGCTTCGTCCAGCACCAGCGTTTTCAGCTTGGACAGGTCGAGCGAACCCTTGTCCAGGTGATCGATGACGCGGCCCGGCGTGCCGACGACGACGTGCACGCCGCGGCGCAGCGCCGACAGCTGCGGGCCGTAGCTTTGGCCGCCGTAGATCGGCAGCACGTGGAAGCCGGGGATGTGCGCGGCGTAGGTCTGGAAGGCTTCGGCGACCTGGATCGCCAGTTCGCGGGTCGGCGCCAGCACCAGCGCCTGCGGCGTGGTCTGTTTGATATCGATGCGCGACAGGATAGGCAACGCGAAGGCGGCGGTTTTACCCGTACCCGTCTGCGCCTGGCCCAGGACATCCTGGTTGTCCAGCAGCGACGGGATGGTCGCGGCCTGGATCGGCGAAGGGGATTCGTAGCCGACGTCTTTCAGCGCTTGAATAAGCGGTGCGCTGAGGTTCAGATCGGTGAAAAGGGTAATCGGGGAAGATGGGGTGTCAGACATGGCGTCACTCACAAGTATGTTCGAATCGCCTAATTGCGAAAGAAATTTGTGCGTAGTTTACTCTCTATCGACACTTTGAGCCGAAAAATGGGCAAAAACGCCCATTTACAGCCAAAAGCGCGACATTTCCAGCCCAAAAAAAGGGACAGGCCTGAGCCTGTCCCTTTTTCTTGCGCCGCCCAGGCCAAAGGTCCGGGGCGGCACGTCCTGCGCTAGCAGATGCGACTTACTTGCTGGCTGCTGGCGCCGATGCTGCTGGTGCCGGGGTCGAAGCAGCCGGTGCCGAAGCTGCCGGCGCGCTGGCGGCTTTGACTGTCTTGGCTTTCTTGTGATGCACTTTCTTGGCCGGTGCGCTGGCTGCTGGCGCCGACGCGGCTGGTGCCGGGGTCGATGCGGCGACGGTTGCGGAGGCCGAGGCGGCTGGAGCTTGAGCGAATGCGGCGCCTGCGAACAGGGTGGCGATCAGGGTAGCGATTACTTTTTTCATGATGTATTTCCTTTTAAATTGGTTTATATAGTTTAGTTAATTACTTGGCTGCTGCGACTTTGGTGTCGGCTTTGATTTCTGCTTTGGTTTCTACTTTCGCATCGGCGACTGGCGCTGCGACTTTGGATTCTTTTGCCTTGTGATGGCCTTTGGCTTTCGCGGTCTTCGCGTCAACTTTGGCGTCGGCCTTTACTTCCGGCTTGGCTTCGGTTTTGACTTCTGCGGTTTTCACTTCAACGCTTTTGACTTCAGTCTTCGCTTCGGTTTTTACCACGGCCGGCTTGGCGGCTGGCGCGGTGGCGGCGGCGACTGGCGCTTGTGCAAATGCTGCGGTAGCGAACAGGCCGGCGATCAGGGAAGCGATAATTTTGGTCATGATGAATTTCCTTTTTCTGGGTTTCGGCATCGGGACTATCCCGTGTCGCATGAGCAAAAAACGGCGCAGCGACCCGATCAGTTGACGCCCATTACAACCTCTTACCGACTCTTACACTCGCTTACAACTGACCGCGCGGCCGGCGCAGTTGAAATAAAAAATGCCGCCCAGTGTGAACTGGGCGGCATTCTGGCCGAAGCCATGCTGCGTGCTGCGATGACAGCGAATTACTTGCTGGCTGCTAGCGCCGATGCTGCTGGTGCCGGAGTCGAAGCCGCCGGTGCCGAAGCTGCCGGTGCGCTGGCGGCTTTGACTGTCTTGGACTTCTTGTGATGCACTTTCTTGGCCGGTGCGCTGGCTGCTGGCGCCGATGCGGCTGGAGCCGGGGTCGATGCGGCGACGGTTGCGGAGGCCGAAGCGGCTGGAGCTTGGGCGAATGCGGCGCCTGCGAACAGGGTGGCGATCAGGGTGGCGATTACTTTTTTCATGATGCGGTTCCTTTAAATTGGTTTATATAGTTTAGTTAATTACTTGGCTGCTGCGACTTTGGTGTCGGCTTTGATTTCTGCTTTGACGTCTACTTGCGCATCGGCGACAGGCGCTGCGACTTTGGATTCTTTTGCCTTGTGATGGCCTTTGGTTTTCGCGGTCTTCGCGTCAACTTTGGCGTCGGCTTTGGCTTCGGCCTTTACTTCCGGCTTGGCTTCGGTTTTGACTTCTGCGGTTTTCACTTCAACGCTTTTGACTTCAGTCTTCGCTTCGGTTTTTACCACGGCCGGCTTGGCGGCTGGCGCGGTGGCGGCGGCGACTGGCGCTTGTGCGAATGCTGCGGTAGCGAACAGGCCGGCGATCAGGGAAGCGATAATTTTGGTCATGATGTATTTCCTTTTTCTGGGTTTCGGCATCGGGACTATCCCGTGTCGCATGAGCAAAAAACGGCGCAGCGCCCCGATCAGTTGACGCCCATTACAACCTCTTACCGACTCTTACACTCGCTTACAACTCGCCGCCAACACCCTCAACGCGGCTTCCCGTCATCCTTCAGCGCCGCCGATGCCGTCCGAACTACCGGTGGTGATGGTGACTTTCATGGTTCTCCTTTATGCGGGCAAGTACAGTAAGATAGCCCGCTTCTGCACCGAATCACACATCACGGAGTAAATATGCGTCTTCCTGCCCTCGCAATCGCCGCCGGTCTCGGCCTGGCTTCCCTCCACGCCGCCGCCCAGCAGGCGCCGCTGGTGACGGAAGCGCCGCTGCGCGCCCACCTGTCCTTCCTGGCCGACGACCTGTTCGAGGGCCGCGGCACCGGCCAGCGCGGCGGCGACCTCGCGGTGCGCTACCTGGAAACCCAGGCCGCCATCATCGGCCTCAAGCCGCTGGCCGGCGGCGGCTACCGCATGCCGGTCAAGATCGAGGGCACCAAGCTGCTGGCCAACAGCGTGGTGCGATTCGACGCCAACGGCAAAAGCATCACGCCGCAAAACGGCAGCGAAATCGTGTTCGGCACCGCCGGCGGCAAGGCCGACGTCACCATCGACGCGCCGCTGGTGTTCGTCGGCTACGGCGCCATCGCGCCGGAAGAAAAATGGGACGACTACAAGGGCGTCGACATGAAGGGCAAGATCCTGGTCATGATGGTCAACGATCCGCAGCCCACCGCCGCCGAACCGAACCGCTTCGCCGGCAAGGCCTACACCTACTACGGCCGCTGGCTGTACAAGTACGAGGAAGCGGTGCGCCAGGGCGCGGCCGGGGTGCTGCTGATCCACACCACGCCGTCCGCCTCCTATCCATGGAGCGTGCCGGCCAACGGCTTCGGTCACGAGCGCTTCCACCTGGCCGGCGCCGGCAATCCGGTCGAGGGCTGGCTGCAGGAGGACACCGCGCGCGCGCTGTTCGCCGCCGCCGGCTTCGAGCTGGACGCGCTGCGGGCCCAGGCCGAGACCCGCGAGTTCCGTCCGGTCGACCTGAAGACCAGCGTGCACGCCGAAGTCCACAGCGCGATCCGCCAGATCGAGCAGTTCAACGTGGCCGGCATCGTGCCCGGCAGCGACGCCAGGCTGAAGGCGCAGGCGGTGGTCTATTCGGCCCACTGGGACCACCTGGGCATGGACGAAGGCGTGCGCCGCGACGACCGCGGCGACCATACCTGGAACGGCGCCATCGACAACGCCTCCGGCGCCGCCGCGCTGCTGGCGATGGCGGCCGAAGCGGTCAAGCATCCGGCCAGGCGCACCCAGGTCTTCCTGTGGCCGGCCGCCGAGGAGCAAGGCCTGCTGGGCAGCGCCGCCTACGTGCAGAACCCGGCCTGGCCGCTGGCGCAGACCACGGCCGACCTCAATCTGGACAGCATGAACTTCGTCGGCCTGACGCGCGACATCGGCGTCGCCGGCGCCGAGCGCAGCAGCCTGTACGAGGCGGCCGGCGCGGTGGCGCGCAAGATGGGGCTGAAGCTGGCGCCGGCCATCCCCGACCTGTCCGGCGCCTACTTCCGCGCCGACCACTTCAACTTCGCCAAGGCCGGCGTGCCGGCGTTTAACGTCGGCTCGGCGGTGTTCTCCGGCGACGGCCACTTCGAGTTCGTCAAGGATCCGGCGCCGTCGGCCGCGCGCCTGGTCGCCTTCAAGAAGGACTACCACCAGGTCAGCGACGAATACCACGCCGACTGGGATTTGTCGGGCATGGTGCAGCAGGCGCAGTTCACGCTCAACCTCGGCTACGCGGTCGGCAACGCGCCGGCCATGCAAAGCTGGAAGGCCGGCGACGCCTTCGGCAAGGTCAAGCGCTAGGGCTAAGGCTAAGGCGCGGGACGGCGCTGCGGCGCCGTCCAAAACAGGGTAGGATGGCCGCTCCCCCGAACCATCGCACAAGGAGCACCATGGAAACCAACAGCCACTGGATCGATATCGCCACCGCCGACGGCGGTTTCGGCGCCTATGTCGCGCTGCCGCGCGGCGGCAGCGGGCCGGGCATCGTGCTGCTGCAGGAGATCTTCGGCGTCAACCAGCACATCCGCAACGTCGCCGACCAGTACGCGGCCGACGGCTACGTGGTGATCGCGCCGGACCTGTTCTGGCGCCACGGCGCGCGCATCGAGCTGGGCTACGACGACGCCGGCTGGAAGCGCGCCGTCGAACTGATGAACGCCACCGACGCCGCGCTGGCGCAGTCCGACATCGCCGCCACCGTCAAGGCGCTGCGCGCGACCGCCGGCGTGGCGGACAAGATCGCCGCCATCGGCTACTGCTTCGGCGGCCGCCTGGCCTACCACACGGCCGCCAACGGCCTGGTGGACGCGGCGGTGTGCTACTACGGCGGCGGCATCCACAACGCTTTGGAGCGCGCCGGCCAGATCGCGGTGCCGATGCTGATGCACTTCGGCGGCGCCGACAGCCACATCCCGCCGGCCGCCGTGCAAAGCATCGCCGAGCGCTTCGAGGACAACGAGCAGGTCGAGATCCACATCTACCCGGGCGCCGAGCACGGCTTCAATTGCAACCACCGCTCGTCCTACCACCAGCGCGCCGCCGCCCAGGCGCACGGCAACACGCTGCTGTTCATCGGCGAGCAGCTGTAATGGCCCGCCTGACGCTGGTCTTCCCGGAAGACCAATACTATTTTTCCACCCAGCTGACGGTGCGGGTGACCGACATCAACGGCGCCAACCACCTGGGCAACGACTCGATGATCTCGATGATCTCCGAGGCGCGCGCCCGCTTCCTGTACGACTTCGGCGTGCAGGAAACCGGCAGCGACGGCGTCGGCATCATCGTCACCGACCTGGCCACCACCTACCGGGCCGAAGCCCACGCGCGCGACCAGCTGCTGTTCGAGATCGGCGTGATGGACTTCAACGCCTACGGCGGCGACATCACCTTCCGCATCAGCCGCCCCAAGGACGGCAAGCTGGTGGCGATGGCCAAGTCCGGCTTCGTCTTCTTCAACTACAAGACCGGCCAGGTGACGCCGATGGCGCCGGAGTTCCTGGCCAAGTTCCCCAAGGTTAACCGCCTCGACTGAGGCCCGGCCTCGGCTCAGCGCTTGGCCACCTTCGGCACGATGACCTTGTTGAACCAGTCGTCCAGCATCTGCTTTTCATAGCGCAGCGTGTCGCCGTCGTTGTAGCGGCTGATGCCCTGCATGTAGTTCATGTTCGACAGCTGCTCGTCGCCGCTGCGCAGCGTCTTGCCGTCCTGCTCCAGCGTGTAGCGCAGGTGCACCCGCGGCCAGTCGGCGCCGCCGTTCAGCACGCGGATATCCTCGCCGCCGCTGCGGCGCGGCCACATGCGGCCCGCCAGGTCGATATCGAGCACTTCGATCTTCAGGTTCTGGCCGGCCGGCAGCTTCTTGTCCAGGGTGGCGAAATAATCGCTGAAATCCTTCAGCACGCGTTCGCGGTCGACGGCGTTGCGCGGCACGTCGGCGAAATCGTCCGGCTTGACGTAGCTGACGCTGACGTCGGCCCAGGCGGCGCTGGCCAGCAGCGCCAGGGCGGCCGCCAGCAGGGTACGGGTAAGTCCTCGCATTTGCTGCTCCTTCACGGTTGATGCATCCAATATAGCCCGTTTCGCCGGCGCCGGCCCGCGTTGAATTGCTTTGTTACCGAACTTACTTTACCCGACGTTTTGCCCCATGTCACGCCCCTGTCATATCAAATCACTACTATTGCGCCCGTCGAGGTGAAGCCACCGCCTCGCATGATGCCGCGCCCGGCGCCGCACATGGAATGGCCACTATTACAACAGGATTTTTCCCATGACCGAGTCACTCGATCTGTCCCGCCGCAGCATCCTCAAATTCTTGTCCAGCGCGCCGCTGCTGCCGCTGGCCGGCGGCAGCGCCACCGCCGCCCTGCTGGCCGCCTGCGGTGGCGGCGACACCGCCGCCGCCGCGCCGCAGCTGCTGTCCGTGACCTTCACCGGCATGGCGGCGCCATCGCTGAGCGACGCCGCCGCCATGGCCACCACCACCGTCGGTTCGACGCTGAACATGACCTACTCCGACGGCAAGACCCAGCCCTACTCGCTGGCCTACCAGACCTTCTTCATCACCGGCGCCAAAGTGTCCAACGGCAGCGGCGGCACCGTGCTGGCCGGCGGCTACTTCGACATCAACAACCAGCCCATCGTCGACAAGACCGACGCCGGCGGCCGCCAGTTCTTCTCCGACTGCCCGGACGGCACCTCGCTGCTCAAGCTGGCCGCGCCAACCGTGGCCGGCGTCAAGGGCAACACCGTGTTCGCCGTGGTGCAGTTCGAATACGCCACCCGCAACGTCAAGGGCGACTCGATGTACGGCATGCTGCCGTCGCCGATCGCCGTGCTGACCCTGGACCAGGACAAGACCACCGGCGCGCTGACCCTGGTGAAGTACCACAACGTCAACACCAGCCCGGTCAACGGCCTGTGGATCACCTGCGGCGCCAGCCGCTCGCCGTGGAACACCCACCTGTCGAGCGAAGAGTACGAGCCGGACGCGACCGTCATCGACAAGAACACCCAGTTCGCCGCCTTCAGCACCAATCTGTACGGCGACGCCGCCAAGGCCAACCCCTACCACTACGGCCACATGCCGGAGATCACCGTCAACCCGGACGGCACCGGCAGCATCAAGAAGCACTACTGCATGGGCCGCATCTCGCACGAGCTGGTGCAGGTGATGCCGGACGAGCGCACCGCGCTGATGGGCGACGACGCCACCAACGGCGGCCTGTTCATGTTCGTCGCCGACAAGGCGCAGGACCTGTCGAGCGGCACCCTGTACGTCGCCAAGTGGACCCAGAAAACCGCCGACAACGGCGGCTCGGCGACGCTGTCGTGGATCAAGCTGGGCAGCGCCACCAGCGCCGAGATCAAGGCCCTGGCCGACACCCTGAAGGCGGCCGACATCGTCAGCGTCAAGACCACCGATCCGGCCGACGCCAGCTACACCAAGATCCCGTTCAGCGGCAAGAGCAACTGGGTCAAGTTCGTGCCGGGCAAGGAAAAGGCCGCGGCCTTCCTGGAAACCCACCGCTACGCCGCGTTCAAGGGCGGCAGCCTGGGCTTCACCAAGATGGAAGGCACGACCGTCAACGCCAAGGACAAGATCGCCTACTCGGCCATGGCCTACATCAGCGGCGCCATGAAGGACGGCTCCGGCGGCATCTCGATCAAGGGCCCCAACGCCGGCGTCGTCTACGCGCTGAACCTGAAGGCCGGCCAGGTGGACGACAGCGGCGCCGCCATCAACAGCGAATGGGTGCCGGTCGACATGGCCGCCGTGCCGGCGCTGGTGGGCGAAGACCTGGCCAAGGCCGACGCGCTGGGCAACCTGGCCAATCCGGACAAGATCGCCAATCCGGACAACATCAAGTTCTCGGAAAAGCTGCGCACCTTGTTCATCGGCGAAGACAGCGGCCTGCACGTCAACAACTTCCTGTGGGCCTACAACGTCGACACCAAGGCGCTGACGCGCTTGCTGTCGACCCCGGCCGGCGCCGAGTCGACCGGCCTGCACGCGGTCGATGACATGAACGGCTTCGCCTACATCATGAGCAACTTCCAGCATCCGGGCGACTGGGACTCGACGCTGCACGCCAAAGTGCAGACCACGCTGGACCCGCTGATCCGCGCCAACTACCGCGACCGCTTCGGCGCCGCCGTCGGCTACCTGACCGGCCTGCCGACCCTGAGCTAAGCCGCCCCACCCAGTTACCCCAGCTGTCCCGGCCCGCAACGAGCGTCACGCTCCTTGCGGGCTTTTTTCATCCCCTCAACTACAAAGATCCCAAGCTGAGCTAAACTCTGGCAATCCCCCAAGAGCTAGACAAGCAATGCGCTTTGAACAAGACAAAGTGAATCAGATTTTCCAACTGAGGAAACTGATGCGCAATTGGTCCGGCTTTCGTCCGAAAGAAAATCATCGGGGTTTGATCATGGGTACAGCATCGTTGGCTGACACGGCGGGCATCTTCATCGTCGGCATGACACTCCAGATTGAACTACGCGTCGCTACCGTGGTCGGCGATTGTTTGATGACATTCTCCATTTTTCAACGAATGGGTTCTCATCGACAGCGGATTTATCAATAGAAGTCTGCCCGCGCGATAAGCTCAGCCACAACGGAGATCCCGCCATCTATGGCCCGCATGAACACCTGCCAAACGAGGAAGTTTACGCGGTCTCAGAGACAAGCGTAGACTGCGATAACTGGCAGGCTAGTTTTTCTTGGTTTTTATCGAGAACCAATATTGAATCTTTCGTTTTGGAGCAACCATGTTGACCTGCGAATGGGCACAGACGCTCACTAGATATGACTGCAAAACCGTGCGCGGAATTACCGGAAGTAACGGCCTGAGAATCGGAACGCCGTTTAGCCTCCCCGATGGCGCAGCAATTAATATCTATCTCATGGAGGCCGGCGAAAAACACATCCTGATCAGCGACAACGGCGACACCTTGGCACATCTGTCATCGCTGGGAATCGACCTTGCACATCATTCCAGGATGCGGGCATTGCGCGATGTGGTCAGTGGACATGGAATCACGCTCAGTGAAAATGGTGACTTTACTATGCTCGCCTTACAACAAAAGGCAGCATGGAGTTTTGCAAAAAGCATCACAGGATTATTGGCAGTGGCCCAGTGGGCGCGTGAACAACTAAAAGGCCATCCCGAAGTACATGATCTGGTGGCAGAAGCGGAACCCTATATCGTCGCTCGCAGCCCGGGGATTCTACTGCGTCGACACGTGCATGTGCGCGGTGCCTCCATGACCGATCATATATTCGACTTCCAGCAGGGTACGGAACTCATCGACATCATTTCTCCGAGCCCTCAAGCAACTGGAGGTGTCATGAGGAAGGTGGGCGATGTCGTGAACGGCCCTTTCGCCGATCAAGTATCGACACTCATTATTGTTGACGACCGCATTGACCCGCACAAAGCTCAAAGTGAGATGGCGATACTGTCATCCATTGTACGTACCCAGCCTTTTTCTGGCCTGATGATTCCCCTTCATTAACTCACGCTCATAATTCTCCAGACACCGTCTGGAGAATTCCTCCGTCCAACAGCCCAGCATCGCTTTGTTGCACACCCCGATAAAATAATTCTCACAGAGATAGCAATATTGCCAAAAACGAAGTATTGTTTCGGCTGCACATAGGCGTTACAGAAGACTAACGCTGCGCCGTCGCGGTCAACCGCGCCGTACAATCAGAGCGCCCGGAACGCCTCGGGAGTGTTGTGCAAAGCAACAGGAATTTTTGTTGCCTGTTGTTAAGAGCAGTGGGTAAGACTACAATCGAAAAAACTCTTTTAGCAGTGCCATTTAGCGGAACTCGCCCCTATGTCTTTTTTGTCTTCTGCCTCGCCTAAGCTAGCGCCTTGGAAAGTCCTGTTGGTCGACGACGAACCGGACATCCATGACATCACAAAACTGACGCTGAGCCGCTTCCGTCTCGACGGCCGCGCGCTGAGTTTCGTGCACGCCTACAGCGGCGCCGAAGCCAAGCAAGTGCTGGCGCGCGAAACCGACATCGCCCTGGTGTTCCTCGACGTGGTGATGGAAAAGGAAGACAGCGGCCTGGAAGTGGCGCGCTGGATGCGCGAAGACCTCGACAACCAGTTCACCCGCATCGTGCTGCGCACCGGCCAGCCCGGCCAGGCCCCCGAAGAGCGCGTGATCGTCAACTACGACATCAACGACTACAAGGAAAAGACCGAGCTCGACCGGACCAAGCTGTTCACCACCACCTTCGCCGCGCTGCGCGCCTACCGCGACATCATGAAGGTCGAGGAAGCCCGCCGCCAGCAGCTCAACTACCGCGAAGGCCTGGAGCGCGTGATCGCCGCCTCGGCCCACATCTTCCAGCAGCGCAACCTGAAAGACTTCGCCAACGGCCTGCTGCAGCAAGTGGTGGCGCTGCTGCGCCTGGAACACAGCATGCTGCTGCGCCTGCGCGGCGCCACCGCCATCAGCGGCGAGAACGACTACGAAATCCTGGCCCAGATCGGCGACGAGGACGGCAGCCTGCTGAGCCCCGACGTGCTGGCCCAGCTCGACGCCGCCAAGAGCAACAAGATCTCGCGCGTCGAAGGCGACACCTACATCGGCTACTTCCCCAACAACAGCGGCAAGGCGTCGCTGCTGGTGCTCAAGGGCGTCGAGGAAATCTCCGAGATCGACACCAAGCTGCTGGAAGTGTTCTGCTCCGGCGTCGCCATCGCCTTCGACAACATCCTGTTGACCCAGGAAATCACCGACACCCAGGCCGAGCTGATCCTGCGCCTGGGCGACGTGGTCGAGTCGCGCTCCAACGAGGCGGGCAACCACGTGCGCCGCATGTCGGAAGTGTGCTACCTGCTGGCCCAGGCTTCCGGCATGCCGGAAGACGAAACGGCCGTGCTGCGCCACGCCGCGCCGATGCACGACATCGGCAAGATCGCCACGCCGGACGCGGTGCTGCTCAAGCCGGGCAAGCTCGACGCGGCCGAGTGGGAAATCATGAAACAGCATCCGACCGTCGGCCTGTCCATCCTCGACGGCTCGCAGCGCCCGATCCTGAAGGCGGCCGCCGTGATCGCCCACCAGCACCACGAAAAATTCGACGGCAGCGGCTATCCGCAGGGCCTGATGGGCCACGACATCCACCTGTACGCGCGCATCGTCGCCGTGGCCGACGTGTTCGACGCGCTGATGCACAAGCGCTGCTACAAGGACGCCTGGCCGATCGACAAGGTGGTCGCGCACCTGCGCGAAGTGGCCGGCCATCACCTCGACCCGGTCTACGTCGACCTGCTGTGCCAGAACATCGACAAGGCGGTCGCCATCAACGAGCGCTTCCCGGACTAGTGGACCGTAACATAAGCATATACGCAATAGGTTGTTGTTAAACTTAATTCCTTGCCATTAAGATCGTGGTCCGGTCCAGACCACGCAAGGAAGCCACGATGCACCAGCCCGCCCGTCCGCACGCCCTCCCCCATTTGCCTTTGCGCCGCAGCGTGCTCGCCTGCGCGCTGCTGCTGGCCGCCTTGCCCGAGGGGCAGGCGCAGCAAGCCGGCGACGCCGCCATCGACCAGGTCACCGTGGTCGGCTCGCGCGCGCGCAACCGCACCGTGCACGACAGCGCCGTGCCGATCGACCGCTTCGGCCAGCGCGAGGTGGAGCACGCGCTGTCCGGCGGCGAACTGGGCGCGGCCTTGCAGAACCTGGCGCCGTCGATCAACTTCCCGCGCATCGAATCGAGCGGCGCCGCGGACTCGGTGCGCGGCATCCAGCTGCGCGGCCTGGCGCCGGACCAGGTGCTGGTGCTGATCAACGGCAAGCGCCGCCACACCAGCGCCGTGCTCGACACCGAGAGCAGCTTCGCCGGCACCGTGCCGGTCGACGTCAACGCCATCCCGCCCGGCGCCATCGACCACATTGAAATCCTGCGCGACGGCGCCGGCGCCCAGTACGGCAGCGACGCCGTGGCCGGCGTCATCAACATCGTGCTGAAGAACGCCCGCAGCGGCGGCTCGGCCGCGCTCGGCTATGGCGCCAACCACACCGACTTCAAGCCCACCAACGAGCGCAAGACCGACGGCCAGACCAGGACCGCCAGCGCCGACTACGGCGTACCGCTGGGCGACGCCGGCTTCCTGCGCTTCGGCTTCGACCGCCGCAGCCGCGCGCCGACCCAGCGCGCCGGCTTCAGCGACGCCGGCTGGACTTCGTGGAACGCCACCCCGGCCGACCTGGCGCTGGACGGCAAGGTGGTGTTCAAATCCGGCGACTCGCAGCAGAACAACAACTACCTGTTCTACAACGCGCTGCTGCCGCTGGCGAACGGGGTCGACGCCTATTCCTTCGCCACCGTCAACCAGCGCAAGTCCGACGGCAGCGCCTACTTCCGCTACCCGGGCGACCCGTCCAACGTACCGGCGCTGTACCCGGCCGGCTACCGGCCGGTGACCAGGGGCGACATGCGCGACACCAGCCTGGTGGCCGGCGCGCGCTTCGCCGGCGCCGGCTGGAACTGGGACCTGAGCGCCCGCCATGGCGGCAACCTGTTCCGCTACGACCTCGACCATTCGGCCAACGCCTCGCTGGGCGCGCAGAGCCCGACCAGCTTCCACCTGGCCGGCTTCGACTTCCGCCAGAACGCCTTGAACGCCGACCTGACGCGCGAGCTCGACCTGGGCCTGGGCGGCCCCGTCAACCTGGCGCTGGGCGCCGAGGCCATGCACGAGACCTACCGCAGCTCGCCGGGCGACGCCGCCTCCTACGCGGCCGGTCCCATCGCCGACGCGCCGCCGGGCGCGCAGGCCGGCCCCGGCTTGCGGCCGCAGGACGCCTTCGACGGCGGCCGGGCTATACGCTCGGTGTACGCCGACGTCGAAAGCGATGTCACCAGCCGCCTGCTGCTGGGCGCGGCCGCCCGCTACTCGGACTACAGCGATTTCGGCAGCGCCAGCACCGGCAAGCTGTCCGCGCGCTACAAGCTGAGCGAGTCCTTCCTGCTGCGCGGCTCCCTGTCCAACAGCTTCCGCGCGCCGGCGCTGGTGCAGACCGGCTTCCGCTTCTCCACGCTCAACTTCAACAGCGACGGCAGCGGCCTGCAGACCGCCTCGCTGCTGCCGGCCAGCGACCCGCTGGCGCGCAGCTTCGGCGCCGAGGCGCTGAAGCCGGAGAAATCGACCAACCTGTCGCTCGGCCTGGCATGGCGGCCGCAGCGCAACACCAGCGTCACCCTGGACGCCTACCGCATCAAGCTCCGCGACCGCATCACCCGCACCAGCGACCTGCAAAGCGACGCCGCCACCGCCTATCTGGCCGGCATCGGCCGCGGCGACATCCAGTCGGTGGCCTACCTGGCCAACCTGCTCGACACCAGCACCACCGGCCTGGACGCGGTGCTGAACCACGACCTGACTTTCGCCGGCGGCAAGCTGGACCTGAACGCCGCGCTCAACCTGAACCGGACCCGCCTCGACCGCGTGCGACAGAGCTCGGCCGCGCTGGCCACCATCGATCCGTCGCTGAGCTTGCTGACCGACACCAGCCTGTACCGCGTCCGCCACGCCTCGCCGACCAGCAAGCTGGTGCTGAGCGCCGACTGGCAGGCCGCGCGCTGGAGCCTGCTGGCGCGCGCCACCCGCTTCGGCGCGCTGAAGGATTTCTCGTACGACCAGGACGCGCCCATCGACGACGGCGTGCATGCGCAATCGTTCGGCGCGGTGTGGTCGGTCGACCTGGAGGCGCAGTTCAAGTTGAATCAACAACTGACGCTGGCGGTCGGCGGCGACAACCTGCTCGACCGCTACCCGGAGCGGGTGCGCCAGACCAACAACGCCACCTACGGCGGCGCGCTGCCGTACAACTTCATCAACCCGATCGGCGTCAACGGCGCATATTTCTACGGCCGCCTGCGCTACACTTTTTAACTTGAGGACTCCATGAAGCCGACCCGCATCTCCACCCTGTTCGCCGCCGCCTGCCTCAGCACCCTGATGGCCGTGCAAGCCCATGCAAGCAATGCCTTGGTGCTGCTGACCGACTTCGGCACCTCGGACGGCGCCGTCTCCGCCATGCACGGCGTGGCCTTCGGCGTCGACCCGAAACTGAACGTCTCCGACCTGACCCACAACATCCCCGACTACGACATCTGGCTGGGCGCCTACCGCCTGTACCAGACCGCCAACTACTGGCCGCAAGGCAGCGTGTTCGTCGCCGTGGTCGATCCGGGCGTGGGCACCGCCCGCAAGTCGGTGGTGTTGAAGACCAAGGAGGGCCGCTATTTCGTCGGCCCCGACAACGGCCTGTTCACCTTGATCGCCGAGCGCGACGGCGTGGCCGGGCTGCGCGAGATCGACGAGAAGGTCAACCGCCTGGCCGGCTCCGGCGAGTCCTACACCTTCCACGGCCGCGACGTCTACGCCTACGTCGGCGCGCGGCTGGCCTCGGGCGCGATCGGCTTCGAGCAGGTCGGCCCGCTGCTGCCGAGCGAGGCGGTGGTGAAGATCCCTTACCAGAAGGCGGTGCGCCAGGGCAAGGTGGTGCGCGGCATCATCCCTGTGCTGGACATCAAGTACGGCAACGTCTGGACCAATATCCCGAAAGCGCTGTTCGACGAACTGGGCATCGCCGTGCACGACCGCGTGCAGGTGCGCATCCTGCACAAGGGCAAGCAGGTGGACCAGGTGGTGGCGCCGTTCGAGCACAGCTTCGGCGGCGTCGCCCGGGGCAAGCCGCTGGTGTATTTGAACAGCCTGCTGGATGTGGCGCTCGCCGTCAGCCAGGGCAACTACGCCAAACAGCACCACATCGATTCCGGCGTCGACTGGGAAATCGAGATCAGCAAGGCCGCGAAGTAAGCGGCCCCGCCCCCCTTACTTGCGCTTGATCTTGGGGAAGCGCAGCTTGTAGTGCAGGCCCATGCCGGGCGCGCTCACCACCTTGACGGTGCCGCCCAGCGCGCCGGTCACCAGGTTGTACAGGATGTGCGCGCCCAGGCCGCTGCCGCCCGAGCCGCGCTTGGTGGTGAAGAAGGGATCGAACAGCTGCGCCAAGGTGCTGTTGTCCATGCCGGCGCCGTCGTCGCTGTAGTCGAACTCGACGAAATCGCCGTCGACCTTGCCGCTGATCTTGATCTTGCCGGACTGCCCCTCCTCGAAGCCGTGCACCAGCGAGTTGACCACCATATTGGTGACGATCTGCGACACCGCGCCGGGGAAGCTGGCCATGTTGATGTGCTCGTCGCAATCGATCTCGACGGCGATCGGCTTGCCCTTCAGCTTGGGCTGCAGCGACAGCAGCACCTCGTCCAGGTATTTGCGCAGGTTGAAGCTGCGGATATCGTCGGACGACTGGTCCACCGCCACCTGCTTGAAGCTGCGCACCAGCGCCGCCGCCCGCTGGGTGTTGGTGGTCATGATGCGCAGCGATTGCGAAATGATGTCGAAGAACTGGTTCAAGCCGTCCTCGTCCAGCGTGCCGGCCGCCATGTCCTCGCGCGTCAGCTTGAGCTCTTCCACCAGGTGGCTGGTGGCCGTCACGCAGATGCCCAGCGGCGTGTTGATCTCGTGCGCCACGCCGGCCACCAGCCGGCCCAGCGAAGCCAGCTTCTCCTGGCGCACCAGTTCGCCCTGCGCGTCCTTGAGCGAGGTCAGCGCGTTCTCCAGCGCCGCGTTCTGCTCCTCCAGCGCCTCCTTGGCGCGGCGGATCTCGCGGTCGGCCTGCATGCGCGCGATCGCCACCGCCACGTGGCTGGCCATGAAGGCCAGGATGTCGAGGTCGGCCTGGGTGTAGACCACCGTATCGTCGTAGCTCTGCACGATGATCACGCCGTAGGCGACGTCGCCCAGCAGCATCGGCGCGCCCATCCAGCTGGCGATGTCGGTATTGCCCAGCGGGTGCTCCATCTCGCCGCTGGCCACCAGCGCGCTGAAGCCGGCGCGGTCGAGCAGCATCGCCTGCTTGCGCTGCAGGATGTACGAGGACATGCCGACGCCGTAGTCGAAGCGCTTGACCGGCGCCTGCTCGTCCTTCTGGTCGACGAAGTACGGGATGCTGATTTCCTTGGTGTCCGGGTGGTACAGCGCCATCAGGAAATTCTGCGCCGGCACCAGCTCGCTGATGATCTGGTGCAGCCGCAGGTTCAGGCGGCTGCCGCCGGTGGCCGTGGCCGACAGGTTGGCCAGCTCGTACAGCGCGCGCTGGATGTTCTCGGCGCGGCGCCGCTCGGCCACCTCGTGCGCCAGCAGCGCGGTGCGCTCCTGCACCGCGCGTTCCAGCCGGTCCATGCTCTGCAAGCCTTGCAGCGCGCTCGACACATGGTTGGCGATCAGCGCGAACAGCGCCTGGTCTTCCTCGCTGAAAGTGTGTTCCCTGTCGTAGCTCTGGATCACGATGGCGCCCAGCGACTGGTGGTTCTGGTCCAGCAGCGGACAACCCATCCAGTGCTCGGCGATGGTGCCGATGCCGAAGCCGGCGTTCGCTTCGCGCCGCGACTGGTGCTCGGCCGCCGTCATCACCATCCGTTCGCGGGTGTTGATCACGGTCGCCGTCGGCGACTCGCCCTCGACCAGCTCGAACAGCGCGTCGCGGCTGGGCGGATCGTCCACCTCGTCGACGAAATACACGAAGCGCACCTGGTTGACCGGACCGTCGCGGTCGCTCAACGCCACGAAGAAGTTGGCGGCGTACATGATGCGGGCCAGCGCCGCATGCACGGCCTGCAGGAACTCGCTGATATCGGTGCAGCTGCTCGACTTCTGCCCGATTTCGAGCAGCATGGTTTGCACGGCTTCCAGGCGGGTGAGACGACTTTCCATCGATTTTCCTATGGTGAGGTAATGCGCATAGGAAATACTAGCAGGTCCGGCCCGCCCCGGCCACAGAAACCAAAACAGCCAGGGCGTCGCCGACGGCCTGGCTGTTCATCAGTGCGGCAAAGGCTTAAGCCTGCTTGCGCTGGCGGCGGCTCACCACCGCGCCGATCAGGCCCAGGCCGCCCAGCAGCAGGGCGTAGGTTTCCGGTTCCGGCACGGCCGACACGGTGACGCCGGACGAATACACGCCCGACGAGTTGGACATGGCGCTGCCGCTGATCAGCACGTAGTAGCTGCCGGCGCCCAGGATGGCCGAATCGAGCTGCCACTGGTCGGTGGCGCCGGTCGACAGCTGGGTGCCGCCCAGCAGCAGGCCGCCGGCGTTGTACAAGGCCAGGCCGCTGATGTCCAGGCCGTTCTTGGCGTTGCCGGTATGCGAGTAAACGTCGGCCGAAATGGTCGAGGCGCCGGTCAGGGTGAAGGTGTACTTGTCGGTAAAGGTATTGCCTTTATTGCCGCCGGTCACAAAGTGGCCGCCGAAGTCCGCACCGCCGCTCAGATCGAGCGGGGTGTCGGGATTGCTGATATCCGCCGCAAACGCCCCTTGCGACAGGAAGGCAGCGCCGGTCATCACGATGGCGCCCGCCAGGGCTTTGACTTTAATCATATCGAACTCCTAAAAAATGGGAGTCCAAAATGTAGCAGTCACATCATTTCCAACCGGCCGCGCACGATAGAATGTTACATCCTCTTACACGTTTATTTAACGAAATCTTAATTCCAGTAAAGAACAGGTGCCGCAGGAAACTACGGCTTGCGGTAGCCGTTTTCCATCCAGGCCGAGGCGCTGGCCACGCTCAGCTTGAAGGTCGGCGCCACCCGCACCCGCGCCAGCTCCTCGCCATACGGGTCGAACGCGCTCAGCGTGGCGTACGGGTCGTCCTCGTCGGGCACGATGTCGAGGCAGACCTTGACCTGGCCGTCCGCGCCGTTGACGAAGACGTTCTTGTGCAGCTGGGCATGCAGCTGCTGCTCGTGGCGGCGGATCACCTCGTTGGCGGTCTTGACCAGGGTGTTGAAGGCGTTGACGTCCAGCGGCTTGGGGTTCTTCTTGTCGCGGCCCATGGTCCACGGCCCCACCAGCGCCGGTTCCGGCTCGCCGTCCTTGATCATCGCCACCGCCCAGCCCTCGTCGTCATCGTTCTTGATGACGCGCGCGGTCCAGCCGTTCCCCTGCCATACGCGCGCCTCCTGGATCGGGGCGTCGTCGTCCTGCTGCTGTTCGGTATCGGGGTAGTCTGCGCTCATGCGGATGGCTCGTGGAGAAAGTTGGATGGGGGTGAAATGATAAGCGGCCAGCCCCGTAACAACAATAGCAAGTCGACCATCTTGCGCAAACTCGCCGGGCGCGGCCGGCTGTTTGTTTTTCGCACCAAACTGTCACATGCGCGCTGCCGCCGATTTAACTTTCTAGTCAGCAACTTGCTAGTCACTACGGGGCTAAGGCCGGTATTTTCCGCCCCGGACGGCTGCACCGATGTCACAAAGCGGTGTAAAAATTAACATAAACTGAGGAAACACTCTAAATTTACCAGTGCATTGCCAAGGAAATATTATTATTATCAATTTTGAATCACCAGTTTCCAGTAATTAATAAAAGCTCAAGCCCGGTGCAATCGTTCACCGGGCTCAAATAAGGAACGTTAAATGTCCAAGCTCAAAACCCTGCTGGCCCTCGGCCTGGCCGGCGCGGCGCTCAGCGCCAGCGCCGCCGTCACCTATAGCGCCACCGCCGGCCTCACCTCCGGCGTCGGCGGCGTCACCACCAACACCTTCGACGACGGCCTGCTGCCGGTCGGCTTCGCCACCTACGATCAACTCGGCGCGCTGATCCCGTCGCCGGGCAATCCCGGCTACGCGGCGCAGCCGCCGGGCGACCCCACCGCCTTCTTCTCGGTCGGCGTGAGCAACGGTCAGCCGTCGTCGTCCAGCGTGACCTTCGGCGGCATGGGCGTCAGCTATTTTGGTTACTACATGGGTTCGCCGGACAACTACAACATCGTCACCATGTACAGCGGCAATACGATGGTGTTGCAGATCAACGGCGACGACATGGCGACCGCCGCCAGCCTGATGGCCGACGGCAATCAGCAAGTCGGCTTCTACATGAACTTCTTTACCAACAGCGGCACCACGATCACCCAAGTCACATTCTCGGCCAACCAGAACGCCTTTGAATCGGACAACCATTCCTACATCGCGGCGGTTCCCGAACCCCGCACCTACGTGATGTTATTGACCGGCATCGGACTGCTGGGTTTTGCCAGCCGCCGGCGCCAAGATGCAGCCAACCCGCGTTTTTACTAACTTAGGTACGAAAAAATGAAAAATACACTTCCAAAACTCGCCGCCGCAGCGCTGCTGAGCATCTCCAGTCTGGCGTCGGCCGCAGCGGCCCCGCTGGCCACCTGCGCTGCGACCGATATCACCTTCGACCTGCCCGGCGTGGCGGTGACGGCCTGCTATGGCTACGTCGGAGGCAACCTGATCAACAACTCGCCGGCGGACATGCTCACGGTCAGCGGCATCCTGGCGGCGAACTTCTCGCTGCCGGGCCAGACCGGTGCGGCGATCGAGCACATCAACGTCAGCGCCGATCCCCTGACCAACGTCACGACCTACGACTTTGCGCAAATGCTGACCGGCGACGTCATCGTCGGCCTGCACTTCGGCAATGGTAGCGGCGGACCGGGCAACGGCACGGCGTTCTACGCGTTCAATGCCGGCAGCGGCGTGGACAAGTTCTACACCACGCTCCAGGCCAGCTCCAACGCCGGCCTGTACTCGGTCACAGCGGTGCCGGAACCGGAAACCTACGCCATGCTGCTGGCCGGCCTGGGCCTGGTGGGCGTCATCGCCCGCCGCCGCAAGGCACGGGCGTAATCACCCCGCCCAGCACCAAAGCCCGCGGCTAGCGGGCTTTTTTTACGTCTGGCGGTTGGCGCTCAGTCGACGGCGCTCAGCACGAGATGCACGGCCGCGGCGGCGGCATGATGGGTGGCCGCAAAGGCGTGACGCGCGGATCGATGGCCGGATCCGGCATGTGATAACTGAACGGCGTAATGATGATAGGCGGTATCGTCGGCGGCGCCGATGGCGGGCCTTTCGGTCCCCCGCCGGAAAGCTGCTGGACGCTACGTTGGCGCCGAGTCCGCTTGCACATCGAGGATATCGATTGACCCTCGCTGAATTCTAACCAAGCCATGTTCTAGCCCTCCCTGCAATAGGTAGATTATCAGTATAGGCGGGCATAACTTTAAATCAAGGAACTTTCCCCGTTCATCGCGCCGGACCAGCATTCCATCCCGCCAATTTGCCGGTCTGTCGCAATCCGCTGGCCGTTGCCGGGCGCGCTAGCTATAGTTCAACCATGCCAAACGGCACAAGAACTACGGAACCACCCAACCACCGAGGTCAGCCATGAAAATCACCGCTAAAAAATTGGTATTCGCCGCCTTTATCGTCCTGCTGGCCGCCTCCGCATGGCAGTCGGTCTTCGGTGACGGCATGCACGTCAACATCGACGGCGACGAGATCGACGGCCCCATCGGCTTCCTGCTCGGCACCCTGTTCGCCGGCGGCGGCCTGCTGATCGCCGCCGTGGCCATCACCTGCGCGGCCGTGTTCGTCGGCGTGCTGTTCGCCGGCCTCGGCATCCTGATGATCAGCGGCATGGTGCTGCTGGCGGTGGTGGTGGCGGCGGCGGTCTCGCCCCTGTTGCTGCCGCTGCTGATCCCGTTCGGCATCTACCTGATCTTCCGCTCGCGCTCCCGCAAACAGCAACAGCACGCCACGCTCGAACACGCAGTCTAAGCAGTACGCACCGTTTCAATCGGAAGCGGCCGGGACCTGAACTCCCGGCCGATCCGCCTCCGCCGTCATCCCCGGTTCCGCCAGCTCCACCCGGTTACGCCCGCCGCGCTTGGCGCAGTACAAGGCCTGGTCGGCGCGCCGCAAGGCCACATCGCCGCCGCTGTCGGCCGCGCTCAACGCGGCGATGCCGATACTCACCGTCACCGTCACCGTCAAGCGCGACTCGTCGTCCAGCGGCATGCGCGCCTCGGCCACCCGCAGGCGCAGGCGCTCGGCGTACACCGCCGCCGCGTCCAGCCCGGTGCCGGGCAGCAGCACCGCGAATTCCTCGCCGCCGATGCGGCCCAGCATGTCGACCTTGCGCTGGCCGTCGCGCAACAGCGCGCCCAGCTGGCGCAGCACGGCGTCGCCGGCCGCGTGGCCATGCTCGTCGTTGATGTGCTTGAAATGGTCGACATCGAGCAGCAGCACCGCGGCGCAGGCGCCGATCTCGCGGTGCAGGCGGGCGTGCTCGTCCTCCAGGCGGCGCATGAACGCGCGCCGGTTCGGCAGGCCGGTGAGGAAATCGGTGGTGGCCAGCAGGCGCAGCTCGTCGTTCATGCGGCGCCGCTCGGTCACGTCCAGGGTCGAGACGATGACGAAATCGAGGCTGTGCGCGTGGCCCGGCATCACCAGCAGGGTCAGCTCGTTGAGCCGGGCCGTGCCGTCGAGCCGCGTGTAGCTGCCTTCGCAGGCGAAGAAGTGCTGGCCCTGCGCCAGCGCGGTCAGCGCCAGCGCGAAGCTGGGCATGGCGGCCAGGTCGAAGTTCTGCGCCAGGCTCAGCTGCGAGAGATCCTTGCGCCCGGGCGCCGCCCCCACCTGCGCCAGCGCGGCGGCGTTGACGTCGACGATGCGCACCAGCGACGCCAGGCGCCGCAGCTGGCTGGCGTTGGCCTGCAGGTAGCGGCCCAGGTCGTCGACCCCGGACAACTCCAGCTCGGCCAGCGCGGCGTGCACGCCCGACCAGTCCTGCTCCCACAGCGCCACCGGCGCGTGGTCGTACAGGCTGCGGAAGCGGGCCTCGCCGGCGCGCAGCGCCACCGCCGCCTGCGCCTGCTCGATGGCGATGCCGGCCAGCCGCGCGGCCTGCTCGATCAGCGCGATGTTGGCCAGGCTGGGCAGGCGGGCCTCGCGGTGGTAGACGGCGAAGGTGCCCAGCACGTTGCCGCCGGCGCCGTAGATCGGATCGGACCAGCACGAGCCCAGCCGCGCCTGCAAGGCCAGGTCGCGGTACTCGACCCAGGCCGGCGCCTGGCGGATGTCCTCGACGATCACCCGGCTGCGCGTCAGCACCGCCTGGGCGCAGGCGCCCGGCGCGCCGTGGATCGAGCGCCCGTGCACGGCGGCGTTGAAAAAGGCCGGCAGGCTGGGGGCGGCGCCCACCAGCAAGTGCTCGCCGGCCTCGTCGAGCAGCAGGATGCTGCACAACATTTCCTCGTTGCCCGCCTCGACGCCCTGCACCACGCTCTCGAGGATGGCTGGCAGCGGCGCGCCGGTGGCCAGCAGCTCGAGCACGTGGCGCCGGGTCCGCTCGCGCTGCTCGCCCTGGATGCGCTCGGTGATGTCGCGGAACGACCGCAAGCGCGCCGGCTCGCTGCCCAGTTGCATGCCGCGCGTGTGCTGCTCGAACACCCGGCCATCCTTCAGCAGCAGCAGCTCAAGCTGGCTGGCCCGTTGCTGGCCCGGCAGCGCCAATTGCTGCGGCCCCGGCTCCAGCAGCAGCGCCTGGCCGGGATGGAGCATCTGCTGCGCCATGTGCGCCATCAGCGCGGCGCCGTCGGCCTGCCAGTCCAGGTGCTCGGGCAGGTTCCACAGCTCGCGGAAGCGGCGGTTGGCGTTGAGCACCCCGCCTTTCAGGTTGTCGACCAGGATGCCGTCGATGGTCGAATCGAGGATGTTGCGCAACATGGCCTGGCTGCGCTGCGCGCCCTCGGCCAGCACCAGCAGCGCGGCCTGGCCCTGTTGCAGCTCGCCGCTCAGGCGTTCGGCGCGGGCCTGGGCGTCGCGGGCCCGCACGCGGCCGCGCGCCAGCAGCCAGGTCAGCCCGGCCAGCAGCGCGCTCAACAATACGCCGCCGACCGCGACCCGCTGCGCCTGCTCGCGTTCCGGCGCCGCGCTGGCCCGGGCGGCGATGTCCAGCGTCCAGCGGTGGCCGCCGACGCTGATCTGCTGCAGGCTGCCGCGCCGGCCGGCGCCCGGACGGCTGTCGTACATCAGCGCCGCCGGCGCGATGGCGTCGCCGTCGTAGATTTTCACGTCCAGCGCGCCGGCGCGCGGTCCGCCCAGCCCCGCCATCAGGTCGCCGACGCGGAACGGCGCGTAGACCCAGCCGTCGATGGCGGCGCGCCGCTGCACCACCGTCGCGGCCGGCCGCCAGCGGCGAAACACCGGCAGCACCAACAGAAAGCCCGACTGGGCCGGCCCGACCTCCTCCTGCACCAGCCGGATCTTGCCGCTGACGGCGGGCAGGCCGGAGTCGCGCGCCTGCTCCAGCGCGCCGCGCCGCACCGGCTCGGACGCGGCGTCGTAGCCGAAGGCGCGCCGGTTGTTGTCGTCGAACGGTTCCAGGTAGACCACCGGCGCGTACCAGGCGCGCGCGCCGTCCGGCCGCAGGCGGTAGTCGGGATGGCCGCCCAGCCGGATCGCGCGCTGGTGGGCGTCGCGCTGCGCCGGCGTCACCAGCGCCATGTAGCCGACGCCGTGGATGCCGGGGAAATGCAGATTGAGCTTTTGCCCGGCCAGGTAGCTGCGGAACTCGTCGCGGTCGACCTCGGCGGAGCTGGCGAACAGGCCCTGCACGCCGTACAGCACCTGCACATAGGTTTGCATGCGCCGGTCGAGATTGTTGACCAGTTCGCGCACGCGGCTGTCGAAATCGGCCTGCGCCTGCTGCTCGGCATGCTGGCGCGCGCCCAGCCACAGCACGCCGGTCGCGCCCAGGCATCCCGCCAGCACCAGCAGCGGCAGCACGCCCGGCGAGAGCAGGTGCTGCAGCAGCCGGCGCAGCCTGGCCTGGGCGGCGGGGGTCATCTACCCCTCGGTGCCCGCGAACTGGCGGTAGCCGCGCGCGCGCAGCGCGCACGCCGGGCAGGTGCCGCAGCCATAACCCCAAGCGTGCAGCGCGCCGCGCTCGCCCAGGTAGCAGGTGTGGGTGCCGTCGCGGATCAGGTCCACCAGCGCCTGGCCGCCCAGTTCCTGCGCCAGCTCCCAGGTCTGGCGCTTGTCGCGCCACATCAGCGGGGTTTCCAGCTTCAGGCGGGTGTCCATGCCCAGGTTGAGCGCCACCTGCAGCGCCTTCATGGTGTCGTCGCGGCAGTCCGGGTAGCCGGAGAAGTCGGTCTCGCACATGCCGCCCACCAGCACCGTCAGGCCGCGGCGGTAGGCCACGGTGGCGGCCACCGTCATGAACAGCAGGTTGCGGCCGGGGACAAAGGTGTTGGGCAGGCCGTTGGCCTGGGTTTCGATGGCGATATCGTGCGTCATCGCGGTCTGCGAAATCTCGGAGATCAGCGACAGGTCGATCATGTGGTCTTCGCCCAGCTTGGCGTTCCACTCGGGCGAGTGGGCGCGCAGGCGTTCGATCACGGTCGGACGCACGGTCAGCTCGATGGCGTGGCGCTGGCCGTAGTCGAAGCCTATGGTTTCCACGCGCGCGTAGTGCTTCAGCGCCCAGGCCAGGCAGGTGGTGGAATCTTGGCCACCGCTAAACAGGACCAGGGCGGTATCGGTAGGCAGCATTACTTTGTTCTTTCAAGGGCTTGCAAGGCGTTGCAACGTTATAAGTACGCCATCTTTTAGGGCAATCCGGTAACATGGCAACCAGCGTACACCCAGATGGAGTCTCATGTTACCGGCATCGCCAGCAAAAATATTGGCAGGATCACGAATTTTGGCACAAGTTGTGACAAAAGTATCCGGCCGCCTCGCCATAGCGGGCATGTCGGCCGGCGTCCTGGCCATCGTCGCGCCGTCCGCCGCCGCGCAAGGCCTGAAATACGACGTCCACATCGACGCCCCCGGCCCGCTGCAGGAACTGCTGGAGCAAAACCTTGACCTGGTGCGTTTTCGCGGCAACCCGCGCATGGACCGCGAACAGCTGGTGCGGCTGGTGCGCGCCGCGCCGGCCCAGGTCAAGACGCTGGTGGCCACCGACGGCTACTACTCGCCGCTGGTGAGCGCCCGCCTCGACCGCGACGGCGACCCGCCCAGGGTCGAGCTCAGCGTGCAGCCGGGCGAGCCGGTGCGGGTCGGCGAAATCGACCTGGTGCTGCAAGGCTTCGCGCCCGTGCCCGGCCTGGCCGCCGACCAGCAGTTCGACACCGCCGCGCTGAAGGCCGGCTGGACGCTGAAAAAAGGTCAGGTGTTCCGCCAGACCGACTGGGAACAGGCCAAGCGCGGCCTGCTGCGCCAGGTGGTGCAGACACGCTACCCGCGCGCGCAGCTGGCCGACAGCCAGGCCACCGTGGACCCGGACAACCACCTGGCCGCGCTGCGGGTGGTGCTCGACAGCGGCCCGGAGCTGCGCTTCGGCGAATTGCGCATCGAAGGCCTGAAGCGCTACCCGTCCGCCATCATCCGCAACCTGAACCAGATCCATCCCGGCGACTACTACAGCGAAGCCGCGCTGCAGTCCTACCAATCGCGCCTGCAGGACACCGGCTACTTCAGCAGTGTGGAAGTGAGCGCCGACATGGGCGCGGTCCTCAACGAGCAGCTGGAAGCGGGCGCCGCCACCCCGGCGCAGAACGCCGACGCGGCGATGGCGCCGCTGCCGCTGCTGGTGCGCGTGAGCGAGAACAAGCGCCGCAACGTCAGCGCCGGCCTGGGTTTCAGCACCAACACCGGCAACCGCGCCTCGCTGAGCTACGACGACCTGTCGGTGTTCGGCCTGCGCATGAAAAGCGCGCTGACGCTGGAGACCAAGAAGCAGACCGCGCGCAGCGACTTCTACTTCCCCACCACGGCGGACGGCTACAACGACAGCTTTGGCGCCTCGTTCGAGCGCAGCGACATTTCCGGCGAAGTCACCAGCGTGGCCAGCGTGGCCGGCAAGCGGGCCTGGGGCACGCCGCTGCTGGAGCGCAGCTTTTCGCTGGAGCTGCTGACCGAGACCAAGACCCTCGACGGCGTCCCGTCCAGCACCAGCAAGAGTTTGCCGCTGACCTACGGCGTCACCTGGCGCAAGCTGGACAACCTGCTGTTCCCGACCAAGGGCTACGCGCTCAACGCGCAGCTGGGCGGCGCGCTGCTGCCGATCCTGACCGACCGGGCCTTCGTGCGCGGCTACGCGCGCACCGTGTGGTACCGGCCGCTGAGCGCCAGCACCAACTTGATACTGCGCGGTGAGCTCGGCGCGCTGGCCTCGCGCGACAAGAACGGCGTGCCGGCCGTGTACCTGTTCCGCGCCGGCGGCGACCAGTCGGTGCGCGGCTACGCCTTCCAGGAGCTGGGCGTACACGAAGGCGCCGCCATCACCGGCGGCCGCTATCTGGCCACCGGCAGCGCCGAATTCCAATACTGGTTCAAGCCCGCGTATGGCGCGGCGCTGTTCTACGACGCCGGCAACGCCGGCGACACTGTCAACGGGCTGCATCCGAAATCCGGCTACGGCGCCGGCGGCCGCTGGAAGAGTCCCGTCGGCCCGATCAACGTCGACGTCGCCTACGGCCACGCGGTACGCAAATATCGATTGCACTTCTCGCTGGGATTCACTTTCTGATGGCCGACAACCAAGACAAGCAAACACCGGCCGCGCCCGCGCGCCGCCGCTGGCCGCAGCGCGTGCTGATTTCGCTGGCCGTGCTGGCGGCGCTGCTGGCCGGCGCCTTCTGGCTGCTGGGCCGCGAATCGACCTTGCAGCAGCTGGTGCAGCGCATCGCCAACGCCAGCGGCGGACAGGTCGCCGTCAGCGGCGTGAGCGGATCGCTGTACCACCGCATGCATATCGGACGGCTGGTCTACCGCAGCAAGGACAGCGTCATCACGGCCGACAACATCGACATCAACTGGTCGCCGTTGCAGTATTTTTCGGAAGGCCTGTCGATCAGCGAGCTGCATGTGGCCGCGCTGACGGTGCAAAGCCTGGGCCCGTCCGAACCGGCCAAGCTGCCGGAATCGCTGGCCGCGCCGTTCCGCCTCAACCTGGCCGACGCGCGGCTCGACAAGCTGACCCTGACCAGCGCCGCCGGCAGCAACGTGATCGAACGCCTGCGCTTCAAGCTGTACGGCGACAAAAGCAGCTGGCACCTGGAAGACGCCAGCGCACACACCGCGTTCGGCGACGCCAGGGTCGACCTGACCATAGGCGCCAACAAGCCGTTCGCGCTGCAAGGCAAGGCCTCGCTGGCGCAGGCTTCCGTCAACACCACCGCCAACGCCGGCGCCGCACAGCTGTCGCTGGAAGCCGGCGGCAACCTGGCCTTGATGACCTTGAAGGCGCAGGGCAGCGCCAATGGCGCCAGCGGCAACGCCAATGTGGCGCTGGCGCCGTTCGATCCCATCATCCTGCGCACGCTGGACCTGAACGGCCGCGATCTCAATCCGGCCGGCTTCAATCCCGGCTGGCCGCTGGCCAAGTTCAGCCTCAAAGCCAGCATCGCCATCACGGCGGAGCAGAAACTGTCCGGCCAATTCGCCCTGCTGAACCAGGACAAGGCCGCCCCGCTCGACCAGCAAGGCTTGCCGCTGCAAGCCTTCAACGGCAAACTGGCCGGCACGCTGACCGCCTCCACGCTGGAAAACGTGCTGCTCGACCTGGGCGCGGCGGGACGCTTCACCGGCGGCGGCCACGTCAAGCGCAGCGCCCCGCAAGCCGGCATCGACGCCGCGCAGTTCACGCTGCACACCGACCGCCTGGACCTGAAGAACATCCACAGCGGCATCGACAAAACCAGCGTCGCCGGTGACATCACGCTGGCCAGCACGCCGACCAAGCAGACGCTGGACGCCAGGCTGTCGCAGGACGGCCTGCGCCTCGACCTGCAGGCCACGCTGGCGGACGCCGTGCTGCAACTGCACCAGGCGCGCCTGCTGGCGAAGAAAGGCAGCATCAGCGCCACCGGCCAGGCCAGCCTGAAAGACCAGCAGGCATTCAGCGCCAAGCTGCGCGCCGAGCACTTCGACCCGTCCGCGCTGGGCGCCGGCTATCCGATCGCCGACCTCAATGCCGACCTCAATGCCAGCGGCCACGTCGTCCCCGCATGGCAGGTCGCGGCCAGCTTCGACCTCAAGGCCAGCAAGCTGGCGGGCCAAACCCTGTCCGGCAACGGCAAGCTGAATGCCGATGCCAAGCACATCAGCGGCGTCGACGCCCACCTGGCGATGGCGCAAAACAGCGCCGACATCAGCGGCAGCTTCGGCGCCCCGGGCGAACAACTGCGCTGGAAGATCGACGCCCGCCAATTGTCGGCGGTGGCCGCCGACTTGATCGGCGCGGTCAACGCCAGCGGCATCGTCAGCGGCAGCATGGAAACGCCGCGCACCAGCTTCGAAGCCGACGCCAAGGGCCTGGGCCTGGCCTCCGCCAAACGCCCGGCGCCGGATAGCCTGATCCACGCCGCCGGCGACGTCGCACTGGCCGGGCCGCAGAAGACACCCGAGCTGAAAATGAACGGCACCATACAGCGCCTCAATCCCGCCGCCTTCGGCGCGGCGCAGGCCGGCGCCGTCAACGCCACCTTCACGGCCGACGCGCGGCTGGCGAGCGACTGGCGCGCAGGCTTGAACCTGACGCTGCAACCGTCCACCTTCGCCAACGCGCCCCTGAGCGGCTACGCGAAACTGAGCGCCGACAAGAACAGCATCGGCAACGCCGACATCGACCTGCGGCTGGCCTCCAACAGCCTGCAAGCGAAGGGCAGCTTCGGCAGCGCGCTCGACAAGCTGGATTGGAAACTCAACGCGCCGCAACTGGCCGCGCTGGGGCCGCAGTTCGGCGGCACGCTGCGCGCCAGCGGCACCCTGTCCGGCACCAGCGCGAAACCAGCGCTGGCGCTCACGCTGGACGGCGCCAACCTGCGCGCCCCGGGCCAGCAGCAGATCGGCGCCATACGCGGCAGCGCCACGCTGGGCAGCACCGTCGCGATGGCGGCCGGCGCACCAACCGCCAGCACCGCCACCACCGCTGCGACGGCGCAGAGCCGCCGCACGGCGCCGGACGCCAGGCCGCGCGCCAGCGCGGCACGCCGGGGCGCCGACAGCGACAGCTACGCCGACGTCCCGCTGGTCAGCGACATCGAGATCACCCGCTACGTCTCCCCTGCCCTGACGCTGGACAAGGCGCGCCTGCAAACCAGCGGCAGCCGCAGCAGCCACACGCTGCAGGTCAGCGCCAGCAACGCCGACTTCGACGCCGCCGTGCGCGTCAAGGGCGGCTGGGCCAACGACAGCTGGACCGGCGCCGTCGACACGCTGCAAAACCGCGGCCGCTTCGCCTTGACGCTGGCCGCGCCGGCGCCGCTGAAGCTGACCGCGCCGGCCGGCAGCGGCGTGGCCGGCCTGCTGCACCCGGAGCAGATCGCCCTGGGCGGCGCCACCATCAAGCTCCCCGACGGCAGCATCCGCATCGACAGCCTGGAAAAAACCGGCCCCGCCTGGCGCAGCAAAGGCCTGGCGGCCGGCGTGCCGGTCAACTACCTGGCCCAGCTCTCCGACGCCTGGCGCGACAATGTCCGCAGCAACATGACGGTCGGCGCGGAATGGAGCATGAACCTGCAGGCGGCCAGCAAGGGCAGCCCGCCGGCCCTCGGCGGCATGCTGCACGTGTACCGCGAACAGGGCGACCTGACCATCACCGGCGCCGACCTGCCGCAGCCGCTCGGCCTGCGCACGCTGGACGGCCGGGTCGACGTCAACGACGGCACGCTGCACCTGCAACTGAACCTGGACGGCAGCCGCGCCGGCCAGGCCCGCATCGACGCCACCGCCCAGCTGCACGAAGGCCGCCTGGCCGAGGGCAGCGCCATCACGCTGAGCGGCACCGCCAACATGGGATCGCTGGCCTGGCTGGCGCCGCTGGCCGGCCAGCCCGGGCTGGAAATCGACGGCGCGCTGAAGCTGGCCGTCACCGGCAGCGGCACCTTGGGCGCGCCGCAACTGAACGGCGACATCAGCGGCGACAAGCTGGTGCTGAACTGGGTGGACCAGGGCATCAAGCTGCGCAACGGCCAGTTGCAGGCGCGCCTGGCCGGCGACCAGCTGCAGCTGCAAAAGCTGGCCTTCGACGGCGCCGAGGGCCACGCCCAGGCCGACGGCTGGATACGCTACGCCGGCAACGAAGCCACCATGAACCTCAAGCTCAGCGCCGACAAGCTGGAAGTGCTGGCGCGGCCCGACCGCATCCTGGTCATCAGCGGCCAGAGCACGCTGATACGCGACGCCAAGCGCTTCCAGCTGGACGGCAAGTTCCGCGCCGACCGCGCCAACATCGAACTGGCCGGCGAGAACACGCCGACGCTCAGCGACGACGTGGTCATCATCGGCAAGGGCGCGGCGCCGGTCAAGACGCCGCAAGGCCAGCCGCTCAGCATCGACCTCGAGGCCGACCTGGGCGACGCCTTCAAGCTCAAAGGCAAGGGCCTGGACGCGCAACTGGCGGGCACGCTGCGCATCCGCGTGGCGGACCGCCGGCCGCCGCGCGTGACCGGCAGCATCCGGGTGGAACGCGGCACCTACGCGGCCTACGGGCAGAAACTGGCGATCGACCGCGGCGTGATCAACTTCACCGGCGCCTACGACAACCCCGGCCTGAACATCCTGGCCGTGCGCCGTGGACCGGAAGGCGAAGCGCTCAGCGAGACCAATGTGGAAGCGGGCGTGGAAGTGCGCGGCACGGCGCTGGCGCCGGTGGCCAAGCTGGTGTCGACGCCGGCCGTGTCGGACAGCGACAAGCTGGCCTGGCTGGTGCTGGGCCACGGCATCGACAACACCGCCGGCAACGACATGGCGCTGCTCAGCGCCGCGGCGGGCGCGCTGTTCGGCGGCGGCCAGGGCAAGCTGGCCAATGCATTGGGAGTGGATGAACTGGGCGTGAGCCAGGCGGCCGGCGCCTCGGCCGGCGCGGCCACCGGCTTGCAGTCCACGGTGGTCACGGTGGGCAAGCGCCTGTCGTCGCGCGCCTACCTGAGCTTTGAACAGGGCGCGGGCACGGCGACCAGCCTGGTCAAGCTCAAATACAAGCTGAACCCGCGCATCTCGCTGCAATTCCAGACCGGCACCAACAACGCGCTGGACGTGCTCTACACCTGGGCCTTCGATTAAGCCTTAGCTCGGGTTGTGGTCCGGCACCGGGTCGTCCTGCGGCACGGGATGGGGGATGGCCGGCGGCGCCGGATCATCCACCGGCACGGGATCGGGGGCGCGGTGTACATAGTGCATGGTCGATACTCCTTGAGCTGACACGATCCCCCATTCTACGCCGCCCTACCCCGGTTGCGCGTGCTTGACGTATTTATCCAGCCACGCATTGGTTTCGTACAGCATGTGCAGGATCGACTCGCGCGCGCGGTAGGCGTGCGATTCGTTCGGCAGCATCACCAGCCGCGCCGTGCCGCCCAGGCCTTTGATGGCCTGGAACATGCGCTCGCTCTGCAAGGGGAAGGTGCCGGTGTTGCTGTCCTCGGCGCCGTGGATCAGCAGCATCGCATCCTTGATCTTGTCGGCGTTATTGAACGGCGACATGGCCTGGTACACCTCCTGCGCCTGCCAGAACGGCCGCTCCTCGGACTGGAAGCCGAACGGCGTCAGCGTGCGGTTGTAGGCGCCGCTGCGCGCTATCCCGGCGCGGAACAAACGCGTGTGCGCCAGCAGGTTGCCGGTCATGAAGGCGCCATACGAATGGCCGCCGATGGCGATGCGGTGACGGTCGGCCACGCCGCGCCGCACCACCTCGTCCACCGCCGCCTGCGCGTCCGCCACCAGCTGCGGCAGGTAGCTGTCGTTCGGCTCCTCTTCGCCGGCGCCGATGATGGGGAAGGATGGATTGTCCAGCACCGCGTAACCCATCGCCAGGAAGGCCGCCGGCCCCCAGTAGCTGACCGCGTTGAAACGATACGGCGAACCGGTGGTCTGGCTGGCCGCGCCGGCCGATTTGAATTCCTGCGGATAGGCCCACATCAGCAACGGCAACGGGCCGTCGCGGCCGGCGTCGTAGCCGGACGGCAGCATCAGCGTGGCCGTCAGCTCGACGCCGTCGTTGCGCGGATAGCGGATCTGCTCCTTGCGCACATCCTTCAGCTGCGGGGTCGGATGCGGATAGTTGGTCAGCGCCGTCAACTGCGCGTCCTCCGGCTTGGTCAGGTCGCGCAGGTAGTAGTTGGGCCGCTCGGTCGGCGATTCGCGCGTCGTCAGCAGCAGCGTGCCTTCGTCGTTCAGCACCGCCGCCACGTTTTCGAAATACGGCGCGGTGCTCTGGAACAGCCGCACTTTCTGCCTGGTGGTCAGGCTCAGACGGTCGATGAAGGGACGGTCGCCTTCCGGCGTGGCGCCGGCGCCGTCCAGCAGCACCGTGGTGCCGGGGCCGATCAGCAGGCGCGGGAAGCCGCTGGCGTCGGCCCGCATCACCGGCGAACCGGGACTGTTGTAGCGGTCCTCGTACGAACCGGCGTAGATCAGCTCCGGCGGCGAGGACAGGTGTTCGGGCTCGATCATCCACTGCTTGTAGTCGCGCGTCTTGTGCCAGCGCTCGTTGATCAGCGCGACATCGCCGCGCCCCCAGGCGATGCCGGCGTAGCGCATCGTCAGCCGCGCCAGCACCAGCGGCGGTTCGCGGAACGGCGCCGCGTGCAGGTAGACCAGGTCGCGGATGTTGTCGATCACCGGACGCGCCGGATCGCCGCCGTCCTGGGCCTCGGTCCACACCAGCGTGGCCGGCACGTCGGCCCGCCACGACACATGGCGCACGCCTTCGGACACCGCGTCATTCCCCTGCGGCAGGCCTTCCTCCAGCGGCAGCGTGGTCACCGTGTGCAGCACGTCGCCGTTCAGGTCCCGCACGTCGACCCGCTCGCCGAAGCTCGATGCCGGCACGATGTAGGAGTACGGCCGCGTCACGCTTTGGGTCAGCAGGTACTGGCCGCCCGGCGCGATCGAGGTGCGCGAGAACTGGCCCGGCGCGCCGATCATGCGCGGCTTGCCGTGCAGGTCCAGCAGCACCATCTGCACGGTGATGTAGTACTCGAACAGGCGCGCGTCGTCCTCGTTCTTCAGCAGGTCCTGGTAGGTGCGCAGCTGGCGCATGGCGCCACCGGGTTCGCTGTCCTGCTGGATCGGGCCGGAGGGCACGCCATCCGACTGCGGCGCCTTGCCGATGCCGGCCGGACGCCAGTGCGCCAGCAGGCCGCTGCTGTCCGGCAGCCAGTTGAAGCCGCGCGTGAGCACCGCCGACAGCGGCTGCGCCGACAAGCGCTTGGCCTTGCGGGCGGCGATATCGACCAGCCACAGCTCCACCGCGCCGCGCTCGCCCTTGTAGGCCACGTGCGAGAACGCCAGGTAGCGCTGGTCCGGCGACCAGGCCAGGTCCGCCAGGCGCAGCGCGCGCGGCAGCCCGCGGATGCGGCTTTCCTTCTGGGTGGCGATATCGAGCAGAGCGAGGTCGGTGCCGAACGAGAAGCGGGAGGAGGAACAGGTGCGCGGGTTGATGCGCAGGCCGGCCAGCTTGAGCTCCGGCTGCGCCACTTCGGCGATGCCCGGCAGCGGCGGCGTTTGCACCACGGCGACCAGGTTGCGTTGGGGGCTCAGGCTGAGCGCCGGCGCGCGCGGCGCATCGACGATGTCGAGCAGGGCGGAAGGCGGCAGGCGGTAACCACCCTCCTGCGCGCCGGCCTGCGGCGAGGCGGCCATCAATCCCAGATTCGGGGGCAGCAAGGTTAACGGTTTGTTCATGGATATCCTTTCGGTCCAGAAGCGAGGCTGCTGCGGTCCAGTTTGCTTATGCTAGCCGGGATTGTCAATCACTGCCGGATAATGCGTGACAATCTGTAACGCTGTGGCGCGGCGGCCGGTTGGCGTACAATCGCGGTTCTTCGAATCACGCCGTTGGAATCGCTTATGGATATGCCTACTATCGTCTTGTTGCTGCTGGTGCCGCTGGCCATCTGGCGCATCTACTCGCGCCTGAAACGCATGATGGGCCGCAACAAGTCCGAACTGTGGCGCCACGCCACCTACGCGGCGCTGGCGGGCGTAGCCCTGGCCGTGCTGGCCGTGGTCCTGGTCGGAAAATGGCAGGCGCTCGCCGCGCTGCTGGTCGGCGCCGCCGTCGGCGCCGCGCTGGGCCAGCGCAACATGAAGCTGACGCGCCTGCAAAACACGGCCGAAGGCTTCTTCTACACGCAGAACCGCCGTTTCGGCCTGCTGGTGACGATGCTGTTCGTCGGCCGCCTGATCTACCGCCTGTTCGAAGCCTACCTGCACATGCACAACCAGATGCCGCTGGACCCGGACTTCGTCGGCCATCCGCTGACGGCCGTGGTGTTCGGCCTGGCCGCCGGCTTCTGGGGCTGCTACCACCTGCTGCTGCTACGCTGGCGCCGCGCCACCAAGCCGGTGCCGCGCCCGATCGACATCTTCGATATCAAATAAACTATTTAGCCGCCAGCTGCCGCACGAACTCGCAGTAGGCCGGCCGCACCGCGGCGCTGGACAGCACGCCATTGTGGCCGGCGTCCGGCGCCATCACCATGCGCTTGGATTGCGTCGGCAGGGCGTCGTAGACCTGGCGCGCCAGGCGCGGCGGCGTCACCTTGTCGTCGCTGCCCTCCAGTACCAGCGCCGGCCCGGCGAAGCCCGAGGCGGCCGCCACGTTGTCTATCCCCTTGAGCGACTCGCTCAGCTCCACCCGCACGAACGGCCACGCATACCAGGGCAGCATGTTATTGGCCCAGTCGCGCGCGTTGGTGGTGGTCGATTCCAGTATCAGCCCGCGCACGGCCGGCCGCTGCTGCGCCACGTAGGCGGCGATGAAGCTGCCCAGCGACTGCCCGTGCACGATCACCCGGCCCGGCGCCTGGGCGTTGACCAGGTCGAACTGGCGCAGCGCGTCGGCCTTCATGGTGGCGATGGTCGGCACGCCGGTGCTGCGGCCGTAGCCGCGATAATCGATCATCACCACGTCCGCGCGACATGGGCCGACGGCGGCCAGCACATGGTCGCCATGTTCATCCAGGTGGAAGCCGTTGCCGCCGAAGTACAGCACCGTTAGCGCGTTGCCGTCGCCGCTGGCCGTCACGCCATTGAGTTGCGCATCGTCCGCCGCCAGCGTCAGGGGCGCCAGTTTGTAGGCGCCGCCGCCGTCGCCGACCTGGCCCGCAGGCCTGGCCTGGCCCGCGCGGTCGGGCCGCACCACACTGCCCTCGCCGATCTGCACCGCGCAACCCGACAACATCGCCACCATTAGTACCAATATGAGTTTCATGATTATCTCCAGTGAATGTACAATATATAACAACAAAGTTTTAATGTAAAACGATAATTTTTTACTGTATTACGATAAATATGAAAATCACCCTGATCCGCGCGCTGCTGTGGTTGTGCGTTGCCGTGCAAGCGGCCTTCTTTGTGCTGGCCTGGACCACCTACGCGCCCAGCATCGGCGCCATGACCATCGACATGACGGCCATCGGCATGCCCTTCGGCGCCAAGCTGGCCTTGACGCCGGCCCAGCGCATGATCGGCGCGGCCCTGGCGCTGCCCATCACCCTGGTGCTGTTCTATGGACTGTGGCGGCTGGACCGGCTGCTGCTCAACTTCCGCCGCCAGGACCTGTTCACGGCGCAGTCGATCGGCCACCTGCGCGCCTTCGCCGGCGCCACCCTGCTTTCGACGCTGCTGTCCATCGTCGAACTGCCGGTGCGCACGCTGGCGCTGCGCATGACCGGCAACGGCGGCCAGCACTTCGCCATCGGCGTCAATTCCGAGCAGCTGATGCTGATACTGGTGTGCGGCATGTTCTACCTGATCACACGGTTGATGCAGGAAGGCCGCCGCCTGCGCGAAGAGAACGAGGGCTTTGTCTGATGGCGATCCTGATCAACCTCGATCTGATGCTGGCCAAGCGCAAGGTCAAGTCGCGCGAACTGGCGGCCTATGTCGGCATCACCGAGCAGAATCTGTCGCTGCTCAAGTCCGGCAAGGTGAAGGGCATGCGCTTTTCCACGCTGGAGAAGATCTGCGAGCGGCTGGCCTGCCAGCCCGGCGACATCCTGACCTGGGTCCAGGACGACGGCGACAGCGGCGCCGACGCCGGCGAACTTCTATAAGGCGACGTCTTTTTAACGACAGTGCTATCGTATTTCCTGCTGTGTGGAGAAGGTTTGGTGGTATTCTGAGAGTATCCACAGGGCAACTAATTTGCACTTTCATGAATACTTCGATTTACGACAAGACCGCCAAGGGCCGGGACGAGATCGCGACGCGCCAGTACCGGCTCGCACCACGTCTTCGCAGCCTGCTGGTATTGATCGACGGCCGTCGTACGGAAGAGGAATTGCTGCGCAATGTGGCGGGGTTGGGATTAACCATCAACGCCCTGAACGAACTGCTGGAGGAGGGACTCATCGTGCTATCAACCAGCTATGCAACGATGGCGGTGGCGCCGCCGGTTGCCGACCCGGTTCCCGCGCCAGCTGCCCCGGCCCCGGTGGCGCTCGCACAGGCCAGTCAATTCAAGGCGCTGTACGAGTTTTATAACAAGACCATCAAGAGCACGATAGGCCTGCGCGGCTTCACCTTGCAGCTGAAGGTGGAGAAAGCCAGCTCGGTCGAAGAACTGCGCGAACTGCGCATGCCCTACCTGGACGCGGTGCAAAGAGCCAAGGGCAACTTCGCCGCCGCCACCCTGGCCGAACAGCTGGACCAGCTGCTCGACGGGCGGCCGGCCCAGGCCTGAGCGCGAACGCTCAGGCTCGGACTCAGGCCACCTTCGCCGCTTCCACCGGACGGCGTTGCAACACGAAGATGGGCTGCGCCCACTCCGTATCCTTCTTCTTTTTGCTCGTGATAAGCGTCAGTTCCGAAGGATCGTAGACGTCGGTGTTGTGCGTCAGCGGCGTCGTCATCAGGTACTGGGCGTCGGTGTTCTTCAGGAACTCGCCGACCAGCTGGATGTTACGGATATCCAGGTGGGCAAACGGTTCGTCGATGAACACGAAGCCGCCGGAACCATCTTCCGACTTCAGCAAACCAATCAGCAGCACCAGCGATTTCATCACCTGCTGGCCGCCGGACGCTTCGCCGTCGTTCATGCCGATGATGCCCTTGCCGTCGAACTTGAAGCGCACGTGCAGGCCGGCCTGCGACAGCAGCGTATCGTCGTTCTCCAGGCGCACCGGATCGGAGTGCACCTCGATGCCCGCCAGCTCGCCCAGCTCCTTGATGTTCTTGGAGTAGGTCTTGATGGTGTAGCGCAGCCGCTCCATGTAGGCGCCGCGGGCGTTGCCGGTGGCCTCGATGGCGCGGTTGTTCTGGTAGCGGCGCTCCTCGGTCTCCGACTGGCGGCCGTGCAGCTGGTCGTTCAGGCGCTGGTACTGGTCGATCACGGTGGCGTCCAGCTCCCAGTCGCTGCGGGCCAGGCTGGCCTCCAGCGAGTGCACCCGCAACACCACCTGGTGCGAGTTCTGGTGCTCGTTGACCAGGCGCGTGCGGCGGTCCGGACGACGCCAGCTCTTCGGCAGGTGGCGCCAGGCCTTGCGCAGCGTGAGCAAGGCGCGCGCGTGGTCGGAACGCTGCTCGATCTGGCGCTTGTTGTTCAGGCGCAGACCGGCTTCCGACTCCGACAAGGCAAAGCGCGCGTTCTGCCACGTCGTGTCGGCGCGGGTGCGCGTGACGACGGCATTCTTGATCAGCGTTTGCAGCTCGCCCAGGCGGGAGCCGACTTCGGTGCGTTCTTCCTTCAACGGCACGGCGTTGCGCGCCGCCTCGTCGAATTCCTCCTGGCGCGCGGCCAGTTCCTTGGCGGCGTCCACACCGGCCAGGCGCGATTTCAGCGTGCTGATTTCGGTCGCCAGCTTGGACACGATCAAGGTCAGTCCATCTTCCTGCGCCTCCAGCGCCGGCAGCGATTTCTGGATCGCTTCCATACGCTGGGTGCGGCCGGCGGAGCCGAAGCGGTAGCGCGAAGCTTCCACGAACAGCGAGCGGCCGCCGCGGCGTTCGCGGTGGTAGGCGTCCGGCGTGATCCACTCGTCGTGGCTACCGAGCTTGGCGCCGGCGTCCACGGTGTCCACGCGGGTGATGCGCGACAGCTGCTCCACCAGCCAGGACGGAACCTTGGCCGAGAACTTCACCACCGACATCAGCGAGTCGTCCTTGACGGTCGGCGCGTGCACCAGGTCCGGCACGATGAAGTGGCGATAGCGCTCCTTCTCCGCCAGGCGGTAGGCGGCCGAGGCATCGGACGATTTATCCAGCAGCACCACGGAGGCGTAGCCACCCAGCACGCCTTCGATCGCGCCCTGCCAGCGCGCATCCGTCACCTCGACGATGTCCGACAGCATGGCGTGGCCGATGCCGGCGTCGTTCAGCGCGCGGCGCATGCCGCGTTGCGCTTCCGGTTCCGGCATCGCGGTCTTGCCCTGCAGGGCGGCGATGGTCGACAGCTCGCCGGCGATCTTGGCGGCGACCGCGTCGCGCGCCATGCGCTGGCGCGCCAGTTCGATTTCCTTTTCCTGCAACTGCTGCGCCACCGCGGCCAGGTCGCCGCCGGCGTCGTCGGCCAGCTTTTGCAGGCGGACCTTCTGTTCCAGCAGGCTGTCGAGCGGCTTGAGTTTGCCGTTGATCTGGTTCAGGCGGTTTTGCAGCGCGGTCGATTCCTGCTCCAGCACCGTCTCGTGCTGCTGCGCGTCGGTCAGCGCCTTCGCTTGCGCGGCCAGCGCGTTGCGCTTGTCGGTCAGCTGGGCGTCGGCCTGCATCAGCGGCTTGCGGGCGTCGCGCAGCTGGCGGCTGATGTTGGCGTGCTTCTCGCGCGCCTCGTGGTACTCCAGCGTCGGCAGCACTTCTTCCTGCAGGTTGCGGCGTTCCTTGTTCAGGTCTTCCCACTGGTGGTAGTTGGCCACGCGCAGGCGCAGGCCCTCCAGATTGGTCTTGGAGGCTTCCAGCTCGGTCTCGAAGCGTTTCAGTTCGATTTCGGTGTCGCGCTGGTGGCGCTTGGCTTCGTCGTAGGCGTCCAGCACTTCCTTGTCGCCGAAGACCTGGAACACCAGGTCCAGCAACTGGCGCGGCGCGTATTCGCACAGCTTGTCGGTTTCGCCCTGCTCGAGCGCCAGCACTTTCGCCATCGCCGGCGACAGGCCGGCGTTGGCCAGGCGCTTGCGGTAGTTCTCGACGCCGAGCCAGTCGTTGCCGGCTTCGCCGATGTCCTCGATCTGCACGTTGCCGGGACGCATAAGGTACTGGCGCTTCCAGTCGCCGCCGTTCTTCTGGATCTGGCAGAACAGCGTCACTTCGTCGTCGCTGAAGAAGCCGGAGCTGCGGAACGGACGGTTGGACAGCTGCTTGCCGACGTTCTTGTTGTCGACCACGGCGCGCAACCAGGCGGTCTGCTGGCCGCTGTGGCGGGCGTAGTGCTTGTAGGTGCGGCCCATCGAGCAATCGAGGCCGAACAGCGTGCGCAGGGCGTCCAGCAAGGTGGTCTTGCCGGAGCCGTTCTGGCCCGCGATGGTGATGATCTTGGCGTCCAGCGGGATGTTCTTGATGCGCTGCCAGTAATCCCAGTGGACCAGTTCTAATGATTTTATGTGAAACACGTTTAGTCCTCGGCTGGAAGTTCGGAGTCGGGGGCGGCGTCGTCGGCCACCTCGTCGTCGTTGGCGGCGATCGGCGGCGCGCTGCGCGGCACCGGGATGATCTGCGCCGGCGAACGCTTGAACACGTCGGCCAGCGCGCCGTTGATGATGCGCTCTTTCAGCTGGTCGGTATCCATCATCAGGTCCAGCAGCGGGCCTTCGACGATGATGTCGCCGCGGCGCTCGATGAAGCCCAGCTTGGCCAGGATGCCGAGGTTCATGTCCAGCCGGGTCTTTTTGCCCAGCTTGTCGCCGAAGTCGGCCAGCAGCGCCTTGTAGGCGATGCCGATCGAGGTGTCTTCCGCGCGCGGCAGCGGCTTCTCGACGCCGAACATGTCGTTCTGGTCGTCGTCCGCGTGCTGGTGGGTCTCCTGGCGCTCGCGCTTGGGCAGGATGATCTGCGCCCACAGCACCACCAGCAGCGCCACGCCGTCGCGCGACAGGCCGAAGTTGTTGTTCTGCCAGACGTCGCGGGCGCCGAAGATCTTCGGCTCGATGGCGCGGTGCAGCGCGATCGTCACGTGGTCGGCGTAGACGTTGTCCAGCAGTTTGAGGCCGGTGGCCAGCAGACGGGCGTCGACTTCGGCGCGGAACAACTCGTCCGACAGCACGCGCTTGACCAGTTTGTCGTCGCGGCGCAGGGTTTGATGCGTCAGCAGGCGCGCGATCAGGATTTGGGAATCGTCATTCATCTGACTTGTCGCCTTCCGTATTCAAAGACAGTGAGAGGGAGGCCAGGGACATCGCCGCCACGTGCAAATCGGGCAGCTGTATCATTTCGTCGGTTGGAGTGAAGCTGACCGGCAGGCGCGCCAGTTCGGCGGTGGCGCCTTGCAGGCGGGCCTCGTCGGCGTCGCCCAAGAGCGGCAACAGCGAGGCGCGGTAGGAGGCCACGGCGAACGACGCCGGCAGCAGCGAATCCTGCACCGGGATCGATTTCGGGCCTTCGGCGGCGACGCTGGGGAAGTTGCCCAGCGCGGCGAAGTCGGACAGGCGCGCCAGCCAGTCGTCCAGCTCGCGCTGCATCTGCGGGCCGTCGCTGATGGTGGTCGGGGCGTCGGTGCCGGCCGGCAGGCCGTTGGATACGGCGCTGATGGCACGGTCCTGCAGCAGTTCGGTCTCGGCGACGTCGATCATCTCGGCCGGGGTGATAAACAGCGGCACCACCGGCTGGTCGATCGCGCCTTCGGCCAGCGAGGCCAGGTCTTCGTGCAGCAGCAGCCAGCGCTTGATGTCGGTGGTGGACAGGCCGGACTGGCCCAGGTGGACGCGCTGGCGTTCGATCTGGTTCAGCGCGCGCGAGAACATGCCCTGCATATTGAGCAGCGCCGATTGCGCGCGGCCGATCGCCTGCGCCGCCTTGTGGGTGGCGCCGTCGGCGTTTTCATCGGACAGGATGGCGCGCAGGATCTCGGAGCCCTTCTCGACCCAGTCGCAGGCGGTGTGCCACTTGGCCTGCGAGGCGCGCAGGCGGAACTCGGAACCGGAGGCGATGGCGTCCGAGAATTCCTCGGTCAGGTCGACCAGGCGGCCCAGCAGGTGGTTCAACTGGTCGACGGTGACGCCGCCCATCACCTGGGCGCCGGCCACCTGCGACAGCAGGAAGCCCATGTCGGCCGTGTCTTCGTTCTTGCCGAGGGTCAGCAGACCGTCGATCGCCGACAGCACGTTGCGCGCCATCGGCGTGACGCGGTAGACGGCTTGTTGCGCGTCCCAGGCCAGCAGCTGGTTGGTGCGCAGGCGCATCAGCACCGTCTCCAGCGACTCGGGCAGCAGGTAGGCCAGGCGGGTGTTGATGTCGGCGCGCGAGAAGGTGGACGAAGCGGCGTCGGACGCCAGCTCGCGCAGCACCAGCAGGCGCACCAGCACGCCGTCAAAACCGCCGTGGAACAGCGCCGTGAACACCTGCAGCAGCGGCTGCGCGCGTTTCAGCTGGTAGACCTGCTCGATCTCGTCGGCCGAAAAATTCGGCTGGAAGTGGGCTTGCAGGCTATCCTGCTGCTGTTGCTGATCCAGCTCACTTGTTATAATTTCTATCATTCTTTGCCATTCTGTACGCATCGCAACGACTGGATTGCGGGGGCGTCAGTATAGCAGGCCCGGGGTCAAGTCTGACATTCGGACACGAGCTCCGCTGTAGGCGGCGCCTACAGCGGAGCTCGTGTCCGAATGTCAGACTTGACCCCCATATTATTTTTTCACGGCCTTTTCCAGCGTCTGGTCGACGAAGTCGCCGTCGTTGTCGTTGAAGCGCACGCGCACCGGGTACCAGTCCATAGCCGGCGCCAGCCACAGGTCGACCTGCTGGCCCTGCGCGTCCGGCGGCGGCGCCTTGACCAGGTGGACCGCGTTGACCTCGCCGGTGCCGATCTGCACTGCCTCATTTTTCATCACTTTGAAGCTCCACACCTCGGCGTCGCGGCGGCCGGCGACGAAATACTTCCATTCGCTGCCCGGCTTGAACTTGTCCGGCGTGGCGCGCGCCTGCGCCGCCAGCTGCCACTGGATGCTGGTGCGATCCTGCTCGCCGCCCTTGATCGGGTAGCTCTCGTCGCCTTCGCTGAAGGTGATGCTCTTGGCGTCGCGCTGGAAGGTGGTGGTGTTGGGGTCCTTGCGGAAGCGCTTTTCGTAGAAGCTGGCCGGCGCCAGGCCGAAGTCGTCGATCGCGCCTTCGCTGCGGTTTTCCAGGATCTTGCCGAACAGCGCGGCGCGGCTCTCGGTGGCGACCGAGTACTTGCCGTCGCCGGCGCGCCATTGCACGCTGGCGGTGCCGCCTATGCTCAAGCCGTGCTGCCTGGCTTTGATGGTGTACGACAGGTCGGCCGACGGCGGCAGGCTGTACGGGCGCTTGACGCTCGGGTGCTCGCCGGCCGGCGCCGGAGCTTCGGCGGCCTGGGCCGCGCAGCTCAGCAGGACGGCGGCGCTCAGCACCAGCAGGCGTTTGGTGTAAATCGTATGCATATTATTTTCCGGGTTCTGTCATCGTGATTTTGGAGACGGTTTGCGTCGTCAACGCGCCGCTTGCTTCGGTATTGCGCAGCTGGACCGGGTACCAGTTCAGGCCCGGCGCCAACCAGATGTCCAGCCGCGACGAGTAGCTGCCGGGACGCGGCGGCCGGCTCAGGTGCCAGGTCACCACCTTGCCCAGCTTGGTGTTCAGCTCTTCCTCGCCCACCAGCTGGAAGCGGAACAACGTCGCTTCGCGGTCGTCGCCGACCTGCATCTCGATGTCGCTGCCGAACTGGTTGAGGTCGGCGCGGCCGATGCCGCCCAGCTGGAACGGCACCGTCGCCATGTCCTGCGCGCCCACCATCAGCGGGTAGCTGCGTTCGGTGGCCGAGAAGGTGATGGTGCCGGCGTCCCGGTTGAAATGGGTGGCCGTCTCGGCGCGGCGGCCGCGCTTCTGCGTGCTGGTGTTCGGCGCGATGCCGTAGTCGTCGATGGTGCCGACGCTGCGCATCACCAGCGCGTTCAGGCGCGTGATCAGCAGGCTGATGCCCGCTTCGGCCGAGGCCTGGTAGTTGCTGCCGTCGGTGTGCCAGGTCATGACGGCCGAGCCGCTCCATTGGGTGCCGTCGGCGTCGACCCGCGCCACGTCCATGTCCATGCTGGCCGACGGCGGCAGGTTGACCTTGTAGCGGCGCATGCCCTGCGGCGGCGCCTCCACCGGCGCGGCGGCGGCCGGCGTGGCGCCGCCGCTGTCGGGCGGCGGCGTGCCGGTC
>NZ_JBXALQ010000014.1:0-187011 GCF_058799615.1 Duganella sp. GW822-FHT06D06
GCCGGGTGCCGCCAACCCGGCCAGCGCGGTGCGCGCCCGGCCGGCGCCGGCCGGCCGGCGCCGATGGCGTCGATCCGCGCGCACACCGCGGCCATGCTGGCCAGCCGCTGGTCTTGCCGGCGCGCCGTCATGTCGCGCACCAGCTGCACCACGGCGGCGTCGGCGGCCGGCGCGAACGGCCACTGCGCCGACGACGACTGCATCTGCGCCGCCGCCAGCGCCAGCCCGCTGAGCTGGGCGAATGGCCGCTCGCCGCACAGCAGTTCGTACAGCAGCACGCCCAGCGCGTAGATGTCGCCCTGGACGGCGGGCGCGCCGCCCAGCAGCCGCTCCGGCGCCATGTAGGCGATCGTGCCCTGCGGATCGAGCAGGCTGAGCGAGGCGGTCGCCTGCGGGTCGCCGTGGCTGGCCAGGCCGAAGTCGAGGATGCGGGCCGCGCCCGACGGTTCGAGGATCACGTTCGACGGTTTCAGATCGCCGTGCACCAGGGTCGAGGCGTGGGCCTCGCGCATGGCCAGGGCCAGCTGGTGGACGATGCGCAGCGCCTCGTCCGGCGCCGGCCGGCGTTCGCGCAGCACGGCGCGCAGCGTCTGGCCGGGCACGAACTCCATGACGATGGACTGGACGTCCTGCTCGTCCTCGATGGCGTGGATCTTGACGAAGGCGGCGTGCTGCAGCGAGGCCGCCAGCCGCGCCTCGCGCACCAGGCTGGCGCCGTCGGCGCCGCCGGCGGCCGGCCGCAGCCGCTTGATCGCGACCGTCCGGCACAGCTTACTGTCCCAGGCCTCGAACACTTCGCCGAAGCCGCCCTCGCCGAGCTTGGCGCGGATTTCGTAGTGCTTGATGGTGGACGGGGCGAAGGTCATGGCGGCGGGGCAGGGGGCGGGTGGTCCATCGGTTCGGTGCCGGCGGATGCGAGCGGATGGCGCGCGGCCAGCGAGTTCGCCGGGCTATTGTCAGGCCTGGGCCGGCCGGCGACAAGTGAAATATTGTCCAATGCCTATCAGATCGCGCCCGGCGCGACACCGTTGACATGTCAAGCGCTGCGCTTGACATGTCAAGACCGCGCGCCGTCCCGGCAGCCGCCGCCGGCCTCGCCCGCAGCCTCGTCCGGCAACGGTGGGAAACTGCGACATACCTCTTACTTAGTTGTTGCGTCAACCCCTTTTTCGCGCTACACTAGCCGGCTTCGGTATGGATACGTCTTTTTATTGGTCCGTACTAATTTTAGTAGTTCAACATATCCCCGCCCAATCGTAGGTGGGAATTGGAGAAAAAATGAGCCTTGGCCTTCTCGGTCGCAAGGTTGGTATGATGCGCATCTTCACCGATGACGGGGATTCGATCCCGGTCACCGTGTTGGACGTATCGAACAACCGTGTTGCGCAAATCAAAACTCCTGAAACCGACGGTTATACCGCGGTTCAGGTCGCATTCGGTCAACGTCGCGCTTCCCGCGTAACGAAGGCTGTTGCTGGTCACCACGCTAAAGCCGGTGTCGAAGCTGGTACTCTGTTGAAAGAGTTCCGCGTTGACGCAGCCAAAGCTGCCGAACTGAAAGCTGGCGACGTTGTTGCCGCTTCGCTGTTCGAAGTCGGTCAGAAGATCGACGTTCAAGGTGTCACGATCGGTAAAGGCTACGCCGGTACCATCAAGCGTCACCACTTTGCTTCGGGCCGTGCTACCCACGGTAACTCCCGTTCGCACAATGTTCCAGGTTCCATCGGTATGGCGCAAGATCCAGGCCGCGTGTTCCCTGGTAAGCGCATGACCGGTCACCTCGGTGACGTCACCCGCACTGTGCAGAACCTCGAAATCGCCCGTATCGATGCCGACCGTCAGCTGCTGCTGGTCAAAGGCGCGATCCCAGGCGCGAAAAATGGCCAGGTTGTCGTATCGCCTGCTGTCAAAGTTAAAGCAAAGAAGGGAGCTTAAACGATGGAACTCAAGCTCTTGAACGCTCAAGGTCAAGCCGCCTCTAACGTAGCTGCCGCCGACACCATTTTCGGCCGCGACTACAACGAAGCCCTGATCCACCAAGTCGTCGTTGCTTACCAAGCCAATGCTCGCAGCGGCAACCGTAAACAAAAAGACCGTGAAGAAGTCCACCACACGACCAAGAAGCCATGGCGCCAAAAAGGTACCGGCCGTGCTCGTGCTGGTATGTCGTCGTCGCCACTGTGGCGCGGCGGTGGTCGCATCTTCCCGAACTCGCCTGACGAGAACTTCACCCACAAAGTGAACAAGAAGATGTATCGCGCAGGTATCTGCTCGATCCTGTCCCAGCTGGCCCGCGAAGATCGCCTGACGATCATCGAAGACCTGACGATCGAAGCGCCAAAGACCAAGCTGCTGTCGCAAAAGCTGACCGGCATGGGCTTTGACTCGGTTCTGATCATCACCGACGTCGCCAACGAAAACCTGGAACTGGCATCGCGTAACCTGCCTAACGTACTGGTTGTTGAACCACGTCACGCAGATCCAATGTCCCTGGTGTTCTACAAGAAGATCCTGGTCACCAAAGCTGCACTGGCTAAGATTGAGGAGATGCTGGCATGAGCGCATTGAAATTTAGCGAAGAGCGCCTGATGAAGGTGCTGCTGGCTCCGGTCATTTCCGAGAAGGCCACCATGGTCGCGGAAAAGAACGAACAGATCGTGTTCCGTGTAACCACCGACGCGACCAAGCCGGAAATCAAAGCCGCTGTTGAACTGCTGTTCAAAGTGGAAGTGGAATCGGTGCAGACCGTCAATCGCGAAGGTAAGCAGAAGCGTTCCGGTGCTCACTCCGGCCGCCGCAACCATACCAAGCGTGCTTTCGTGTGCCTGAAGCCTGGCCAGGAAATCAATTTCTCCGAGGAGGCTAAATAATGGCACTCGTTAAGATGAAGCCAACCTCCCCAGGCCGTCGCGGCATGGTGAAGGTTGTGAACCCGGACCTGTACAAAGGTCGTCCGTTCGCAGCCCTGGTTGAGAAAAAATCGAAAACTGCTGGTCGTAACAACAACGGCCACATCACCACTCGCCACATCGGCGGTGGTCACAAGCAGCACTATCGCCTGATCGACTTCAAGCGTCAGAAGGATGGCATTCCAGCGAAAGTGGAACGGATCGAATACGATCCAAACCGCACCGCGAATATCGCCCTGCTGTGCTACGCCGACGGCGAACGCCAGTACATCATCGCAACCAAGGGCATGTCCGTTGGCGATGCAGTGATGAATGGTTCGGAAGCGCCGATCAAGTCGGGCAACTGCCTGCCGATCCGCAACATTCCGGTCGGTACCGTCATGCACTGCGTCGAAATGCTGCCAGGTAAGGGTGCCCAAATGGCCCGTTCCGCCGGCGCCGGCGTGGTCCTGATGGCCCGTGACGGCACCTACGCCCAGGTTCGCCTGCGCTCGGGTGAAGTACGTCGCGTGCACATCGAGTGCCGTGCAACCGTGGGTGAAGTCGGCAATGCCGAACACAGCCTGCGTAAAATCGGTAAGGCCGGCGCGATGCGCTGGCGCGGTGTTCGTCCTACCGTTCGCGGTGTGGTCATGAACCCGGTCGATCACCCGCACGGTGGTGGTGAAGGTAAAACTGCAGCTGGTCGTCATCCAGTGTCGCCTTGGGGCCAACAGACTAAGGGTAAGAAGACCCGCAGCAACAAGCGTACTTCTTCCATGATCGTCTCGCGCCGCGGCAAGAAATAAGGGGTAGCACATGACTCGTTCATTGAAAAAAGGGCCGTTCTGTGACGCCCACCTGGTGAAAAAAGTCGAAGCCGCGCAAGCTGCCAAAGACAAAAAGCCAATCAAAACCTGGTCCCGTCGTTCGACCATCATGCCTGACTTCATCGGCCTGACGATCGCCGTCCACAATGGCAAGCTGCACGTGCCAGTGTACGTTTCCGAGAACATGGTTGGTCACAAGCTCGGTGAATTCGCGCTGACCCGCACGTTCAAGGGCCATGCCGCTGACAAGAAGGCGAAGAAATAATGGAAACCAAAGCTATCCTCAAGGGTGTGCGTTTGTCGGATCAAAAAGGTCGCCTCGTGGCTGACCAGATCCGCGGCAAGAAAGTTGACGCTGCACTCAACATTCTGCAATTCAGCCCAAAAAAGGGCGCGACCATCATCAAGAAAGTGCTGGAGTCCGCCATCGCGAACGCCGAGCACAATGATGGCGCCGACATCGACGAGCTGTTCGTAAAAGTCATCTACGTCGAAAAGGGCCCGATCCTGAAGCGCTTCACTGCACGCGCAAAAGGCCGGGGCGATCGCATCTCGAAACAATCGTGTCACATTTACGTGACCGTCGGCAACTAAGGAGCTAAAAATGGGTCAAAAAATTCACCCAACCGGCTTCCGCCTGTCGGTTACCCGTAACTGGGCCTCGCGTTGGTACGCGGGCAACAGCAACTTCGCTTCGATGCTGAACGAAGATCTGAAGGCACGCGCCTACCTGAAAACCAAACTGAAGAACGCTTCGGTCGGCCGCATCGTCATCGAGCGTCCAGCCAAGAACGCGCGCTTCACGATCTACAGCTCGCGTCCGGGCGTGGTCATTGGTAAAAAAGGCGAAGACATCGAAGTGCTGAAGGCCGCGCTGACCAAGATCATGGGCGTGCCGGTGCACGTCAATATCGAAGAAATCCGCAAGCCGGAAATCGACTCGCAACTGATCGCCGATTCGATCGCCCAGCAGCTGGAAAAGCGCATCATGTTCCGTCGCGCCATGAAGCGCGCCATGCAAAACGCCATGCGTCTGGGTGCCCTGGGCATCAAGATCATGTCGTCGGGCCGTCTGAACGGTATCGAAATCGCTCGTAAAGAGTGGTATCGCGAAGGCCGTGTGCCACTGCACACCCTGCGCGCCGATATCGACTACGGCACCAGCGAAGCTTCGACCACCTACGGCATCATCGGTGTCAAGGTGTGGGTATACAAGGGTGACCGCGCGCCGAACGGCGATGCACCAGTCATCGATACCCCGCCGGACGAGAAGAAGCCACGTGGCCCACGTCGTGACGACGGCAAACCAGCTGGCCGTCCGCGTCCAGCAGGCGCCGGCGCCAAGCCAGCGGCTCCAGGCGCTCGTGTTCGCACTGCCGCCAAGCCGGCCGAGAAAGCAGGAGAATAATCATGCTGCAACCAGCACGCAGGAAGTATCGTAAAGAGCAGAAAGGCCGCAACACCGGCATTTCGCATGGCACCGGCACTTCGGTGTCGTTCGGTGAGTTCGGTCTGAAAGCCGTTGCCCGTGGTCGTATCACGGCACGCCAGATCGAAGCCGCACGTCGCGCCATGACCCGTCACATCAAACGTGGTGGCCGTATCTGGATTCGTATCTTCCCGGACAAGCCAATTTCGAACAAGCCTGCCGAAGTCCGTATGGGTAACGGCAAGGGTAATCCGGAATACTACGTCGCTGAAATCCGTCCGGGCAAAGTCCTGTACGAAATGGACGGCGTAGACGAAGTACTGGCGCGCGAAGCATTCCGCCTGGCCGCTGCCAAACTGCCACTGGCGACCACTTTCGTGGTCCGTCAAGTCGGCCAATAACAGGAGTGAAATATGAAAGCATCTGAACTCCGCGGCAAAGACCAGGCAGCTCTGCAAAAAGAGCTGAATGACCTGTTGAAGGCCCAGTTCGGCCTGCGTATGCAAACCGCTACGCAGCAGCTGAGCAACACTTCGCAGCTCAAGAAGGTACGTCGCGATATCGCACGTGTAAAAACGGTAATGAACACGAAGGAAGCCAAATGACCGAACCAGTAAAGTCGCTCAAGCGCACCCTGATCGGTAAAGTGGTGTCCGACAAGATGGACAAAACCGTCACCGTTCTGATCGAACGTCACGTCAAGCATCCTTTGTACGGCAAGATCATCGTGCGCTCGAACAAGTATCACGCGCACGACGAGACCAACCAGGTGAAAGCCGGTGACACGGTGGAAATCGTGGAAGGTCGTCCGATCTCCAAAACGAAGGCATGGACCGTGACGCGCGTGGTGCAAGCCGCGCAAATCGTTTAATTGATTATTCGCCTCCGGCTTTCGGGCCGGGGGCGATTTTCAATTAGTTCTTGCAAGCCCGCGAGTTGTATGTAATACTTGCGGGCTTCGTTCATGTAACGCCGCAAAGTGTCTGGCCACAGACGCTGAACCGTGCGGTCAGTAGCAAGACGAAGGTCAAGCACCCAAACAGTGGGCTCTTCATGAGCGCTCTGGCGGGACCAAGACTGACCGCAGGTCCGCATTGTGTGGATTCTTCGGCTTAAGTTGGGAAAGAGAATACTATGATTCAAACTGAAAGCCGGCTCGAAGTGGCCGACAATACCGGTGCCAAGGAAGTAATGTGCATCAAGGTATTGGGCGGCTCCAAGCGCCGTTATGCTGGCATCGGCGACGTGATCAAGGTAACCGTTAAGGTTGCTGCGCCACGTGGTCGTGTCAAAAAAGGTGAAATTTATAACGCCGTGGTAGTGCGCACCGCTAAAGGTGTTCGCCGCCAAGACGGTTCCCTGGTGAAGTTCGACGGCAACGCTGCCGTTCTGCTGAACGCCAAGCTGGAACCGATCGGTACCCGTATTTTTGGACCAGTGACGCGCGAGCTGCGTACTGAAAAGTTCATGAAGATCGTGTCCCTGGCACCGGAAGTCCTGTAAGGAGTCGTAATGGATAAGATTCGTAAAAACGACGAAGTCATCGTTCTGACCGGGAAAGACAAGGGCAAACGTGGCGTCGTTCAGCAGCGTATCGATGCTGAGCATGTCGTGGTTGAAGGCGTCAACGTCGCTAAAAAAGCGACCAAGCCTAACCCAATGACTGGCGTACAAGGTGGTATCGTCGATAAGACTATGCCGATTCACGTGTCCAACGTTGCATTGTTCAATGCAGCGACTGGCAAGGCAGACCGTGTCGGTTTCAAGGAAGTGGATGGCAAAAAAGTCCGCGTCTTCAAATCGTCCGGCGAAGTAGTGAAGGCTTAAGAAATCATGGCACGTCTCCAAGAATTCTATAAAGAAAAAGTCGTCGCCGACCTGACCGCGAAATTCGGTTACAAGTCGGTGATGGAAGTTCCACGTCTGACCAAGATCACCCTGAACATGGGTGTTGGTGAGGCCATCGCGGACAAGAAAGTCCTCGAACACGCTGTCGGCGACCTGACTAAGATTGCTGGCCAGAAGCCAGTGACCACCAAGTCGCGCAAAGCTATCGCGGGTTTCAAAATCCGTGAAGGCTACCCGATCGGTACCATGGTCACCCTGCGCGGCGCTCGCATGTACGAGTTCCTGGATCGCTTCATCACCGTGGCTCTGCCGCGCGTGCGCGATTTCCGTGGTGTCAATGGCCGCTCGTTCGATGGTCGTGGTAACTACAACATCGGTGTCAAAGAGCAGATCATCTTCCCGGAAATCGAGTACGACAAGATCGATGCGCTGCGTGGTATGAATATTTCGATCACCACCACCGCCAAGACCGACGACGAAGCGAAAGCTCTGCTCGCCGCCTTTAAATTCCCGTTCAGGAACTAAGAAGATCATGGCAAAACTCGCACTGATTAACCGTGAGCAGAAACGCGTCGACCTGGCAAACAAGTTTGCTGCCAAGCGCGCTTCGCTGAAGGCCATCATTGATGACCAGTCGAAGTCGGAAGAAGAACGTTACGAAGCGCGCCTGAAACTGCAAGCGCTGCCACGTAACTCGGCTCCGACCCGCCAGCGTAACCGCTGCGCCGTCACCGGTCGTCCACGCGGCACCTTCCGTAAATTCGGTCTGGGCCGTATCAAGCTCCGTGAATTCGCCATGCGTGGCGAGATCCCGGGTATGACTAAAGCAAGCTGGTAATAGGAGAATATGCAATGAGTATGAGCGATCCTATCGCCGATATGCTGACCCGCATTCGTAACGCCCAAGGCGTGCAAAAGACGACCGTGGCCATGCCATCGTCGAAAGTTAAAATTGCGATTGCCAACGTCCTCAAGGACGAGGGTTACATTGAAGATTTCGCCGTAGCCGAAGCTGGTGGCAAAGCGGAACTGAAAATCGGTTTGAAGTATTATGTTGGCCGTCCCGTCATTGAGCGCCTTGAGCGCGTGTCCCGTCCGGGCCTGCGCGTCTACAAGGGCAAAGACGAGATCCCTACTGTGATGAATGGCTTGGGTGTGGCGATCGTGTCGACTCCGCAAGGCGTCATGACTGACCGCAAAGCACGCGCTACCGGTGTCGGCGGCGAAGTTATTTGCTACGTCGCATAAGGAGTTAGACATGTCTCGTGTAGCTAAAATGCCAATCGCTGTGCCAGCTGGCGCTGAAGTCGCCATCTCCGCAGCAGCGATCACCGTCAAGGGCCCGCTGGGCGTCTTGACCCAGGCCCTGAACGGCCAGGTAACGGTGGAAAACAATGCAGGAACCCTGAGCTTTGCCGCCGCTAATGACAGCCGCGAAGCCAATGCCATGTCCGGTACGCTGCGCGCACTGGTCAACAACATGGTCACCGGCGTGACCAAGGGTTTCGAGAAAAAGCTGAACCTGGTTGGTGTGGGTTACAAGGCGCAAGCGCAAGGCGACAAGCTGAATCTGTCGCTGGGCTTCTCGCACCCTGTAGTGCACTCGATGCCAGCCGGCGTCACCTGCGCAACCGCAACGCCGACGGAGATCATCATCAAAGGGATCGACCGTCAGCAAGTGGGCCAAGTGGCTGCTGAAGTTCGCGCTTACCGCTCCCCTGAGCCTTACAAGGGCAAGGGCGTCCGTTATTCGGACGAAGTGGTTAAGATTAAAGAAACCAAGAAGAAGTAACTAGGGGCTGACGATGGACAAGAAAGAATCACGTCTGCGCCGCGGACGCCAAACCCGGATCAAGATCGCGCAACAGAAAGTGAACCGCCTGTCGGTACACCGCACTAACCTGCATATCTACGCGAACCTGATCTCGCCGGATGCCAAAATTCTGGTATCGGCGTCCACGGCAGAAGTCGAAGTGCGCAACGAACTGGCTGGCAAATCGGGCAAGGGCGGCAACGCTGCTGCTGCCGCGATCGTCGGCAAGCGCGTCGCAGAGAAAGCACTGAAAGCAGGGATTACCGAAGTCGCGTTCGACCGCTCCGGTTTCCGTTACCACGGCCGTGTGAAGGCGCTGGCAGAAGCCGCGCGCGAAGCCGGTCTGAAGTTCTAAGGAACGATCATGGCAAAAATGCAAGCAAAAATGGCAAGCGACAAGCCGGATGACGGCATGCGCGAAAAAATGATCGCGATCAACCGCGTGACCAAAGTGGTCAAGGGTGGTCGTATCATGGGTTTCGCCGCGCTGACCGTGGTTGGTGACGGCGATGGCCGCATCGGCATGGGCAAGGGCAAGTCGAAGGAAGTCCCGGTTGGTGTGCAGAAGGCAATGGAAGAAGCCCGTCGCAACCTGATCAAGGTCAACCTGAAGAACGGCACCCTGCAGCACACCGTTACCGGTCGTCACGGCGCGTCGAAAGTAATGATGTCGCCTGCCAAACCAGGTACCGGCGTCATCGCTGGCGGCGCAATGCGCGCAATCTTCGAAGTAATGGGCGTGACCGACGTCGTGGCGAAATCCACCGGCTCGAGCAACCCGTACAACCTGGTGCGCGCCACGCTGGATGGTCTGGCAAAAATGAGTACTCCTGCTGAGATTGCTGCGAAACGCGGCAAGTCGGTAGAAGAGATCCTGGGCTAAGGTGGACATTATGACAACTAAAACCGTCAAAGTACAATTGGTCAAGGGCTTGATCGGCACGCGTGAAGACCACCGTGCCACCGTTCGCGGTCTGGGTCTGCGTCGTGTCAACTCGGTCGCCGAGTTGCAGGACACCCCATCCGTGCGCGGCATGATCAACAAAGTCTCGTACCTCGTTAAAGTAGTTGCGTAAGCCCTCGGGCTTACTCACGGAGAAATCATGGAACTGAATACCATACAACCAGCCGATGGCGCTAAGCACTACAAGCGTCGCGTCGGCCGCGGTATCGGCTCCGGTCTGGGTAAAACCTCGGGCCGTGGTCACAAGGGTCAAAAATCGCGTTCGGGCGGCTTCCACAAAGTCGGTTTCGAAGGCGGTCAGATGCCTCTGCAACGCCGTCTGCCTAAGCGCGGTTTCAAGTCGCTCAACGCCACCTTCAAAGCTGAAGTGCGTCTGTCCGACCTGAACAACCTGGCCGTTGGCGACATCGACATCCTGGTCCTGAAGCAAGCTGGCGTACTGGGCGTGCTGGCACGCGACGTGCGCGTCATTCTGTCCGGCGAGATCACCAAAGCGGTGAACCTCAAAGGCCTGAAAGTGACCGCTGGCGCGAAAGCCGCCATCGAAGCAGCCGGCGGCTCGGTAGCCTGAGTTGACCGCTAACAGCTTGATCGGAGCGAAAATTGGCGACTAATCCACAACTTGCTAAAAGTGCAGCGGCTGGTTTCCCTTGGGGCCGGCTCTGGTTCTTGCTTGGCGCATTGGTGGTTTATCGTATCGGCGCTCACATCCCGGTTCCCGGGATCGATCCGGTACAATTGGCCTCGCTGTTCAAGTCGCAAGAGGGCGGCATCATGGGCATGTTGAACATGTTCAGCGGTGGCGCTCTGGCGCGCTTCACAGTCTTTGCGTTGGGTATCACGCCTTACATCTCGGCCTCGATCATCATGCAACTGGTGTCGATCGTTTCGCCGCAGATGGAAGCGCTCAAAAAAGAAGGCGAAGCTGGCCGTCGCAAGATCACCCAGTACACCCGGTATTTCACGGTGGTGCTGGCTACGTTCCAAGCGTTGGCCATCGCAGTCGCACTGGAGTCGCAAGCAGGTCTGGTGCTGGATCCAGGCTATGCATTCCGTTTCGTTACGGTCGTTTCGCTGTTGACCGGAACCATGTTCGTGATGTGGTTGGGCGAGCAGATTACCGAGCGCGGTCTCGGTAACGGCATCTCGATCATCATCTTCGCGGGCATCGCCGCCGGTCTGCCGGGCGCACTGGGAGGCCTGGCCTCGTCGGTGAGCAACGGTTCGATCGGTGCGATCTCCGCGATCATCATCATGATCCTGGTTGTGGCGGTGACGTTCCTGGTGGTATTTGTGGAACGTGGCCAACGCAAGATTCTGGTGAACTATGCAAAACGCCAGGTGGGTAACAAGATTTACGGTGGACAGACGTCACACCTGCCATTGAAGTTGAATATGGCCGGCGTGATCCCACCGATCTTCGCTTCGTCGATTATCTTGTTCCCGGCAACGATCGTGGGCTGGTTCACTGCGGGCGCCGATACGGCCAACCCTGGTGTCCGGTTCCTGAAAGATTTGGCTGCATCGATGGGGCAAGGCGAGCCCATCCACGCACTGTTGTACGCCATTGCGATCGTGTTCTTCTGTTTCTTCTATACAGCGCTGGTCTTCAACAGCAAAGAAACAGCGGATAACTTGAAGAAGAGCGGGGCCTTTGTGCCAGGGATACGTCCCGGTGAGCAGACTGCCCGCTACATCGACAAGATCCTGACACGTTTGACACTGGCTGGCGCCATCTACATCACTTTGGTGTGTTTGTTGCCGGAATTCATGCAAGCCGAGTGGAAAGTATCGTTCTATTTCGGCGGCACTTCTCTGTTGATTATTGTGGTTGTTACCATGGATTTCATGGCGCAAGTGCAAAACTACGTGATGTCGCAGCAATATGAATCGCTGCTGCGCAAAGCAAATTTCAAGGGCGGAATTCCGACGCGATAAGCGCGGTAAACATACCGAATGGCAAAAGACGACGTCATACAGATGCAGGGCGAGATTCTTGAGAATCTCCCGAATGCAACATTTCGAGTGAAGCTGGAAAACGGACACGTGGTGCTCGGGCATATTTCGGGTAAAATGCGGATGAACTATATCCGCATTCTTCCTGGCGACAAGGTGACGGTAGAGCTGACACCTTACGACCTGAGCCGTGCACGCATCGTGTTCCGGACCAAGTAACTATAAATCGAACCAAGAAGAGAGAGCAAAATGAAAGTTAACGCCTCAGTCAAGCGGATCTGCCGCAACTGCAAGATCATCAAGCGCAAGGGCGTTGTTCGCGTAATCTGCGTCGAACCACGTCACAAGCAGCGTCAAGGTTAATAACCGTTATTTATCGAGGAATAACGAATGGCACGTATTGCAGGGGTTAATATCCCCAATCATCAGCACACCGTTATCGGCCTGACGGCCATCTACGGTGTAGGCCGTCCACGCGCAAAGTTCATCTGCGCCGCAACGGGTATCGAGACCACTAAAAAGGTCAAGGATCTGGACGACAGCGAACTGGAAAAACTGCGCGATGAAGTAGCTAAATTCATCGTCGAAGGCGACCTGCGTCGTGAGCTGTCCATGAACATCAAGCGTTTGATGGATCTGGGTTGCTACCGCGGTATGCGTCACCGTAAGGGCCTGCCGGTCCGCGGCCAACGCACCCGCACCAATGCACGTACCCGCAAGGGCCCGCGCAAAGCCGCTCAATCGCTCAAGAAATAATCTAGGGAAATCACATGGCTAAGCAACAAAGCAGCGCAGCAGCAGCGCGCGTCCGCAAGAAGGTCAAGAAGAACGTTGCCGAAGGTATCGCGCACGTTCACGCTTCCTTCAACAACACCATCATTACCATCACCGACCGTCAGGGCAATGCTCTGTCGTGGGCGACCTCCGGTGGTGCTGGCTTCAAGGGTTCGCGTAAATCGACCCCGTTCGCAGCGCAGGTTGCGGCCGAAGCAGCTGGTAAAGTCGCAGTGGAATGCGGCGTGAAGAACCTGGAAGTGCGTATCAAGGGCCCTGGTCCTGGTCGCGAATCCGCAGTGCGCGCACTGAACAACCTGGGCATCAAGATCACCGAGATCCAGGACGTTACCCCAGTACCGCACAACGGCTGCCGTCCTCCAAAACGTCGTCGTATCTGAGTTCGTGAGGTTGTGGAGGCTTGCCTCCACTCCTTTCGACTAGAAGAAATCGCTGGAGCAGGAGACCGGAAACGGTTATACTGCCCGGCTGTTGTCGCCTGTCGAACAACGTTCGGCGGGTTATTCGCATTTTGAGCCACCGTCTGGCCCACACTGAGGATCAGACTAGCGCCTAACCATCGCAGGATGGCTGGGGCGTTATTATTTAAAAAAAAGGAAGCATCGTGGCACGTTATATCGGACCTAAAGCAAAACTCTCCCGTCGTGAAGGTACTGACCTGTTCCTGAAGAGCGCACGTCGTTCGCTGGACAGCAAGTGCAAACTGGACGTCAAACCAGGCCAGCACGGCGTGAAATCGGGTGCCCGCACCTCGGACTACGGCAACCAACTGCGCGAAAAGCAAAAAGTCAAGCGTATGTACGGCGTTCTGGAACGTCAGTTCCGTCGCTACTTCGCAGAAGCCGACCGTCGCAAAGGCAACACCGGCGAAACCCTGCTGAAGCTGCTGGAAACCCGCCTGGACAACGTTGCATACCGCATGGGCTTCGGCTCGACCCGCGCTGAAGCGCGTCAGCTGGTATCGCACAAGGCGTTCACCGTGAACGGCCAAGTGGTCAACATCGCTTCGTACGTGGTCAAAGTCGGCGACGTCATCGCTGTTCGTGAAAAATCGAAAAAGCAAGTGCGTATCGTTGAAGCGCTGTCGCTGGCTGAACAAGTTGGCATGCCAGCTTGGGTGTCGGTCGATGCCAAGAAAATGGAAGGTACTTTCAAGTCCCTGCCAGAGCGCAACGAGATCGCCAACGACGTCAACGAATCGCTGATCGTCGAACTGTACTCGCGTTAATCCGTAGTCTAGTCGTAAAAAAACCCGCCCGCTGTGACCAGCGGGCGTTTTCACTGATGCCATCAGCCTTATCGGCCTAACGCGCCGAGGGTATTGAAGAGGACACCACATGCAAAACAGTCTGTTGAAGCCACGTATTATCGATGTAGAGGCGCTGGGCGCCGGCCACGCTAAAGTAGTGATGGAGCCGTTCGAACGCGGCTATGGCCATACATTGGGTAATGCGCTGCGCCGCGTACTGCTGTCGTCGATGGTGGGCTACGCGCCGACCGAAGTGACGATCGCGGGCGTTGTACACGAATACTCGTCGCTCGACGGCGTGCAGGAAGACGTCGTTGACCTGCTGCTGAACCTGAAGGGCGTGGTCTTTAAAGTCCACAACCGTGACTCCGTCACCCTGACCCTGAAAAAGGAAGGCGAAGGCGCCATCCTGGCATCGGACATCGATCTGCCACACGACGTGGAACTGATCAATCCGGACCACGTGATCGCCCACCTGACCGCCGGCGGCAAACTGGACATGCAGATCAAGGTCGAAAAAGGCCGTGGCTATGTGCCAGGTAACGTACGCCGCCTGTCCGAAGACACCAACAAGACCATCGGCCGCATCATTCTGGATGCATCGTTCTCGCCGGTACGCCGCGTTTCCTACTTCGTCGAGTCCGCTCGCGTGGAACAGCGTACCGACCTGGACAAGCTGATCATCAACATCGAAACCAACGGCGTCATCTCGCCGGAAGAAGCGATCCGTCAATCGGCCCGCGTGCTGGTCGATCAACTGAACGTGTTCGCCGCCCTGGAAGGCACCGAAGCCGCTGCCGAAGCTCCTTCGCGCGCACCGCTGGTCGATCCTATCCTGCTGCGTCCAGTGGACGACCTGGAACTGACCGTGCGTTCGGCCAACTGCCTGAAAGCCGAAAACATCTACTACATCGGCGACCTGATCCAGCGTTCGGAAAACGAACTGCTGAAGACGCCGAACCTGGGCCGCAAGTCCCTGAACGAAATCAAGGAAGTGCTGGCGTCGCGCGGCCTGACCTTGGGCATGAAGCTGGAAAACTGGCCGCCTGCTGGTCTGGAAAAATAACAGATTGGGTGACAGTGCTGGACATCGCGCAGCGATGTTCTGCCCTGTTACCAACTGATTTGAGATTGGGTGACAGTGCTGGACATCGCGCAGCGATGTTCTGCCCTGTTGCCAACTGATTTGTCGTACCCGCCCGGCGCATGTTGTGCCGGGCGTTATCCCTAGAACCGGTCCGCGCTCGCCTTCAAACGTGAGCGATCGAAGAACTCGGATTTAAACACCTGAAAGGAAGTACCATGCGTCACCGTCACGGCCTCCGTAAACTGAATCGTACCTCGTCCCACCGTCTGGCAATGCTGCGCAACATGACCGTTTCCCTGCTGCGTCATGAAGCCATCAAAACCACGCTGCCAAAAGCTAAAGAGCTGCGCCGCGTAGTTGAGCCTATCCTGACCATGGGCAAGACCGACACCCTGGCTAACAAGCGTCTGGCATTCGCCCGTCTGCGCGATCGTGAAATGGTTCTGAAGCTGTTCGCAGAACTGGGCCCACGCTACGCAAACCGCAACGGCGGCTACCTGCGCATCCTGAAAATGGGTTTCCGTGTTGGCGACAACGCTCCAATGGCTTACGTTGAGCTGATGGACCGTCCAGAAGTCACCGACATCGACGCAGCGCCAACCGCAGAAGAGTAATCTTCGCCGTTGTAAGCGTTTAAAGAAAAGCCAGGCTCTGCCTGGCTTTTTTTATTACTTCAAGCGCCGCTCGCCGGCCGCCTTGAACTCCGAGCCGGCGTTCCATGCCGGCGTCGTCCCCTGGGCGATGTCCAGCCCCACCTGGAACAGCAGCTGGATGTCCTGCACGCCGCCACGGAAGTCCCAATCGTTGCGGACGTCGTCGGTCACCTGATGGTAGTCATGCGCGACATAGCGGTCGACCACCTGGTGCGCATAGTCGTCCGGCTGGTCCAGGAAGCGGCTGCGGGCCTTGGTGTACAGCACCGGCACGCCCACGCGCGCGAACTCCAGCTGGTCGGCGCGGTAGAAGCTGCCCAGCTCCGGCCGCGAGTCCTTCTCCATCAGCCGCCCCTGCAGCATCGCGTATTTGGCCAGCAGCTCGTCGATGCTGGAATGGCCCGAGGTCACGTTCTCGATCTGCGCCGTCTTGCCCCAGGCGTTGATGCCGTCGATATTGATGTTGGCCACCGTCCGCTTGAGCGGGTACAGCGGATGGGCCGCATAGTATTTCGCCCCCAGCAGGCCGCGCTCTTCGGCGGTGGTGGCCAGGAACAGGATCGAGCGCTTGGGCGCCTTCGGCAGCGCCTGGTAGGCCTTGGCCAGCGCCAGCAGCGCGGCGGTGCCGGAGGCGTTGTCCAGCGCGCCGTGGTAGATCTGCTGCGTGCGCGTGCCCGGCAGGCGCTGGTCGATGCCCAGGTGGTCCCAGTGCGCGCTGTAGATCAGGTACTCATGCTTGAGCTTGGGATCGCTGCCCTCGATCAGGCCCAGCACATTGTTCGAATCGACTGTGCGCGCCGTGTTCTCCACCTTGAAGTCGGCCGTGCCCTTCAGGCTGACGGGGCGGAAGTCCCGGGTCTGCGCCTGCCGCTTGAGCGTGTCGAAATCGTAGCCGGCCGCCGCCATCATCTGCCTGGCCTGGTCCAGCTGGATCCAGCCCGGCACCGCCGGCGCGTCGGGATCGGCGCCCTCGTGCAGCAGGCTGAACTGCTCGCCATTGCCGCCGCTGCGCACCACGTCCCACGGATAGGCCGCCGGCTTGGTCTCGTGGATGATGATGGCCGCCGCCGCGCCCAGCTTGGCGGCGATCTCGTACTTGTAGGTCCAGCGGCCGTAGTAGGTCATGGCGCTGCCCTTGAACATGGCCGGGTCCAGCCGGGACGGATCTTGCGGATCGGCCACGGCCGGGTCGTTAATCAGCATCAGGATGGTCTTGCCGCGCACGTCGACACCCTTGTAGTCGTCCCAGCCGTACTCGGGCGCCTGCACGCCGTAGCCGACGAACACGATCTCGGAATTGGCGACGTTGACGCTGGTCGGCTGGCTGGTCGAATGGGCCACGTAGTCTTGCGGGAAGTTCAGCGCCACCGTCCGGCCGCCTATCGTGTAGCTGAAGCTGGGCGTCGGTTGCAGGCCGCGCATCGGCACCGCCTGGGTCCAGCCGCCGTTGGGATTGCCCGGCTTCAGGCCCAGCTTCTTGAACTGCCGCTGCAGGTAGGCCACGGTCTTGGCCTCGCCCGGCGAACCCGGCGCGCGGCCCTCGAAATCGTCCGACGCCAGCGTCTTGATATGGTTCAGCAAATCCTGCGGCGTCACGCTGGCCAGCGCCTTGGCGGGCGCCTGGGCGCAGGCGGCGCCGGCGGCCAGCGCCAGGACGGAAAACAGCAGGGGGCGTAGTGTCGTCATCGGGTGCTCCATCACGGGGAAAAGCCGAGTTTAGCAGGCTTTAAGGCTGGCCTCAGGCGCAAAAAACGGCCCCGGTGTACTATGCTGGTGCTCGTTTCGTCGAAAGAAAACCCATGCCTCGTATTGCCCGCCTGTTCGTGTCGCTGCTGTCGCTGATCGCCTTGTTGATGGCGCGTCCCGCGCTGGCCGACGACGGCTTCCTGGAACCCGATGCGGCGTTCAAGTTCTCGGCCCGCATGGTCGACGGCCACACCGTGTCGGTCAGCTTCCAGATCGCCGACGGCTACTATATGTACCGCGAGCGTTACAAGTTCAGCGCCAACGGCGCCAAGCTGGGCGCGCTGTCGATCCCGGCCGGCACGGTGCACTTCGACGAGACCTTCCAGAAAAACCTCGAGACCTACCGCAAGACCGTCACCATGACGCTGCCGGTGGAGGGCGATGGTCCGTTCACGCTGATGGTCGTGGGGCAGGGCTGCTCGGACAAGGGCCTGTGCTATGCGCCGCAGGATTACAAGGCGTCGCTGGCCGCCAGTGGTTCGGTGCCGCTGCCGGCCGGCGCCAAGCCCGCCGCCGCCGCCGTCGCGGCAACTCCCATCAACGCCACGGCGGCGCCGCTGATGACCGTGCCGCCGGCCGCCAGCGCACCGGCCGCCAGCGCAGCGCCGGCCGCCAGCACCGCGGTCGGCGAAGGCAAGCCCGCGGCGCTGACGCCGGGCGTCACCATCCGCGCCATCCCGATGCCGGCCGCCACCATCCTGCCGCCGCTGAACCCGCCGGCCGCCGCCGTGCCGGCCGGCGATTCCGGCCATCTTGAAGCGGCGCTCAAATCGGGCAGGCTGCTGGTCATCCTGCCGCTGTTCGCCTTGCTGGGCCTGGGCCTGTCGTTCACGCCGTGCGTGCTGCCGATGGTGCCCATCCTGTCCTCGATCATCGTCGGCGAGGGCGCCAACAGCAGTCGTGGGCGCGGCCTGCTGTTGTCGGTCACGTATTCGCTCGGCATGGCCATCGTCTACACCGCGCTGGGCGTCGCCGCCGGCCTGGCGGGCGAGGGCTTGGCCGCCGCGCTGCAGAACCCGTGGGTGCTGGGCGGCTTCGGCCTGCTGATGGCGGCGTTGTCGCTGTCGATGTTCGGCTTCTACCAGCTGCAAGTGCCGGCCGCGCTGCAATCGAAACTGAGCACGGTGTCGAACCGCCAATCTTCCGGCAAGCTGGCCGGCGTGTTCGTGATGGGCGCGATCTCGGCGCTGATCGTCGGTCCTTGCGTGGCCGCGCCGCTGGCCGCCGCGCTGGTCTACATCAGCCAGAGCCGCGACATCGTCATCGGCGGCAGCGCGTTGTTCGCCATGGCGGTCGGCATGAGCGTGCCGCTGATGTTGGTCGGCGTCTCGGCCGGCGCCTTGCTGCCGCGCGCCGGCATGTGGATGGACGCCGTCAAGCGCTTCTTCGGCGTGCTGATGCTGGCGATGGGCTGGTGGCTGGTGTCGCCGGTGCTGCCGGCCGCGGTGCAGATGATGGGCTGGGCCGCGCTGTTCATCGGCTACGGCATGTACCTGCTGATGAACCGGGGCAGGTGGGTGGCCAAGTCGGTCGGCGTCATCGTCGCCGTGCTGGGCCTGATGCAACTGGTGGGCGTGGTCAGCGGCGGCCGCGATCCGCTGGCGCCGCTGGCGCATCTGAGCGGCGGCAAGCATGAGGCGCCGCTGGCCTTCCAGCGCGTCAAGACCGTGCAGCAACTGGACGCCGTGCTGGCCCGGACTGGCGGCAAGACCGCCATGCTGGACTTCTACGCCGACTGGTGCGTGTCCTGCAAGGAAATGGAAAAGCTGACCTTCGTCGATCCGCAAGTGCGCGCCCGGCTGGCCAACAGCGTGCTGCTGCAAGTGGACGTGACCGCCAACGACGCCGACGACAAAGCCATGCTGAAGCGCTTCGGCCTGTTCGGCCCGCCGGGCATCATCCTGTTCGATCAGCAAGGCAAGGAAATCGACGGCGCCCGCGTCATCGGCTTCCAGGATGCGGCCAAGTTCACCGCATCGCTGGCGCGACTGAACTAGCTCAGCCGCGGTGGCTGTGCCAGCCGCCGCGCGGGCCGGCGTGGCCGCCGTGCGCGCCGCCCCGGCTATGGTCGTCGAAGATGGCTTTCTGCTCGGCCGTCAGCTGGCCATAGAACGCCGTCAGCGCGGCCAGGTGCGCCTCCATCCTGACCTGGCGCTGCTTGCTCAGGTCGAGCATCTTGGCCATGCGGTCCGGCGCCGACATCTTGGCGATGGCCGCGCGGTCGGGCAGCGTGCCGCCGGTCGCGGCGGGACCGATGGCCGCCTGGTAGGTGGCCCAGGCCGCTTCCTGCTGCGCCGTCAGCTTCAGCAGATCATGCATCCTGGCCTGGCGCTTGGCGTACATCTCCGCCATCCTGGCTTGCATCTGCTCCTTGTTGACAGTGGCGCCGTGGCGGCCGGCCGCAGGCAACGTATCCTGGGCCTGCGCCGCCGCCATGCCCAGCACGGTAAAACCGATCAATATGCTTTTGCGTAAGACGTTCATGGTGGTTCCTCTATCATTGAAAGTTAGGTATCGCGATGCATTCGGCGCCGCGCTTGACTGCATAGTGGCAGCGCAAGGTTGCCGCCAAGTTTCCCAGACCTGAGATTTTGTATCCAGATGTTTCGTCCCTGGGGGGATATACAAGACGATACAATTGGTGATTGGTCACGCGCCGTCTAACTGGGGATAATTAGCACATGGAACCCACATCAACTATCTTGATCGTAGACGACGATCGCGACATCCGCACCTTGCTGGCCGACTACCTCGAATCGAATGGCTACCGCGCCCTGTGCGCCGCCGACGGCAGCGCCATGTGGAAGCTGCTCGACGAAGGCCGCCCGGACCTGGTGGTGCTCGATCTCAACCTGCCCGGCGACGACGGCCTGACCCTGTGCCGCAAGCTGCGCGCCCACTCCACGCTGCCGGTCATCATGCTGACCGCCCGCAACGAACCGCTGGACCGCATCCTCGGCCTGGAAATGGGCGCCGACGATTACCTGCCGAAGCCGTTCGAGCCGCGCGAGCTGCTGGCGCGCATCCGCAGCGTGCTGCGCCGCAGTAACGCCATGCCGGTCGGCAGCGGCGCCGAGAAGGCGCAGCAGCTGCGCTTCTCCGGCTGGACGCTGGACCTGACCGCGCGCCACCTGCTCAATCCGGACGGCATCGTCATCATGCTGTCGGGCGCCGAGTTCCGCTTGCTCAAGGTCTTCCTCGAGCATCCGAACCGCGTGCTCAACCGCGACCAGCTGCTCAACCTGACCCAGGGCCGCGACGCCGATCCCTTCGACCGCTCGATCGACATCCAGATCAGCCGGCTGCGCCAGAAGCTGGGCGAGGACGCGCGCCTGCCGCAAATCATCAAGACCGTGCGCAACGGCGGCTACGTGCTGGCCGGCACCGTCAGCGTGGAGCCGCAAGCGTGAAAGTCTTCCTGGGATCGATGACCGGGCGGGTGTTCCTGATCCTGCTGCTCGGCATCGTCGCCTCGGCGGCGCTGACCCAGTGGCTGGCGGTGGGCGAGCGCACGCGCGCGCTGGAACGCTACCGCGACTTCCACGCGCTGGAGCGCGCCGAGCAATTGATCACCACGGCCGACGTGCTGCCGGAAGCCTCGCGCCCGACCTACCTGCGCATGGCCAACCGCGGCACGGTTCGGCTGGAGGCGACCGACATGCCGCTGGCCGCCGCGCTGCCGCCGACCGAGTTTTCCGCCACCTTGCAATTGCGCCTGGGCCAGGGCTTCAAGCTGGGGCCGCTGGCCGAACATCCGGCCGCCTGCGACCTGCCGCGCAAGAGCAACAACATCTTCGCGCCCAGCCAGTGGCGCGGCACCTGCGAAACCATGAACGTGCAGCTGCACGACGGCCAGGTGCTCAAGCTGTCCGTGCTGCCGCCGCGCGCGCCGCCGCCGTCGGGCCATAGCGAGTTGATGGCCATGCTGCCTTTCCTGTTCAGCATTGCCGCGCTGGCCTACCTGGTCACCCGCATGACCGTGCGTCCGCTCAAGCAGCTGGCGCAGGCCGCCAAGGACCTGGGCAACGACATCAACCACGCGCCGGTGGTGCTGAGCGGCGCGGCCGAGATCCGCCAGGCCAGCGCCGCCTTCAACGCCATGCAGGCGCGCATCCGCCAGCACATCATGCAGCGCACGCAGATGCTGGCCGCCATCACCCACGACCTGCAGACGCCGCTGACCCGGTTGCGCCTGCGCCTGGAAAAAGTCGGCGACCGCGAGTTGCAGCAGCGCCTGGTCGACGACTTGTCGGCGATGCAGCAAATGGTCAAGGAAGGCCTGGACCTGGCGCGCAGCATGGACACCACCGAAACCATGCAGGCGCTGGACCTCGATGCGCTGCTCGACAGCGTGTGCAGCGACGCCACCGACGGCGGCCAGCAGGTCGAGCTGCGCGGCCGCGCGGCGATGGCGCTGATGGGCCGGCCGCTGGCGATACGCCGCTGCCTGGTCAACCTGATCGACAACGCCGTCAAATATGGCCACTACGCCAACGTGACCGTCGAGCGCATGGTGGGCGCGGCCCGCATCCGCATCCGCGACGGCGGCCCCGGCATCGACCAGGACCAGATGGCACGCGTGTTCGAACCGTTCTACCGCATCGAAACCTCGCGCTCGCGCGAATCGGGCGGCACCGGCCTGGGCCTGACCATCGCCCGCAACATCGCCGAGCAGCACGGCGCCAACGTCATGCTGTCCAACCATGCGGACGGCGGCCTGGAAGTCACCCTGATCGTGCCCGAATACTACGCCGGCGCCTGAGCCCCGCGCCCAACCCCATTAAAAAAATAATGAAAAAATCTTCTTTAGCATTCCTGGTCGGCGCCGTCGTGGCGGCAGGCGGTGGCGTCTGGTACCTGACGCATCCAACGGCGGAACAGCCCAAAGCCGCCAACGGCCCGGGCGCCCAAGGCCCGACCACCGTCAGTGTGATCGCGCCGGTGCGCCAGGACGTGCCGGTGGTGCTGCAAGCGAACGGCACCGTCACGCCGATCAGCACGGTGGACCTGCATCCGCAAACCACCAGCACCATCGCCAAGGTGCACATCAAGGAAGGCCAGTTCGTCAAATCGGGCGAGCTGATGTTCACGCTGGACGACCGCAGCGCGCGCGCCAACGTCGACAAGGCCCAGGCCCAGGTCGCGCGCGACCAGGCCGCGCTGGCCGACTACGAGCGCCAGTACCAGCGCTCGCTGGAACTGCTGGCCAAAGGCTTCATCGCCCAGGGCGCGGTCGACACGCTCAAGAGCCAGGTCGATGCGGCGCGCGCGCTGCTGCAGTCCGATGTGGCCGCCGCCCGCTCGGTCGGGGTCGACGCCAGCTACACTGCGATCCGCGCGCCGATGAACGGCCGCGTCGGCGCCATCAACGTCTATCCGGGCAGCCTGGTGCAACTGGCCACCTCGCTGACCACCATCACCCAGCTCGATCCGATCAACGTCTCCTTCACCTTGCCGGAGTCGGCGCTGGCCGGCCTGCTGCAGGCGCAGCACCAGGGCGCGGTGCCGGTCAAGGTCGCGCTGGGCAACTCCGACCAGGAAATCAGCGGCGCCCTGAGCTTCATCGACAACACCGTCGATCCGGTCGCCGGCGTGATCCGCGTGAAAGCCCAGTTCGACAACCGGGACACCAATTTGTGGCCGGGCCAGTACGTCAACACCAAGCTCATCTCGCAAGTGTTGAAAGATGCCATGGTGATTCCGCAAAACGCTATCATCAGCAACACCCGCGGCACCTTCATCTACGCGGTCGACGCCGACCAGTCCGCCAAGGTGGTGAACATCAAGCGCCTGTACGCGTTCGGCGAGCACGCCGCCGTGTCCGGCTTGAGCGGCAGCGAGCAAGTCATCGTCGACGGCAAGCAAAACCTGCGGCCGGGCGGCAAGGTGCGCATCGCCGGGGCCGACAAGCCTGCGGACACGACCAGGCAGAAAGGCTGAGCATGAACCTTTCCGAGTTATGCATCCGCCGGCCGGTGATGGTGGTGCTGCTGTCGCTGAGCTTGATACTGGCCGGCGTGCTGTCGTACTTCTACATCCCGGTCGCCGCGCTGCCGAGCTACAACACCCCGGTCATCAACGTCTCGGCCGACCTGCCGGGCGCCGCGCCGGACACGATGGCCTCGTCCGTCGCGCTGCCGCTGGAAAAGCAGTTCTCCACCATCGCCGGGCTGGCGCTGATCACCTCCACCAACACGCTGGGCAATTCCTCGCTGACCCTGGAGTTCGACCCCAGCGTCAATGTCAACGAAGCGGCGGTCGATGTGCAGGCGGCGCTGCTGCGCGCCCAGCGCCAGTTGCCGATCGAGATGACCGACCTGCCGTCCTACCGCAAGGTCAACCCGGCCGACGCGCCGGTGCTGTTCATGACCATGAACTCGCCGTCGCTGACCCTGGCCGAACTGAACGACTACGCCGAAAACCTGATCGCGCCCAGCCTGTCGACCTTGCCGGGCGTGGCCCAGGTCAGCGTCAACGGCCAGAAGCGTTTCGCCGTGCGGGTGCGCGCCAAGTCCGAGCTGATGAACGCCCGCAACCTGACCCTGGATGAATTGCAGCAGGCGCTCAAGTCGGCCAACGCCAACACGCCGCTGGGCATCCTCGACGGCCCGAGCCAGACCTTGACCATCCAGGGCAACGCCCAGCTGATGAAGGCCTCCGAATTCGCCGAGCTGATCGTGGCCCAGCGCAACGGCCAGCCGGTGCGCCTGAAGGACGTGGCGACGGTCGAGGACAGCTTCCAGTCGGTCAAGACCGCCGGCAGCTACAATGGCGAGCGCTCCATCGTGCTGCTGGTGCAGCGCCAGCCGGACGCCAACACCGTGCAGGTGGTCGACGGCGTGCGCCGCCTGCTGCCGCGCTTCAAGACCCAGTTGCCGGCGTCGATCAACATCAACCTGGTCAACGACCGTTCGGTGTCGATCCGCGAAGCCATCCACGACGTCAACCTGACCTTGCTGCTGACCATCTTCCTGGTGGTGCTGGTGATCTTCCTGTTCCTGCGGCGCGCGGCCGCCACCTTCATCCCGGCCATCACCATGCCGATCTCGCTGCTGGGCGCGCTGGCCTTGCTGTACGCCTTCGGCTACAGCCTCGACAACGTGTCGCTGCTCGGCATCACCTTGGCGGTCGGCCTGGTGGTCGACGACGCCATCGTGGTGCTGGAGAACATCGTGCGCCACATCGAGATGGGCAAGAAGCCCTTGCAAGCCTCGCTGGTGGGCGCCAAGGAAATGGGCTTCACCATCATCTCGATCTCGGTCTCGCTGGTGGCCGTGTTCATTCCGATCTTCTTCATGCCCGGCGTGATCGGCCTGATGTTCCATGAGTTCGCCGTGGTGGTGGCGCTGTCGGTGCTGGTGTCGGCGGCGGTGTCGCTGATGCTGGTGCCGATGCTGGCCAGCCGCCTGCTGCCGGCCGACGCCATCGATCCCGAGCACGACAAGGGCGGCTTCATCGGCCGCTGGTTCGAGGCCGGCTTCACCGCGCTGCGCAACGGCTATGTGCGCACGCTGGACATCGCGCTGCACCACCGCTACCTCGTGCTGATGGCGGCGATCGGCACCTTCGCGCTGACGGCGGTGCTGTACATCACCATCCCGAAAGGCTTCTTCCCCGAGGAAGACCTGGGCCAGATCCGCGTCAACACCGAAGCGTCGGAAGACATCTCGTCGGCCTCGCTGATGGACTTGCAGGAGCGGGTGGCGGCCGTCATCAAGGCCGACCCCAATGTGCAGGACGTGACCTCGTTCGTCGGCGGCGGCAACGGCGGCCGCATGTTCCTGGTGCTCAAGCCGCGCAACCAGCGCCAGAAGATGCCGCAAGTGCTGGACAGCCTGCGCAAGGCCACCAAGACGGTGGCCGGCATCTCGGTCTACCTGAGTCCGGTGCAGAACCTGCAGCTGGGCGGACGCCAGTCCAAGAGCCGCTACCAGTACACGCTGCAATCGGTCAGCCCCGGCGCGCTCAACGACTGGGCCCAGAAATACCTCGACCAGCTGCGCGCCGATCCCGACTTCCGCGACGTCACCAGCGATTCGCAGAACAAGGGCCTGCAAGCGTCGCTGAAGATAGACCGCGACCGGGCCAACAACCTCGGCGTGGCCATCGGCGACGTCCGCACCGCGCTCTACCTGGCCTTCGGCGAGCGCCAGGTGTCGACCATCTACTCGCCGGCCGCCAGCTACTACGTGATCCTGGAGGCGGCCACCGCCGACCGCCAGTTCGACGACGCGCTGACCCGCATCTCGGTGCGCAACAAGAGCGGCAACCTGGTGCAGCTGTCCAGCTTTGCCACGGTCGAGCGCACCATCGGCCCGACCGCCGTCAACCACCAGGGCCAGCTGCAGGCGATCACCTTGTCGTTCAACCTGGCGCCGGAGGTCCCGCTGGGCAAGGCCACCGCCAAGATCGACCAGATCGGCGTGGACATGCATCTGCCGCCGTCCATCATCACCAACTACGGCGGCGACGCGGCGGTGTTCCAGAGCTCGCAAAGCAGTCAGCTGATCCTGATCATCGCCGCGCTGGGCGTGATCTACGTGCTGCTGGGCGTGCTGTACGAGAGCTACATCCACCCGCTGACCATCCTGGCCGGCCTGCCGTCGGCCGCGGTCGGCGCCTTGCTGACCTTGCGCCTGTTCAACCTGGACCTGACGATGATCGCCATCATCGGCATCCTGATGTTGATCGGCATCGTCAAGAAGAACGCCATCATGATGATCGACTTCGCGCTGCACGTGCAGCGCAACGAAGGCCGCACCCCGGCCGAGGCGATCCGCGAAGCCTGCGTGCTGCGCTTCCGGCCGATCATGATGACCACCATGGCGGCGCTGATGGGCGCCTTGCCGATCGCGCTGGGCCTGGGCGCCGGCGCCGAGCTGCGCCAGCCGCTCGGCCTGGCGGTGGTTGGCGGCCTGATCTTCTCGCAGGTGATCACGCTGTACATCACGCCGGTCATCTACCTGTTCCTCGACAAGTACAGCGGCAGCGGCCCGATGAGCGACGCCGAGCTGGTCGCCGGCGACGTCCCGGACGTCGATGGTGTGCACGCCGTGCCACTGAAAGCCGTGAACACGGTTAAGCATTGAGCGGTAGCAAGTTGCTATAAAGACCGTTTCTTTATCATGGGCAAGTTGACCACGATAAAGGACGGTTGCCCATGAAACGCTACAGTGTCACCATCATCGGCATGGGCCCGCGCGGGCTCAGCGCTTTTGAGCGCATCGCCGCCATCGCCGCCAGCCGGCAACTGCCGCTGGACATCAACCTGATCGAACCGGGCGACTGCGGCCCCGGCGTGCACCGCACGCGCCAGCCGCAGCATCTGCTGATCAACACCATCGCCAGCCAGGTCACGCTGTTTCCCGCGCCCGGCGCGGTGCAATATGCGCCGGTGTGCGCCACGCCCTCGCTGACGGCGTGGGCGCGCCAGGCCGGCTACCGCCGCGTCGGCGAGCGCTACTACCAGCTGGGCGAACACGGCGGCGCCGCCATCACCGAAGCCGACTACCTGCCGCGCAGCCTGCTGGGCGAATACCTGGCCTGGGCCTACCGCCAGATCGCCGCCGCGCTGCCGGCCAGCGTGCGCCTGACCCACCACCGCCTGCGCGCGCGCGACATGTGGCGCCAGCCGGACGGCGGCTGCACCGTCGAGCTCGACACCGGCTACCTGGTGTCCAGCGACTTCGTCTTCCTGACCACCGGCCACGGCCGCAACCAGCCCAGCGCGCTGGACGAGCAGCTGGCCGGCTTCGCGCGCGAGCACGCGCGCCACAACAGCCGCCTGGCCTTCGTGCGCCACGCCTATCCGCTGGAGCAGCTCAACGGCATAGCGGCCGGCGCCCGCGTCGCCATCCAAGGGCTGGGCCTGAGCGCGCACGACCTCATCGCCGAGCTGACGGTGGGGCGGGGCGGGGCCTTCGTGCGCGGCGAGCACGGCTTGCGCTACCAGCGGTCCGGCGCCGAGCCGCAGCTGACCCTGTGCTCGCGCAACTGCCTGCCGGCGGCCGCGCGCGGCGTCAACCAGAAGGGGCTGGACGGCCGCCACCAGCCGCACTACTTCACGCCGGACGCGGTGGCCGCGCTGCGGCGCCTGGCGCTGGCCGCGCGCGGCAGCCGCCAGCTGGACTTCGAGCGCGAACTGCTGCCGCTGCTCAAGCGCGAAATGGCCTGGGTCTACCGCAGCACGCTGGCCAGGGCCGAGCCCAACGGCGCCGCCCCCGATCCCGCCGGCTTCGCGCTGAGCGCGGACGACGAGGCGATGATCGACCAGCTGCTGTTCCCGCTGCGCGGACGCCAGTTCGCCACGCTGGAGGAGTTCCGCGCATTCTTCAGCGGCTGGCTGCGCGAGGACCTGGCCGAAGCCAGGCTGGGCAATGTTGACAGTGCGATCAAGGCCGCCACCGACGTGTTGCGCGACTTGCGCGCCACCCTGCAGGCGGCGATCGAACACGGCGGGCTGACGCCGGCCTCGCACCGCCAATTCCTGGAGCTCTACCACCCGGCCATCAACCGCAGCGCCTTCGGGCCGCCGCTGCGGCGCAACCAGGAACTGCTGGCGCTGATGGACGCCGGCGTCATCGAAATCCTGTCCGGACCCCGCAGCAGCATCGAGCTCGACGAGCGGAATGCGTGCTATGAGCTGAGCACCCCGTTCGGCGCCGGAGTCGCCAGGCATGCGATCGATGTGTTGCTGATCGCCCGCCTGGACGGATTTTTCCCCGCCAGCGACGATTCCTTACTCATCCGTAATATTCTCAAGCGGGGCCTGGCGCGGCCGTATTTCAACGGCAGTTTCCACCCCGGCGGCATCGACATCGACGCCGGCGGCCGGCCGCGCGACGACTTCGGCCAGCCGTCCCGCAACATCTGGGCGCTGGGCTACCTGGTCGAGGGGGCGCATTACTACACCCACGCCTTGCCGCGGCCGCAAATGCGCTCGCGCCAGGTGCTCGACGCCGACCGCAGCGTGCACGCCATGGTGGCGCTGATGGACGCCGTCCCCCAGCCCGACGTCCGCCGCGCGGACGCCCCGGCGGCCTCGATGGTGTTGCCGCGCGTCACTTTGTGAAGCCGGTGGATACATACGGTAACACCCGTCAAGACGCGGAACTTGTAAGCTCTCGCTGTTAAATCCCCTGGAGCGCGCGCGCCGCTGTCCGGCGCGTTATCATGGCCTTGCCCGGCGGTTCCCAAAACGCCGGGACTCTGGCACTATGGCCGCATTTTGTCGACTTCGTTCCAACCAAGGTTTGCTATTTTGCATCACGATTCCCATTTACTCTCTGCAAATTCCGAATATTGCGAAACTTGCGGCCAGCGTTTGCCTGAGGCTGGGGAGCGGTTCGCCGCATGGGATCGGAAATCGCAGTCCAACCGCATCGGCGTCGGCATCTCCATCGCCTTGCACTTGCTGGGCGTGCTGTACTACTTCCTCTCGCCCGCGCCGAAGAACACCCATTCGGCGCCGCCCAAGGGCGGGGCGATAGTCTACGTCGCGCCGTTGCCGGACCAGCCGCGGAACCAGCCGCAGCAGAAGAAACCCGAAGTGTCCAAGGCCACCAAGCCGCCGCCGCCGCGCAAGCAGGTCGCCACCAGGGACGCGCCGGCCGCCATCCGCCCCAAGCTGGAAACCTATGTGCCGCCGGTGCAGGCGACGATGACGCCGCCGCCCGAGCAGGACATGTCCGAAATGATCGCCAAGCGCCGCGCCGCGCGCGAGGCCAACAACCCGCAACCGGCGCCGAGCGCCCCGGCCGAGAGCGACAGCGAACGCTCGCTGCGCATCGCCAAGGGCAATATCGCCGGCGCGCAGGGCCGCACCAGCGGCGCCGACAAGGACGACACCGGCGGCGTTTTCCAGGTCGACAAGAGCTATCACAGCGCCGACGTGAAGTTCCGCGGCTGGAACACCAACTTCAAGCGCCGCTGGCTGCAGCAGATCCACGTCGAGCAGGGCGCCGAGCAGGATATCGAGACCGCCGTGGCCAAGGAAATGGTCAAGATCATCCGCAAGGAAAAGCCGGGCGACTTCGAATGGGATTCGCGCCGGCTGGGCAAGGTGGTGACGATGAGCGCGCGCAAGGAGGACGAAAAGGAGTTGATCGCCTTCTTGCTGAAGGAAATGTTCCCCGAGTACACGCGCGGCCCCGGGCGCTGATTTGCCAAAAAACTACGGTTTGATCCGCAAAATCTGCCGTTGGTCGCAAAATCCCTGATAGCTTGGCAACTTTGCCTTAAGGTAACGTTGCCGCGGACTGTGTCCGTTTCCCTATCAGGAGATTGTGTTCCATGCTATCGATCAAACAGCTGAGCAAGACCTACGCCAACGGCGTCAAAGCCATCAACGACGTCAGCCTCGACATCCCCAACGGCATGTTCGGCTTGCTCGGCCCCAACGGCGCCGGCAAATCGTCGCTGATGCGCACCATCGCCACGCTGCAAGACCCCGATAGCGGCAGCATCCATTTCGACGGCCTCGACGTGCTGGCCCAGCCGGAGGCGCTGCGCCGCCAGCTCGGCTACCTGCCGCAGGACTTCGGCGTCTACCCCAAGGTCACGGCCGAAGTGCTGCTGAACCACTTTGCCGTGCTCAAAGGCCTGACCGCGCGCGGCGAGCGCAAGGAAGCGGTCGAAGCGCTGCTGCAGCAGACCAATTTGTGGGAAGCGCGCAAGCGCGGCCTGGGCACCTATTCGGGCGGCATGCGCCAGCGCTTCGGCATCGCCCAGGCGCTGCTGGGCGCGCCACGGCTGGTGATCGTCGACGAACCCACCGCCGGCCTCGACCCCGACGAGCGCAACCGCTTCCTCAACCTGCTGGCCAAGATCGGCGAGCAGGTGGTGGTGATCCTGTCGACCCACATCGTCGACGACGTCACCGACCTGTGCCCGCGCATGGCGATGATCGTCAAGGGCGAGGTGCTGCTGCAGGGCGAGCCGCAGGCCGCCATCGATACCTTGAAGAACAAGGTCTGGCGCCGCAGCGTCAGCGCCGAGGCCTTGCCGGAGTACCAGCAACGCATGAATGTGCTGCACACCCGCCTGGTCGGCGGCAAGCCGCAGATCAACGTGTTTGCCGACAGCCAGCCGGACGACGGCTTCGTCTCGGTGGAGGCGGACCTGGAGGACGTCTACTTCCTGCATGTGCGCAACGCGGGCCGTGCCGCCGCCGCTGTCTGAGGGGCGCGCCATGTTAATGGAATTCTTTAAATTCGATGTGCGCTACCAGTTGCGCCAGCCGCTGCTGTGGGTGACCGGCGTGATCCTGGGCCTGATGGCCTTCGGCGCCGCCACCAGCGACGCCATCCAGGTCGGCGGCGCGATCGGCAATGTGCACCGCAACGCGCCGGTGGTCGTGGCTCAGCTGATGGGCATGTTCACGGTGATGTCCACCTTCATCGTCACCATCTTCATCGCCGGCGCCGTGCTGCGCGACAGCGAGGTCGGCATCTCCGACATGCTGTTCGCCACGCCGATGCGCAAGTACCAGTACCTGGCCGGGCGCTTCATCGCCGGCCTGGTCGCTTGCCTGGCGATCTTCGTGCTGATCGCCGTCGGCCTGCTGCTGGGGCCGTTGATGCCGTGGGTCGACGCCGCCCGCGTCGGCCCGCAGCCGCTGTTTGCCTACCTGTGGGCCTTCGCTTTCTTCGTCATCCCCAACCTGGTCTTCATCGGCGCCTTGCTGATGCTGCTGGCCGCCACCACGCGTTCGATGATGCTGGTCTACGTCGGCGTGCTGGGCTTCTTCGTGTTGTGGATCGTGGCCGGCGCGTTCACCCGCGACATCAACAACGAATGGACCGCCGTGTTGCTCGACCCGTTCGGCGTGCGCGCCTTCGGCCGCGCCGTGCGCTACTTCTCGAGCGCCGAATCGAACGCCGGCCTGCCGCCGCTGGGCGGTTTCCTGCTGGCCAACCGCGCCTTGTGGCTGGCGGTGGCGCTGGTGTTGTTCGGCGCCACGCTGGTGCTGTTCAAACCGCAGCGCGCCGGCACCGGCCGGCGCTGGTTCGGCAAGGCCAAACCGGACGGCGCCGGCGCGGCGCCGGCGCCGTCCGGGCTGGCGCTGCCGCGCACGGCGGCGCGCTTCAGCGCAGCGACCGGCTGGATCCAGTGCTGGCACATCCTGCGCTTCGACGCCGTGGGCGTGTTCAAGAGCGTGCCCTTCCTGGTGATGCTGCTGTTCAGCGTGCTGAACTTCGTCGGCGGCGCCACCCAGGCCGGCGCCAACTTCGGCACCACCGTCTATCCGGTCACCGGGCTGATGCTGCGCACCCTGGCCAGCAGCTTCAACTTCATGCTGATCATCGTGCTGACCTTCTATGCCGGCGAGCTGATCTTCAAGGAACGCCAGGTCAAGATCGCCGACGTCAGCGACGCCATGCCGGTGCCGGACTGGGCGCCGTTGCTGGCCAAGTCCATCGCGTTGGTCGGCGTGATCTTCGGTTTCCTGCTGGCCGGCGTGCTGGCGGCCGTGTGCTTCCAGCTGGTCAAGGGCGGCGCGCCGATTGAAGTGGGCCTGTATCTGCAAGGGATGCTGCTGGACTCGGCGTTCTTCGTGCTGATGGGCTTGATGGCGCTGGCGCTGCAAGTGCTGACCAATAACAAATTCCTCGGCTACCTGATGGTGATCGTGCTGATGGTGTCGCAGATGGTGCTGAACATCATGCACTTCGACCATAACCTGTACAACTTCGGCGCCATGCCGGGCCTGCGCTATTCGGACATGAACGGCTACGGCCATTTCCTCAAAGGCTGGTCGTGGTTCGGCGTATACTGGAGCCTGTTCAGCCTGGCCCTGATGGTGCTGGCGCAGGCGTTCTGGGTGCGCGGGCTGGCGCGTCCGTGGCGCCAGCGCGTGCGCGTGGCCATCGGCCGCCTGAAGGGGCGGTCCGGCTTGGCGCTGGCGATGCTGCTGGCCGGCTTCGTCGGCAGCGGCGCCTGGATCTACTACAACACCAATGTGCTGAACAAGTACCAAGCGTCCGACGTGGCGATGGACAAGCAGGCCCGCTACGAAAAGCTGTACCGCCAGTACAAGGGCTTGCCGCAGCCGCGCGTCACCGACGTGCGCGCCGATGTCGACATCTATCCGGAACAGCGCCGGGTGGCGATCCGCGGCCACTACCTGATGGAAAACAAGACCGGCGCGCCGCTCGCCGTGTTGCGCATCCAGCGTAATCCCGACATCGAAACGCGCTTCGACAACCTGCCGCCGCACGAAGTGGTGCTGGACGACAAGGTCGCCGGCTTCAGCATCCTCAAGCTGGCGCAGCCGCTGGCGGCGGGCGCGCGGCTGGACCTGTCGTTCAAGGTCGACGTGCGCAACCAGGGCTACACCAACAGCGGCGCGGCCGACAGCATCAACCTGAACGGCACCTTCTTTAATAACTTCGACTTCTTCCCGCACTTCGGCTACAACCAGCAGTTCGAGCTGACCGACCGCAACGAACGGCGCAAGCGCGGCCTGGGCGAGCCGGTGCGCATGGCCAAGCTGGAGGACGAGCAGGCGCGCGCCAACGCCATCTTCAGCGACGAGGCGGACTGGATCAACTTCGAGACCACCGTCTCGACCAGCGCCGACCAGATCGCGATCGCCCCCGGCTACCTGCAGAAGCGCTGGGAGCAGAACGGCCGTCGCTACTTCCACTACAAGATGGACCGCCCGATGGTGCCGTTCTTCGCCTACCTGTCGGCCCGCTGGGAGGTGCGCAAGGGCGAGTGGCACGGCTTGCCGATCGAGATCTACTACGACAGCAAGCACGCCTACAACGTCGACCGCATGATCAGCTCGGCGCAGAAATCGCTCGACTATTTCGAAGCCAACTACACGCCCTACCAGCACAAGCAGGTGAGGGTGCTGGAGTTCCCGAACTACCAGGGCTTCGCGCAATCGTTCGCCAACACCATTCCGTACTCGGAATCGATAGGCTTCATCGCCGACCTGCGCGACAAGGATGACATCGACTACGTCTACTACGTCACCGCGCACGAGATGGCGCACCAGTGGTGGGGCCACCAGGTGGTCAGCGCCAATATGCAGGGATCGACCATGCTGATCGAATCGCTGGCGCAGTACTCGGCGTTGATGGTGATGGAAAAGGAATACGGCCGCGACAAGCTGCGCCGCTTCCTGCGCTTCGAGCTGGACCAGTACCTGCGCGAACGCGGCGGCGAGTTGGTGGAAGAGCAGCCCTTGATGCGCGTGGAGAACCAGCAGTACATCCACTACCGCAAGGGCAGCCTGGTGTTCTACCGACTGCGCGACGAGATCGGCGAGGCGGCGCTCAACCGCGCGCTGAAGCGCTTCCTGGTGGACAAGGCCTACCAGCAGGCGCCGTACGCCACCAGCCGCGAGCTGCTGGCCTACATCCGCGCCGAAGCGCCGCAGGACAAGCAGGCGCTGATCACCGACCTGTTCGAGAAGATTGTCTTCTACGACAACCGCGTAACCGAGGCCAGGGCGCACCAGCGTGCCGACGGCCAATGGGATGTGACGATGACGCTGCACCTGGCCAAGATGGAAGCGGACGGCAAGGGCAAGGAAACGGCGCGCGCGTATGACGAGCCGGTGGAGATCGCCGTATTCGCCCGCGCCAAGGGCGCCAAGGAGCGCGAAGAGCGCGTGCTGTTCACTGAAAAGCGCGTGTTGCAGGGCAGCGATCCGGTGCTGACGGTGACCGTCAAGGAACAGCCATTCGACGTCGGAGTCGATCCCTACAACAAGATGATAGACCGCGTTTCGCGCGACAACCGCAAAGAAGTCACGCTCGACTAAAACCAACCCGGGGTCAAGTCTGACATTCGGACACGAGCTCTGCCGTAAGCAAAGCTACGGCAGAGCTCGTGTCCGAATGTCAGACTTGACCCCGTTGTTTTTAGACTTGACCCCGTTGTTTTTACGCTTTCAGCAGGCGGGCGACGTCGAGCGCGAAGTAGGTCAGCACGGCGTCGGCGCCGGCGCGCTTGAACGCCAGCATCGACTCCATCATCACTTTGTCGTGGTCGAGCCAGCCGTTTTGCGCGGCGGCCTTGATCATCGCGTATTCGCCGCTGACCTGGTAGGCAAAGGTCGGCACTTTGAACTCGTCCTTTACGCGGCGCACGATGTCCAGGTAGGGCATGCCCGGCTTGACCATCACCATGTCGGCGCCTTCGGCCAGGTCCAGCCCCACTTCGCGCAGGGCTTCGTCGCTGTTGGCCGGGTCCATCTGGTAGGTGTTCTTGTCGCTCTTGCCCAGGTTCTTGGCCGAGCCGACCGCGTCGCGGAACGGGCCGTAGAAGGCCGACGCATACTTGGCCGAGTACGCCATGATGCGGGTGTGGATGTGGCCGTGCGCTTCCAGCGCCGCGCGCACCGCGCCGATGCGGCCGTCCATCATGTCCGACGGCGCCACCACGTCGACGCCGGCGTCGGCCTGGCACAGGGCCTGGCGCACCAGCATGTCGGTGGTGACGTCGTTGATCACGTAGCCGTTGTCGTCGATCAGGCCGTCCTGGCCGTGGCTGGTGTACGGGTCCAGCGCGACGTCGGTCAAAATGCCCAGCTGCGGGAAGGCCTGCTTCAGCGTGCGCACGGCGCGCGGCACCAGGCCGTCCGGATTGGTCGCTTCGATGCCGTCCGGGGTCTTCTTGGCGGCGTCGATCACCGGGAACAGCGCCAGCACCGGGATGCCCAGCTCCACGCATTCCTGCGCCACTTTCAGCAGCACATCCACCGACACCCGCTCCACGCCCGGCATCGACAATACCGGCTCGCGCTGCTGCGTGCCTTCCAGGATAAACACCGGATAGATCAAGTCCGCGGCCGTGACGTTGTTTTCACGCATCAATGCGCGCGAAAACGCGTCGCGGCGCATGCGGCGCATGCGGATGGCGGGGAATTGGGCGGAAACGTGTGGATTATGCATCGCTAAAACTTTCCTGTAACAGTGGGGTTATTGCTCGTCGGGCTCGGCGTCGTCTTCCATCTCGATCAATGGCACCTGGGCGGCGGCTTCGTCGTCGGTGACGCCGGCCAGTTCCAGGATCTTGTCGTTGGCTTCTTCGATGCCGACGCGCTTGAGCGCGGAGAACAGTTGTACGGTGAACGGGAAACCTTCGCCGTCTTCGTCGACATAGCTGGCCAGCTTGGCTTTCGCCTGGCGCAGCACGTTGACGGATTCGTTGCGGTTCAATTTGTCAACCTTGGTCAGGATGCAATGAATCGGCTTGCCGGTCGGGGCGAACCATTCCAGCATCTGGATGTCGAGGTCGGTGAACGGGCGGCGCGAGTCCATGATCAGGATCAGCGCGGCCAGCTGTTCGCGGCGCTGGACGTAGTCGCCCAGCAGGCGCTGCCAGTGCAGCTTGGCTGAACCGGACACTTCCGCGTAGCCGTAGCCCGGCAAGTCGACCAGCAGGCACTCGATTTCCTCGACGATGGTCGGGTCCTTGCGGTGCTGCGCAATGTGCGCGCCGCCGATCGAGAAGTAGTTGATGTGCTGGGTACGGCCAGGGGTCTTGGACGCGAACGCCAGGCCTTTCTGGTTGCACAGGATGTTGATGGCGGTCGATTTGCCGGCGTTGGAGCGACCTGCAAAGGCGATTTCCGGCACGTGAGTGTCGGGCAGATCGCGCAATTGGTTAACGGTCGTAAAGAAGCGGGCTTGCCAGAGTTTGGACATGGGATGGGGAAAAATGCAACAAAAGGGAGCAAATATGCTGGAAAGCTATTGTACAATGAGTGGTTACGAAGTGTTGCCATAGCATCTCGTGCCTAGCCTGCGGCATACTTTCGACAAACTTTTTTGAGGGTGCTTGAATGAATCGTGCGTTTTCACCGTTTGTAACTTCCTTGTTGGTCGGCCTGCTGGCAATTGCGGGCACCGCAAGCGCCACAGAAGCAAAAAAACCGGCCCACGCCGAAGCGGCAGCGCCCAAAGTCGACGCGGCCAAAGGCGGCACCCTGTATGACAGCGGCGACAACGCGCGCGGCCTGCCGGCATGCGTCTCCTGCCACGGCGCGGGCGGCAACTCCACCATCGCGGTCAATCCCAAACTGGCCGGCCAGCACGAAGGCTATCTGTACAAGCAGCTGGTGAACTTTTCGGGCGACGACCGGAATCAACCGGTCATGACCACCTACGCGAAGATGCTGACGGACGAGGAAAAACACAACATCTCGGCCTGGCTGGCCGCCCAGGCGCAAAAGCCGGGCGCAGCGAAGAGCAAGGACACGGTTGAACTGGGCAAGAAGATCTATCGCGGCGGCATCGCCGAGAAGAACGTTCCTGCCTGCGCCAGCTGCCACGGCGCGGCCGGCGCCGGCATCCCGGTGCAATATCCGCGCATCGGCGGCCAGCACCAGGATTACACGGTAGCCCAGCTGGGCCTGTTCAAGGCCGGCGGCCGCAAGAACAGCGCGCAGATGACCACCATCGCCAAGCGCATGTCGGACGAGGAAATGAAAGCCGTGGCCGATTACGTCGCCGGCTTGAAATAAGCAGCTGGCCGCGCCCCCGGGTTGCGGCGTAGCTGATAGTGCATAGAGGGCGGCAGCGTAAGCGGGCTGCCCTTTTTGTTGATATGCTGCCGGCAGCATACTTTTTTTGAGATAGTTCCAGCATGAGCAGCAGCCCCAGCACCACCGGCATCGAACTGAAGACCCGTCGTCCCATCGTCGGCGAAATCGTCGAACTGATTTCCTCCATGCGTTTCGCCATCGCGCTGCTGGCGATGATCGCGATCGCCGCCATCGTCGGCACCGTGATGAAGCAGGGCGAGGCGACCAACAACTACATCAACCAGTTCGGACCGTTCTGGTTCGAGGTGTTCGGCAAGCTGGGCCTGTACGGCGTGTACTCGGCCTGGTGGTTCCTGCTGCTGATGACGGCGCTGGTGACGTCGACCTCGCTGTGCATCATCCGCAACGCCCCCAAGATGCTCAAGGACATGCGCAGCTGGCGCGAGAACGTGCGCGAGAATTCGCTGCGCAATTTCCACCACAAGATGCAATGGCGCGCGCCGCTGGCGCGCGCCGCGCTGGCGCAGCAGACCGCGGCCCGCCTGGCCGACGCCGGCTACAAGGTCAAGCTGGTCGACAAGGAGCACGGCACCCTGGTGGCGGCCAAGCAGGGCGCGGCCAACAAGTTCGGCTACATCTTCGCGCACTCGGCCATCGTCGTCATCTGCATCGGCGGCCTGCTCGATTCGGACGTGCCGATCCGCCTGCAGGAATGGTTCCTCGGCAAGGTGCCGTTCAACGGCAGCGGCTTGATCTCGGCAGTGCCGGCCAAGAGCCGCCTCGGCCTGGGCAATCCCACCTTCCGCGGCAACACCATGATCCCGGAAGGCCAGTCCAGCGAAAGCGCCATCATCACCCGCCCCGACGGTGTGCTGATCCAGGACTTGCCGGTCACCATCAAGCTGAAAAAATTCACCATCGATTTCTACTCCACCGGCATGCCCAAGCTGTTCGCCAGCGAGGTGGAAGTGCGCGACCACGCCAGCGGCGAGGTGATCAAGGCCGTCATCGAAGTCAACAAGCCCTTGCTGTACCAGGGCCTGGCGATCTACCAGTCCAGCTTTGACGACGGCGGCAGCAAGCTCAAGCTGACCGGCTTCCCGATGGTGGGCGCGGCCACCACCAAGTTCGACATCGCCGGCGAAGTCGGCGGCAGCACCGCCATGGGCGAGGCCTACAGCGTCGAGTGGTCGGGCTTCCGTCCGTTCAACGTCGAGAACCTGGCGGCCGCGCAGGACGCGCGCGCCGTCACCAAGGGCAAGAGCCTGGAAGAGCAGTTCGCCAACAGCCTCGACAAGCACACCGGCTCGGCCGGCCGCAACGCCAACAACAAGGACTTGAAGAACGTCGGCCCCAGCGTGACCTACAAGCTGCGCGACAAGACCGGCCAGGCGCGCGAGTACCAGAACTACATGCAGCCGGTGACGGTGGACGGCGCCACGGTGTTCCTGGCCGGCATGCGCGTCAATCCGTCGGACCCGTTCAGCTTCCTGCGCATCCCGGCCGACGACGCCCACAGCGTCAACGAATGGATGCGCCTGCGCGCCGCGCTCAGCGACGCCGGCCTGCGCGCCGCCGCCGCCAAACATTACGCCGAACGCGCCACGCCGCAGTCGGCCCATGGCGACGCGCTGCGCGGCCAGCTGCAAGCCTCGGCCGAGAAGAGCCTGACCATTTTCGCCGGCAACGACAAGGCTGCCGGCTTCATGGCCATCTCGCAGTTCCTGGAAAAGATCCCGGGCGCCGAGCAGGAAAAGGCCGCCGATGTGTTCATGAAGATCCTCAACGGCAGCCTGTGGGACCTGTGGCAGGCCGCGCGCGCCAAGGACGGCCTGGAGCCGGTCAGCGCCGACGAGCAGCACGCCCGCTTCCTGCAGCTGGCCACCAACGCCCTGTCGGACGCCTTCTTCTACGGCGCCCCGGTCTACCTGCAGCTGGACGACTTCACCCAGGTCCAGGCCTCGGTGTTCCAGGTCACCCGCTCGCCGGGCAAGAAGGTGGTCTACCTGGGCTGTGTGTTCCTGGTGCTGGGTGTATTCTCGATGTTTTACATCCGCGAGCGCCGCCTGTGGGTCTGGATCAAGGACGACGGCGACGGCGCGGAAGCGCTGATGGCCATGAGCACCCAGCGCAAGACGCTGGACTTCGAGCGCGAGTTTGAAACTTTGAAAGAAAAGCTGCCGCAATCGGCGTAAGCTGTAGCAGCCACGGAGATAAATGATGGAACTGACGCAATCGACACGAACCTATACCCAGGCGCCCGGCTACTTCAAGCGCCTGACTGCGTTCGACTGGGTGTTCGCGCTGGCGCTGCTGGCCGGCTCGCTGTACGGCCTGAACACCTACGGCCACTACATGGACGTCTACGAGAAGGGCATCCTGCTGGCCGCCGCGCCGGCGTTCGCCGCGCTGGGCTGGCACTGGAAGCCGGCGCGCTGGCTGATGCCGCTGGTGGCGCTGCTGGCGCTGGGCGCGATCGCCATGTACGCCGGCGAGCTCGATAACGGCACCAAGAAATTCTGGCTGCGCATGATGCTGTCGAGCCAGTCCGCGATCCTGTGGATGAGCGTGATGTTCTGCCTGTCGACCTTGTTCTACGTGATCGGCCTGGCCGCGCGCTCGGAGATGGCCTCCAGCATCGGCTCCAAGCTGTGCTGGGCCGCCGTGGTGCTGGGCCTGACCGGCATGATGGTGCGCTGGTACGAGTCCTACCTGATCGGCGCCGACGTCGGCCACATCCCGGTGTCGAATCTGTACGAAGTGTTCATCCTGTTCTCGCTGATCACCGCGATGTTCTACCTGTACTTCGAGCAGCGCTACGCCACCCGCCAGCTGGGCGCCTTCGTCACCATGGTGATCACCGCCGCGATCGGCTTCCTGTTCTGGTACACCACCTCGCGCGACGCCGCCGACATCCAGCCGCTGCTGCCGGCGCTGCAAAGCTGGTGGATGAAGATCCACGTGCCGGCCAACTTCATCGGTTATGGCAACTTTGCCCTGGCGGCAATGGTGGCGGCCGCCTATCTGCTGAAAACCTCGGGCCGCCTGGTCGACCGCCTGCCGTCGGAGGAAGTGCTGGACGACGTCATGTACAAGGCCATCTCGGCCGGCTTCGCCTTCTTCACCATCGCCACCATCCTCGGCGCGCTGTGGGCGGCCGAGGCGTGGGGCGGCTACTGGTCGTGGGATCCGAAAGAAACCTGGGCGCTGATCGTCTGGCTCAACTACGCGGCCTGGCTGCACATGCGCCTGATGACGGGCCTGCGCGGCCGTCCGGCGGCCTGGTGGGCGCTGGTGGGCCTGCTGGTGACCACCTTCGCCTTCCTGGGCGTGAACATGTTCCTGTCCGGTCTGCATTCCTACGGCAAGTTGTAAACGCGATGTGAACTTTTGCTGGCCAAGTTTGGTGTAAGGTTCAGGCTATTGGGGCGACCAAGTCTCAACCTTGCACTTTCTTTGGAGTCAGCATGCTGATCAAGCGTAGCCCCAACGGCATCGAGTTGCCGTTTTCATCAGAAATCACCTCGCGCGAAGTCTACGAATCGCGCCGCAGCTTCATCAAGCAGATCGCCGCCGGCGCCATCGGCAGCGCCGCGCTGCTGGAGATGGCCAACCGCGAAGCGTTCGCGCAGGGCGCCAACCCCAGGCTGGCCGCCAAGCTCAATCCCTCCTACTCGGCGCTCGACAAGCAGACGCCGTACAAGGACGCCACCAGCTACAACAACTACTACGAATTCGGCACCGACAAGAGCGAGCCGGCGATGTACGCCAACACGCTCAAGACCCGTCCGTGGACGGTGAGCATCGAAGGCGAAGTGCACAAGCCGATGACCCTGGACATCGACGCGCTGCTCAAGCTGGCGCCGCTGGAAGAGCGCGTCTACCGGCTGCGCTGCGTCGAGGGCTGGTCGATGGTCATTCCGTGGATCGGTTATTCGTTCTCCGAGATCATCAAGAAGGTCGAGCCGACCAGCAACGCCAAGTACGTGGAGTTCGTCACGCTGGCCGACAAGAAGCAGATGCCGGGCGTCGGCAGCCGCGTGCTGCAATGGCCGTACACCGAGGGCTTGCGCATCGACGAAGCCAATCATCCGCTGGCCTTGCTGACGCTGGGCATGTACGGCGAAACGCTGGCCAACCAGAACGGCGCACCGGTGCGCATGGTGCTGCCCTGGAAGTACGGCTTCAAGTCGGCCAAGTCCATCGTCAAGATCCGCTTCGTCAAGGAGCAGCCGCGCACCTCGTGGAATCTGTCGGCGCCGAACGAGTATGGCTTCTATTCGAACGTGAATCCCGAGGTGGACCACCCGCGCTGGTCGCAGGCGTCCGAGCGCCGCATCGGCGAGGACGGCTTCCTGGCCCGCAAGCGCAAGACGCTGATGTTCAACGGCTACGCCGACGTCGCGCCGCTGTATGCCGGCATGGACCTGAAGAAGTTCTTCTAAGCGTATGGCGTTCCATCCTTCCCCGCGTCAGGCCAGCCTGATCAAGGCCGCCATCTTCGTGCTGGCGCTGGTGCCGCTGGCGCGCATGGTCTACCTGACCTTGACCGGGCAACTGGTCGAACCGCTGGAGTTCCTCACGCGCGGCACCGGCGACTGGACTTTGTACTTCCTGTGCTTCACCCTGGCGGTGACGCCGCTGCGCAGGCTGAGCAAATGGAACTGGCTGATCAAGCTGCGCCGCATGCTGGGGCTGTACATGTTCTTCTACGGCTTGCTGCACTTCATGACCTTCCTGTGGTTCGACCATTTCTTCGACCTGCAGGAGATGTGGAAGGATGTGCTGAAGCGGCCCTTCATCACGGTGGGCTTCATCGCCTTTGTGCTGTTGCTGCCGTTGGCGGCGACCAGCACCAACGCCATGGTCAAGCGTCTGGGCGGCAAGCGCTGGCAGTGGCTGCATCGGCTGGTGTACGTGATCGCGCCGCTGGCCATCCTGCACTTCTGGTGGATGAAGGCGGGCAAGCACAACTTCACGCAACCGATCATCTTCGGCGTGATCCTTGGATCGCTGCTGCTGGTGCGCGTGGTCTGGGCGCGCAGCAAGGCGCTGGCGGCAGCGCGCTAACACCCCTTTGAGCGCGCCCAACAGCGGCGCGCTGCACCTCGCTACACTGAGCCGATGGCTAGCGAGGACGACACCGCATACAAGCAACTGTTCGCGCATCCAGAAATGGTGCGCGACCTGCTGCTGGGTTTCGTCCCTGGCGACTGGGTGCGCCAACTGGACCTGACCAGCTTCGAGCGTGTCAACGGCAGCTACGTCAGCGAAGGTGGCCACCATCGCCACAATGACATGGTCTGGCGCGTGCGTCTCGCCGGCGAGTGGATCTACATCTACCTGCTGCTTGAATTCCAATCCCGCTCCGATCATTGGATGGCGTTGCGTATGCAGGTCTACATTGGCCTGTTGTACCAGGACCTGATCAAGCGCCATGAATTGCCACAACCTGACAGGCTGCCTCCGGTGTTTCCGGTTGTGCTTTATAACGGGAAGCGGCCATGGAAGGCCTGTTTAAATTTGACCGAGCTTGTCGCTGGTGTCCCATCCGATCTCCGGTATCTGCAAGCTACGCAACAATATCTGCTGATTGATCAACAGCGACTGAACTCCTCTGACCTGGCGTTGGTAAGTAATTTCGCCGCGTTGGCGTTCCGTATTGAACGCACGCATGCAGTATCTGACCTGGCAATTGAGCTCAAGAAATTACAACGCCATATCGTTACCGATGGCGTGATGGAAATCATGGGGCGATGGGGCGCACGCCAATTGCAGCACCTCGCAGGCGAGCGTACTATTGATTTAGCGAGTTCTTTCGAGAGGAGCGCTGCAATGGCTACCCCGGAATTTAAGACATTTGGAGATATCTTCCGCTCTGAAGCGGAATTGTTTGGGCATAAGAATCGACTGAAAATAATGCTGACCAAACGTTTTGGCAAACTTTCGAGAAAGCTGCGGAGCCGCATCGACTGGGCGGACATGGAGGATGTGGATCTTTGGTTCGATCGTCTTTTGGATGCCAAGGACATCAAAGAGATATTTGCCGAGGGGCAGCCCGCATGAAAAAAGCCGCCGGCGGTGAGGCGGCCGGCTTTTGTTTGCTGGCTGAACGGCTTACTTGATCAACGCTTCCAGCGCGTACAGGTCGGCCGGGTTCTCGCGCTGGCGCACCACGTGGCACAGGCCGCCATCGACGATGATTTCCGCCGCGCGGCCGCGCGTGTTGTAGTTGGACGCCATCGTCATGCCGTAGGCGCCGGCGCTGTGCATCACCAGCAGGTCGCCGGCGGCCACCGCCAGCTCGCGGTCGCGCGCCAGCCAGTCGCCCGATTCGCAGATCGGCCCCACCACGTCATACGTCAACGCGCCAGGCTTGCCCTGCACCACCGGCTGCATGTCCATCCACGCCTGGTACAGCGCCGGACGCGCCATGTCGTTCATCGCCGCATCGACCACGCAGAAATTCTTTTCTTCGCCGTGCTTGATGAACTCGACCTTGGTCAGCAGCACGCCGGTGTCGCCGACGATCGAGCGGCCCGGCTCGAAGATCACCTTGATCGGCTGGCCGGCGTGGCGCGCCGCGCGCCAGGCGTCGATCCTGGCGAACAGCCGGCCCAGGTAGTCGCCCACCGGCACCGGCGCCGCTTCGCCCGCTTCGCCGTAGTTGATGCCGATGCCGCCGCCGATGTCCAGGTGGTGCAGCACGATGCCCTCGTCGCCCAGCTTGTCGATCAGCTCGATCAGGCGGTCCAGCGCCTCCAGCAGCGGCGCGTCGTCCAGCAATTGCGAGCCGATGTGGCAGTCGATGCCGGCCACCTCCAGGTGCGCCAGCTTGGCGGCCGCGCGGTAGGTGTCGAGCGCGTCGTCGAAGGCCACGCCGAACTTGTTGGCCTTCAGGCCGGTCGCGATGTAGGGATGGGTCTTGGCGTCGACGTTGGGGTTGACGCGCAGCGACACGCGCGCGGTCTTGCCCATCGAGCCGGCCACTTCGTTCAGGCGGTGCAACTCGGGGATCGATTCGACGTTGAAGCACAGGATGTCGTGCGACAGCGCCAGGCGCATTTCGTCCACGCTCTTGCCGACGCCGGAGAAGATCACCTTGCGCGGATCGCCGCCCGCCGCCAGCACGCGCAGCAGCTCGCCGCCGGAGACGATGTCGAAACCGGCGCCCTGGCGTGCCAGCAGGTCGAGGATGGCCAGGTTGGAGTTGGCCTTCATGGCGTAGCAGACCAGCGCGTCGCGGCCGGCGCAGGCGTCGGCGTAGGAGGCGAAGTTGGCCAGCAGCGCCGCCTTCGAGTAGACGTAGGTCGGGGTGCCGAACTGCTCGGCGATGGCGGCAAGCGACGCGCCCTCGGCGTGCAGCACGCCATTTACATAAGAAAATTGCGACATAAGGATTATTTTTGGGGTGCTGGAGTGGATAGAACCGGGGCAGCTTCAGTGCTCTTGGCAGGCTTGGCCGGTGGAGCCTTGGGCAGGTACAGCGGGCCGGGTTGGCCGCAGCCGCTCAACAAGACGGTCAGGCACAGGGCGGTTATGCCGCTCACTGAGCCGATAAACAAACGGAATGTGGACTTCACGATAAAATCATGGATTGACTATAGATACTGGAGTGTAGCATGGGCGAATCAGAATTCCTGGCGCAGGCCGAGGCCACCCTCACCACCATCGCGGCCGCGCTGGACCGTTTGAACGACGAGGACATGCTCGACGTCGAGTGCAGCCGCAGCGGCAACGTGCTGGAGATCGAGTTTATCGACAATGGTTCCAAGATCATCGTCAACAGCCAGGCGGCGATGCAGGAGCTGTGGGTGGCCTCCCGTTCGGGCGGCTACCACTACAAGCAGAAGGACGGCAAGTGGCTCAATACCCGCGACGGTTCCGAGCTGTTCTACTCGCTGTCCGAGATGGTCACCGCCCAGGGCGGTAGCCCGGTGGTGTTAGAGCCATAAGATCCATCGCTTCGAGGTTTTCCCTGTAACAGGATGGCGGATGCGCTAAGAAGTGCCAGGTCCGCTATCGTTAAGGGTTGTCCGATGCCGGCCGGGAGCGGCTGCGCGCATTAGTTCTGGCCTGTGGCGGCGGCCGGCATCGGACAACCCTTAACGTTCTCTGCCAAGTTAACGGCGTAACTCTAACACGACATCTTCAGGTCGAAACGCAAATAGCCATTGCGTAATACCTCCTGCATCACTGCACTCCAATTCGTAACCTGGCGGTGAGGAATAAAGTTCAATGATGGTTGCGACATCACCGACTGCGGGCTGTCGTAGATTTGAGTCATCACTCAGCGCAGCCTGTTGCACCTTGAATGCTATAAGCCTGACTACATCGTATTGCTTAAATTTCATATTTGAACACCATAGTTGAGCGGCTATTCCTGGCCGCTAGATGTCGTGGTGCTCTGTGGCCGAACATACCAATAACGCGCGGCAAGCCTCAAAAATCTCATCCACGCAGTCGGCGGCCAAGATTCCAACCTCAACATGCCCAGATTGGTCATGAGCTAAGGCGGAAAATAATTCCAAGGATTCCGGATAATGAAGCTTCGCAGCGATAGACGCAATCAGTGCGCAACCTATGTTTGCATCAAACGATTTTGATAGTACGTCTTGAGCCAAAAGTTTCGCATCATCGAAAGTCTCGTACGTTCTCATATCACTCGTCCCAATTTCTCGTCCGTGCTTATTCCAAAGGCCTGCAACTATTAAGGGTTGTAGGATGCCTGCCATTTATCGAAAATGCAATAGTGCCGCTAGTGCCGCTAGTGCCAGCTGGCAGGCGTCGTACAAGCATCAAGGGAGGAAACCGCGGGAGAAGTTGCTGCGGCACGAGTAGGCTGGTGGTTTATGGGGATTTGACTGATCCGATGCTCGTGAAACACCCCGGAGAGACAGCCAATGCGGTTTTCGGCGGCACTTTCGGCACGCCAGCCAAGCCATCGTATCGCTCTCCGGAAGCTACACCATGCAGGGCAGAGCGGAAATTCCGAGCACGACGCAGCCGTCCTCCTGCGGCGGATCGCGGCGCCGACGGTGGTGGCCCGGTGGTAAGCATCTTAAGGGCCTATGTCATATCATCACTCCCAACGCTGGCGGCGCCCGGATCGAGTAGAGGCGTGGCAAAGTCTCGGTGATGACCATGGCGGCGCCGCAATGAGGGCAGACGGAGGTTGGCTGGGGAGCCTCGGTTCTCAGATCCCTGGCTTGGCGGACCTCGACGGGAACCTGCAATAATTGCCGCACGCGCGCGAGATGTTCCCTGCGACCGGCATTGGCAAGCAGCCCGTAGTGACGGATGCGGTGAAAGCCGCCCGGCAGGACGTGCAACAGGAAACGGCGCATGAATTCGGCGGCCGAGAGCGTCATGGCCTTCACCGGGCCCCGCCCCTTGGCGCGGTAATCCTTCCAGCGAAACGTGACGCCTCGCTCATCGAGCGCAACGAGGCGCTGGTTCGAAATGGCCACCCGGTGGGTATAGCGGGACAGATAGGCCAGCACGGCCTGCGGGCCGGCGAATGGTCGCTTGGCATAGACGACCCATTCGCATTTACGCAGTGGTGCCAGCCAATCGGTGAAGGCACGCGCCCCTGCCAGTGCGGCATACTCGCCGAAGAACTGAAGGCGCCCGGTGCCGTGGGCCTGCGCGAGCGCTTCAAGGAAACGCCGTCGGAACAGGCGCGAGAGCACCCGTACTGGCAAGAAAAAGCCGTGCTTGCAGGCCACCCAGCGCTCGCCGTCAGACGACAGTCCTCCTCCCGGGACGATGCCATGCACGTGGGGATGGTGCGTCAGCGCCGATCCCCTGGTGTGTAGGACCATCGTCATGCCGATCTGCGCCCCCAGGTGCTTGGGGTCGGCGGCGATGGTGCGCAGAGTGTCGGCGGCGATATCGAACAGCAGGCCATAGACCACGGCCTTGTCGTACCAGGCGATGGCCGCGATCGGGGCCTGCAGCGTGAACACCACATGGTAGTACTCGACCGGCAGCAGATCGGCCTGGCGCGCGTCGAGCCAGCGCTTGGCGGCCTTGGCCTGACACTTCGGGCAGTGCCGGTTGCGGCATGAGTTGTAAGCCATTTCCGTGTGGCCGCAGGCGTCGCAACGCAACGCGTGTCCTCCCAGCGCCGCAGTGCGGCACTGTTCGATGGCCGACATCACCTTGAGCTGGCCCAGGCTCAAGCGCTCCGTCTGCTGCCAAGCCGAGCCGTGGCGGCGGAAGATGTCGGCAACTTCCAGGGCCGGCCGTGTCGTGCCCACGGCCGTACGCTATTGCACGGCCTCCAATGGGCTGATCACCTCGCGCAGCATTTCGGTGGCGACCTGGGCGTAGCGAGCGGTGGTGTCGAGTTTCTTGTGGCCAAGCATCACCTGGATGACACGGATGTCGACCTTCTGTTCCAGCAGATGGGTGGCAAAACTATGGCGCAGCGTATGCATCGAAACGCGCTTGTCGATCTGGGCCTCGTGCGCGGCTGCGTGAATGGCCCGATTGAGCTGACGTGTGCTGAGCTGATTGATCGGATCGAGCCCGGGAAACAGCCAGCCGCCGTCTGGCATCTTGCCCTGGGCGCGTGCCACACGCCACCATACGCGCAGGCGTTCAAGCAACACCGGCGCGAGCATGGCATAGCGGTCCTTCTGGCCCTTGCCCTGCTGCACGCGCAGCGTCATGCGCTCGCTGTCGATGTCGCTGACTTTGAGGGCGACCACCTCGCTGGCGCGCAGCCCTGTGGCATAGGCTAGCGCGAGCGCCGTTTGATGCTTGAGGTTGCCGGCGGCGATGATCAGCCGGCTAACTTCTTCACGGCTCAGTATCACGGGAAGGGTATCCGGTACCCGTACCGGACGTATCTTGGCCATTAATTCCGGATGATCGACCGTCCCGTCAAAAAAGAACTTCAATCCGGTGATGGCGGCGTTGAGCGAGACTGGCGATGTGCCCTGGTCCACCAGGTACAGCTGATAGCGCCGCAGGTCTTCTCTGCTGGCCGTAGCGGGCGAGCGCCCGAGAAACACCGCGAACCGGCGCACGGCACGCACGTAGTGCTGCTGCGTCTTGGGCGCGAGCTTGCGCATGCGCATGTCGTCGATCATCCGCTGGCGCAGCGGGCTGGTGGTACTGATTTGCGCTTTCATGGCTTGGCTCCTGTCGGAAACGAAGCGAATTACCTCTGTTTCACGATAGAAACCGGAGCCACTCAGTCAACTACGAGTCACCGTTAATCGAAGTCCTACCGCGCGAGCGGTTTAGTCCACTGGCCGTTAGCCAGCCTGCCAAGTTGTTGGCTGAAGTTCTTTTATTCTCTGTTCCGACTTGACAGAGATGCGGCATTGTTCAATATGGTTGTCCACTTTTGGGAAGAAAGTCTCGGGTTCGCAAAGAGTGCCCGGACGTGAGATTTTACATAGGCCCGCAATAAGAAAATCGCTCATCGCATGAGCGCAGGATGGATAGCGCTCCAATGCGGTGGCGTCCTGGGTGTTCCAGCCATCGAAAAACGCCTGCACGCGGGCATGTGCCGGAGCAAAATAGCTGCGGTCCTTGTTAGCGACGGCCTGATCCATCTGTGGAAGCTCGGCATCTAGAAAAGCTACCGCCTCCACGGCAAATTTACTCTCATCCGCAGCGAAGGCGGACAACGCAGAGAACAAGACAATAAAAGAAAACAAAAACTTCATACATCTTCCTGGAATGGACTTTCAATAAACAAGGAGCCTTGCGGCCCCTTGGTTTGTTTCGGTTTTTAGAACAACTCGTTTTTGACGGCATCCTTGGCTTTTTCCTCGGCCGGCGTGCCGTGCGAGGCGCCGTCGATGTTGTGCACGCCGCTGCCCGGCGGATTCTCCGCGTAGTAGTACTCGTCGCCCACCAGCATCACGCCTTCCGGCACCGCCCGCTCCTCGATCGGGATGTTCTTCAGCGCCTTCTGCATGTAGCTGATCCAGATCGGCAGCGCCAGGCCGCCGCCGGTTTCGCGGTTGCCCAGGTTCTTGGGCTGGTCGTAGCCGATCCAGGCGATGCCCACCAGGTGCGGCTGGTAGCCGGCGAACCAGGCGTCGATCGAATCGTTGGTGGTGCCGGTCTTGCCCGACAGGTCGGGACGCTTGAGCACCAGCGCCTTGGTCGCCGTGCCGAAGCGCACCACGTCTTTCAACATGCTGTCCATCATGAAGGCGTTGCGCTCGTCGATGACGCGGTTCTTCTCGTCGCCGGCCTTGTCCGGATTGGCTTGCGACAGGATCTTGCCGTCCGCGTCGGTCACCTTGGAGATCAGGTAGGGGCTGACCTTGTAGCCTCCGTTGGCGAACACCGCGTAGGCGCCCGCCATCTGCAGCGGCGTGACGTTGCCCGCGCCCAGCGCCAGGGTCAGGTAGGGCGGGTTCTTCTCGGCGTCGAAGCCGAAGCGGGTGGTGTATTCCTGGCCGTACTTGGCGCCGATCTTGTGCAGGATGCGGATCGAGACCATGTTCTTGGACTTGGTCAGGCCGCGCCGCATGGTCATCGGACCTTCGTACTTGCCGTCGTAGTTCTTCGGCTCCCAGGCCTGGCCGCCGGTCTGGCCGGCGTCGAACGAGATCGGCGCGTCGTTGATGATGGTGGCCGGCGACAGGCCGCGCTCCAGCGAGGCCGAATAGATGAAGGGCTTGAACGACGAGCCCGGCTGACGCCAGGCCTGGGTCACGTGGTTGAATTTGCTGCGGTTGAAGTCGAAGCCGCCCACCATGGCCTTGATGGCGCCGTCGCGGGTGTCGGCCGCGACAAACGCCGATTCGATTTCCGGCAACTGCGTCACTTGCCAATCCTTACCCTCCTGCATGACGCGGATCACCGCGCCGCGGCGGATGCGCTTGTTCGGCGCCGCCTTGTCGGACAGCCACGAGCGGCCCATCTCCAGCCCGGCGCCGCTGATCTTGATTTCCTCGCCGGTCGCGGTGACGGCGGTGATCAGCTGCGGCGTGGCGGCCAGCACCATGGCGGCCACGATGTCGTCGCTGTCCGGGTGGTCGGCCAGTTCGGTCTCGACCGCGTCGTCGGCTTCTTCCTTGTTCTGCGGGATGTCGATGTAGGCTTCCGGGCCGCGATAGGCGTGGCGCTTCTCGTAGTCCATCACGCCCTTGCGCAGCGCCAGGTAGGCGGCGTCCTGGTCGGCCTTGGTGATGGTGGTGAAGACGTTCAGGCCGCGGGTGTAGGTGTCTTCCTTGAACTGCTCGTAGACCAGCTGGCGCGCCATCTCGGCCACGTACTCGGCGTGCACGCCGAACTCGCTGCTGTCGGTCTTGACCTTCAGTTCCTCGGCCTTGGCCGTTTCGAACTGCTTGTCGGTGATGTAGCCGAGGGCGTGCATGCGCAGCAGGATGTACTGCTGGCGGGTGCGCGCGCGCTTCGGGTTGACCACCGGGTTGTAGGCCGACGGCGCTTTCGGCAGGCCGGCCAGCATGGCCGCTTCGGCCACGCTAATGTCTTTCAGATTCTTGCCGAAATAGATTTGTGCGGCCGACGAAAAGCCGTAGGCGCGCTGGCCCAGGTAGATCTGGTTCATATACACCTCGAGGATCTGGTCCTTGCTGAGGTTCTTCTCGATCTTCCAGGCCAGCAGCACCTCGTAGGCCTTGCGCTTGAGCGTCTGTTCGCTCGACAGGAAGAAGTTGCGGGCCACCTGCTGGGTGATGGTGGAGGCGCCCTGCTTGGCGCCGCCGGTGGCGTTGTGCACGGCCGCGCGCAGGATGCCGGTGTAGTCGACCCCGCCGTGCTCGTAGAAGCGGTCGTCTTCGATCGCCAGCACGGCTTTCTTCATCACATCGGGGATGTCCTTGATGCGCACCAGGTTGCGGCGCTCCTCGCCGAACTCGCCGATCAGCACGTTATCGGCCGAGAAGATGCGCAGCGGCATTTTCGGCCGGTAGTCGGTCAGCGTGTCGAGTTCGGGCAGGTTGGGGTAGGCCATCGCCAGGCCGAACACCACCAGCAGCAGCCCGACCAGCCCCAGTCCGACCACCGACAGGCCGGCCAGAAGGAAGAAACGGGATGCGGGTTTGGCTTTGGTGGAGGCGCCAGGCGGATTCGATGGTGGAGGTGCCGAATTGGAAGAAGCCATGCAGTTCGATCTTTCTGTTATGTATGCGAGTCATTATAAGCGAGCGGCAAGTGCCGCGGCGCGCACTGCCAGACGTCAGGGTTTTTTGCCTGTAAGTAACAAAACAACTGAGTTGTTTTTGAGGCTACAGCAGGTCAAAAAAGTGTGGTGAAACCCTCACACCAAGGCAATTGTGCACAATAGAAATACCTTTACACTTATATAGGCAGGATTTAATGTACGGTCTTATATAAGCTGTCTAAACGCTGGTTTTCAAACGAGTTCCACAATGCAAACTGTTCGAATGTTGATTCGGCGGCAAAGAAACACAGGCGCCAGCCATGGCGCCGGGAGGCTCGTATGATCGATATCAAGGCGTTGCTGGGGCAGGGCAACCCGCCGCTGGTGGGCATCGACATCAGCACCTCCAGCGTGCGCTTGGTCGAACTGGCGCAGGGCGGCAAGGGCGAGTACCGGCTGGAGCGCTACGCCGCCGAGCCGCTGCCGCGCGGCGCCGTGGTCGACGGCAATATCGAAAACATGGACCAGGTGGTCGACGCGGTGCGCCGGGTGTGGAAGAAAAGCGGCACCCGCACCAAGCTGGTCGCGCTGGGCATGCCGCCCGCCTCCGTCATCACCAAGAAAATCATCCTGCCGGCCGGCATGTCGGAAGACCAGCTGGAAGTGCAGGTCGAATCCGAGGCGAGCCAGTACATCCCGTTCGCGCTCGACGAGGTCAGCCTGGACTTCGACGTCATCGGCCCGGCCGCCAACTCGCCGGAAGACATCGAAGTGATGCTGGCCGCCTCGCGCCGCGAGAAGGTCGAGGACCGGGTCGCCATCGCCGAGGCGTCCGGCCTCAAGGCCACCGTGATGGACATCGAATCCTACGCCGCCCGCGCCGCGCTCGACCGCGTGACTTCCCAGCTGCCCGAAGCGGGCGCCGGCCAGGTGGTGGCGCTGTTCCAGATCGGCGCCCAGGTCACCCATATTTCCGTGATGCTGGACGGCGTCACCGTCTACGAGCGCGAGCAGCCCTTCGGCGGCAACGCGCTGACCCAGGACATCGTGCGCTCCTACGGCATGAGCTTCGACGAGGCCGAGACGCGCAAGAAATCCGGCGACCTGCCCGACAATTACCACGCCGAGCTGCTGACGCCCTTCCTGGAAAGCGCGGCGCTGGAAGTGACGCGGGCGATCCAGTTCTTCTACACCTCCACGCCCTACACGCGGGTCGACCAATTGTTCCTGGCCGGCGGCTGCGCGCTGCTGCCGGGCCTGCTGGAACTGGTGGCCAGCCGCACCAAGATCTCCAGCGCCGTGATCTCGCCGTTCAAGGGCATGCAGCTGGCCGCCTCGGTGCGCGAATCGCAGCTGCGCAGCGACGCCCCGGCCTACCTGGTCGCCTGCGGCCTGGCCATGCGGAGGTTCGGCTGATGATTAAGATTAACCTGCTGCCGCACCGCGAGGAAAAGCGCAAACAGAAAAAGGCGGCCTTCTTCGCGCTGCTGGCGCTGGGCGCCATCGTCGGCGTCGGCGTGGTGCTGCTGGTGGGCGGTTACAACGCCCGCGCCATCTCCATCCAGAACGAACGCAACCACGTGATCAAGACCGCGATTTCCGGCCTCGACAAGAAGATCGCCGAGATCGCCACGCTGAAGCAGGAAATCGAGGCGCTGAAGGCGCGCCAGCAGGCGGTGGAAGACTTGCAGGGCGACCGCAACCAGCCGGTCTATCTGCTCGACGAGCTGGTCAAGCAGATCCCGTCCGGCGTCTACCTCAAGGGCTTCAAGCAGGAAGGCCAGAAAGTGGCGATCGGCGGGTTCGCGCAGTCGCAGGAGCGGGTCTCCGAATTGCTGGGCAACCTGGCCGGGGTGTCGCCGTGGCTGGAGCGGCCGGAACTGGTCGAAGTGAAGGCCACCGGCCTGGGCCAGGGCAAGACCGCCAAGAAGGTGGTGGAGTTCAACCTGTCGGTCAACATCAAGCGTCCGCGCGACAAGGACGCGGCCGCCAACGGCGCCAAGGGCAAGGACGCCCCGGCCACCGGCCCGGCGCCGGCCAAGAGCCAGGAGCGCGGATAACCATGGCCAAGCTGAACCTCAATCTGCTGGGCGCGCAACTGGCCGACCAGTTCCGCAACCTCGGCGACCGCCATCCGGGCCAGTGGCCGCTGGCGCCGCGCCTGCTGTGCAGCATCGGCGTGACGGCGGCGGTGGTGGCGGCCGGTTACTTCGGCTACTGGAGCTCGCAGTTCGACGAACAGGAAGCCGGCGCCCTGGCCGAAATCAAGCTGCGCGACGAGTACAAGTTCAAGACCGCGCAGGCGGTCAACCTGGAAGCGCTGCGGGCGCAGAAAATGCAGGTCGACCAGTACGTCGACCGCTTGCAGAAGCAGCTGCCGAGCAAGGCCGAGATGGACGCGCTGCTCAAGGACATCGGCCGCGCCGGCACCGGCAGCGGCTTGCAGTTCGAGTCCTTCAAGCCGGCCCAGGTGGTGGTCAAGGACTACTACGCCGAACTGCCGATCGACATCCGCGTCACCGGCAGCTACCACGACATCGGCGCCTTCGCCGGCAACATGGCCAACCTGTCGCGCATCGTCACGCTCAACAACATGAGCCTGAACACCGGCAAGGACGGCGTGCTGACCCTGGAGGCGGTGGTCAAGACCTTCCGCTACCTCGACCCCGAGGAGGTCAGCGCCCAGCGCAAGGCCGCCGCCGACAAGAAAAAGGCGGCGAAAAAATCATGAGAACCCCGATCCCCGCGATGCTGCTGGTCCCCGTGCTGGCGCTGCTGGCCGGCTGCGGCGACAGCGACGTGCAGGAAGTGCGCGCCTGGATGAAGCAGGTCGATTCCCAGGCCAAGGTGGCGGTGCCGCCGCTGGCCGAGCCCAAGACCTTCATCCCCTTCGCCTACGCCCAGGCCGAGGCGATCGACCCCTTCAATCCCAACAAGCTGCTGGCCGAGCTGGCCAAGGCCTCGGCCAGGGGCAGCAACGGCATCAAGCCCGATACGGAGCGGCGCAAGGAGTTGCTGGAGAGCTTCCCGCTCGACACCGTCAAGATGGTCGGCACGGTGCAGCAGAAAGGCGTGTTGTACGGGCTGTTGCAGGTCGACCGCAACCTGCACCACGTGGTCGTCGGCCAGCACGTGGGCCAGAATTTCGGCCTGATCACCGCCATCAACGACAACAGCGTCAGCGTCAAGGAAATCGTACAGGATGCGGGCGGCGATTGGGTCGAACGCATGTCCAAGTTGGAATTGCAGGAAAGCAAGGAGAACACCAAATGACCGCTCACATCACGCCCCGGCGCGCCCTGGCCGTCGCCAGCTGGATGCCGGTGCTCGCTTTCGCCTTCGCCATGCAGCTGGCCGGCGTGGTCCGCGCCCAGGCCGCGCCGGACGCGGCGCCGTCCAACGCCATCGAATCGATCACCGCCAACCAGCAGGGTTCGAACGTGATCGTCAAGATCGCGCTGAAGAACGCGCCCGGCAAATTGCCGATCGGCTTCGCCATCACCAATCCGCCGCGCATCGCGCTCGACTTCGGCGCCACCTCCAACGCCACCGGCAAGACCGTGCAGGAGCTCAGCCTGGGCGACCTGCGCGGCGTCAACGTGGTGCAGGCCGGCGAGCGCTCGCGCCTGGTGTTCAACCTGAAGCGCAGCCTGAACTACGCCACCGCCATCGACGGCAACGCCGTGATCCTGACCATCGACGGTTCCGGCGGCCTGGCCCAGGCGGTCGACGCCCGCGGCTTGCCGGTGGCGGTGGCCGCGCCGGCGCTGCCGCCCGGGCGTCAACTGCTGCGCGACATGGACTTCCGCCGCGGCGCCAACGGCGAAGGCCGGGTGGTGGTCGACCTGCCCAACAGCCAGGTGGCGGTCGACGTGCGCCAGACCCCGACCGGGGTGGTGGTCGATTTCCTCAAGACCGGCGTGCCGGAAAGCCTGCGCCGCCGGCTCGACGTCAGCGACTTCGGCACCCCGGTGGCGCTGGTCACCACCGTGCCGCAGGGCGACAACACGCGCATGACGATCGAGGCGCGCGGCCTGTGGGAACAGACCGTCTACCAGAGCGACACCCAGCTGGTGATCGACGTCAAGCCGATCAAGGAAGACCCGAACAAGCTGACCCAGGGCACCCAGGGTTATCGCGGCGAAAAGCTGTCCTTCAATTTCCAGAACGTCGAAGTGCGCGCGGCCTTGCAGGCGATCGCCGACATCTCCGGCCTGAACATCATCACCAGCGACAGCGTCAGCGGCAACCTGACCTTGCGCCTGAAGGAAGTGCCGTGGGACCAGGCGCTGGACGTGGTGTTGCAGGCCAAGGGCCTGGACATGCGCAAGAACGGCTCGGTGCTGTGGATCGCCCCCAAGGAAGAATTGCTGACCAAGGAAAAGCTGGAGCTGGAGCAGCGCGCCCAGATCGCCGATCTGGAACCGCTGAAGTCCGAGATCTTCCAGCTGAACTACCAGAAGGCCGACGCCTTCAAGACCGTGTTCGGGCTGGAGGGCGGCGGCGACAGCAAGAACCGCATCCTGTCCAAGCGCGGCAGCGCCATCATCGAGCCGCGCACCAACCAGCTGTTCGTCACCGACATCGCCTCCAAGCTGGACGACATCCGCAAGCTGATCGCCAAGACCGACATCGCCTCCAAGCAGGTGCTGATCGAGGCCCGCATCGTCGAGGCCAGCGACACCTTCACCCGCAACCTCGGCGCCAAGCTCGGCTTTGCCGACCTGCGCACCCAGCGCGGCGGCGACTCCGGCTACCAGCTCGGCACCAGCAACACCCGGGTCGCCATCGGCGGCAACATCAACGGCGTGGGCGAGACGACCGGCCAGATCAAGGCCTCCGACGCCAGCTACAGCAACAGCCAGTTCATCAACCTGCCGGCCGCCAACATCAACGGCGCCCAGGCCGGCAACCTGGCGATCAGCCTGTTCTCGTCGGCCGCCAACCGCTTCCTCAACCTGGAACTGTCCGCGCTGGAAGCGGACGGCACCGGCAAGATCATCTCCAGCCCGCGCGTGATCACGGCCGACAAGGCGATCGCGCTGATCGAGCAGGGCATCGAGCTGCCTTACCAGGTGGCCACCAGCAGCGGCGCCACCTCGATCATGTTCCGCAAGGCCAACCTGCGGCTGGAAGTGACGCCGCAGATCACGCCGGACGGCAACGTCGTCATCGACGTCGACGTCAACAAGGACAGCGTCGGCCAGGAAACCCGCGCCGGCTTCGCCATCGACACCAAGCACGTCAAGACCCAGGTCATGGTCGAGAACGGCGGCACCGTGGTGCTGGGCGGCATCTACCAGCAGACCGAGCGCAACACCACCACCAAGGTGCCGCTGCTGGGCGATGTGCCGGTGCTCGGCTATCTGTTCCGCAGCAACACCCGTACCAACGACAAGACAGAATTGCTGGTCTTTATCACGCCGAAGATCGTCGCCGAGCGGCTGTCGACCCGCTAGACCGGCCGCCGCACCGTATCGCAAGCGCACGTTTCACAAGCTTATTTTTGAACCCTAGGGGAATTCGCATCATGAAAAAAATCACCGGATGGCTGGCCCTGCTGGCATGCGCCAGTGTCTTGTCCGCCTGCGGCGGCGGCGGCGGTTCGGCCGGCGCCAACGGCAACGGCGTGACGCCGTCCAAGGCGGCTTCCGTGGTGCTGACGGCCAGCGCGAACACCATCGCCTCGTCCGGCCTGGACGGCACCGAGGTGACGCTGACGGCCATCGTCAAGGACGCCGGCGGCAATGCGCTGGCGAACGAGACGGTCAGTTTCAGCGCCAGCTCCGGCACCATCAGCAGCACCAACCGCATCACCAGCAACTCCGGCCAGGTGATTGAAAAGCTCAGCGTCAAGGGCGACAGCAGCACCCGCACCATCACCATCAGCGCCAGCGCCAACAATGGCGCGGTCAAGTCGACCGAGATCAAGGTCGACGTGGTCAGCGCCGTGCCCAGCCTGACGCTGACCACCTCCGCCGGTTCGCTGGCCTCGGTCGGCACGGCCGGCAGCGAAGTCGATGTGATTGTGCTGGTACGCGACTCTAACAACGCCGCGATGGCCGGCGTGAACGTCAACCTCAAGGCCGACTCGGGCAACCTTTCGCTGGCCAACGTCGTCTCCGACGCTCAGGGCAGGGCGACCGCCAAGCTCGGCACTGGAGACGATCCAACCTCGCGCGATATCAAAGTCACCGCGAGCGCGCCGGGGGCAGTGGCCAAGACCACCGTGGTCCCCGTGACCGGCAACAAGCTGACTATCAACGCCCAACCGACCATCAATGTCGGCTCCAGCGCCGACGTCACCCTTAAGTTGGTCGATTCGGCCGGCAATGGCTTGATCAACAAGGCGGTGACCTTTGGCTCCAACTCCAACTCGCTGACCGTCAAGAACGGCGGCGCCGCCGTCACCAATTCGGCCGGCCAGCTGGTGCTGACCTATGCGGCGTCCAGCGGCACGGCAGACCAGATCACTGTGCGCGCCGGCGGTGAGATCGCCACGGTCGGCATCGTCATCAATTCCTCGACTTTTGCGATCAAGGTGCTCGACCTCAAAGGCAATGTGGAAACCGTCGCCGACATCGGCGGCTGCCAGCAGGTTGCCGTGACCGGGGGGCCGAGCTCGCCCGCCAGCGTCATCATCAACACCTCGCGCGGCGACGTGTACAGCAATGCCAACTGCACCACCAAGCTCAGCGGATCGATGGCATTGAGCGGCGGCGCCGCCACCGCCTACGTCAACGCCAGCGGCCCTGGTGTGGCCACGCTGACGGCCACTTCCGGCACGCTCAATACCCAGACCGACCTGGAGTTTGTCGCGCCGCTGACCGATGTTGCCACCATTTCGGTGCAGGCCGACCCGGCGGTGATCGGCGTCAATCCCAAGGGCATCACGACCCAGCAGGCCACATTGCGCGCCGTGGTGCGTGACGGCAGCGCACTTAACAATGTGGTCAAGAACGCCACCGTGGCCTTCACCATCGCTGCCGACCCGAGCGGCGGCACTCTGAGCCAGCCTAACGTGGTGACCACCGGCGCCGACGGTGCCGCCACCGTCAGCTTTATCGCCGGCAGCAATCCGTCGGCCCTGAATGGCGTGCAGGTGCAGGCCAAGCTGGTTGCCGGTTCCAAAGCCAGCGCCATCGCCAGCCTGACGGTGGCGCAGAAATCGCTGTTCATCAGCGCCGGCACCGGCAATACCGTGATCATTCCGACCGACACCACCACGCTGTACCAGCTCGACTACTCGATCCTGGTGACCGATGCCGCCGGCAACGCGGTGCCGGGCGTAAAACTGACCGCGTCGGCACTGCCGTTGACTTACTTCAAGGGCATCATGTTCTTCCCCGAGCCACAGGGCCCATGGCAACCGGCGAGCAAACTTGACTGCGCCAACGAGGATGCCAACGGCAACGGCATCCTGGACGCCGGCGAGGATTTCAACGGCAGTGGCACACTGACCCCTGGCATTCCGGTCACCGTCACAACCAATGTGACCACCGACGCCAAGGGCCAGGCTCTGGTCTCGCTGACCTATACCAAGGACAACGCCTACTGGCTCGATCTGAACCTGACGGTGCGCGGCCAGGCAAATGGCACTGAGTCTTCCTATACGGCTCTGGTACACTTGCCGGGCGCCGCGGTCGATTACGCGACGAAAACTGTGCGGCCGCCGGGTTACACCAGCCCGTATGGCACCTCAACTTCGTGTAGCAACAATAATTAACGTTCATGCCTAATGTGTTTCTAGTCGGCCTGATGGGGGCAGGAAAAACCACCATCGGCCGCATCCTGGCCCGCAAGCTGGGGTTGCGTTTCATCGATTCCGATCACGAGATCGAGGCCCGTACCGGCGCCTCGATCCCGTGGATTTTTGAAATTGAAGGCGAACAAAGCTTCCGCCGGCGGGAGGCGGACGTGATCCGCGAGCTGACCGCCCAGCCCGACCTGGTGCTGGCCACCGGCGGCGGCGCCATCCTGAACCCGGACAACCGCGCCTACCTGAAGGAGCGCGGCACCGTGATCTATCTGCGCGCCACCGTCAACAGCATCCTGCAACGCACCGCGCACGACAAGAACCGGCCGCTGCTGCAAACGGCCGATCCGCGCAAAAAACTCGAAGAATTGATGGCCACCCGTGATCCTTTGTACATGGAAATTGCCGATATCGTCATCGATACCGGCCGACCTAACGTACAATCGATGGTTCAATCCATCCTGACCCAGCTGGAAACCCGGGCTTGCGTAGCCTCGCCCAACTGCGTCACACAAGCCGAACCATCGATGAACGAAGAAACCACCATCCTGTTAAATGTCGAGCTGGGCGAGCGCAGCTACCCCATCTCGATCGGTCCGGCGCTGCTGCAAGACAGCATGCTGCTGGCGCGTCACGTCAACGGCGACAAGGTCGCCATCGTCACCAACACCACCATCGCGCCGCTGTACCTGGAGCGGGTCGAGGCCGGCTTGCGCCGTGCCGGCAAGCAAGTCACGTCCATCGTGCTGCCGGACGGCGAAGAATATAAAAACTGGTCCAGCCTGATGCAGATCTTCGATGCGCTGCTGGCCGCCAAGGCCGACCGCAAGACCACGCTGATCGCCCTGGGCGGCGGCGTCATCGGCGACCTGACCGGCTACGCGGCCGCCAGCTATATGCGCGGCGTCGATTTCATCCAGGTGCCGACCACCTTGTTGTCGCAGGTCGATTCCTCGGTGGGCGGCAAGACCGGCATCAACCATCCGATGGGCAAGAACATGATCGGCGCGTTCTACCAGCCGCGCGCGGTGATCGCCGATACCTCGACCCTGGAAACCCTGCCGGCGCGCGAGCTGTCGGCCGGCCTGGCCGAAGTGATCAAGCACGGCGCCATCATCGACGCCGCCTTCTTCGACTGGATCGAAGCCAATATCGTCAAGCTGATGGCGCGCGACAAGAGTGCGCTGGCCTACGCCATCGCCCGCTCGTGCGAGATCAAGTCGGACGTGGTGCGCCAGGACGAACGCGAAGGCGGCCTGCGCGCCATCCTGAATTTCGGCCACACCTTCGGCCACGCGATCGAGAACGGCCTGGGCTACGGCGAGTGGCTGCACGGCGAAGCCGTCGGCTGCGGCATGGTGATGGCGGCCGACCTGTCGCACCGCATGGGCCTGGTCGACGCGGCCACCGTGGCGCGCATGCGCGCGCTGGTGGTGGCGGCCGGCCTGCCGGTCAAGGCGCCCGACCTGGGCACCGAGCGCTGGCTGGAGCTGATGGAGGTCGACAAGAAGAACGAGGGCGGCGCCATCAAGTTCATCCTGCTCAAACCGCTGGGCGCGCCGAGCATCACCAACGCGCCGCACGAGCTGCTGCTGGCCACGCTGGCCGCCAGCATCTAAGCGCAGGAGCACCATGCTGCCCGACGAATACCTCGCCCCTTACGCGGCCCATTCGGCGGGCGGCGCGGGGCGCCGCTTTGACGAAACGGCGCACGCCTCGCGCAGCCAGTTCCAGCGCGACCGCGACCGCATCATCCATTCCTCGGCCTTCCGCCGGCTGGAATACAAGACCCAGGTGTTCCTCAACCACGAGGGCGACCTGTTCCGCACCCGGCTGACGCACAGCCTGGAGGTGGCGCAGATCGGCCGTTCGCTGGCGCGCAACCTGCGGCTGAACGAGGACCTGGTGGAAGCGATCTCGCTGGCGCACGACCTGGGCCACACGCCGTTCGGCCACGTCGGCCAGGACGTGCTCAACGAATGCATGCAGGACCACGGCGGCTTCGAGCACAACCTGCAAAGCCTGCGCGTGGTGGACGAGCTGGAAGAACACTACGGCGCCTACAACGGCCTGAACCTGATGTTCGAGACCCGCGAGGGCATCCTCAAGCATTGCTCGCTGAACAATGCGCGCTTGCTGGGGCCGGTGGCGCAGCGCTTCATCGACCGCACCCAGCCGTCGCTGGAGGCGCAGCTGACCAACCTCGCCGACGAGATCGCCTACAACAGCCACGACATCGACGACGGCCTGCGTTCCGGCCTGATCACCATCGAGCAGCTGGAGCAGGTGGAGTTTTTTGCGCGGCTGTGGCGCGACGTGCAGGTGACGTTCCCCGGCCTGTCGGGCCGGCGCGCGATCTATGAAACGCTGCGCCGCCTGATCACCGCCTTGGCCGACGATTTGATCGCCACCTCCAGCGCCTTGCTGGCCGACGCCGCGCCCAAGAGCCTGGACGAGGTGCGCACCGCGCCGCCGCTGATCCGCTTTTCCGATCCGATGCGCAAGGACGCGACCGAGCTCAAGCGCTTCCTGCGCGAGAATCTCTACCGCCACTACAAGGTCAACCGCATGCGGGTGAAGGCCAGCCGCATCGTGCGCGAGCTGTACCACTCGTTCATGGCCGAGCCGGTGCTGCTGCCGCCGGACTACCAGGACAAATCGGGCGACGTCGGCAAGCAGGCGCGCAAGATCGCCGACTATATCGCCGGCATGACCGACCGCTACGCCATCCGCGAACACCGCCGCCTGTTCTCGCTCGACGAGCTTTGAGTGGGCTCAATCGTGCGGTCTTGAGCGTCAACGGTGTTCGGCGCATGATGGCTCGATGGACGAGCAAATCGCACAACTGGACCGGCGGCTGACCTCGGTGGAGATCGAGGTGGCCTCGCTTGCGGCTGAGGTATCCGCCACGCGCAGCCAGTTCGCCAGCAGGGAGGATTTCGCCAGGCTGGACGGACGGCTAGCCGTCATCCAATCCAATTATGTGACGAAAGAGGATTTGGCTGCGGTGGAAAATAAACTGAGCGGTGAAATCGCGGCGCTGAGGTTGCAGATGGCAGAGCTTGAGAAACATATGATGCGTTGGTCTCTTGCAACCATCGTTGCCATTTCCAGCGTGGTGCTTGGCGTCGTCAAGATCTGGCCTTAGAACATCCTTTGCTGCGCGGCCTTGCTGTCGCCTACCAGTTCCAATAGCAGTTTCTTGATCGGCGCCGGTAGCGGGGCGTCGGGGATTTTGGCGGCGTCGTACCAGACGTGGCCGGATTCGGCCGCCATCGTCAAGCGGCGCGCCAGGGTCACGCGGTAGGGCGCGATGTGCAGCTTGTAGTGGGTGAACACGTGCGTCACCGTCGACAGCCGCTCGTGCGATTCCATCTCGCCGAACTTGCCCACCGCCAGCATCAACGCGGCATCATCGACCGCTTCCACTTCATCGTCCTCGGCCAGCAGATGGCCGTCCAGCTCCGGCAGCGACAACAAACCGCCCCATATCCCGCTTGGTGGACGCTGTTCCAGCAGCACCTGGCCGCCGTCGATAATCGCCAGCATCACCGCATGCTTTTCCGGGCTGACCTTCTTCGGCTTGCGCACCGGCAGGTCCTTGGTGCGGTTAGTGGAAAACGCCACGCAGCGCGGCTGCATCGGGCAGCGCTCGCACGAAGGACTGCTGCGGGTGCACAAGGTCGCGCCCATGTCCATCAAGCCCTGCGTGTACGATTCGATGCCTTGCTCCGGCAGCAGCGCCTCGGCGCGGCGCCACATCATCTCCTCGGTCTTGCGCTCGCCGGGATAGGTGTCGATGCCGAACACGCGCGCGAACACGCGCTTGACGTTGCCGTCCATGATGGCCGCCCGCGTGCCGCTGGAAAACGCCGAGATCGCCGCCGCCGTCGAACGGCCTATGCCGGGCAAGTCCGCCAACAGCAAAGGATCGGCAGGGAACACGCCGTCGTACTCCGCCACCACGCGCTGCGCGCACTTGTGCAGGTTGCGCGCCCGGGTGTAGTAGCCCAGGCCGCTCCACTGCGCCATCACATCCTCGACCGGCGCGCAAGCCAGGTCGCGCAGGGTAGGGAAGCGCTCCAGGAAGCGCGCGTAATAACCCAGCACCGCCGACACCTGCGTCTGCTGCAACATGATTTCCGACAGCCAGATCAGATACGCGTCGCGCGTGTTCTGCCACGGCAGCACATGGCGTCCATGCACTTTTTGCCAGCCGATCAGATCGGCCGAGAAACTGGGATCCGTAAAATTCTCACCTGCTACAACTTTCATTCTTTTCCTAAACTCTAAGCGGCGGCGTCCAGCGCCACGAATTCCGCATTGATGGCGATGCTGATCTGCCCCGCCAATTCATTGAGCCGCGCCTTCTGCGTCTCCAGCTCCTGCTGGCTGCCTTCGAACGCGTCGATTTTCTGTTCCAGGCTGTCGGTCGCATCGTGGATGCGCTGGATCGACGCCAGCCGGTGTTTCAACTGATCCTTGTGCTGGCGGATCTGCGCCTCCAGCGGCGCCATGATCACCTTCAGCCACGCCTCCGCATCGTTGTTGGCGGCGCGGAAGCAGCCGCGCACGCGCGAGGCGATGGTGTCGAAGAACTTCTCCATCAACACCACGCGGCTGGTGGTCAGCAAGGTCGCCGTGCCGAACTGCTTGTAATAGATCGCCTCGATAGCCTCGATCTCCTCGCGGTAGTGCGCCAGCGAAAACGGCATCGGCAAGGCCAAGGTCAGCCCGTGCTCGTTGGAGAAGCGGCGGTACATCACGCCCATCATCTCGCTGATCTCCACCGTCTTGTGCTCGGCCGCGTCGAGGCTGGCGCGGATGCGTTCGAAGTAGTTGCGCACCGCCTCGCGCACGCCGGTGAAGAAGCGGCTGCGCTGCATCTCCTGGCGCACCAGTTCGATGTCGTCGCGCACGATGTCCATGCCCATGCTGGTGTACAGCTCGGTGGACAGCCGGGTGAACACGGCGCGCGTGGCCTGCAGCTTGAACAGGCTGGCGTCGAACTCCTTCTTCTCCACATCGATGCGGCGCATCATGTGGGCGATCACGCTCTGGTTCTTGCCGCGCAAACCCTTCAACTCATGCAGCTGTTCGACCACGCCGCGGCTGCGCGCGTTGACCATCGCCAGCTGTGCCGTGCTCAGCGCATGCAATTCCTCGCTCAGCTGCTTGCGCACGATTTCCTTCTTGGCCGGAATCAGCTCGTTGAACAGCGCGCCTTCCAAGGTCTGCAGGCGGCTGCGCTCCAGCAGCGCCGGGTCCTGGTTGATCTTGGCCACCAGCGCCTTCTGCGCCGACACCGGGAACACCTGGCGCGGCTCCAGCGCCAGCACGTGCGCCACGTTGGCTTGCTGGCGCTCGATCTCGATGTTGATCTCGGCCTCGCTGCGCAGTTCGTCCCACATGCTGTCGATCTTGTTGAGCACCACCAGGCGGCCGGCGCCGGCGCCGATGTGGTTGCGCCAGACTTCGATATCGCTCTTGGTCACGCCGGTGTCGGCGGCCAGGATGAACAGCACCGCGTGCGCATTCGGGATCAGGTTCAGCGTCAGCTCCGGCTCGGTGCCGATCGCGTTCAGGCCCGGCGTGTCGAGGATCACCAGGCCCTGCTTCAGCAGCGGATGCGGGAAGTTGATGATCGCATGGCGCCACAGCGAAATCTCGACCAGGCCGGCGTCGTCCAGCGTCACCGGCATGTCGGGATCGTCCTCGTCGTACAGGCCGTAGCGCTTGGCTTCCTCGACCGGCACGTGGCGCGTCATGCTGACCTGCTTGAACACCTCGTGCATGTCGGCGCCGGCGTCCAGGTTCAGCGGCAGCACGGTCCAGGCGGCGGGCTGGTCGCGGTAGTCGCTGGTGGACAGGTTCTCGGCCCGCGTCTCGATCGGCAGCAGGCGGATCGACGGCGCGAAGCTGGCGTCGTACATCAGCTCGGTCGGGCACATGGTGGTGCGGCCGGCGGCGGACGGCAGGATGCGCTGGCCGTAGTCGGCAAAGAAAATGGCGTTGATCAGCTCGGATTTTCCGCGCGAGAATTCGGCCACGAAGGCCACCGACAATTTATCGTCGGCCAGCCGCGCCAGGGTGCGCACGATGCGCTGGTCGGTGGCGGCGTCGGTCAGGGACGCGCCGGCCACCCAGGCTTGATACTCTTTCAACGCCGTGACGACGCCTTGCCGCCAGGCGCTGTATTGTTCGAAATCCCTGACCATCATGTTCCGCCCTTATTTTTGGCAATTCACACAGTAGAACGTGGACCGTTGCCCCTGCTTGATCTGCCGTATCGGCGCCGCGCACACCTTGCAGGGGACACCTGCACGATCATAGACGAAATAACTCTGCTGAAAATACCCGGATTGGCCGTTGACGCTAATAAAATCGCGCAAGGTGCTGCCGCCCTGGACAATGGCCTCGGCCAGGATCTCGCGCACGGCCTGGGCCAGCTTGTCGTAGCGCGCCAGGCTGATGCGCCGGGCCGGTGTCTTCGGATTGATGCCGGCGCGGAACAAGCTTTCCGAAGCATAAATATTGCCGACGCCGACAACGATATCGCCCGCCAGCAGCACCTGCTTGACGGGCGCGCTGCGCTGCCGGGTTTGATCGTACAGCAATTTTCCGCTGAAGCCAGCCTCCAGCGGCTCCACGCCCAGCTCGCGCAGCAGCGCGTGGTGTTCCAGCAAGCCGTCGGCGGCGTCGTGCCACAGCACCGCGCCGAAGCGGCGCGGATCCTTCATGCGCAGCACGCGCAGGCCGTCCGGGGTTTCGACCACGAGGTCAAAATGATCATGTTTTTCCGGCGTTATGTCGGACGGCATGATGCGCAGGTGGCCCGACATGCCGAGGTGGATGATCAGCGTGCCATGGTCGAAATGCACCAGCAGGTATTTGCCGCGGCGGCCGGTGCGCAGCACCTGGTGGCCGGCCAGCAGCTGCGGCAGCTGCGCCGGAAACGGCCAGCGCAAGCCTTCGCGGCGCAGCACCACCTGATGCACGGTGCGCCCCTCGATATGCGGCGCAACGCCGCGCCGGGTGACTTCAACTTCTGGTAATTCTGGCATCTGGTTCGCAAACTGTCGAAATATTGAGGCGGCTGACTCTGGTCGTGGCGGAATATTTGGTTACACTAGTGAACTGTAACGCTTAAATCGGAAGCGCTTGCCGCGCAGGCAACGCGCAGGGCGGCGTTGCAAATGCTCGCGATAGCTCGCTATCGCTGCGCTTTGCGCCTTGCCCTGCGCGCCGCCTGCGCGTCCTTCGCTCCCAATTTAAGCGCTACAGTCCACTATCAAAAGACGCAATCGGTGTGTTGCGCGTAGAATCCGATTGAATCAGTACCTTTTGCCGACTTGCCAGGATCTTCCCTTGAAAAACGCTTTCGCCATTGTAACCCTCTCCGCCTTGCTGTCCGCGTGCGCCGTCGCGCCGCAAAAAAAGGTGGAGTCCGCCGCTGCGGCGCCTGCCGACGCGGCTGCGGACAGCCCTGCGCCGGTCGCCGCGGCGCCGGCGAAGGCCGAGGAGGCGTTGCCCGATGTCGAGCTGACCAGCGATATGCTGTTCCGCATCACCAAGGCCGAGCTGGAATTCAAACAGGGGCAGTGGCAGGGCGCCTACATCACCATGCTGGCGCTGGCGCAGCAAACGCGCGATCCGCGCCTGGCGCGCCGCGCCGCCGAGATGGCGTTGACCGCCAAGCAGGGCCCGGAAGCGCTGTCGGCCATCCGCCTGTGGCGCAGCCTGGCGCCGGACTCGGACGAGGCCACCCAATACTTCCTCGGCTTCGCCGTCGTCAACGACGACCTGGGCGAGGCGGAGCAGATCTTTGTCGAACGCCTGAAGGCCGCGCCGGCGCAGGCGCGTCCGCTGGCCATGTTCCAGATGCAGCAATTCCTGCTGCGCGCCAAGGACAAGAACGCCGCCTTCGCGCTGGAAGACCGCGTGCTGGCGCCGTACAGCGACACGCTGGAAAGCCACCTGATCCTGGCGCAGGGCGCCTTCGCGCTGGGCGACAACGAGCGCGCCCGCGCCGAGGCCGAACAGGCGCTGCGCATCAAACCCGATTCCGAGCTGGCCATCCTGACCACGGCGCAAGTGTCGGGCGATATCGATGCCGCGCTGAAAGTGCTGTCCGTCTTCCTGGAAAAATATCCGAAGTCGCGTGAAGTGCGCGCCGCCTACGCCCGCATCCTGGTCGACGCCAAGCAGACCGAACCCGCCCGTAAGGAATTCCTGACCCTGCTGAAAGAGCAGCCGGACAACCTGTCCACGCTGTACGCGCTGGGCGTGATAGCGATGCAGACCAACGACATCCCTAACGCGGAAAAGTACTTCACCGATTTCGTCAAAGTGCTGGCCGATCATCCGAGCGACGAGCGCGACCCGTCCAAGGTGCTGATGATACTGTCGCAGATCGCCGAGCAGCGTAACGACGTCGACGCCGCCTACAACTGGCTGGACAAGGTCGACGGCTCCGATGAAAAAATCTATCTGGCCGCGCGCATGAAGATGGCGCAGCTGACGGCCCGCAAAGGCAATGTCGATGAAGCCCGCAAGCAGCTGGCCGAGCTCAAGCCGACCGAAGCCGTCGACCAGGCGCAGATCTTCCAGGCCGACGCGCAAATCCTGCGCGATGCCGGCGACCACCGCGCCGCATACGTCGTGCTGGAAAACGCCGTCAAGCGCTATCCGGACAATCCCGACCTGTTGTACGACTTCGCGCTGATCGCCGAAAAGCTGGGCCAGGTGGAGCTGATGGAAAAGGCGTTGCGCCAGGTGATGATCGCCGCGCCCGACAACCAGCACGCCTACAACGCGCTGGGCTACTCGCTGGCCGAGCGCAACGAGCGCCTGCCGGAAGCCTACTCGCTGATCGACAAGGCCATGAAGATGGCGCCGGGCGATCCCTTCATCATGGACAGCATGGGCTGGGTGCAGTACCGCATGGGCAACCTGAACGAAGCGGAAGCCTTGCTGCGCCGCGCCTACGCCCTGCGCGGCGATCCTGAAATCGCCGTCCACCTGGGCGAAGTACTGTTCGTCAAGGGCGACACGATCGGCGCCCAGCAGATGTGGCAGGAAGCGCAAACCAAAGACCCGAAGAACGACGCGCTGAAAAGCACGCTCGCCCGTTTGAAACTAAGTCTGTAAGCGATACCTGATGACCTTATTCAAGCTGCGCCGCCGCGCGCCCGCCGCCATGCTGGCCGCCGCGCTGGCGACCTCCGTGCTGGCCGGCTGCGCCACCACCTCCGCACCGCGCTCGGCCGATGTGGTCGCGCCCTACCAGGACCGCATCGAGCTGGGCGGCGGCATCGCCATCAACTACAGCAAGGACGGCAAACGCGAATCGCTGACCGGCAAGTTCACCTGGCAGCAGACCAAGACAGCAACCGACGTCAGCCTGATCTCGCCGACCGGCCAGGTTCTCGCCGTCATCAACGTCACGCCGGGTTTGGCGACGCTGAAGCAAAGCGGCAAGGAGCCGCGCAGCGCGCCCGACCTCGACAGCCTGACCACGCAGACGCTGGGCTGGACGCTGCCGGTGTCCGGCCTGCGCGAATGGCTGCAAGGCTACGCCACCGACGCCAGCGGCAAGCGCTTCGTCGCCTCGCCGGCCAACGACACGGTGGTCACGCGCGACGGCTGGAAAGTCGAATACGCCACCTGGCAGGAGCCGTTGCAAGGCAACGGCGCGGCACCTGTGCCGCAACCGAAACGCATCGACCTCACGCGCCTGGGCGCGGGGCAGGTCGATGACCTGACGATACGCATCGCCATCCGTCCAACCGCGGAATAAGAAGCACCATGACCAGTCTGAAGAATTGCCCGGCTCCGGCCAAGTTGAACCTGTTCCTGCACGTGAACGGCCGCCGCGCCGACGGCTACCATTTGCTGCAAACCGTCTTCCAGTTGATCGATCACGGCGACACGCTGCATTTCGAGCTGCGCGGCGACCATCAGATCCGCCGCGTGACCGACCTGCCCGGCGTGCCGGAAGAGAGCGACCTGATCGTCCGCGCCGCGCGGCTGCTGCAAGCCGAGGTGCTGCGCCGCACCGGCGCGCTGCCGGCCGGCGTCGACATCGCCATCGACAAGATCCTGCCCATGGGCGGCGGCCTGGGCGGCGGCTCGTCCGATGCGGCCACCACGCTGATGGCGTTGAACCATTTGTGGCGGGCCGGTCTAAGCAAGGAAGAGTTGATGGCGCTGGGCCTGCCGCTGGGCGCGGACATCCCCTTCTTCATCTTCGGCCAGACCGCCTTTGCCGAAGGGGTGGGGGAGGCGATGCAGCCGGTAACAGCGCCGGATTGTTGGTATGTCGTCATCGAGCCGGGCGTCGCGGTGCCGACCGCTGCAATTTTTTGCTCAGAATATTTGACAAGGGATACTCCGGTCGTCATAATAACGGACTTTTCCAGCCACCTCGAAAATCGAATCGGTTTAACAGGGTTTGGAAAGAACGACTTGCAGCAAGTAGCAACGAAGTTATTCCCTCCGGTAGCAGAGGCGGTAGAATGGCTCGGTGCTTACGGTGACGCCAGGATGACTGGCTCCGGTGCTTGTGTGTTCAGTGCGGTAGCAACCGAGAACGAAGCGGATGCGGTGCTTGCAAAAGTACCGGCGAAGTGGAAGGCCTGGAAAGCAAAAGCGCTGGAACGCCACCCGATCATCGAAAAGTTGTGAGGCGGTAAAAAAATTTGGCTTAGCGTGAAAATGGCTGTAAAATACCGGCCATGTAACGACAAGCAGTCAGTTGCGTAGGGGAATCGCCAAGCTGGTTAAGGCACTGGATTTTGATTCCAGCATACCAAGGTTCGAATCCTTGTTCCCCTGCCATTCGTTTGTATCTGGATCCGTCGAGGCGCAAGTTGTCTCCGGCCAGGTAGAGCAAAGATGGCATCGCCCCAGCGCGAACCATACCCTAAGTTCTAAGTACAGCGCCACGCGGTTTTCGCTGGCGACTTTTCAAAAATTTTCATCGACTATCTCTGGGACTCCCAATGGCTTTCGAAAACCTGATGGTTTTTACCGGCAACGCTAATCCTGCATTGGCAGAAGGAGTCGCTAAAAATCTCGGCATCCCTCTCGGCAAGGCAAACGTTTCGAAATTCTCGGACGGCGAAGTGATGGTTGAGATTAACGAAAACGTCCGCGGTAAAGACGTCTTCGTTCTGCAATCGACTTGTGCCCCGACCAACGACAGCCTGATGGAGTTGATCCTGATGGTCGACGCTCTGAAACGCGCGTCCGCTGGCCGTATCACCGCAGCTATTCCTTACTTCGGCTATGCCCGTCAAGACCGCCGCCCACGTTCGGCGCGCGTTGCGATCTCGGCTAAAGTCGTCGCCAACATGCTGGAAGAAGCGGGCGTCGAGCGCGTCCTGATCATGGATCTGCACGCAGACCAGATCCAGGGCTTCTTCGATATCCCGGTCGACAATATTTACGCTTCGCCAATTCTGCTGGGCGACCTGCAGAAGAAGAACTACCAGGATCTGCTGGTGGTATCGCCGGACGTCGGCGGTGTGGTACGTGCGCGCGCCCTGGCAAAACGCCTGGGCTGCGACCTGGCCATCATCGACAAGCGTCGTCCTAAGGCCAACGTTTCTGAAGTGATGAACATCATCGGTGAAGTCGAAGGCCGTAACTGCGTGATCATGGATGACATGGTCGACACCGCAGGTACCCTGGTCAAGGCCGCCGAAGTGCTGAAAGAGCGCGGCGCGAAGAAAGTCATCGCGTATTGCACCCACCCAGTGCTGTCCGGCCCGGCAATCGAGCGCATCACCAATTCGTCGCTGGACGAGCTGGTCGTGACCGACACGATTCCACTGTCCGACGCGGCCAAGGCTTGCGGCAAGATCCGTCAGCTGACCTGCGCACCGCTGCTGGCCGAGACGTTCAAACGCATTATCAAGGGCGATTCCGTGATCTCCCTGTTTATCGACTAAAGATAAACGATTTAGCCAGTTTTTGACGGCGCGCCCTGTAAATATGCAGGGCGCGCCGTTGTACTTCCCAGTTTCATGAGCGCAGTCAGCTCATTTTCGAAGCACCCTGGTCGCGGGGGCTTCATAACACGGGGCGCGAGCCCTGTTATTTTTGGAGTTACACATGAAAGTTGTTGCATTCAAACGCGAATTGCAAGGTTCCGGAGCGAGCCGCCGCCTGCGCAATTCGGGCCAAACCCCTGGCATCATCTACGGCGGTACCGAAGCGCCAGTGACCATCTCGCTGGATCACAACGCGCTGTACCACGCGCTGAAAAAAGAAGCCTTCCACTCGTCGATCCTGGATCTGGAAATCGACGGCGTCACCCAGCAAGTTCTGCTGCGCGACTTCCAAGTCCACGCGTTCAAGCAACTGGTTCTGCACGCTGACTTCCAGCGCGTTGATGCAAACGCCAAAGTGCACATGAAAGTGGCTCTGCACTTCGCTAACGCCGACGTGTCCCCAGCAGTCAAACTGCACGGCGCCACCATCAGCCACGTAGCCAACGAAATCGAAGTTTCGTGCCTGCCAAAAGACCTGCCAGAGTTCATCACCGTTGACCTGTCGAACATCGACGTTGGTCACTCGCTGCACATCGCTGACCTGGTCCTGCCAGCTGGCGTGACCGCGCTCACCCACGGTTCGAACCTGACCATCGCTACCGCTTCGGTACCTGCCGGTCACGTAGCTGCTGAAGCCGCTGCAACCGCTGAAGCCCCGGCTGCTGACGCTAAGCCAGCTGCTAAAGCCAAGAAGTAATCACTGACGCCGCCTGCGGGCGGCTGCAGCAGAAAACCCCCGCCAGTGCTTCATGCCAGCGGGGGTTTTTGTTTTTAAGCGATAATCACGTTTCTCTTTTAACGACCTCACGTCATGCCTATACGCCTCATCGTCGGCCTCGGCAATCCCGGCCCCGAATACGAACAAACCCGTCACAACGCCGGCTTCTGGCTGGTGGACAAGCTCGCCAACGACATTGGCGCCCGCCTGCAACGCGAGACCAAGTATAACGCGCTGATGGCCAAGGGCGCGGTCGCCGGCCAGGAAGTCTATCTGCTGGAACCGCAGACGTATATGAACCGTTCCGGCCAGTCGGTCGGCGGGCTGTGCCGCTTCTTCAAGATCCTGCCGGACGAGGTGCTGGTCGTGCACGACGAGCTGGACCTGATGCCCGGCGCCGCGCGCCTGAAAAAAGGCGGCTCCTCGGGCGGCCACAACGGCTTGAAGGACATCACCGCCGCGCTCGGCACGCAGGATTACTGGCGGCTGCGCCTGGGCATCGGCCATCCGCGCACGCTCAGCCTGGCGCAGCAGGTGGCCGATTTCGTGCTGCACCGCCCGCGCCGCGAAGACCAGGAGCTGATCGAGCAAGCGATCGACAAGTCGCTGCTGGTGATGCCGCTCATCGTCGAAGGCAAGTTCGACGCCGCCACGATGAAGTTGCATACAGCCTGATCGCGGGGGTCAAGTCTGACATTCGGACACGGCCTCTGCCGTAGTGTCCACTACGGCAGAGGCCGTGTCCGAATGTCAGACTTGACCCCCGCTGTGGTGGTATGCTGGTTTGCTTATCCCCAGACCAGGAAGCCACCGATGAAGCTGCTCCCGCTTGCCGCACTATTGATCGTCCACGCCGCCCAGGCGCAGGACGCCTCCGCCGTCGCCAGCCAGATCAACGGCATGTATCCCAAGCTCGACGCGATCTACAAGGATCTGCACGCGCATCCCGAAATCGCCTTCCAGGAAGAGCGCACGGCCGCCAAGCTGGCCGCCGAGATGCGCGCGATCGGCTTCGAGGTGACGGAAAAGGTCGGCAAGACCGGCGTGGTGGCCATCTACAAGAACGGCGCCGGCCCGACGGTGCTGGTGCGCACCGAGCTGGACGGCCTGCCGATGGAGGAGAAATCCGGCTACGCCTATTCCAGCAAGGCGCACGCGCTGTTGGAAGGCAAGGATACGATGGTGGCCCACAGCTGCGGCCACGACGTCCACATGACCGCATGGCTGGGCGCGGCGCGCGCGCTGGTGGCGCTGAAGTCGCAGTGGAAGGGCACCCTGATGTTCATCGGCCAGCCGGCCGAGGAAACCGTCAGCGGCGCCAAGGCCATGCTGGACGACGGCCTGTTCAAGCGCTTCCCGAAACCGGACTACGCCTTCGCGCTGCATACCTGGCCGCTGGCCCACGGCACCATCGGCTACAACAGCGGTCCGGTGTCGTCGAACTCGGACGCCATCGAGATCACCTTCAAGGGCCGCGGCGGCCACGGCTCGGCGCCGGACAAGGCGCTCGATCCGATCACCATCGCCGCCCGCTTCGTGGTCGATGTGCAGACCGTGGTCAGCCGCGAGAAAGATCCCAAGGAATTCGGCGTCGTCACCATCGGCGCGATCAACGGCGGGACGGTCGGCAACATCATCCCCGACAGCGTGCGCGTGCGCGGCACGATACGCTCATACAGCCCGGAGGTAAGGGCGAAACTGCTGGCCGGCGTGCGCCGCGTCGCCAATGCCGCGGCCGCGATGGCCGACGCGCCGGCGCCCGATGTCGAGCTGATCACCGGCGGCGCCGCGATCGACAACAGCGACGCGCTGGTCAAGCGCACCGAGGGCGTGTTGAAGAAAGCCTTCGGCGAGGCCAACGTCTCGCGCATGCCGGCGATGACGGCCAGCGAAGATTTCTCGGCCTACATCAACGAAGGTGTGCCGGGCATGTTCTTCTTCACCGGCGTCTACGATCCGAAGGCGGTGGCCGAAGCGGCCAGGCCGGGCGGCAAGCCGATCGCCTTCAATCACTCGCCGTACTACGCGCCGGTGCCGGAACCGTCGATCAAGACCGCCGCCCAGGCGATGACCCTGGCCGTCATGAACGTGATGGGCGCAGCAGGCGCCAAACCATAAACGCCAGCACGGCCACACCCAGCAGCAACACGCCCCACAGCACCACCAGGCGCTGCCGGGCGGCGCTGGCCGCGCTCAGTGCCGCGGTGGCGTCCTGCGCGCCGCTGCCTTGCTGCTGCCTGGCCGGACCGGCGCTGGCTGGTTCCAGCTTCTGCAATTCCGCATCGGAGAAGCCGGGCGCGACCTGGCTCAACTCGCGCACCACCGGTATGGCGCGCTCGCGGCCGACCGCCAGCGTGTAGGGCCCGTTGCCGTTGGCGAGGAAAATCAGCGTGGCCGGCGGCCAGCTCAATCGCAAAGCGGGCCTTGCTGTTGCTGGCGCCGTGGTCCGCAGCACCCATTGCGTCGCATGCACCGGCGGCACCTCGATGTCGCCCGAACTGCGCACCTGCTCGCCCTGCGCGATGCGGTAGAACGTCGCGCTGGCGAGCGGATCGAAGCGCCAGGCCGGGCCTTGTCCGGCTTGCCTTGCCGGCAGTTCGCGATAGCTGCCCAGCGTGCCGGACAACACAATATTGGCTTCGCTGAATTGCAGCCCGGCCTTGCTTGGCGCGACGGCCGGCGGCACGGCGTAGACCAGGTCCTGCGCCTGTCTCCCTGCTGCCGCCTGCAGCAGCAGTTGCTCGGTGGGCTGGGCCACATCGGCGTGGACCAGCTGTTCGGCCGCGATGGCGGCGAACTGGATCGGCGTGCCGCTGCGCCAGTTCAGCCGGGCATAGCGGAAGCTGCGCGCGTCGAACTCCAGCCGGTCGTTGGACAGCGTTTGCGCATCCTGGTTGACCAGCCAGTTCAGGTCGGCGGCGCCGACGGTGTCCCAGTGCTTCATGTCGGCGCTGGTCTCCAGCCAGACTTGTGCGCTGTACTCGCGCTGGCCGGACGGCAGCGTGAAGCGCAGCGCGCTGACCGGCGTGGCGGCCGCATCCTTGCCGAGGTCGAGCACCAGCCCCGCCAAGTGCGGCGGCTGGGTCGCCTGGTCGCGCGCGTTGTCGGGACGGACCTTGACCGACAGCAGGCGGCCGTCGGTGGCCGTGCTGACATCGAGGTCCAGCTGCCCGGCCGATGCGGCCGTGCTCATCAGCGGGAAGATGGCGGACGGCAGCTCGCGCCGGCTGGTGCGCGTCGCCGGCGCCGGCGTGCGCAGCGCGAACGGTTGCAAGGCGCCGCTGGCGTCGAATACCCGCACGTCGTCCAGCAATGGCGAACGCGCATGCAGGTAGACGTCTTTCGGTAGCCGCACTTGCAGCACGCCCTGTTTGGCGCCGGCGGTCAGCGGCAGCAGGTGGGTGTAGTCCTGCGGCGTGTCGCTGGCCGCCGCCGATGCGATGGTCGATGCGGCCACTGCCGCGATCAGGATGTTTTTCATTTCTTTTCCGTTTCTGTAGGGTAGGGCGCCAGGTAACCGATGCCGACCATCAGCGCGCCCACGCCGACGAAGGAAACGATGCGCTCGACGCCGCCCACGTTGGACAGGTCGACCAGGAACAGCTTGGCGACCACCGGGGCCAGCAGCACCGCGCCGCCTATCCAGACGGCGCGCAGCACGCGCCTGGCGGCATAGCGCATCATCAGCAGCGCCGTGATGCTCCACACCAGCGACAGCATCGCCTGCACGAACTGCGACGCGAACATGGCGTCGAATTGGTACGGCACGTTCATGTAGTTGGAAACGGTGCGCAGCAGCGCCAGGTTGAGCCAGCCATAGCCGGCCAGCGCGGCCAGCAGCGGCAGCGGCGCCACCCAGTTCGGCGGCCGGGAGGCGATCAGCTTGTGGCGCAGCGTTCCGCCGGCGTCCATGTCGCGCAGCAGGCGGTAGCAGCCGTAGGCCATCAGCATGGCGAAGCAGGTCGTCAGGTCCAGCGGGTTCAGCAACGGCAGGTAGGGCAGCGGCGCCATGGCGCCGTTCTGCGACAGGTTCCAGACCGCCACCAGCAGCAGCGCCCAACCGCACGCCAGCGGGATCAGGCGGCGCCGGTACCATGCGGCCAGCGGCGCGACCGGCCAGCCGCCGGCGCGGCTGCGCCGCATCAGCCAGCCGACGGCGGCCATCATCAGCCAGGCCGGAATGAAGCGCGCCCAGCTGGCGCTGGTCTGCCAGCCGGCGTCGGCCAGCAGCTGCGCCTCGGCGCTGCTGGCGCCGTGCAGCCAGCGCGTGATCCAGATCGCCGCGACCGGCCAGATCATCAGCCACGGGCCGCCGGTGCGCACGATGTGCAGCAGTTGCAGAGGGATGTCGCGCAGCATCCAGCCGCTGGCGGGCCAGATGCGCAACAGCCATTCGCCGACCAGCCACAACGCGGCATAGGCCAGCCAGGTGGATGCGGCGGGCAGGCGCTTGTCGAAATACAGGCCGCCCAGCATCAGTGCGCTGGCGACGGCCAACGCGACCCAGGCCGGCGCCGTCAGCGCGCGCAGGCTGCGCCATTGCAGGCGGCGCGCCAGCTTGACGATCGCCACGGTGCCGGCGGCGATCAGCATGCCGTAGATGCCGGGGCCGAGGATGTCGTCGCTGGTCCAGCTGCCGGTGCTCATGATCTGGTAGCGGATCGACAGCCAGCCCGCCAAGTCGGGCAGGATCAGGGCGAACCACCACAGGCCGGCCCACAGCATCGTCAGGCGCGACAGGCCGTAGCCGGCGCTGCCGGGTTGCTGGCCGTCGTGGCGCATCAGCGCCCAGCTGCTGAACAGGGCGCCGGCGCAGATCATGGCCGCGCCCAGTATCGGCCGGTCGAACAGGTCGGGTGTCGCGGCGAGCCAGTTCCATTGCGTCAGCGCCAGGATGGCCAGCATCACGCCCGCGACGGCCTGCGCAACCAGGGCGAAGCCGCTCGCCAGCAGCCACGCCATCTTGCGCGCGATGAAGTACAGCGCCGCCGCCGCCACCAGCGCGCTGACCACCAGCAGGTTGGCCTGGCTGGCGCCGTCGGTGCGCAGGAAGATCTCGGTCCAGGCGCCGGCCACCAGCCAGATCGATGCGAACGCGAGGAACAGCGCCGCCAGCGCGGCAAACAGTTTGGTGCCGCTGTCCTGCTGCGCGCGGAAGCGGGTCGCCATCAGGAAGGCGGTGATCGACAGCAGGATGAAGCCCAGCCACAGATTGGACTCCAGCGCGCTTTGCGGCGATAGTCCGCTGACGGTGCCGAAGAACGACAGCCAGGCGCCCGCTTGCACCAGCAGGCCGAACATCCACGCCAGCGTTTGCTTCTGGCGCAGTCCGATCCAGACGATGCCGGCGCCTTCCAGCGCCCAGGCGGCGGACGTCCAGCGGCCGTCGAGTGCGAACGGTATCGCCAGGGTGCCGAACACGATGCCCAGCGCGAGGAAGGCGTCGGCCAGCAGGGCGACCTTGTCGCGCCGGCGCAGCACGGTGGCCAGGACGATGTAGAACAGCCCCAGCGCCAGCGCCGAGTAGGCCACGCCGAACGGGTAGCCGCGCACCAGGCCAAACTGCAGGCCGAAGCCCAGCATCGGCGTGCCGAACACCAGCGTGCCGTCGACATAGTTTTTCAGTTTGACCGATTGCCGGCTTGCATAGGCCAGCGGGATCGAGACGTAGAAGGCAAAGAACAGCAGCAGGAACCATTGCACCGACAGATAATTTTCCGGCGCGTAGCGCAGTACGCCCCAGGCGGTGCCGATGGCGAAAGTGAAGGCGAAGCCCAGCAGATTCAGCGGGCGCCACGAGCGCAGCATGGCCAGCGCGAACACGCCGGCGTTGAGCAGCGCGTAGTACGAGAACAGTCCGATGTGGCTGCCGCCGCCGGTGGACGCCAGGATGGGCGCGGCAAAGCCGCCGACGATGCCGAAGATGGCCAGCCACATGGCGTCTTGCAGCACCGCCAGCAGGCAGGTGAAGACGGTCAGCACAAACAGCAGCGCGAAGGCCAGCGAGCCGGGGATCAGCTGGTACAGGCGGAACGCGCCGAAGGTCACCAGCATCAGCACGGCCAGCGCCGCGCCCTGCACCGGCAGGCTGATGGCCGGACGGCTCAGGCGTATGCGCCAGGCCCAGGCCAGCAGCGCGATGTCCACCAGCACGATGCCGGCCAGGCGGAATTCGATCGGCACCGTCACGCGGGCGGCCGTGTATTTCAGCAGGAAGCTGACGCCGATGAACAGGATCAGCAAGCCGAGCTTGGCGACCAGGTTGCCGCCGAAGAGCCAGGCCTTGGCGGCCACCAGCCAGCGCGGCGGCGTGGGCTCGGGCCGGGGCGCCGGCGGCGCGGCCGGTTCGATGGGAGCGGGGCGGGGGGATGGCGCGGCGGGCGCGGGGGGCTCGACCGGTGCCGGCGTCGGCAAGGCCGTCGCAGCAGGCGGCGCAGCCGGGCGCGCAGCCGGAGCTGCTTGCGGAGGAGTTTGCTGTGCTGTCGGCGGCGCGGCGGTGCGCTGCATCGTCGTTTGCAGCGCGCGCAGCGCGTCCACTTCGCGCTGCAATTCCGAGGCGATCTTGCGCGCCTGCTTCGCTTCCGTGCGCGCGCGCCATGCGACGCTCAGCGTGAACACGCCGAGGATAAACAAAAGGAATTCCATCGAACGGCTCCCCTGAGGTAATGTCGCAAACTATCACACTTGCAACATTGCCTCAATCGGAACGGTCAGTATAAGCGGGGGTCAAGTCTGACATTCGGACACGGCCCCTTCCGTAGCGGCCGTTACGGAGGAGGTCGTGTCCGAATGTCAGACTTGACCCCAATTTTATTTGGCGGCGATCCAGCGGTCGACGCGGGCTTCCAGGATCGGCAGCGGCAGGGTGCCGTCGCCGATCACGACTTCGTGGAATTTCTGGTAGCTGAACTTGTCGCCCAGCGCCTGCTGCGCGCGCGCCCGCAGTTCCAGGATCTTCAGCGAGCCGACCTTGTAGCTCAGCGCCTGCGCCGGCCACACCATGTAGCGCTCGATCTGGTTCTTGGCGCGCGCTTCGCTCCAGCCCAGCGTGTCGGCCAGGTAGGCGATGGCTTGCTCGCGGCTCCAGCCCTTGGCGTGCATGCCGGTGTCCACCACCAGCCGCGCGGCGCGCAGCATCTCCGCGTTCAGGTGGCCGTAGTAGGCCACCGGATCTTCATACAAGCCCATCTCGCGGCCCAGCGTTTCCGAGTACAGCGCCCAGCCCTCGGTGTAGGCCGCGCTGTTCGGGTTCTCGGTGCTGAATTTGCGGAAATCCGGCAAGTCCAGTTCCTTCAGCAGCGCCGCGTGCAGGTGGTGGCCGGGCACGCCTTCGTGCAGCAACAGGCTGACCATGTCGACCCGGCTGTATTTCTTCGGATCGTTGACCACCGGCCAGAACACGCCCGGATGCGAACCGTCGGCCGCCGACGGCGTGTAGTGGTCGGACGCGGTGGCGCGCGTCAGCTCGGGTTCCAGGTGCAGCTCCAGCTTGGCTTTCGGGATCAGGCTGAAGTAGGTCGGCAGCTTGGTCTGCACGGTCGCGTAGATGTCGCGATAGGCGTCCAGCACCTGCTCGTCGGTGCTGAAGACCTTGAATTTTTCCTGCGCCGCCATCCATTGCGGCAGTTGTTTTTCCGGACCGTCGTAGCCCAGCTTGGGGCCGAGCGCGGCCAGCTGTTGCTGGATGCGCGCCACTTCCTTCAGGCCCAGCGCGTGCACCGCGTCCGGCGTCAGCGGCAGGTTGGTGCTGTCCTTGATGCGCGCGGCGTACCAGGCGGCGCCGTTCGGCAGCGCGCTCCAGCCGGTGCTGGCGCGGCTGGCCGGCAGGTATTCGTTTTCCAGGAAGCTGACCAGGCGCGTCAGCGCCGGCGCGATCTTGCTGTCCACCGTGTTCAGGTAGGCGGCCGTCAGTTTTTTCTTGTCGGCGTCGGAGAAGCCGGCCGGGAAGCGCGTCACCGGCGAGTAGTAGATGCTCGTTTCCGGCGTGGCGCTGCGCAGGTTCTGGAACTGCGGCAGCATCGCCACCGTGATCGCCTTCGGCTGCACGATGCCGCTGCGCATGCCCAGCTTCATGTTGGCGATGGCCTGGTCTATCCATGCCGGCAACTGGTTCAGGCGGCTCAGGTAGGCCTGGTATTGCTTGACCGTGCCCAGCGGCTGCGAGCCGTTGCCGTCGGCGTAGTTGGCCAGGGCGCTCGGTACGTTGTCGAGCTGGTTCAGCGGCAGCAGGTGTTCCGGGAAGGACTCCAGCTGCATCGCGTTGTTGAGTTCGTAGGACAGCAGGTCGTAGGTCAGCTGCTCCTGCTGGCCGAGCTGGTCGCGGCGCACCGTCATCAGCTGCTTCTGCATCTGGCGGTACAGCGTGAACTGCTGCGCGCGCACCTTGGGCGAGATGGCCAGGCCGAGCTGGTCGTCATAGCGGCCGTCGCCGTTGGCGGTGGCGAACAGCAGCGGATCGAATTTACAGCGCGCCGTGTGGAAGGCCGCCGCCAGCCTGGCCAGCTGCCTCTGGGCTTGCCCGGCCTGCTGCGTATGCGCCGGTTTGGCGGCCGCCATCGCGGGCGGCGCGGCCATCAGCAAAGCGGCAATCAGGGCGGAGATCGTCAGTTTTGTGAACTCGCGGGCAGATGACATATGGGTCCTTTTGGGCAATGGAATAAATCAATGCCGAGCAGTCTAGCATCTGTTGCGACGATTGTTGAGTGTCTCGATACCCGCATCGTTTGATGCAAACGCTTGCTCCAGCCTGGTTATCTGAATTATGGTCGAAACCCGACACACCGGTTTTTTAAAAGGAGAGAAATCATGGGCAATTTTTCACATCCTGCACGTTCCCAAGCTATCCGATCACAACGTTTCCATCCCTCGGTACTGAACCGGAAGCGTGGCAATAAGAAAGGCGATGAGTCTGACAAAGGCGCTAGTCTGCGCAAGCGCGAAATGATTGGGCTAGCAATTGCCGCCATCTCGCTGTGCACCGTGTTGTTGGCATTAGTTGGCTATGGAGTCGCCATTTCGGCCGAAATCGCGTTCGGCATGCCTCATGGTGCACTATTCAATTCCACAATAGATTTGCTGGACCTCTCCGTCTGGGCGATTTCGCGCTTCATCGAAAATTTAGGGAAGGCCTCACCGATAAAAATCGGCTTTGAGGTTTTAATGGCCATCTTGCCCTTGATGCTGTTGATCTGGCTGCTGTGGTGTGTTGTGGTGGTACTCCTCAAACGGAGAAGTACAGCTAGTGGAAAAAGGAAAACGCCAACTTGGCTCAGAACTCTGTTCGTGGCGCCGGCGCTTTCGCAAAGCATGCCGATGCTCATGTCAAAAGGCTTGATGTATGTTACGGGGTTGGCGTTCGGCATTCCAACGATAATGGCGCTTATGAGTGGGGTGCTGATCTATGTAGTCGTCATGGGCTCCATGGCTACTGTGATAGGCATATCCACCGGCACCGCCCACATTCGTCAATATGTGATTGCTCCCTCGTCATGCAAGCCTGTAAAAACTCGGATTGAGCTGATGCGGGCAACTGTGTTGTCTCAAGTGGCGCCCCCCCAATATGCCGATTGTGTTCTAGTCTCTTCGGAAAAAGGAATACTGGGAAAGGGCCGAGTGGTGTTTCCCAGCACTAGTGCGATAGTCTTGTTTGATCCCATCACTGGCTCGGCTCGACGGGTACCGATCAAGGATGCGATCATTGATTCGGTTCCCACGCTTTAGCGGATCGTGCCGCAGGGCGGAGCACATGCGGGGCCGTCACATATCAATAGTCTCCGCGCGTTTACTCACGGCGCGGAAAATTGCGTATTCTATGCTTGCCGCGCACCGGCCACCCATAAAAACGCCAACAAAAGCGAGACCAGACATGCAGATAAAAGATAACGCAGCAGCCATCGCCCCAAGCCCCGGCATGGATCACAGCGCCACACCCGCCCGACCGCTTACCCGCCAGGATTACAAGACCCTGTCGCTGGCCGCCCTGGGCGGCGCGCTGGAGTTCTACGATTTCGTTATTTTTGTTTTCTTCACCGCCGTGATCGGCAAGCTGTTCTTTCCGCCGTCGATGCCGGGTTGGCTGAGCATGCTGCAAACCTTCGGCATCTTCGCCGCCGGCTATGTGGTGCGTCCGCTGGGCGGCATCATCATGGCGCACTTCGGCGATCTGTTCGGCCGAAAAAAAATGTTCACCATGTCCATCCTGCTGATGGCGGTGCCGACGCTGCTGATGGGCATGCTGCCGACCTACGCCAGCATCGGCCTGGCGGCGCCCATGCTGCTGTTGCTGCTGCGCGTGTTGCAGGGCGCGGCCGTGGGCGGCGAGGTGCCGGGCGCCTGGGTGTTTGTGTCCGAGCACGTGCCGGCGCGCCATATCGGCTATGCCTGCGGCACGCTGACGGCCGGCCTGACCTTCGGCATTCTGTTAGGTTCGGTGGTCGCCACCGGCATCAACACCGCCTTCACGCTGGAGCAGGTGGCCGACGGCGCCTGGCGCCTGCCCTTCCTGCTGGGCGGCTTCTTCGGCCTGGGCGCGATGTACCTGCGCCGCTGGCTGCATGAGACGCCGGTGTTCGCCGAGCTGCAGCAGCGCAAGGCGCTGGCCGCCGAAATGCCGCTCAGGGCGGTGCTGCGCAATCATCGCGGCGCGGTCGTGGTGTCGATGCTGCTGACGTGGATGCTGTCGGCCGCCATCGTCGTGGTGATCCTGATGACGCCGACCCTGCTGCAAAAAATATACGGCTTCGATCCGCATACCTCGCTGGTGGCCAATACGCTGGCAACCTTTTGTCTGGCGCTGGGTTGCGTGGTGGCCGGCGTGCTGGCCGACCGCGTCGGTTCACGCCGCACCTTGTTCGGCGGCGCCTTGCTGCTGGCGATCAGCACCTACGTGTTCTACACCACGCTGCACGCGCGGCCGGATCTGCTGTTGCCCCTGTATGCGCTGGTCGGCTTCACGGTCGGCGTGGTCGGCGCCGTGCCTTGCGTGCTGGTCAAGGCGTTCCCGGCGCAGGTGCGCTTCTCCGGCATGTCGTTCTCGTACAACGTGGCGTACGCCGTCTTCGGCGGCCTGACGCCGGTGGTGGTGGCGCTGATGCTGAAGAATAATCCGCTGGCGCCGGCCTACTATGTCATCGCCGTGAGCGTGGTCGGCATGGTTACCGCGCTGTTCGTGAAGGAACGTTGAGTCGGGTTGCGACGGCACGGTCGCGCAGCAGCAGGAACGGTTTTTCCAGCGCGACGTGCAGCAGCCACGCTGCGGCCCAGGACATGGCGCCGTAGATCGCCAGGAACAGCAGGCTGCCCGCCACGGGCGCCTGCCGCATATCGCCAAGCAGGGCCTGGCATAGTTTTGTGGCAGGTGCGATCAGCGGGTAGTGCACCAGATACAGCGCATAGGACAGCCTGGCGATGTAGCGCAGCGGACGCGCGGCGCCGAACGAAGGCAGTCGGGCATTGACGGCCAGGCCGCAGCGAACCAGCAGCGCAAACAACATGGACGACAGCGCGATGATCCAGCAGACCGTCGTCCAGTCGCCCTGCACCAGCCAATCCCGGTACATCAGCAGCGACAGCGGCGGCATCGCCAGCGACAGCAACAGCGCGCGCGGCGCGCGCCATGCACTGGATGCGCCATGCTGGACGGCGACCAGCACGCCCGCCAGGATGCCCAGTACGGCATGGTGGAATGGCGCGCGTATCGCCCAGAAGAAGGCCGGGTAGTCGCCCGGCGCGAGGCCCGGAGCGCTGGCCTGCATCGACCAGCATAGCGCTCCTATCACCGCCGCCAGCACGATGCAGGCGGGGCGCGCGCCGATCCGCGTTAGCAGGAACAACAGCAATGGCGCGGCCAGGTAAAACTTCTCTTCCACCGCCAGCGACCACAGCGTGACCATGACATCCGAGCCCAGATAATCCTGCAAGAACAGCAGGTGGGTGGCGAAGGACAGGCTGGAGAATTCCGCAGCCGGCGTCCACGGCGCCGCCAGCCAGCCAAGCAGGATCACGCCCCAGTACAGCGGCAACGTGCGGAAGGCGCGGCGGCGGTAGAAGTCCAGCACCGAGGCGCGCTCGAAAGGCGCGGCATGCGGCCCGGCGAAGTGGCTGCCGATCAGGAAGCCGCTGAGCACAAAGAACAGGTCGACGCCGATCCAGCCGTTGGCCGACAGCACCGCCAGCGGACCGCCGGGCACGACGCCGAACGTGTTCTGCGAAGCGACCGCCCAGTGCCGCGCCAGCACCAGCAGGATCGCCACGGCGCGCAGCGCATCGAGGACGGGGTAGCGGCCCGGCTTGCCGGCCAGTCCGGTGTGCGGCATGGTCAGACTATCTTCAAAGCGCTCTGGACGTCGCGCTTGCGCAGCTTCCAGATGATGGAGTCGACGATGTAGTGGTGGAAGTTGATGCCCTGGTAGGCGATCACGACCAGCGGCACCAGCGTGTAGTTGGCGAAGTAGGCGTTCGACAGGTCGATGGAGCGGTACACCACGCCGGTCAGCGCCAGGCAGGCCATCAGGTAGAGCGGCCAGCGGCCCTCCTGGCTGAGCCAGGACAGCGCCCGCTGCTCGGGGTTGACGCCGCCCTTGAACTGGTTGGAATTGAACAGCCACACAAAGGCGATGTACTGCGCGTTGTGCCAGACGTTGATGACCAGCCAGCCGCTGGTGATGTCGTGGATCGCGACATACGACACCAGGTAGATCAGGTAGTGCGAGCACAGGTAGGCGAAATGCAGGCGGCCCAGCGTGCCGGCGCGCAACGCGCGCAGCTGCGCCGCCAGCCACCACGCCAGGCAGGCGCCCGCCGCCGCCAAGGTGGTCGTGGCCAGCCATTGCGGCACCGGCAGTTTCCACACTTCCATCCCCAGGAAGGTCGAGTCCGGGCGCGCGCTCATCATCAGGAAGGCGGCGGCCGGCACCAGGTAAAAGGTGACGCGGTTGAACACCGGATTGCCGGCCTGGACGCTGCGCGTCTTCATGCCGTAGGCCTTGTTGATGCCTTCGCTTTGCCGCGTGTAGTGATACCACTGCCAGTGCATGTACAGCGTGGCGACCGCCGCCAAACCGCCCCAGACTATCAGCAGGTAGACGCCGGCAAACACCGCCACCGGCAAGGGCAGCAACAGCGCCCAGTGCCGGCGGGCCGACTTCAGGTCGAACAGCAGGCGGGTGTAGGTGGAAATGACATGGTGGTAACCCAGCAAGGCCAGGTCCAGCGAAATGATCAGCACAAAGTATTCGGGGAAGCCGAGCGCCAGCGCGCCCACGGCCAGCGCGAGCAGCGGAATGCCCAGCACGAACAGGCGATCGAATCGCCTGCTGCGCATATAGATCGGGGCCGTCTCGGCGATTGCTGGCATGGCGTGGACTCCTGCGGATGGCACTGTCTGTATGATAGTGCCATACGGCAATAAGTCCACTATTCCTTTTGTGCGGTGTTGCGCCGGTTTATTTTGCGCGGCGGCCGCGTTCGGCGGCCTGCGCCTTCGCCAGGCCGGCGTCGAAGGCGCTCGCGCCGCCATCCTGGACCGTGCCGCCGGCGACATCCTCGGCGATGCGGAAGCCTTCGCCGACGCTGCTGCGGTTTTCCGTTCCCGTATGGCCGCGGTAGGTCGGGCTGGCGCCAACCGGGCCGCTGTTGTAGTTGCCGCCGCGATGGATGACCATGGACGAGCCGTGGAACAGATCGCAGCCGGTGGTCCAGGCCGCGCCATTGTTGGGGGCGCCCTTATAGCTCAGGTGCTGGCAATCCTCGACCACTTCGCCCGCGTTGCCCTGCATGTCGAACAGACCCCAGGCGTTCGGCTGGTACATGCCGACCACCGTGGTCAACTCGGCCTGGTCGTCGCAGGCGATCTCCTTCCTGTCCTTGCCGGTCAGGCGGGTGATGGCGGTCTTGCCGCTGCGGTCGTAAACGTTGGCGTATTGGCACAGCGCGGCCGGATCGTCGCCGTAGGAATAGCGGGTGCTGCTGCCGGCGCGCGCCGCGTATTCCCATTCCGCTTCGCTGGGAAGACGGAAGTGCCGGCCGGTTTGCTTCGACAGCCATTGCAGGTAGGCGTGGGCGTCGTCCCAGCTCACGCACATTACCGGATGGTAGTCGCTGGGTGCATTGACGGCGGCGTTCCAGCTGATTTTGCCGCTTTCCATGCCCCAGTCGTTGGCCGCCAGCTTCCAGCAATCGCCGTCGGCCTGGTAGCCGGTGGCCTCGATAAACTGGCGGAATTGTCCGACCGTGGTTTCGTAGCGGGACAGGCGGTAGCTGTTGATGTTGACGGTGCGCAGCGGCTCCGAGTTCGGATAGTCATCTTCCTTCGGATTGGCGGTGCTGCCCATGACGAATTCGCCGCCCTTGAGCGTGACCATGGAGGGTGTGAGCAGGGGAGCGGTGGCCGCGAACAGCGGGCAGCTCAACATCAGCATCGGCAACAACGAGAGGGTTTTTTTCATGGCAGGGTCCTGTGGGATCAATGTTTGCGAGAGTGCAACGATCCCACAGGGGCCGCGCCGACGGCAGCGGCAAGCGATGAATCGACAGCCGCGCCGACGAATCGCCAGCCGCCTACATCGCCCGGAACAGGTGGACGTAGGCGCGGCTGACGCGCAACTCGCGCGCATGGCCCTTGATGCGCAGGAACAGGCGGCTGCTTTCATCGCGCCGGGTGCCGGCCAGGTAGTCCAGGTTGACCAGCGTGGAGCGGTGCACCTGCCAGAACTGGTCCGGGTCGAGCTGCTCGGAAAGCTCGACGATGGTGGTGCGGATCAGGTGCTCGCCGCCGCTGGACTGCACCACCGTGTACTTGTCGTCGGCATGGAAGTACAGGATGTCGCTGACGGCGATCTGATGCACGTACTCGCCCTGGCCGGCGCGCACGAAGCGCAGCCGCGCCGGCGCCGCCGGTCCGCGCGTCAACTGGTGCAGCGCCTGCGACAGGCGCGCATCGGGCTGCGCGCTGCGGCCGGCCGCCCGCAGGGCCAGCGTGGCCTTGACCCGTTCGATCATCTGCGTCAGCCGCTCGGTCTTCAGCGGCTTGAGCAGGTAGTCGAGCGCGCAATGGTCGAAGGCCTGCACCGCGTAGGTGTCGAAGGCGGTGACGAACACCACGCGGGTGTCGCCCTCGATGCCCTGCGCCACTTCCAGCCCGCTCAGGCCGGGCATCTGGATGTCGAGGAAGGCCAGGTCCGGCTCCAGCTGCTCGATGCATGCGGCCGCCTCCACGCCGTTGCGGGCGATGTGCACGATCTCCAGTTCCGGCCATAGCAGTTCCAGCTGCTCCTTCAGGTACAGCGCCAGGTGCGGCTCATCGTCGGCGATCAGCGCGCGCGTCATGCCGGCGTCCGGTAGGGGATGGACAGCGTGGCTTGCGTGCCCACGGTCCGCGGCGCCAGCGTCAGCGCGGCCTTGCCGCCGTAGCGGGTGCGCAGCCGTTCGTGGATGTTGGGCAGGGCCATGCCGCTGCCGCGCCGGCGCGGACGGCGCGGGCCGTCCAGGCCGAGGCCGTCGTCGTCGATGCAGATGTCGAGCTGGCCATCGACGACGCGCGCGCGGATGCGGATGCGGCCGCCTTCGATCTTCGGCTCCAGTCCGTGTTCGATGGCGTTTTCCACCAGCGGTTGCAGCAGCAGCGTCGGCAAGGTCGCCGCCAGCGCGTCGTCGCTGGCGTCGATCTCGAAGCGCAGCCGGTCTTCCATGCGGATCTGCAGCAAGGTCAGGTAGCTGCGCACCATCGCCAGTTCGGCCGCCAGCGTGCTGTCGGTGTGGCGCAGCTGGCCCAGGCTGGCGCGCAAATAGTCGGTGAAGGTTTCCAGCATCAGCCGGGCGCGCGGCGTGTCGCGCTCGAGCAGGCTTTGCACATTGGCCAGCGTGTTGAACAGGAAGTGCGGTTCGATCTGCGCCTGGAGCAGGCGCAGCTGGGCCTCCATCGCCTGGTGCAGCAGCCGGTCCTGCTTGACCCGCAAGCGCCACCAGAACCAGTTGGCCGCCGCCACCACCATGACGAAGGCGAGGAATTCGGTCTGGGCCACGCTGTGCTGCATGAACGATGCCCAGCCATTCCAGTCGGTGAGCCAGGTGTACAAACTCAGGCTGAAGGCGGCGCCGCACACGACGCCGCCGACGGCGATCGCGTTGATGAGCAGCGCGGCGCGCCAGTCGGCCGCCTCGGACAGCCGTTCGATGCTGGCGGCGGGCAGCAGCTTTTCGACGATGCGGGTGATCGCCAGCATGCTGTAGGCGACGGCCAGGCAGATGAACAGGTTGAACAGCAGCGAGGCGCGCCACCAGCCGGGATCGCTCACGCGCCCGGTCAGCAGGCCGTTGATGAGCATCATGACGGAGCCGATCGGCAGCGCCAGCGCGGCGCCGACCGCCAGTTGCGCCCACAGCGGTTCCTGGCGGTGCTTTTTTAACACCCAGAACGAGCGCCAGGCCAGGTGGAAGGAGGAGCTGATATTCATGGCGGCAATTGTAGCCGGGAAGAACGGCGGGGCAGGGCGGAATGCGATGGATCGACAGGATTGGCGACGGAATGCAAGTTTCTATTCGGTTTAAATGGCGCTTTGCGCTAGCCCCCCGTACTTTTTGCGCGCGTCGTGGTTCGTTTCTTGGCTACGCCAACTGGCTTTTTTGCCGGTGCCTTCGCAGCGGTGTTCCTGGTTGGCGTCTTGGCGGCAGGTGCGTATGTTTCGGCATGGTCGCCGGCCGAGCTGTCTGACCATTGTAGGAAATTTTGCAAGTCAATTCGAACGCCGTTTTTGTCGAGAACCGACAGTTCAAGCGTCAATCCCAAGGATTTCAGAAAACGGCGCAACGTTGAAACATAGGTATCGGAACGTTTTTCAAGTTGAGAAACCGCGTTCTGGTTGATGCCCAGGTCTTTGGCTACTTCAACCTGGGTCTTGCCTACCGCCTTGCGGAAATCGGTAAGCGTCGCCGCGTGCGCAATCATCTCTTCAATTTTTTTATGAGAAAGCGCCGCGATTTTTTTCTGACGGTCAGCCGGCAGGTTGTTGATGACATCGTCCAGATTTCGTCCCATGGCAATCTCCTATTTCTTACCTTTGCTGCTTTTCGTCTGCGCTTTGGTGGGCGGAGCCGCTTCGGCTGACTTCAAGTTTTTCAAGTGTTTATCGAAGCGCTCATTTGCCTTCGTCAATAGGTTCTTATAGAATTTTTTCTCATCTATGCCCTGCTTGTCGGCGGCAACCAAGATGATCGCTTGACGATGAGGATCAAAGGCAAATGCAGCCCGCCAAATTTCCGAACCGTTGTTTGCCTTGAAACGCAGCTCTTTCATATTGGGATGCCTCGGATTCTCCAGCGTTCCCACGTGCGGACGATCGGCAGCTGGTCCGAGCTCCCTCACCGCGACAGCAACTGCAAGCAATTCATCTTGAACATCTTTTGAAAAGGCGTCGAATTCGGGGTCAAATTCGTCGTGGAAAAACACTTGCCACTTCTGAGATTGATTCAATTATCATCTCCTGGTGATATCACGTCAAGATGCTTTTATGGTTGGGCGCGCGCCCCTGGATCCTTGCTGCGCGGCGTAACCTCACGACTTGGCGGCTGGTCGATGTTTGCGGTTGGCCGCTCTGTCCGCCACTGTGAGCACAGGCACCGCCTCCATGAGCCTTTGGATCATGGCTTCCGAGAGAGTTATAATGGCCATTATCAGGGACAAAATGGGGAACTGCGGCGTCATATGCGGTTTGTTCCAATTTCCCGTTCTTTGTGCAACTTCGAAATTCAGCCTAACTCAATATTGTTGGCGTGACTAACGATCTGAAGCACCGCTAACCAATTGATTTAACAAGGAATTCCATGTCTTTACAATGCGGCATCGTCGGCCTGCCTAACGTCGGCAAGTCCACCCTCTTCAACGCCCTGACCAAGGCCGGCATCCCGGCCGAGAACTATCCGTTCTGCACCATCGAGCCGAACGTCGGCGTGGTCGAAGTGCCGGATCCGCGCATGGGCGCGCTGGCCGACATCGTCAAGCCGGAACGCATGGTCAACGCCATCGTCGAGTTCGTCGACATCGCCGGCCTGGTGGCGGGCGCGTCGCAGGGCGAGGGCCTGGGCAACCAGTTCCTGTCGCACATCCGCGAAACCGACGCCATCGTCAACGTCGTGCGCTGCTTCGAAGATGACAACGTGATCCACGTGGCCGGCAAGGTCAGCCCGCTGGACGATATCGAAGTGATCCAGACCGAGCTGGCGCTGGCCGACCTGGGCACCGTGGAAAAAGCCATCCACCGCGAAAACAAGAAAGCCCGTTCCGGCGACAAGGACGCCGCCAAGCTGCTGGCCATCATGGAGCGCATCGTGCCGCACCTGAACGAAGCCAAGCCGGTGCGCGCCATGGGCCTGGACGCCGACGAAATGGCCCTGATCAAGCCGCTGTGCCTGATCACCGCCAAGCCGGCCATGTACGTGGCCAACGTCTCCGACACCGGCTTCAAGAACAATCCGCTGCTGGACCAGCTGACCGCCTACGCCGCCTCTCAGAACGCGCCTATCGTCGCCATCTGCGCCTCGATCGAAGCGGAAATCGCCGACCTGGAAGACGCCGACAAGACCGCCTTCCTGAACGACATGGGCATGGAAGAGCCAGGCCTGGACCGTCTGATCCGCGCCGCCTACAAGCTGCTGGGCCTGCAAACCTACTTCACCGCCGGCGTGAAGGAAGTGCGCGCCTGGACCATCCACGTGGGCGACACCGCGCCGCAAGCGGCCGGCGTGATCCACACCGACTTCGAACGCGGCTTCATCCGCGCGCAAACCATCTCCTATGACGACTTCGTCCAGTACAAGGGTGAGAGCGGCGCCAAGGAAGCGGGCAAGATGCGCGCCGAGGGCAAGGAGTACGTGGTCAAGGATGGCGACGTGTTGAACTTCCTGTTCAACGTCTAAACGCGAACGAGTAGATCACCGCATTTCACGCAGTATCAGAAATGCAAGGAAGCCCCGCAGATGCGGGGCTTTTTCGTTTTAGGTCATCTCATGTCACCTCCATGTATCTGATTCATTACCGGGGACGATGCCGGGTATGACCGTGGCACGTCGATGCGCAGTCGGTTACGAGGAGGCCATACTTCCGTTTCGCGGAAACCGCTGGACTGCGAGGCCATCCTCGCTGCGATCGCCACAGGCAGCTCGCCACTTTCGTCCAGACGCAACTCGCTGTGCTCGCCCAAGTTGGCGAATTAATTGCACAAAACAGTGCGCATGCGATATTATCGTTGCATTATTAATAAGCTCACGAGGGGATATTTATTTTGAAGCTTAATCGATTCAATCAGACATTTTTGGCGGCCATTTGCCTGATTGGTGCCGCGCAGGCACAGGCTGACGTGATATGGGATTGGAACTTCGTTTCCAATAACTTTCAAGTCAGCCCGACAGGAAATATCTATGGTCGCGCAATTGTCGCCAATAGCGCCAGCTCGACAGATAATCTCAGCTTTAACGGATTCGGCGCCAGGGCTGTGCGCCTGAATGGAGTCTATAACTGGGAATACCGCACCAATTTAGGTCGCGACGAGGAGTTTCCGTGGCCGAATGCCGGCACAGAAATCTTCGGCTTGTCTATTGCTCCCGGTGAAAGCCGCAGCTTCGACCTGGTCTGGTTCACGCCGGCGTATGGATCAGTAAGCGATGGCGCTTACAGTGTTGGGGTTAACTTGTCGACAGGAAATGGCAGCACGGCAACCATAGAGCGTGAGCTGACTTGGCGCGTGGCTGCCGTACCAGAACCGGCTAGCTATGCAATGATGTTGGCAGGGCTTGGGGTACTGGGAGCAATTGTACGTCGTCGTAAACCAGGTAAGAATGGAATTATTGCGGGCAGTTGTCGCGCCAACGTTGACTTGTAGTGATGGACTTCCTGTTCAACGTCTAAGCACTTCCAATATCCAAAAAAACCCGCAGCTGCGGGTTTTTTTGTCAGGACTTGAAGGTCTCGACCAGCTTGAACGCCGCCAGCGTCCTGGCGCGGGCCGCCGTCACGCGTTCGAACAAGTCGGCGGCCAGCAGGTTGTAGACCTCGATCTTGGCGCATTGCGCCAGCTCGTGCGCCATCGCATGCTCTTCCGCCAGCGCGGCCTCGTAGTCGCGGAATGCTTCCAGCCCCTCGGCACGATAAATTGACATACAACCTCTCCGGAATGCCTATGTGTGCTTCAGACTAGCACGATTGCAGCCCGAAATCCTTCCGCACGCCAGACTTGCCGCAAACGGTGCCATTGCTCCCATGTGTGTTACCCTGATGGACGGTCATCGTTTGCCGTCCCCGCCCACCGCCTAGTTGACGACTGGAACAAGGAATGTTTCCATGCGTCTTAACGACCCCAACCAGAACCACCTGCTGGCCGCGCTATTAGACGCCGAGTTCGACCGCCTGTCGCCGCACCTGGAACCGATCATGATGCGGCTGGGCGATGTGCTGTATGAATCCGGCGGCAAGCTCGATTACGTGTATTTCCCGACCTCGGCCATCGTCTCGCTGCACTATGTGCTGGAGAACGGCAGCTCGTCCGAGATCGCCGGCGTCGGCAATGAGGGCATCCTCGGCATCTCGCTGTTCATGGGCGGCAACACCACGCCCAGCCGCGCCATGGTGCAGACCTCCGGGCATGGCTACCGCCTCAAGGCGCACATCCTGATGGAAGAGTTCAACCGCGCCGGCCCCGTCATGCGCCTGCTGCTGCGCTACACCCAGGCGCTGATCACCCAGATGTCGCAGACGGCGATCTGCAACCGTCATCACACGGTGGAGCAGCAACTGTGCCGCTGGCTGCTGCTGACCTTGGACCGCCTGCCGACCAGCGAGCTGACCATGACCCAGGAACTGATCGCCAGCATGCTGGGCGTGCGGCGCGAAGGGGTGACGGTGGCGGCCGGCCGCCTGCAGGCCAACGGCTATATCAGCAACCGCCGCGGCCATATTTCCGTGCTGGACCGGGCCGGACTGGAAAGCGACGTCTGCGAATGCTATGGCGTGGTCAAAAAAGAATTCGCGCGCCTGATGTCGGACGTGCACCAACGCCAGGGACTGAAATGAAACCGATCCAACTGCCGGAAGGCCCGCTGCTCAAGGCCGACGCGCTGCAAATGGCGATCCACAACAGCGCCAACTTCTCCAGCATCGCCACCGACGCCCAGGGCGTGATCCAGATCTTCAACGTCGGCGCCGAGCGCATGCTGGGCTACAGCGCCGCCGAAGTGGTGAACCAGATCACGCCGGCCGGCATCTCCGACGCGCAGGAAATCATCGCGCGCGCCGCCGCGCTCAGCATCGAAGCGGGCGTGACCATCCTGCCGGGCTTCGAGGCGCTGGTGTTCAAGGCGTCGCGCGGCATTGAAGACATCTACGAGCTGACCTATATCCGCAAGGATGGCAGCCGCTTCCCCGCCATCGTCTCGGTCAGTCCGCTGCGCGACGCCGAAGAAAAGGTCATCGGCTACCTGCTGATGGGCACCGACAACACGGCCCGCAAGCAGGTCGAGCGCGAACAGGCGCTGCTGGACCAGCGCCTGCGCGAGCAGCAGCTGGCGCTACAGGAAACCAATGTGGAGCTGGAGGCGGCGCGCGCGCTGGCCGAGACGGCCAACCGCGCCAAGTCGGAATTCCTGTCGGCCATGAGCCACGAGCTGCGCACGCCGCTCAACGCGGTGCTGGGCTTTGCGCAGCTGCTGGCGTCGGACAAGCCGCCGCCCAGCGCCTCGCAGCAGCGTTCGCTCGACCAGATCCTCAAGGGCGGCTGGTACCTGCTGCAACTGATCAATGAAATCCTCGACCTGGCGATGATCGAATCGGGCAAGGTGACGATGTCGCAAGAATCGATGGGCTTGTCCGAAGTGCTGAGGGATTGCCAGGCGCTGATCGGCCCGCAGGCGGAAAAGCGCGGCATCCGTTTGTTCTTCGCCTCGATGAGCGAGCCATTCTTCGTGCATGCGGACCGCACGCGCGTCAAACAGGTGATGATCAACCTGCTGTCCAACGCCATCAAGTACAACCGGCGCGGCGGCAAGGTGACGGTGGAATGCGCGGCCGGCAGCAAGGGCATGGTGCGCATCAACGTCACCGATACCGGGGCCGGCCTGAGCGCCGAACAGATGGCGCAGCTGTTCCAGCCCTTCAACCGCCTGGGCCAGGAAGACGGCGCGGAAGAGGGCACCGGCATCGGCCTGGTGGTGACCAAGCAGCTGACCGAATTGATGGGCGGGTCGATCGGCGTGCACAGCGAGATCGGCGTCGGCACCACCTTCTGGATCGAACTCGGCGCCAGCAATGAGCCGGTGCTGGAGATTGCCGCCTTCGACGGCGCGCTGGGGCTCAACGGCCAGGACCACGCCACGCTGAGAACGCTGTTGTACATCGAAGACAATCCGGCCAACCTGAGCCTGGTGGAGCAACTGATCCAGCGCCGCAGCGATCTCAAGCTGTTGACCGCGATCGACGGTCACAGCGGCATCCAGCTGGCGCGCGCCTACCAGCCCGACGTGATCCTGATGGATATCAACCTGCCCGGCGTGAGCGGCTACGGCTGCCTGAAGATCTTGCAGGACGATGCCGCCACGGCGCATATTCCGGTGGTGGCGCTGTCGGCCAACGCCATGCCGCGCGATATAGAAAAAGGGGTTGAGGCCGGCTTCTTCCGCTACCTCACCAAGCCGATCAATGTGGTTGAATTCATGAGCGCGCTGGACCTGGCGCTGGAATTCGCCGCCGAACATGGCCACCTGCACACCAGTACCCACGGAAGCGCATCATGATAGATCCATCTGAAATACTCTGCGCCCAGATCCTGATCGTCGACGACCAGGAAGCCAACGTCATGCTGCTGGAACGGATGCTGGCCAACGCCGGCTACACCAATGTCAGCAGCACGATGGACCCGTTCACCGTGTGCGAGCTGCACCTGAAGCACCACTACGACCTGATCCTGCTGGACCTGCAAATGCCCGGCATGGACGGCTTCGCCGTGCTGGAGGCGCTCAAGGACATCGAGCCGGACGGCTATGTGCCGGTGCTGGTGGTGACGGCGCAGCCGAACCACAAGCTGCGCGCCTTGCAGGCCGGCGCCAAGGACTTCGTCGGCAAGCCGTTCGAGCTGGTCGAGGTGGAGACGCGCATCCGCAATTTGCTGGAAGTGCGCCTGCTGCACCGCAAGCTGCAGCGCTACAACCAGCAGCTCGAATACACGGTGCTGGAGCGCACGGCGCAATTGCGCGCCAGCGAGGCGCGCTTCCAGCGCTTCGCCGAACTGTCGACCGACTGGTATTGGGAGCAGGATGTCGACGGCCAGCTCACCAACTGGTCCGGGCCGGTGGCCGACATGGTGGGCATCGGCAGCAGCGACACCGGCGGCTGGGACGTTGCCGAGCACGCGTTACTGCAATCGAATATCGCCGAGCGCAAGGCCTTCCTGGACTTCGTCTACAGCCGCACCATAGGCGGGGCGTTGCAATACCTGCAAGTGAGCGGCGAGCCCATGTTCGACGAGACCGGCCGTTTCGTCGGCTATCGCGGCGTCGGCCGCGACGTGACGGCGATGGCCGGCATGTTTGCCAAGACCGAGTAACAGGCCGGGGCGTTGCCGCTAGTTGTCGTGTTCGTCGCGCCTGCGGCTTTGTTGGGTATAATCGCCGGATTGCCTGATCGCCGGACCGCAACGTCTGCCTTCCGCGCCCGTCTCACCTCTCACTAGAAAAATACTCTTCATGGCATCTTCCAACGATAACGTCAGCATGGCGCTGTTCTGCGATTTTGAAAACGTGGCGCTCGGTGTGCGCGACGCCAACTACGACAAGTTCGACATCAAACCGGTGCTGGAACGGCTGCTGCTCAAGGGCAGCATCGTGGTCAAGAAGGCGTATTGCGACTGGGACCGCTACAAGGGCTTCAAAGCGCCCATGCACGAGGCCAACTTCGAACTGATCGAAATCCCGCACGTGCGCCAGTCCGGCAAGAACTCGGCCGACATCCGCATGGTCGTCGATGCGCTCGACTTGTGCTACACCAAGTCGCACGTCGACACCTTCGTCATCATTTCCGGCGACTCCGACTTTTCGCCGCTGGTGTCCAAGCTGCGCGAGAACGCCAAGAAGGTGATCGGCGTCGGCGTCAAGCAGTCGACCTCGGACCTGCTGGTGGCCAACTGCGACGAATTCATCTTCTACGACGACCTGGTGCGCGAAAGCCGCCGCGCCAAGCGCGAATCCAGCCCGGAGACCAAGCCGGCCGTCAAGCGCTCGCCGGAAGAAGAGCGCGTGCGTCGCGAAGAGATGGACAAGCGCCGCAACCAGGCGGTGGAAATCGCCGCCAACACCTTCGAGGCGCTGGTTTCCGAGCGCGGCGACAGCGGCAAGATCTGGGCTTCCGTGCTGAAAGAGGCGATCAAGCGCCGCAAGCCTGACTTCAGCGAGTCCTACTATGGCTTCCGCACCTTCGGCAACCTGATCGAGGAATGCAAGGCGCGCGGTTTGCTGGAATTCGGCCGGGACGAGAAGTCCGGCGCCTATGTGTATCGCGGCACCGGCGTGGCGACGCCGGGCGAGTCGTCGGTGGACGGCGCGCCGGCCGAGGCGCAGGAAGGCGGCAAGCAGGAATCGCGCCGCAGCCGTGGCCGTGGCCGCACCGCCGCCGAGCGCTTTGCCGAACGTCAGGCCGAGCGCCAGGCGCAGCAATCGCGGGTGGCGGGGCAAACCGATGGCGACGAGGACGACGCCGACCAGCCGGCGACTGGCTACGTCGAGCCGGAACAACTGGCCGGCCAGCCGGATGCGCCCGAGGCAATGGAGGCGCCGGCCGCCGCGCCGGCAGGCGACTCCGAGCGCGGCCGTGGCCGTGGTCGCGGCAATCGCGGCGGCCGCAAGCAGGGCGAGCGCCAGGGCCAGCAGGATGCCGTAGCCGCCGCCGAAGCGCCGGTGGTGACGCAGGCTGCGGTCGAGGCACCGGTGGCCGTCAGCGCGCCGGTGGCGGCCGAGGAAGCGCCAGCCAAGAAAAAGGGCGGCCCGAAACCGCCTGCGCGCAAGCTGAAGGAGGCTGCCAAGCCGAAGGCCGAAGCGGCGGCGCCTGCCAAGGGCGGCAAGAACGCTAAAAACGTCCGTGGCGCCAAGGGTGCGGCAGTGGCCAACGGCGAACAGCCGGCGGCGGCGCCAGCCCCGGCTCCGGTCGAAGCGGCTGCGCCGGTGCCGGTATCGGTTCCGGTCGCTTCGGCCGAGTCCGACGCCAAGTCGGCGGCCAAGCCTGCCAAGGCCAAGGCTGCCGCCAAGCCGGCGGCCCGCAAGCCGGCCGCGCCGCGCGCGCCGCGTCCTGCCAAGGCGGCGGCCAAGGCCGAGGAGTAATCCCGGAGCGGGAAGGGCGGGCCGCCAGCGGCCCGCCGCCGCTGGTGCGGATGCTCGCGCCGTTGCTCGTATAATGGCAATGTTTTCATCTGCCTAACGACTGGTGCCGAGCATGCCCATCCTCTCCGAAATCACGCTGTATCCGATCAAATCCTGCGCCGGCATCGCCTTGCAGGAAGCCACGCTGACCGTCACCGGCCTGATGACCGCGCAGATCTACGACCGCGAATGGATGGTGGTGGACGGCGCCGGCGTCTGCCTGACCCAGCGCGAACACCCGCGCATGGCCTTGATCACCCCCAGCCTCAAGGGCAGCACGCTGGAACTGCGCGCGCCCGGCATGTTGCGCCTGGAAATCCCGCTCGACCTGCCCGATCCCTATCTGGCGCCCACCCTCACCACCCAAGTCTGGGACGACACCGTGCTGGCCTACGACTGCGACGACCTGACCGCCGAATGGTTCAGCAAGGCGATCGGCGTGCCGTGCCGGCTGGCGCGCTTCCACGCCAAGGCCGAACGCGCCGTCAGCCAGAAGTGGACCGGCGGCGTCGCCGCCACCACCATGTTCTCGGACGGCTACCCGCTGCTGGTGGCCGGCGCCGCCTCGCTGGACGACCTCAACGACAGGCTGCGCCAGGCCGGCCGCGAGGCCATACCGATGAACCGCTTCCGTCCCAACCTGGTCGTGGCCGGCATCGAAGCCTTCGAGGAGGACTACGTCGAAACGTTCCAGCTGGGCGATGCGCTGCTGAAACCGGTCAAGCCCTGCTCGCGTTGCCCTATGCCATCGGTCAACCAGGTCACCGGCGAGTTCGGACCCGACCCGCTGGACCTGATGCAAAGCTACCGCGCCAAGCCGGAGCTGGACGGCGCCCTGTGCTTCGGCATGAACAGCATCCTGATCGCCGGCGAAGGCCAGCACGTGCGGGTCGGGCAGGAAATCGTCGTCACGCTGGCGTTTTAACGCAGCTAGCCATTCCCAAGCGCTAAAACTTGGCGTAATGTGACATCTGGCATGAAACTAGCTGACGAGTAAGGGCATATATGACGCAAACTGCAACCGGCAAGTTCTCGCCGCAGACCGACCACGCCGCGCGCGCGGTGGATCTGGCGGCCGAAAACCAGGCCCTGCGTGCGCGCATGGCCTACCTGCTGGAGCAGGCCGAGCGCAACCACTCGATCATGACGCGCCACCAGGCCTTCGACCTGGACATCGTCAGCGCCGCCAATTTTCCCGAACTGATAGGCACCATCTTCCGCGTGCTGCCGGTGATCTCCGAGCTCGACAGCGTGACCCTGACCTTGATCGACGAAGACGCCGACATCCGCACCGTCATGGCCAAGCTGGACGTGGTGTTTGCGGACTTCCCCGAACTGATCTTTGTTGAAACGCTGGACGACCTGGGTTGCGACCTCGGCCAGCGCAACGCCTACACGCCGACGCCCAAGCCGCTGCTGGGCATGTACGACGCGCGGCGCCATGCGACGCCGTTCCCGCGGCCGCCGGCCGGGCTGCAAAGCGTGGCGCTGGTGCCGCTGCTGCGCAACAAGCGCATCATCGGCAGCCTGAACCTGGGCAGCTGCGACCCGACCCGCTTCACGCCCAGCCTGGGCACGGATTTCATCGAGCACATGGCGTCGATCATCGCCATCTGCCTGGAAAACGTCATCAGCAACGAGATGCTCAAGTACATCGGCCTGACCGATTCGCTGACCGGCGTCTACAACCGGCGCTACATCGACCGGCGCTTGCTGGAAGAGATCGCGCGCGCGCGGCGCCAGCAGTATCCGATCTCGTTCATGTACATCGACATCGACCATTTCAAGCGCGTCAACGACACCGTCGGCCACGGCGGCGGCGACGATGTGCTGCGCGAAGTGGCCATCCGCATCAAGAACGAGTTGCGCACCTCGGACGCGCTGGCGCGTTTCGGCGGCGAGGAATTCGTCGTGCTGCTGATCGACGCCAACCTCGACAGCGCCGCCTTCGTGGCCGAGCGCATCCGCGCCAGCGTGGCCGGCAGCATGATCGCCCTGTCGCAGGAATTGCAGCTGTCGGTGACGGTATCGATCGGCGTGGCCTGCCTGAATCCGGGCGAAGCCGAAGGCGATCCGGCGGCCGTCGCGCGCGCCTGGGTGGCGCATGCCGACAGCTTGCTGTACGTCGCCAAGGAAACCGGCCGCAACCGCGTAGTCAGCCGCGACCCGGAACCCCGGGGTCAAGTCTGACATTCGGACACGAGCTCTGCCGTAGCGTTGCTTACGGCAGAGCTCGTGTCCGAATGTCAGACTTGACCCCCATGGGTTAGCGCAGCAGGCGCTGCTCGGCGCGGTTGACGGCTTCGGCGGTGCCGCGCAGGACCACCACGTCGCCCGCTTCCAGCACGATCTCGGGCGTCACGTCCAGCCGGCCTTTGCCGCGGCGGATGCTGCTGACTTCGGCGCCCGTGCCGGCCACGTCGATCTCGCTCCATGGCTTGCCCACGCTGACCGCGCTGCCGCTCAGGGTGACCGAATGCAACCGCTCCAGGTCGGCCTCCTCGCCGGCGTCGCTGGCGCCGTGGAAGTAGCCGCGCAGCGATGCGTAGCGCTCTTCGCGCGCCGTCTGCACCCGGTGCACCACGCGCCGCAAGGGCACGCCCAGCATCACCAGCGCGTGCGAGGCCAGCATCAGGCTGCCCTCCATCAGCTCCGGCACCACTTCCGCCGCGCCGGCCGCTTTCAATCGGTCGAGGTCGGTGTCGTCGTGGGAACGCACGATCACCGGCAGGGCCGGCGCCAGCTCGTGCACCAGGTGCAGCACCTTCAGCGCCGACGCCGTGCTGGCGTAGGTGATCACCACCGCGCTGGCGCGGTAGATGCCGGCGGCCACCAGGCTTTCGCGCCGCGCCGCATCGCCATACGACACGTGGCGGCCGGCGCTCTGCGCTTCCTGCACCCGCTCCGGGTCCAGGTCCAGCGCGTGGTAGTCGATATTCTCTTCGCCCAGCAGGGTCGCCAGGCTTTGCCCGCTGCGGCCGAAGCCGCACACGATCACGTGCTTGTTGGTCGACATGGTGCGGCTGGCGATCTTGGTCAGCGCCAGCGACTGCATCATCCACTCGTTGCTGGACACCTTCATCACGATCTGGTCCGACTTGGCGATGATGAACGGCGCCACCAGCATCGACAGCACCATCGACGCCAGCACCACCTGGATGATGAACGGGTCGATCAGATGGCTGCCGCCCGCCAGGTTCAGCAGCACGAAGCCGAACTCGCCCGCCTGCGCCAGCGCCAGGCCGGTGCGCATCGACACGCCGTCCGAGGCGCCGAACAGCTTGGCCAGGCCGGCGATCAGCGCGAACTTGAGCAGCACCGGCCCGGCCAGCAGCACCAGCACCAGCCACCAGTGCGCCATCACCATCCGCACATTGAGCAGCATGCCGATGGTGATGAAGAACAGCCCCAGCAGCACGTCGCGGAAGGGCTTGATGTCCTCTTCCACCTGGTGCTTGTATTCGGTCTCGGAAATGAGCATGCCGGCCACGAAGGCGCCCAGCGCCAGCGACAGGCCGGCGCGCTCGGTGATCCAGGCCGCGCCCAGGGTGATCAACAGCAGGTTCAGCATGAACAGCTCCTGCGAGCGCCGCTTGACCACGATGGTGAACCAGCCGCGCACCAGCTTCTGGCCGAAGAACAGCAGCAGCGCCAGCACGATCACGGCCTTGACGCCGGCCCAGGCCAGCGTCTCGACCAGCGCGTCCGGCCGCTGGCCCAGCGAGGGTATCAAAATCAGCAGCGGCACCACGGCCAGATCCTGGAACAGCAGGATGCCGATGATCTTGCGGCCGTGCACGCTCTCCAGCTCCAGCCGCTCGGTCAGCATTTTTGACACGATGGCGGTCGACGACATGGCCAGCGCGCCGCCCAGCGCAAACGAGGCTTGCCAGCCGATCTGGATGCCCGACGGTAGTTGGGTGGCGATGGCCCAGCCGAACACCATGGTGGCGACGATGGTCAGCACCACCTGCGCCATGCCCAGCCCGAACACGATGCCGCGCATGGCCATTAACTTGGGCAGGGAAAATTCCAGCCCGATGGAGAACATCAGGAATACCACGCCGAATTCGGCCAGCGAGTGGAACGCTTCGCTCGACTCGGCCAGACCCAGCGCGTGGGGGCCGATCAGGATGCCGACCGCCAGGTAACCCAGCATCGGCGGCAAATGCATCATGCGGAAAGCGACGACGCCCAGCACCGCGCTGCCCAGCAACAACAAGGTTAATTCCAAAGGTGAAAACGTCATATCAACATAGCCAGTGTTTGTGATTCAATGCGATTATTTCGTTGTTTGTCGAACGCCGCGGGCGTTATGTTGTAACTGGCAAGTTTTTTGCTTTCTCAATTCGGCTATACTTGGGCATGAGTGTAACCCATGAAAAAACAATGCTGAAAGCTTTTGACGCAAATATGGCCGCGCATGCGTTGCGGCTGGCCCGCGACACCCTGCAGAACGAAGCAGAGGCGATCGCCGCCCTGAACGCCCGCATGGACGCCGACGACAGCGTGGTGCAGGCCATCGAACTGCTGCTGAACTGCAAGGGCCGCGTGGTCGTGTCCGGCATCGGCAAGTCCGGCCATATCGGCCGCAAGATCGCCGCCACCCTGGCCTCGACCGGCACCCCGGCCTTGTTCGTGCACCCGGCCGAAGCGGCCCACGGCGACCTCGGCATGGTGACCGCCGACGATGCCTTTATTGCCATTTCCTACTCCGGCGAAAGCGCCGAGCTGATGACCATCCTGCCGGTGGTCAAGCGCATGGGCAGCAAGGTCATCGCCATGACCGGCAAGCCGGGCTCCAGCCTGGCCGGGATCGCCGACGTGCACCTGAACGTGGCCGTGGCCAAGGAAGCCTGCCCGATGAACCTGGCGCCGACCACCTCGACCACCGTCACGCTGGCGCTGGGCGACGCCATCGCCGTCGCACTGCTGGACCTGCGCGGCTTCAAGGAAGAAGACTTCGCCCGCTCCCATCCGGGCGGCGCGCTGGGCCGCCGCCTGCTGACCCATGTGCGCGACGTCATGCGCAGCGGCGACGCCGTGCCGAAAGTCACCGCCGACGTCAAACTGACCGACGCGCTGCTGGAGATCACGCAGAAGGGCATGGGCATGACCGCCGTGGTCGACGCCGACGACCAGCCGATCGGCGTGTTCACCGACGGCGACCTGCGCCGCATGATCGAGAAGGTCCAGGACTTCACCAAGGTCGTGATCCGCGACGTGATGCACGCCAACCCGCGCAGCATTTCACCGGAAAAACTGGCGGTCGACGCCGTGGCCGTGATGGAACAGTTCCGCATCAACCAGATGCTGGTGACCGACGCCGACGGCAAGCTGGTCGGCGCGCTGCACATCCACGACCTGACCCGCGCCAAGGTGATCTGATGACGGACTTGACCTATGTGGAACGCGCCGCGCGCGTCAAGCTGATGATCTTCGACGTCGACGGCGTGCTGACCGACGGCAGCCTGCACTACGGCGCCGACGGCGAGGCGCTGAAGACCTTCAACGTGCACGACGGCCTGGGCATCAAGCTGCTGCAGGAATCCGGCGTGCAGACCGCCATCATCAGCGCGCGCACCTCGCCGCAGGTGATCAAACGCGCGGCCGACCTCGGCATCGTCCACCTGCACCAGGGCGGCCACGACAAGCTGACGCCGTTCAAGGCGCTGCTGGAAAAGACCGGCCTCACCGCCGACCAGGTCGGCTTCATCGGCGACGACGTGGTCGACCTGCCGATTCTGACGCGCGTCGGTTTCGCCGTCGCCGTGCCGAACGGCCGCGCCGAAGTGCTGGAGCGTGCCCACCACGCCACGCTGGCCGCCGGCGGCCGCGGCGCGGTGCGCGAAGTGTGCGAGCTGCTGCTGCACGCGCAGGGCACGTACGAGCGCGTGATGGCGCAATTCCTGGTTTGACGAGGATAGCCCATGCGTAAAAAAACAGCCCATCGCTGGCAGCTGACCGTCATCATGATGGTCGGCGTGTTTGTCGCCGTCGGCAGCTTCTGGCTGGTGCAGGTGGTCAACCAGGCCGGCCAGGATGCGCAGGTGGACCAGCATCGCAACGAGCCGGACTACATCATCGACCGCTTCAGCATGGTGCGCATGAACAAGACCGGCCAGCCGGCCTACATTATCTCCGGCGAGAAGCTGACCCACCGGCCGGTCGACGATACCTCCGTCATCGACAAGCCGTATGTGCACAGCCTGGCCGGCAGGCAGCCGCCGATGAATATCCACGCCGACACCGCTTTTGTCGATCAGGGCAATACGCGCGTCAAGCTCAGTGGTAATGTGGACGTGGTGCGCCCGGCCGGGCCGCAGGCGCAGGCGATGCGCATGACCACGCCGACCCTGACCGTGTATCCGGACGAAGAACGGATGGAAACCGCCAGCCCGGTGGCGCTGGAAATGGGCAACGCCACCGCCAACGGCGTCGGCATGAAGGCCAATAACGCCACCCGCGAAGTGCAGTTGGGCGGACGCGGACAGCTGACGATGCCGCCGCGCGCCGGCCATTGAGGAAACAATGATGATGAATGGAATGACGATGAAGAAACTGATACTCTCGGCGGCGATGCTGCTGATGGCGGCCGGCGCGGTCCACGCGGAAAAAGCGGATGCCAACAAGCCGACCAAGATCGATTACGACGACCTGCAAATCGACGACGTCAAGCAGATCAAGACGCTGATCGGCAATGTCGTGCTGACGCGCGGCACGCTGCTGATGAAGTCGCCGAAGGCGGTGGTGACCACCGATCCCGAAGGCTATAACTTCGTCGTGCTGACCAGCACGCCGGGGACGCTGTCGACCTTCCGCCAGAAGCGCGACGGCGCCGGCGACCAGTGGATCGAGGGCGAAGCCGAGCGCATCGAGTACAGCGACAAGACCGACCTGGTCAAGCTGTTCTCGAAAGCCCGGGTGCGCCAGCTGGAAGGCGCGCGCATGACCAGCGAAGTCAACAGCGAGTTCATTTCCTACGACAGCCGCACCGAACATTTCGACGTCAAGAATAACGTCTCCGGCGTCAGCAAGCCGGGCGCCGGCCGTGGCACCATGGTGATCCAGCCGACCATCCGTCCGGCCGCGCCGGCACCGGCCGCATCGACGCCGCCGGCCACGGAGAAGTAAGCATGGAGCCATCCTGCGGTAGCACCCTGATCGTGCGCGGCCTGCAAAAGACCTACGGCAAGCGCCAGGTCGTGCATGACGTGTCCCTGCAAGTCGAATGCGGCGAAGTGGTGGGCCTGCTCGGCCCCAACGGCGCCGGCAAGACCACCTCGTTCTACATGATCGTCGGCCTGGTGCCGTCGGACGCCGGCAGCATCGATATCAGCGGCACCGATATCTCGTCGCTGCCGATCCACCGCCGCGCCTCGCTCGGCTTGTCCTACCTGCCGCAGGAAGCGTCGGTGTTCCGCAAGCTGACGGTGGAAGAAAATATCCGCGCCGTCCTCGAAATTCAAAAAGTGGACGGCAAGCCTTTATCCAAGGCTGCCATTGATGAACGGCTCAATACCCTGCTGGCCGATTTGCAAATCGAAAAGCTGCGCGAGAACCAGGCGCTGTCGCTGTCGGGCGGCGAGCGCCGCCGCGTGGAGATCGCGCGCGCACTGGCGACCAATCCGCGCTTCGTGCTGCTCGACGAACCATTCGCCGGGGTCGACCCGATTGCCGTGATTGAGATCCAGCGCATCGTGCGCTTCCTCAAGGAACGCGGCATCGGCGTCCTCATTACCGATCACAATGTGCGCGAAACGCTGGGCATCTGCGACCGCGCATATATCATCAACCAGGGCACGGTATTGGCTTCAGGCCGGCCAGACGACATCATCGCCAACGAATCGGTGCGTCGCGTGTATCTGGGCGAACACTTCCGTATGTAAAACCCATGAAACAGTCTTTGCAACTGCGCACGTCGCAGCACCTCGCGCTGACACCTCAGTTGCAGCAGTCGATCCGGCTGCTGCAGTTGTCGACGCTGGAGCTGCACCAGGAACTGGAACAGCTGCTGACCGATAATCCGCTGCTGGAGCGCCTCGACGACCCGCTGGACCGCTCGCTGCGGCTGCTGTCGGACGGCGCCATCAGCCAGCAAGCCCCGGTCGGCGACGCGCCGCCCGAAGGCCCGCCCAACACCCAAGAGGCGCCGGCCGCCGACGCCGACAACTACGACGGCCCGGCCGCCGACACCGAAAGCACCAGCAGCGACGCCGACGTCGACTGGAGCGACGCCGGCCGCAGCAAGGCGCCCGACGACGAGGACTCGCGGCCGCAACTGGAGGCCAGCCACTGCACCTTGCGCGAGCACCTGATGGAGCAGATGCGGGTGACGGTGCTGGAGATGCGCGACCGCGCGCTGGTCGAGCTGATCATCGACGCGCTGGACGAAAACGGCTACCTCGAAGAATCGCTGGAAGAAATCCTGGCCCGCCTGCCGGAAGAGCTGGAACTGGAGCTCGACGAATTGCAGACCGCCTTGTCGATGCTGCAAAGCTTCGACCCGATGGGCGTGGGCGCGCGCAACGCGTCCGAATGCCTGGCGCTGCAGATCAAGCGCTTGCCGGGCATTCCGATGGTCACGCGGCGCATGGCGCTGGCCATCGTTGAAAATCATTTGACCTGGTTTGCCCAGCGCGATTTCAACAAATTGAAGAAGGCGCTGCTGTGCGACGACGAAGATTTGCGCGAAGCACAAACCGTCATCCGCCAGTGCAATCCGCATCCGGGCTCGGCGTTCGCGTCGGACGTGTCGGACTACGTGGTGCCGGACGTGATCGTCAAAAAAGCGCGCAACGGCTGGCAAGTGAGCCTGAACAACGACGTCATGCCGCGCCTGCGGGTGAACGCCATGTACGCCAACCTGCTCAAGCAGGGAAAAGGCGAGGGCGCGATGGGCGCGCAGCTGCAGGAAGCGAAGTGGCTGATCAAGAATATGCGCCAGCGTTTCGACACGATTTTGCGCGTTGCACAAGCGATAGTAGAACGACAAAAGAACTTTTTCTCCCATGGCGCGGTTGCCATGCGCCCCCTTGTGCTTCGCGAAATTGCTGATACACTGGGTCTACACGAGAGCACTATTTCTCGTGTAACAACTCAAAAATATATGCTGACCCCGCACGGTATGTTTGAGTTGAAATATTTCTTTGGCAGCCATGTCGCCACTGAAGCGGGGGGAGAAGCAAGTTCGACGGCGATACGCGCACTCATTGTGCAATTGACAGGAGCAGAAGACCCGAAAAATCCTTTATCCGACAGTAAGATTGCGGACATGCTGGGAGAACAAGGCATGGTGATTGCGCGACGCACTGTTGCCAAATATCGCGAAGCGTTGAAGATCCCGCCAGTCAGTCTCCGTAAATCTTTGTAGTTACTTGGTTCCTGCGCGCCCGGCGCTAATGGGCTCCGCACTAACCGTAAGAAGCGACATTATCTTTAGGAGTGTGTATGAATCTCACCATCAGTGGACATCATCTCGAAGTGACCTCGGCCATCCGTGAATACGTGCAGAACAAGCTGGAACGCGTCACCCGCCACTTTGATCAAGTGATTGATATTGCTGTCATCCTGACTGTAGATAACCTCAAAGAGAAAGAGAAACGCCAGAAGGCTGAAATCAACCTGCGCATGTCGGGCAAAACCGTCTACGTGGAAAGCCTGTCCCAGGACCTGTACGCCGCCATCGATACCTTGATCGACAAGCTGGATCGGCAGGTCATGAAGTACAAAGCCAAGGTCCAAGAGCACGGCCACGATGCGATCAAGCATCTCCCGGATAGCTACGAACCCGCTGCCGCCGCCCTATAACAACGGCCCCGGCACCATCAAACTAAGGGCGCAGAGGCGCCCTTTTTTGCGCCCAAATGGTTTAGAGTAAACGTTTTCCTCATTGCAACGGGCGTGGCATGAAACGAGCTAAACTATTTACGGCATGGATGCTGACTCTGGCGATGCCGGCCGCGCTGGCATGCACCGCGCCGCCGCCGGCCGTGATCGACATCGACGCCAACAGCTATTACTCGGATGCGCACCATTCCGTCATCGATCCGGTGCTGCGTGCGCGCAATATCGCCCACACCAAGCCGATCGACGACTTCCTGGCCGGGGTGGCGAAAAACGCCAGCCGGGGCGACGCCGCCTGCGCGCTGGGCTGGCTGGAGAGCTGGGCCGGGCAACAGGCCTTGCTGGGCAAGCTGTCCAGCGAACAGGCCTGGTATGTGCGCAAGTGGACCCTGGGCGGCATGGCGTTGAGCTACGCCCGCGTCAAGCCGGCCGCCAGCCCGGCGCAGCAGCAAGCCATCGAAGCCTGGTTCAAGACGCTGGCCGACGCCACCATGGCGCATGCCGACGCGCGCAGGGGCACGCGCAACAACCACTACTACTGGGAAGGCCTGGCGGTGACGGCGGTGGGCGGCGTCACGCACGACGAGCGCTACCTGGCCTGGGGCCGCAAGGTGTTCGAACATGCGATGGGTCAAGTTGCGGCGGACGGTGCGCTGCCGGCGGAGATGGAGCGCGCGGCCAAGGCCTTGCACTACCACGTGTTCGCGGCCGCGCCGCTGGTGATGAGCGCGTCCATCCTGGACCTGCGCTCGGCCAAGCTGGACCAGCTGATGCGCTACACGCTGGCCGCCGCGCAAGATCCGTCGGCGATGGAAAAGGCCACCGGTTTCGCGCAGCAGCGGGCTAACGCCAGCGAGCTGTCGTTCGCCATTATCTATGCGCGGCACGAGGGCAGGGCGGAGCTGATGCCGGCCAAGGCCAACTTCCAGCCGCGCCTCGGCGGCGACCTCAACCTGGCCAATCCGCTGGAGCATCTGGCGCCCCGCAACTCGCAGTAGAATAGGGTTTTTTCCACCACCCCAAGCACCTCATGAGCGAATACGTCCACACCAGCGTCAGCAACGGAACCGGCTTCATCACACTGGACCGGCCCAAGGCCTTGAATTCTTTGTCGCTGGCGATGGTGCGCGATATAACGCAGGCGCTGATGGCGTGGCGCGACGACAGCGGCGTGGCCGCCGTGGTCATCCGCAGCAGCAGCGAAAAGGCCTTCTGCGCCGGCGGCGACATCCGCTTCTTCTACGACGCCGGCCGCGCCACGCCGCAGGGCGGCAGCGCGCTGGTGGAAGATTTTTTCACCGAGGAATACGCGCTCAACCACCTGATCCATTTTTATCCCAAGCCCTACGTCGCGCTGATGGACGGCGTGGTCATGGGCGGCGGCATGGGCGTGGCGCAGGGCGGTCCGGACTGCCGCGTGCGCATCGTCACCGAGCGGACCAGGATGGCCATGCCGGAAGTGAACATCGGCCTGTTCCCGGATGTGGGCGGCAGCTATTTCCTGGCGCGCGCGCCGGGCAAGCTGGGCTGCTATTTGGGCGTCACCGGCGTCACCATCGGTGCGGCCGACGCGCTGCACGCGGGGCTGGCCGATCACTTTGTGCCGGGCAGCGAAATGGCGGCGCTGTCGGCGCTGCTTGAGTCGACTCCGGGCGCGGTTTTGGCCGAGGCCATCGCGGCTTTCGCGGCGCCGTTCAAGGATGCTGCCGGCGACAGCAAGCTGGCCGTCGAGCGCGCCGCCATCGATCGCCACTTCGGCGCCGCTTCGGTGCCCGCCATCGTCGCCTCGCTGACAACCGACGACAGCGCCTTCGCGCAAAAGACGCTGCAAGTGATGGCCTCCCGCTCGCCGCTGATGATGTGCGTGACGCACGAGCTGGTCCAGCGCGGCGCCGCATTGGACGTGGCCGATTGCCTGCGCATGGAGCGCACGCTGGTGCGCCACAACTTCGAGGACGGCGAAGTGATCGAAGGCGTGCGCGCGCTGGTCATCGACAAGGACAACGCGCCGCAATGGAAGCCGGCCTCGCTGGACGAGGTCGGCGAGGCGATGGTGCAACGCTTCTTCCAGCCGGTGTGGCCGGACTACGCCCACCCGCTGCGCCACCTGGACTAAGCGCCGATGGCCGTGGAACTGGACCGACTCGACATCCAGATACTGAACCTGCTGCAGGACGACGCCAGCATCCCGCTGCGGCGCATCGCCGAGCAAGTGCACGCGTCCGCCGCCACCTGCCAGCGCCGCATCGCGCAGTTGCGCGCCAACGGCGTGCTGGTCAAGGAGGTGGCGCTGGTGGACCGGGTGCGCGTCGGCCGTCCGCTGACCGCGTTCGTCACGGTGCAGCTGGAGCAGCTGAATACCTCGCTGTTGAAAATGTTTGAATCGCTGATGCGCGAAGAGCCCGACGTCATGGCCTGCTACGAAGTGGCGGGCGAATTCGACTTCATGCTGGTGGTGACGGCGGTGTCGATGGAAGCGTTCCAGGCCTTCACCCGGCGCGTGTTCACGTCGAATAACAACGTCAGCAACTACAAGAGTTTGCTGGCCATGAACTGCGCCAAGTTCGAGACCAAGGTGCCGTTGTGAAGATCGAGTAATTCTTGCAGCGGGACGGGTGAGTTTGCAATTTTGTCTCACCGCCGCTCAGTATGATGGGCCTTCCAACTTCAGGAGGGCAGCATCATGATCGACCACGTTTCCATCGGCACCCGCGCACTGCCGCGCGCCACGGATTTCTACACCGCCTGCTTCGCGCCGCTGGGCTACACCTTGCAGCACAGCGACGCCACCCAGGTGATTTACGGCGCCGACGGCGCCTGGAGTTTTTGCCTCTACCCGTCGACGGCCGAAGGCGTGCTGGTCGGCGATCGCGCCCATGTGGCCGTCGCCGCGCCCAGCCAGCAGGCGGCCAGGGCGTTCTTCGACGCGGCGATGGGTTTGGGCGCGACGCCCTTGCGCGAGCCCGGCTTGCGGCCGGACATCAACGAGTGCTATTTCGGCACCATGATCAAGGACCCGGACGGCCACACCATCGAAGTGGTGCACTGGAGCCGCTGACCAGGACTGCTCGCATGGATTAGGATGTGCTGGCCGGGATAGCGGCGATAGTCAGTCTCAGCCCGAATGCTTGAATGAGTTCCAGCGTCGTTTTCAGGGATGGTTCACCAGTTAATTGGGTGAGCCCTTGCGCTTTGGCGACGACATCCAGTGCCGCAGCGATATGTGCGGCATCGCCGGTTTCGAAAGCGTCAGCCATAAAAACCTCGACGGCCTCGCGGCTGTTGAGCGCTTCCGCCGGATCGTAAGGAAAAAATTTCTCAGCCATGATCTAGCCTCCATTGACGAGCAAGTCGTTTCGCGGCCCGGATATCTCGTCCCTGCGAGCTTTTGTCTCCACCGCATAGCAAGACTATGATCGCATATCCGTGATGTAGGTAGTACACGCGATAGCCGGGTCCAAAATGAAGACGCAGTTCGTTCACTCCATCGCCGATCAGCCGTGTGTCGCCCGCTAGGCCGCGAGCCAGACGCAGCAGCCTCGCGGCGACCAATGCCCCAGCCTGTCGATCGCGTAAGGTCGACACCCATTTACGAAACGTTGCCGATTGGATGATCTCTATCATTCAGCGATCGTAGTGGAGGCACTACGAACTGCATTGATCGAGATCGCTGTTGCTTACTGCTCGCGGTGGCGCAGGATGACGCGTTCGGTTTTCTGGAAGTAGGCCGCCAGTTGCTCGGCCATGTAGACCGAACGGTGCTGGCCGCCGGTGCAGCCCACCGCCACCGTCAGGTAGCTGCGGTTGTCGGTCTTGAAGGACGGCAGCCATTTTTCGATGAAGACGCGGATGTCGTTCATCAAGTCCAGCGCGCTCGGCTGGGCGTTGAGGAAGTCGATCACCGGCGCGTCGCGGCCGGTCAGCGGGCGCAGCGTCAGGTCGTAGTAGGGATTCGGCAACGCCCGCACGTCGAACACGAAGTCCGCGTCCAGCGGCACCCCCAGCTTGAAGGCGAACGATTCGAAGAACAGGATCAGCGGCGCCCGCTCGACCGCGACCAGGTCCTTGACCCAGGCGCGCAGCTTGTTGGCGCTCAGCTCCGAGGTGTCGATCACGTGGCCCAGTTGCTCGATGGCCGACAGCCGCTCGCGCTCTTCCAAAATACATTCGATCAGCGTGCGGCGCGCCGCCGGGTTCTGGCCCGGCCGCAATTCGTGCGACAGCGGATGGCTGCGCCGCGTTTCCGAGAAGCGCGCCACCAGCGAGTGCGTGTTCGCGGTCAGGAACATGACTTTGACGTCGTGCCCTTGCTGGCGCAGGTGTTCGACGGCGGCCGGCAGCGTGGCCAGCGATTCGGCGCTGCGCGCGTCGACCGCCACGGCCAGCGCCCCCAGGCCATCGGCGACCAGCGTGTCCACCAGGCTGGAGAGCAGGGCCGGCGGCAAATTGTCGACACAATAGTGTCCCGTGTCTTCCAGGACGTTCAGGGCCACGGACTTGCCGGAGCCGGAAATACCGGTAATGAGTACGATGCGCATAGTCTCGGATGATACCGCAGCCCGGCCAGACTTGCCCGGAATGACCATCTTTAGTTTCGGCAATGATGGGCGAAATGCATCAAATGTCTTGCAAATCTAAATAGAAATAATTATCATTTGCATTCATTTTTTCCAAAGCGCAGGGATGGTATGTCTAATAAAAAAACGATGGTCGCCGCGATAGCCGGCGTGTGTGCGGGTGCGTGGTTCGGCCCGGTGGTCGCGGCAGGCGCGGTGGATGCCCAGGATGCGGCCATCGTGGTGGTCAGCGCCACGCTGCGGGAACATAAGCTGGCCTCGGCGCCGGCGTTCACCACGGTGCTGACGGCGGAGGATATCGCCAAGTCGCCGGTCAACAGCCTGGCCGACCTGCTGCGCGAAACCGTGGGGGTCAACAACCAGAGCGACGGCACCGGCCGCGACGAGATCCAGATCCGCGGCCTGGCCGGCAAATACACGCTGATGCTGGTCAACGGCCGCCGGCTGTCGTCCGGCGGCGCGCTGTGGCGCGGCGGCGATTTCGACTTCAGCTCGATCCCGCTCAACAGCATCAAGCGGGTGGAAATCGTGCGCGGGCCGATGGCGGCGCTGTACGGTTCGGACGCGATCGGCGGCGTCATCAACATCATCACCAAGATCCCGACCAAAGATTGGCGCGGCACGGTGTCGGCCGAGTACCGCACCATCGCCAGCGGCGACCAGGGCGAGCAGTACCGCCTCGGCGCCTCGGCGGCAGGCGCCCTCAACGACGTGCTCAGCCTGTCGATTTCCGCCGAGGACTATGACCGCAAGCCGTGGTACAGCACCAGCGCGGCCGACCCCACCCGTCCGCCGCGACTGGAACAGAAGCAGTCGCAGAACCTGGTGTCCACGCTGACGTGGAAACTGTCGGAAACCCAGAGCCTGGATATCGACTTTGGCCACAACAAGGACCAGCGCCCGCTGGGCCTGTACTACTACGCCTACAATCCGACGTGGAACTTCACGTCCAAGGATTTCCGCGCCCAGACCATCACCCGCAACACCTACGGCGTGACCCACAAGGCGCTGTGGGGCTGGGGCAGCACCACGGCCTACCTGAGCCACGAAGACGCCAAGGTCGACGACTTCAACAGCCGCTACAACAAGCCGCAGCAGCGTGTGCTGAAGGAAAACAATACCTACGCCAAGGTCTATGGCTCCACCGAGTTCGGCAGCCATGCGCTGACGGCCGGCGTCGATCTGCGCCGCCAGGTCGTCAAGGATCCCTTGTCCTACCTGAAGACCGGCCAGTCGACCACCAACACCTCGGCGCTGTTCGTGGAAGATGAAATCACGCTGACCAAACAGCTGAGCCTGACGCTGGCCGGGCGCGTCGACCATACCGACTTCGGCCATCACTTCACGCCCAAGTCCTACCTGGTCTACCAGGCGACGCCGGAGTGGACCGTCAAGGGCGGCGTGAACCAGGCCTTCAAGGCGCCGGACGCGTATCAGCTGGTCAAGGACTACAGCATCATCAGCTGCGGCGGCGGCTGCTACCTGAACGGCAACCCCAACCTGACGCCGGAAAAGAGCACCAACTACGAGCTCGGCGCCGAGTTCCACCGCAAGGGCTTGAACGCCAGCGCGGTCGTGTTCAGGAACGACGTCAAGGACCTCATCGTTGCGCTGTACCATCCGGCCGGCCCGTCGCGCAGCTGGGCCAACGTGGCCAAGGCCAAGACCAGCGGCGTCGAGCTGCAGGCGGACGCCGTTCTCAATGCGGACTTCTCGGTCAGCGCCAACTACACCCACCTGAACGCCGACTACACCGATGAAAACGGCAAGGACACCAAGCTGGACAACCGTCCCCGCCAGATGGCCAGCGTCGGCCTGAATTGGAACGCCGCCCCGTGGCTGCAATCGTCGCTGACCGCGCACTACACCGGCGAGCAGTCCTATCAGGGCGCGATGCTGCCTGGCTACACCCGGGTCGATTTGTCGGCCTCGGCCAAGGCCAGCCGCAACATCACGCTGCGTTTCGGCGCGAAGAACCTGACCGACGTCAACCTGGAGAGCAAGGACAAGAACTTCGCGACGTTCGAGCTGGGCCGCAACTACTATGTCAGCGCAGCGTATGCGTTCTAAGCCATGCTGATGCCGCTGCTGGCGTTGCTGCTGACGTCGGCGGCCTGCGTGCTGCTGTACCTGAGCCACCGCCACCAGGGTTGGCTGCGCCAGCCCTTGCCGGCGTGGCCGGCGCGGGCGGCCGGCGTCGGCTTGCTGTTGCTGGCGCTGGCCATCGGTCTCAGCTGCTACAGCCCGCTGACCGCGGTCTGCGCGTGGCTGATGGTGCAGATGCTGGCGTTCGGCACGCTGCCTTTTCTTTCCCTGCTCAAGCGTGGCCATGAATAAAATTTCTCCCGACTGGTGGACCAAGACCCTGGCCGGCGCCGTGCTCGGCCTGTCGCTGGCGTTCGCGCTGTCCGGCTTGCTGGCGTGGTACGGTCCCGGCGGCGTCAGCGCGCCGAACAAGACGCAAGCCGTCATGTGGAGCCTGACCGTGTTCTGGATGCCGGTGTTTGCCTTCGTCTATCTGTTCCGCACCGGCCTGCGCGCGGTGCTGTGGCTGTCCGCCGCCAACGCGCTGGCCTATGCCGCGCTGCTGCATGCACGGGGGATGTTATGAAGATCCGCAGCGATATCCTGCGCGTCTACCAGGCGCTGCATACCTGGGTTGGGATAGGCGCGGGCCTGCTGTTGTTCATCGGCTTTTTCGCCGGCGCGCTGACCATGTTCAAGCAGCCGCTGGACCGCTGGATCAGCGCGCCGGCGCACGCGCTGCCCGCCATGCCGGCGGCGCAAACCGACCAGCTGGTGCGCGAGTTGCTGGCGCAGCGGCCGGCGGCGCGCAAGGAGTTCACGCTGCATCTGCAACAGCGGGAAAACATCGCGGCGCCGGTCAGCTGGAGCGAAGGCGAGGGCGGCCGCGAGATCGACCTGTCCGCCAAGCGCTGGCACGCGACACTGGATCCGTCCGGCCGACTGCTGGCGCAGCAGGAACTGCCCTCGCTGCTGGCGGAGCTGATCGACATGTTGCACCGGACCGGCGGCATCCCCGGCAAGCTGGGCGACGAGTATGCGGGGGCCTATCTGATGGGCATCGCCGGCATCATGTATTTCCTGGCGCTGGTGTCGGGCGTGATCCTGTTGCTGCCGACGCTGGTGAAGGACTTCTTTGCGCTGCGGCCGGGCAAGAACCGCAAGCGCTTCTGGCTCGATGCGCACAACATCGTCGGCATCGCCAGCCTGCCGTACCACATCGTCATCAGCGTGACGGTGATCGTGTTTGCTTTCCACGACCAGTTCTATGGCGGCATCGCCCAGGTGGTGTACGGCGAACAGCCGATGTTCGCGCGCCGCGCCGCCGACGCCGCACCGCACGCCATCGGCGAGCTGCAAGCGGCCAGCGCGCTGGTCGAGACGGTGCGGCGCGCGGCGCCGGAGTTCGAGGTGACCGAGTTGCTGTACATGGGCCTGGAAACGCCGCAGCCGATAGTGCGGGCGGCGGTGGCCAGCCCGCGTTACCTGGTGCGCGGGGCGGAGACCGGTTTCGTGATGATCCATCCCTACAGCGGCAAGGTGGTCGACACCAGCATGTTGCCGAGCAAGGGCGACACCTGGAGCGATGTGGTGGCGCCGATGTTCGCGCTGCACTTCGGCAGTTACGGCGGCAGTTTGATGCGCTGGGTGTATTTCCTGTTCGGCGTCAGCGGCGCGTTCCTGTTCTACTCGGGCAATCTGCTGTGGGTGGAGAAGCGGCGCAAGAACCAACTGCGCAACGGTCCGGTGCCGCGGCAGTCGCGCACCACGCGGGTGATGGCGGCGGCGACCGTGGGCGTGTGCCTGGGGTCGATCGCGGGCGTGTGCTTCAGCATGGTCGCCGGCAAGTGGCTGTTCGCGGCGGCGGCCAATATCAACTCGGCCTATCTGGCGGTGTACTACGGCGTGTTCCTGGCGGCGCTGGGCTGGGCGTTCTGGCGCGGCGCGGCGCGCGCGGCGGTGCAGCTGCTGGCCTTGTGCGCGCTGGGTGCGTCGGCGATTCCGTTGACGTCGCTGGCGGCGTGGCTGCTGCCGTCATTGGGCTGGTGGGCGCACGGCAGTCTGGCGGCCATCGGCGTTGATGTGACGGCGTTGGTGTTTGCGCTGTTGTTTGCGTATGCGGCGCGGCTGACTGCGCGCCGCGCTGTTCATGGGCCGATGGACAGTGTGTGGGCGAAGCAGGCGTAGAGAATTTCAAATAGCAGCCGAGCCGTCATTCCCGCGCAGGCGGGAATCTATACTGAGCGTCCGCAGATGTTCAACATGGGTTCCCGCCTGCGCGGGAACGACGCAGCCTAATCTCCGCTCATGGCTTGTCGTTGCCTCTCCATGAACTCTTGCAGCGTATCGATGCCGCGCAGTTGCAGGATGGTGTTGCGCACGGCCGCTTCCAGCAGCACCGCGATGTTGCGGCCGGCCGCCACCGGGATCACCACCTTGCGGATCGGCAGGCCCAGCACGTCCTCGGTCGGGAACTGGAACGGCAGGCGCTCCACTTCCTCGTCGGCCGCGCCGCGCCGCACCAGGTGCACGATCAGTTTCAAGCGCATCTTGCGGCGCACCGCGGTCTCGCCGAAGATGGCCTTGATGTCCAGCAGCCCCAGCCCGCGCACTTCGAGCAGGTTTTGCAGCAGCGCCGGGCAGCGGCCTTCGATCATGTTCGGCGCGATGCGCGAAAACTCCACCGCGTCATCGGCCACCAGGCCGTGCGAACGCGAAATCAACTCCAGGCCCAACTCGCTCTTGCCCAGGCCGGAATCGCCGGTGATCAGCACGCCAACGCCCAGCACGTCCATGAACACGCCGTGCATGATGATGCGCTGCGCCAGCTTCTTCGACAGGTAGACGCGCAGGAAGTCGATCACCTGCGCGGCCGGCAGCGGCGTGGAAAACAGCGGAATGTTTTTCTCGTCGCAGATGGCGAGGATGTCGGGCGGCGTTTCCAGCCCCTGGGCGATGATCAGCGCCGGCGGGCCGCCGGCGATCAGCTCGCCGATGACGTGGGCGCGCGTCAGCGACTTCAGGCGCTGGTAGTAGTTGATTTCCTGGTGCCCGAAGACCTGGATGCGGCCCGGGTGGATGGTGTTCAGGTGGCCGACCTGGTCGGCGGCCGAGGCGACGTCGCCGGAGATCAGGCGTTCGCCGCCGGGGAAGCCGGCGAACCAGCCTAGCTGCAAACTTTCGCGATTGTCGTCGTAGAGGCGTTGTATCGTCAGCGGAGTTTGCAGCATGGGTCGTCTTTACATGAGGATGAACTGAAGCTTAGTTTAACCTATTGTATGACGACCAAGAAATCTCAACCCGCCGCCTGCAGGCTCGGCATCCAGTTGATGATGCGCGAGTGCACCGATTTCGGATCCGCGTCCGTGCTCAGCGCGGTGCGGAAGGCGTCGTCGGAGAACATCTCGGCGATCTCGGACAGGATCTCCAGATGCTGCTGGGTGACGTGGTCCGGGATCAGCAGGAAGAACAGCAGGTTGACCGGCTTGCCGTCCGGCGACTCGAACGGGATCGGTTCGGCCAGGCGCACAAAGGCCGCCAGCGGCGATTTCAGGCTTTTCATGCCCTTGATGCGGCCATGCGGGACGGCGACGCCATGCCCCAGTCCGGTCGAACCCAGGCGCTCGCGCGCGAACAGGTTGTCCGACACGGTGGAGCGGGCGATGCCGCAGTTGTTCTCGAAGATCAGGCCGGCTTGCTCGAAAGCGCGCTTCTTGCTGGAGACTTCCAGATCCAACAGCACGTTTTCCAGTGAAAGTATTTTGCTCAGGTTATTCATAACGCGACATAGAATGTTGCAACGCACAAAGGTGGCATGCGAGCAGAATTATAGGCTTGTTTCTGCGCCATGTAACAGGAAATCGCTCGCGCCCGTTGTTACGGTTGTGTTGGCCAGCCGGCGCGCGGGCTGGATAGCTGTGCTGCAAAGAAAGGAATCGCTATTTCTGAGTAGAAATCACGGAAAACGCCGGTTTTTCGCCAGGGTCTGGGGCGAATTTCCGATTATTTGTGCGTTTTCAGGCCGGTGGGGCCGTATGGCGCGCGGTGCTCAACAACCGCGCGCCATCTGCATATCATACGCCTGATTTTTCCGGTTTGATTGGAAAAAGCGCCAGATTCATTGACGTGCGCCACGAAGATTGGGCGGCTTTTGAGCGGTGCTGAAGTTGCTGCGCCAGGGATTGATGTCCAGCCCGCCGCGCCGGGTGTAGCGGGCGTACACCGATAATTGCTGAGGCTGGCACTCGCGCAGGATGTCGGTGAAGATGCGCTCGACGCATTGCTCGTGGAACTCGTTGTGCTCGCGGAAACCGATCAGGTAGCGCAGCAGGCTTTCCTGGTCGATCTGCGGACCGGAATAATGGATCTGCACGCTGGCCCAGTCCGGCTGTCCGGTGACCAGGCAGTTCGACTTGAGCAGGTGCGAGATCAGTTTTTCCTCCACCGGCTCCTCGTCCAGCGCCGCCTTGAGCAGCTCCGGCGCCGGGTGGTAGTGGTCGACCTCGATGTCGAGGCGGTCCAGCAGCAGGCCGTCGAGCTCGCCCATTTCCACCATGCCGAATTCCTCCGGCTGGGTCAGCGAGATGTGCACGGTGGCGCCGAAGCCGTTCGACAGGTCCTGTTGCAGCAGGTTCTTCAGCGCGACCACGCTGTCGAGGCGGGTCTGGTTGAAGGAGTTCAGGTACAGCTTGAAGGACTTCGATTCGATGATGTTAGGCGTATCGGCCGGCACGGTGATGCGGGCGATCGCCACCTGCGGCTTGCCGCGCGCGTTCAGCCACGAGATTTCGTAGGCGTTCCAGATGTCGACGCCGAAGAAGGGCAGGGTGCCGGTCAGGCCCAGTTCGTCGCGCTTGCCCTGGCGCGCTATCGGAAACAGCAGTTCCGGTGCGTAGTCGGTGCGGTAGGCTGAGGTTTTTCCCAGTGGGGACAAGTCGACGGTATTGGTCATGGCGGTGTGTGGTGTTTCAGTGAAGGACGGCATGGTAGCGCAAACCATGCCGTCGTGCTGCGGTTAGCCCAGGAACAGCTTGTACACCGGGTTGGCGCTCTCATCCCAGTAGCGGTAGCCCAGCGTGGTCAGGAATTGCGCGAACTGGTCCATTTCCTCGGCCGGCACTTGCAGGCCGATCAGGATGCGGCCGACGTCGCCGCCCTGGCTGCGGTAGTGGCACAGCGAGATGTTCCAGTTCGGCGCCATCGAGTTCAGGAAGCGCATCAGCGCGCCCGGACGCTCGGGGAATTCGAAACGATACAGCAACTCGTCCTTGGCCAGCGCGCTCTTGCCGCCCACCAGATGGCGGATGTGGGCCTTGGCCAGCTCGTCGTGGGTCAGGTCCAGCGTCCTGAACTCGTTCTGTTCGAAGATGCGGGCCAGCGTGCCCGATTCGCTGCGGTCGGCGATCTGCACGCCGCAGAACACATGGGCCTCGTCCTGGTCGCTGATGCGGTAGTTGAACTCGGTGACGTTGCGCGGGCCGACCAGCGCGCAGAAGCGCTTGAAGCTGCCGCGCTGCTCCGGCAGCGTGACGGCGAACACCGCCTCGCGCGCTTCGCCCAGCTCGGCGCGCTCGGCGACGAAGCGCAGGCGGTCGAAGTTCATATTGGCGCCGCTGGCGATGGTGATCAGCGTTTCGTTCCGGATCGGGTCCTTGCTCAGCGCGGCGCGCTCGACATAGGCCTTGGCGCCGGCCACGGCCAGCGCGCCGGACGGTTCCAGGATCGAGCGGGTGTCGCTGAACACGTCCTTGATGGCGGCGCTGATGGCGTCGGTATCGACCAGGATGATGTCGTCCACGTACTGCTGCACCAGGCGGAAGGTTTCCTCGCCGGCCAGGCGCACCGCGGTGCCGTCGGCGAACAGGCCGACGTCGGACAGCGTGACGCGCTCGCCGGCCTTGACGCTGCGCGCCATGGCGTCGGAATCGAGGCTTTGCACGCCGATGATCTTGATGTCCGGGCGGATCTGTTTCACGTACGCGGCGATGCCGGAGATCAGGCCGCCGCCGCCGATCGGCACGAAGATCGCGTGGATCGGGCCGGAATGCTGGCGCAGGATTTCCATGCCGATGGTGCCCTGGCCGGCGATCACGTCGGGATCGTCGAACGGGTGGACGAAGGTCAGCTTCTGTTCCTGTTCCAGCAACAGCGCGTGGTTGTAGGCGTCGGTATAGGATTCGCCGTGCAGCACCACCTCGACATCGGCGCCGCCGCGCGCCTTGACCGCCTCCACCTTGACCTGCGGGGTGGTGGTCGGCATCACGATGACCGCGCGGCAACCCATGCGCGCCGCCGACAGCGCCACGCCCTGGGCGTGGTTGCCGGCCGAAGCGCAGATCACGCCGCGCTTGCGCTGGGCGTCGCTGAGGTGGGCCATCTTGTTGTAGGCGCCACGAATCTTGAAGCTGAACACGCTCTGCATGTCCTCGCGCTTGAAATAAATTCGGTTCTCGAAGCGCTGCGACAGCGTCGGCGCGAGTTCCAGCGGGGTTTCAGTAGCGACGTCGTAGACGCGCGCGGTCAGGATTTTCTTCAGATAGTCGATAGTCATGGTTTGCAAACATAGTGATTCCGGGGCTCTGGGGGTCAAGTCTGACATTCGGACACGAGCTCTACCGTAGCGTGCGCTACGGTAGAGCTCGTGTCCGAATGTCAGACTTGACCCCCAGGGTGCTTTGCTTATTCAGTGCTAACTATCCGGCGTGTGACCGGGTGAAGCAGGGGCGCGGGCCGCGCGCGGATGGGAGCGCGGCCCTACTGTTCAATCATGCGGTGTGCGACTCATTATAATGGACACCTTTCCTTCCGCTCAAAGAAACCGATGATCGAATCTGCAATCGCCTGGCTGCTGCACGTGCTGGCGGCGCCGGAAGTGGGCCTGACCTCGGTCTTTATCATCAGCTTGATCTCCGCCACCTTGGTGCCGCTGGGCTCGGAACCGGCGGTGTTCGCCGTCATCAAGGCCAATCCGGCCCTGTTCTGGAGCGTCATCGCCGTCGCCACCGTCGGCAATACGCTGGGCGGCGCGGTCGATTACTGGATCGGCTACCAGGCCAAGCAGACTTTCTCCAAGGAACGCAAGAGCCGCTGGTTCCACTGGCTGGAACGCTACGGCGCCAAGACCATGCTGCTGGCCTGGCTGCCCGGCGTCGGCGATCCGCTGTGCACCCTGGGCGGCTGGCTCAAGCTGCCTTTCTGGCCCAGCATCGCCTATATGGCGGTGGGGAAAATGCTGCGCTACCTGACCATGACCACGCTGCTGTTGTACGTGCCGGACGGGGTTTGGCACAGGATAGGCCAATTGCTCGGCTAATTTGGTGCAAGCTATCATATTGCCATAAGCATCCAGGCGTGAATTTCGTTCAGTTTTATATCGGATATTTATCCGTTATTGCCAATAAAAGCCGGAATTTGCAAATTTTTGGTGGGTTGTTGCAACCCGGATAGCCCCTCGACTGCCAAGGGGTGTTCCGGCGTGGTGCGCCGCAATACGCTAGAATGACCCTCCCGGGTTCAGTCTACAAGTCCAATCTCACAATGAATGCCCCTGCACAAATCCAAGCTTTGCTGGCGGAAACGCCCCACGGTCCCGAAGCCACGCGCCTTCGTGAAATTCCTTATAACTACACGTCGTTTTCCGATCGCGAGATCGTCATCCGGCTGCTGGGCGAGGAGTCGTGGAGCTTGCTGGATGCCTTGCGCGGCGCCCGCCAGACCGGCCGCTCGGCGCGCATGCTGTACGAGGTCCTGGGCGATATCTGGGCCGTCCGCCGCAATCCGTATCTGCAGGACGACATGCTGGACAACCCGAAGCGCCGCCAGGAACTGATCGATGCGCTGCATCACCGCCTGGCCGAGGTGGACAAGCGCCGCCTGACGGTCGACGACAGCAGCGACGAAGGCGCGCGCGAACGCAGCGCCAATGTCGCCAAGCTGCTGCGCGCGGCCGGCAAGGCGGTGGCCGACTTCGGCGAGGAATTCAAGCAAGTCTACGATCTGCGCAAGCGCACCAACAAGGTGCTGGGCCGCTACACCGACAAGCACAACATCTGCTTCGACGGCATGAAGCGCATCTCGCACGTGACCGACGCCACCGACTGGCGCGTCGAGTATCCGTTCGTGGTGCTGACCCCGGACACCGAGGAAGAAATGGCCGGCCTGGTCAAGGGCTGTATCGAGCTGGGGCTGACCATCATCCCGCGCGGCGGCGGTACCGGCTACACCGGCGGCGCGATTCCGCTGACGCCGATGTCGGCCGTCATCAATACCGAGAAGCTGCTCAACATGGGCGCGGTGGAAATGAAGGTGCTGCCCGGCCTGGACCGCGAATACGCGACCATCTACACCGGCGCCGGCGTCATCACCCACAAGGTTTCCGAAGCGGCCGAGAAGGCCGGCTTCGTGTTCGCGGTCGATCCGACCTCGGCCCACGCCTCCTGCATCGGCGGCAATATCGCGATGAACGCGGGCGGCAAGAAGGCCGTGCTGTGGGGCACGGCGCTGGACAACCTGGCCTCGTGGCGCATGGTCGACCCGAACGGCGACTGGCTGGAAGTGACCCGCCTCGACCACAACCTGTCGAAGATCCACGATGCGCCGCTGGCCCGCTTCAAGCTGGAGTGGACCCATCCGACCGCGCGCGGCGAATCGAAAGGCGAGCCGTTCAAGACCGAGCTGCTGGAGATCGAAGGCCGCAAGTTCCGCAAGGAAGGCCTGGGCAAGGACGTCACCGACAAATTCCTGTCCGGCCTGCCGGGCATCCAGAAAGAGGGTTGCGACGGCCTGATCACGTCGAGCCGCTGGATCCTGCACAAGATGCCGAAGTTCGCCCGCACCGTCTGCCTGGAGTTCTTCGGCCAGGCGCGCGACGCGATCCCGTCCATCGTCGAAATCAAGGATTACCTGGACGGCTTGCCGGCCAAGGGCGAGCAGTTCAGCACCTTGCGCCTGGCCGGCCTGGAGCACCTGGACGAGCGCTACCTGCGCGCGGTCGGCTACGCCACCAAGTCCAAACGCGGCGTGCTGCCGAAGATGGCGCTGTTCGGCGACATCGTCGGCGACGATGAAAACGCGGTCGCCCTGGCCGCGTCGGAAGTGGTGCGCATCGCCAATACCCGCGTGGGCGAGGGCTTCGTCGCCGTCAGCCCGGAAGCGCGCAAGAAATTCTGGCTGGACCGCGCCCGCACCGCCGCCATCGCCAAGCACACCAACGCCTTCAAGATCAACGAAGACGTGGTGATCCCGCTCAACCGCATGGGCGAGTACACCGACGGCATCGAGCGCATCAACATCGAACTGTCGATCAAGAACAAGCTGCAGCTGGCCGATGAATTGCAGCAGTTCTTCGCCGCCGGCAATCTGCCGATCGGCAAGAGCGACGACGCCGACGACGCCGTCGGCGACGAGGAAATGCTGGGCGACCGCGAACAGCAGGCGCAAGCGCTGCTGACCCAGGTGGTGGCGCGCTGGAGCTTCCTGCTGGCCGAGCTCGACAAGCCGCTGACCGCCGTCGCCGCGCAACTGGCCGAACTGGGCCTGGAGCGCCTGCTGCCGGTGTTCGACGAGCGCCTGAAGACCCAGCCGGACGCGACCTTGTTCGACGTGGTGCAGGACCGCACCATCCGCGTCACCTGGAAGCAGGAAATCCGCGCCCAGCTGCGCCAGATCTTCAACGGCGCCGCCTACAAGCTGATCCTCGAGGAAGCGACCGCGATCCACCAGCGCGTGCTGCGCGGCCGCGTGTTCGTGGCGCTGCACATGCACGCCGGCGACGGCAATGTGCACACCAACCTGCCGGTCAACTCGGATCACTACGAGATGCTGCAACTGGCGCACCAGGCCGTCGCCCGCATCATGAAGCTGGCCCGTTCGCTCAACGGCGTGATTTCGGGCGAGCACGGCATCGGTATCACCAAGCTGGAGTTCCTGACCGAAGAGGAAATCGGCCCGTTCCGCGACTACAAGCTGCGGGTCGACCCGGAAGGCCGCTTCAACAAGGGCAAGCTGCTGAACCTGGCCGGCATGGAAGCCGATTTGTCTAACGCCTACACGCCGTCGTTCGGCCTGATGGGCCACGAATCGCTGATCATGCAGCAGAGCGATATCGGCGAGATCGCCAACAGCGTCAAGGACTGCCTGCGTTGCGGCAAGTGCAAGCCGGTGTGCTCGACCCACGTGCCGCGCGCCAACCTGCTGTACTCGCCGCGCGACAAGATCCTGGCGACCTCGTCGCTGATCGAAGCCTTCCTGTACGAAGAGCAGACCCGCCGCGGCATTTCGATCAAGCACTGGGAAGAATTCGAGGACGTGGCCGACCACTGCACGATCTGCCATAAGTGCGTCACGCCCTGTCCGGTCAACATCGACTTCGGCGACGTGTCGATGAACATGCGCAACCTGCTGCGCAAGATGGACAAGAAGAGCTTCAATCCCGGCAAGTCGGCGGCGATGTTCTTCCTCAACGCCACCGATCCGGCCACCATCAACGCCACCCGCGCGGCGATGGTCGGCATCGGCTACAAGGCCCAGCGCCTGGGCAACGACTTGCTGAAGAAATTCGCCAAGAAGCAGACCAAGGCGCCGCCGCCGAGCGTGGGCAAGCCTAAGGTGCGCGAGCAGGTGATCCACTTCATCAACAAGAAGATGCCGGGCGGCCTGCCGAAGAAAACCGCGCGCGCCCTGCTGGACATCGAGGACGACAAGGTCATTCCTATCATCCGCAACCCCAAGGCCACCAACGCCGATACGGAAGCGGTGTTCTACTTCCCGGGCTGCGGCTCGGAGCGCCTGTTCTCGCAGGTGGGCCTGGCGACGCAGGCGATGCTGTGGGAAGTGGGCGTGCAGACCGTGCTGCCGCCGGGCTATCTGTGCTGCGGTTATCCGCAGCGCGGCTCGGGCGAGTACGACAAGGCCGAGAAGATGATGACCGATAACCGCGTGCTGTTCCACCGCATGGCGAACACGCTCAACTACCTGGACATCAAGACCGTGCTGGTCTCGTGCGGCACCTGCTACGACCAATTGGCGACCTACGAGTTCGACAAGATCTTCCCGGGCTGCCGCATCATGGACATCCATGAGTATTTGATGGAGAAGCAGGTCCGGCTGGAAGGCGTCACCGGCACGCGCTATATGTACCATGAGCCTTGCCACACGCCGATGAAGATGCAGGAGGCGACCAAGACCGTCAACACGCTGATCCAGACGCACGACAACGTCAAGATCGAGAAGAACGACCGCTGCTGCGGCGATTCGGGCACGCTGATGATCGCGCGTCCCGACATCTCGACGCAGGTGCGCTTCCGCAAGGAAGAGGAAGTCATCAAGGGCGCGGACAAGCTGCGCGCCGACGGCTTCGAGGGCGAAGTCAAGATCCTGACCAGTTGCCCGGCCTGCCTGGGCGGCGTGTCGCGCTACGGCGAGGACGCCGGCACCACGGCCGACTATATCGTGGTCGAGATCGCCAAGCACCTGCTGGGCGAGAACTGGATGGCCGACTACGTCAAGCGCGCCAACGACGGCGGCATCGAACGGGTGCTGGTGTAATGGCCTGCGACCTGTGCGCCTTGCTGGCGGCGCCCGCCGCCGGCGCGGTGGTCTGGAGCGACCGCCAGCTGGCGGTGGTCGCCGTGGACGAGCCCGAATATCCGGGCTTCACGCGCGTGGTGTGGCATGCCCACGTCAAGGAAATGACGGATCTGTCGCCGGCTGAACGCAGCCGCGTGATGGACGTGGTGTGGGCGGTTGAGTCCGCGCAACGCGCGGTGATGGCGCCTGAAAAGATCAACCTGGCCAGCTTTGGTAATATGACGCCTCATGTGCACTGGCATGTGATTCCGCGTTATGCGGACGATGTGCATTTCCCGAATCCGACCTGGGCGGTTGCGCAGCGCGCGTCGGCGCCGGAAATACTGGCCGCGCGCCGCGCGCTGCTGCCGGCCCTGCACGCCGCGATCATCGAACGTTTGAAAGACTCCATATGAGCAAGCAACCCACCGGACTGACCGTCCACAACAAGTCCAAGTTGCTGGACGTCGAATTCGACGACGGCGCCTCGTTCTCGATTCCGTTCGAGCTGCTGCGCGTGTATTCGCCGTCTGCCGAGGTCAAGGGGCACGGGGAAGGGCAGGAGGTGCTACAGGTGGGCAAGCGCGAAGTGGGCATCGCGGCGATGGACCCGGTCGGTAACTACGCGGTGCAGCCGACCTTCACCGACGGCCACAACACGGGCCTGTACACCTGGGATTACCTGTACAAGCTGGGCAATGAAAAAGACGCCTTGTGGGCCAACTACATGGATCGCCTGCACGCGTCCGGCTTCGAAGGCGACAGCGGCCGGGAAACCGGCGTCACGCTGACCGGCCCGGGCTCGAAAAACCACACAGGCTGCGGCCATAAGCACTAAGTGCGTCAGCGCGTGACGTGCTCACGCAGCACATAGGCGAAGATGGCCCGTACATGCAGAGGTAGCTGGCGCAGTGCTTCTACATCGATGGATGGCTCCGGGTCAGGGAGGTGTGGAGTCGAAGGCAGTTGCCAGGCTTCTCCCACATCCTTGTACGGCGACATCTCTGCTCGTCGTTTGCGTTCGGCCCTGTCGCGTGCAATTTCTTCATGCAATGCGTCAATCTCGGCCCGCGAATGTTCGTCGAGTTCTGGAATCTCCAAGTCCGGAGGAATTTCCACGTCATATATTTTCATAGCGATTCTCCATCAGTTCAAAGGGCGTTACCAACTCGGGAAGATGCAGTCTTTGTGCGTGGATCAGTACCCTCAGAAGCCGGAGTTGTCTGGCGTTCGCGATGTCCCGGCAATTCCATGTGAGAAGAATCTCACTCCGGTTTTGCGCTGCGCAAGCAATGTGTTCGGCGCATTTCATCGCTCTTGCGTTTAGACCGCCGCCGCAGATTAAAAGTTCGGCAACGCCTTCCGTCCGCGCACCGTCTGGCAGGCGGGGAAGAAATTCAATCATTCTCATGCGGCGTGCCATGTTGAGTGGATCGCCATGCTTTATCTCTGCGATGACATACCCGGAAACATACGTTCTACTTGCATCGCAACGGGTATCCCACCAAAGCTGAGTCAGCTGTTGGCAGGCGCGGGTGATCGGGTTGGGACTCGGCGGATCGGTCAGGTGCAAAATGACGGAGGTGTCGAGATAGACGGTTGGCGGCATGGCTGGACCTCGGGTGGTTCTGGCCAGATTAGCCCGTCCGTATGGCCACGGTTTCGGCTATATCAAACGGACGCGCCTTCATTTCATCAAGTTGTCACAGCACCGTGGGATAGTTGGCGGTTTCGCTTGATGGGAGTTGGCATGAAGGATGTTTGCAAGGTGTTGATGCTGGCCGTGGCCTTGATCGCCGCGCCTTTGGGCGCCCAGGAATACTTCGGCGATGCGCGGCCCGACGCGCCCGAGCTGGCGGCGCGTGGATCGTTGCCGGTCGGCGTGCGCACGCTGCTGGCCGAGCATGCGGACCAGCTCGACATCCTGCGCTACAGCGACGCCGCGCCGAACCCGCGCTACAGCCGCAAGCTGACGCTGGAAGTCTGGTACCCGGCCCAACTCCAGCCCGGCCAAAAAGAACATACGGTTTATATCGATGTGCTCGGCTCCGGCCCGAATGATGCTGCCCGTCCCAACACCCAATTCACCTTCAACGGCCGCGCCGCGCGCAATGCGGTGCCGCAGGCTCCGGCCGCCAGCGCGCCGGCCGGCGGCTATCCGCTGGTGATCGTCTCGCACGGCTATCCCGGCTCGCGCCTGCAGATGAGCTACCTGACCGAGAACCTCGCCTCCAAAGGCTACATCGTGGTGGCGATCGACCATCCCGAATCGACCCGCGCCGACAAGGCCGGCTTCGCCAGCACCTTGCTGAACCGCGCGCAGGACGATTTGTTCGTGCTGCAAACCGTGGCCGCCTGGGGCCAGCCGGGCAGCGGGCATTTCCTGTCCGGCCTGGTCGACGCCGACAACACCGCGCTGGTCGGCTACTCGATGGGCGGCTATGGCGCGCTCAACACCGTCGGCGCCGGCGTCGGCCCGGTGGCGGTGGCCTACGTCCCGGGCGGCAAGCTGGCGGTCAACCAGCAGGGCAACGCGCAATATGAAGAACGGCGCGATCCGCGCATCAAGGCGGTGGTGGCGTTTGCGCCGTGGGGCGGCGCGCACCAGGTGTGGGAGCCGGCCGGCCTGGCCGGCGTGCGCACGCCGATGCTGTTCGTCAGCGGCGACCAGGACGACGTGGCCGGCTACCAGGACGGCGTGCTGCGCCTGTTCCAGGGCGCCATCCACGCCGACCGCTACCTGTTGACCTACGTCGGCGGCCGCCACAATTCCGCGCCGAATCCGCCGTCGCCGGCCATGCTGGCCAACTTCGACGACTTCATGTCCTACTCCGAGCCGGTGTGGGACAGCCGCCGCATCAACAACATCAACCAGCATTTCGTCACGGCCTTCCTCGGCATCCACCTCAAGCGGCAGCCCCTGCAGCCTTATCTGGAGCTGCCGCCGCTGGGCGCGGACGGCACCATCAAGCCCGATCCCGCCCCGTGGAAGGGGTTTCGCCCGCGCACCGCGCTGGGACTGGAGTGGCGCCACCTGAATGCGCAGTAGGGTCTTGTATAATGCAGGCAAACTAACAGGCCTGCCCAACATGACCAATACCACTCACTTCGGTTACAAAACCGTCGCGGAAGACGACAAAGTCCGCGAAGTCGCCAAGGTTTTCCATTCTGTCGCCGCCAAGTACGACATCATGAACGACGTCATGTCGGCCGGCCTGCATCGCCTGTGGAAGACCTTCACCATCGCCAATGCGGCCGTGCGCCCCGGTTTCAAGTGCCTGGACATCGCCGGCGGCACCGGCGACCTGGCCAAGGTATTCGCCAAACAGGCCGGCCCGACCGGCGAGGTCTGGCTCACCGATATCAACGAGTCGATGCTGCGCGTCGGCCGCGACCGCCTCTTGAATCGCGGCCTGTTGACCCCCACATTGCTGTGTGACGCCGAAAAACTGCCGTTCCCGGACAATTATTTCGACCGCGTCAGCGTCGCCTTCGGCCTGCGCAACATGACCCACAAGGACCAGGCGCTGGCGGAAATGCGCCGCGTGCTCAAGCCGGGCGGCAAGCTGCTGGTGCTGGAATTCTCGAAAGTGGCCGAGCCCTTGCAGAAACCTTACGATTTCTATTCGTTCAAGATCCTGCCGTGGATGGGCCAGAAGATCGCCAACGACGCCGAAAGCTACCGCTATCTGGCCGAGTCGATTCGCATGCACCCGGACCAGGAAACGCTGAAGACCATGATGGAAGAGGCGGGCCTGGAACGGGTAACGTATTACAACCTGACGGCAGGTGTGGCCGCTTTACACACCGGTATCAAACTGTAGTCAAACTGTAGTGATAGGAATGCCATGAATATCAAGAAAATCCTGCTCGGCGCCGTGCTGGCCGTTTCCGCACTGTCGATGCTGGGCGAGGCGCTGGCCCGTCCAATGGGCGGCGGCCGTTCGGTCGGACGCCAGTCGCAAAGCGTCAACCGCATGCCGCCGGCCGCCGCGCCGGCGCCCACCGCGCCGCGCCAGGCCGCTCCTGCGCCGGCCGCTCCGCCTGCCGCCATCCCGCCGAAACCGGCCAGCCCATGGAAGGGTATCCTGGGCGGCGCACTGCTGGGCCTGGGCATCGGCGCACTGTTCTCGCACTTCGGCCTGGGCGGCGCCATGGGCGGCATGTTCGGCTCGCTGCTGATGCTGGCGCTGCTGGCCGGCGTGGTGTTCTTCGTGATCCGCATGATCCGCAACCGTGCGCAGCCTGCGGCGGCGGCCCCGGTCGCATTTGGCGGCAATCACGGCGGCAACAATGTGTACGGGATGCCGCCATCCAGCGGCACGCCGGAGATCGGTTCGCGCTTGCAGTCCGAGCCAATGCAGCAGGCCGCCGCGCCGGTCGCCCACACGCCGTGGGGCGTGCCGGCCGACTTCGACGCGCCGTCCTTCCTGCGCGTGGCCAAGAGCAACTTCATCCGCCTGCAAGCGGCCTGGGACAAGGGCGATTCGGCCGATATCCGCGAATTCACCACCCCCGAGGTGTTTGCCGAGCTGAAGATGCAGATCAGCGAGCGCGGCGCGCAGAAGGACTACACCGACGTCGTCACCATCGAGGCCGAGCTGCTGGGCATCGAAACCAGCGCCAGCGATTACCTCGCCAGCGTCAAGTTCACCGGCACCATCAAGCCGGCGCCGGATGCGCTGGCCGAGCCGTTCAACGAGGTGTGGAACCTGTCCAAGCCGGTTTCCGGCGCGTCTGGCTGGCTGCTGGCTGGTATTCAACAGCTCGCGTAATTGCCGTAATTTCGCGGCAAGCTGGTAAGATCAAGACCGCCCGTATTTCCGGGCGGTTTTGTTTTGCGGTTTTTGTTTTCATGGTTAGCGTATGACACCACCGAATTTCTCCGCCGCGGCGCCGGCCAGCGCCGCCATCAATCACTTGCTGGCGCAGGAGCCGTGGGCGCGCAAGGAGTTGCAGCGCCACGCCGGCAAGATCGCCGCCATCGACACCGGTGCGGTCGTGCTGCGCCTGCGCGTGACGGCCGACGGCATGCTGGAAGCCGCGCCGCCGGAAGAGCCGGCGCGCGTCACCATCCGCGTCAAGCTGTCCGACCTGCCGCTGATCGCGCAGAACCGCGAGCGCGCTTTCTCCTACGTGCAGATCGAGGGCGACGCCGAGTTCGCCAACGCCATCTCCAACCTCAGCAAGTCGCTGCGCTGGGAAGCCGAGTACGACCTGGAAAAAGTGGTGGGCCCGATCGCCGCCGTGCGCATGGTGTCCGGCGCCCGCGCCGCGTTTGAGGCGATCAAAAACGGCCACCTGAAGCTGGCCGAAAACGTCGCCGAATTCCTGCTCGATGAAAAACCTGTGCTGATCCGTCCGCAAACGGTGGAAGCCTTCTCGGCCGACGTGGTGCGCCTGCGCGACGACGTCGAACGCGCCGCCAAGCGCCTGGCCAAACTGGAACAGAAACTGGACGCCAAATGATGTTGAAATTTTTACGCCTGCTGAAGATCCTGCGGGTGTCGGTGCAATACGGCCTCGACGAAATCGCCATCTCCGGCCTGAAAAAACCCCGCATCGCCAAGCTGATCGACACCGTGTTCTTCTGGCGCGACCTGTCGGCGCCGCGCGGCGTGCGGCTGCGCATGGCGCTGGAAGACCTGGGCCCGATCTTCGTCAAGTTCGGCCAGGTGCTGTCGACCCGGCGCGACCTGATCCCGGCCGACCTGGTCGAGGAACTGTCGCACCTGCAGGACCGCGTGCCGCCGTTCGATTCCGACCTGGCCATCGCGCAGATCCGCAAGTCGCTGGGCGCCCATCCCGACCAGCTGTTCGCCAGCTTCGAGCGCACGCCGGTGGCGTCGGCCTCGATCGCGCAGGTGCACTTCGCCACGCTCAAGGACGGCAAGCAGGTGGCGGTCAAGGTGCTGCGTCCGGGCATGAAGAAGTCGATCGACGAGGACGTGGCGCTGATGCACATCGCGGCCGAATGGATAGGCCGCATCTGGGCCGACAGCAAGCGCCTGAAGCCGAAGGAAGTGGTCGCCGAGTTCGACAAATACCTGCACGACGAGCTGGACCTGATGCGCGAGGCGGCCAACGCCAGCCAGCTGCGCCGCAACTTCGCCGATTCCAAGCTGCTGCTGGTGCCGGAGATGCACTGGGACTACTGCTCCAACAGCGTGATCGTGATGGAGCGCATGCACGGCATCCCGGTGTCGCAGATCGACCGCCTGGAAGCGGCCGGCGTCGACCTGAAAAAACTGTCCAGCGACGGCGTCGAGATCTTCTTCACGCAGGTGTTCCGCGACGGTTTCTTCCACGCCGATATGCATCCGGGGAATATCCTGGTGTCGATCGACCCGGCCACCTTCGGCCGCTACATCGCGCTCGACTTCGGCATCGTCGGCACCTTGAACGACTTCGACAAGGATTACCTGTCGCAGAACTTCCTGGCCTTCTTCCGCCGCGACTACAAGCGCGTGGCCGAGGCCCACATCGAGTCCGGCTGGGCGCCCAAGGAGACCCGGGTCGACGAGCTGGAGTCCGCCGTGCGCGCCTGCTGCGAGCCGATCTTCGACCGCCCGCTGAAGGACATCTCCTTCGGCCAGATCCTGCTGCGCCTGTTCCAGACCTCGCGCCGCTTCAACGTCGAAGTGCAGCCGCAGCTGGTGCTGCTGCAAAAGACGCTGCTCAACATCGAAGGCCTGGGCCGCCAGCTCGACCCCGACCTGGACTTGTGGAAGACCGCCAAGCCCTACCTGGAAAACTGGATGGCCGAGCAGGTCGGCTGGCAGGGCATGTGGCAGCGCCTGAAGGCGGAAGCGCCGCGCTACACCCACATCCTGCCGCAACTGCCGCGCCTGCTGCACCGGGCGCTGGAGCAGGGCGGCGAGAAGCCGGCCGATAACACCGAGCTGATCAAGGTGCTGATCCACGAACAGCAGCGCACCAACCGTTTGCTGAGCCTGGTGATCTACTTCGCCGGCGCGTTCGGCATCGGCGTCGCCGGCTACCAGCTGTACCTGCGCTGGCATCACTTGATCTGACCATGGTGGACTTTGCACAACGCGATCCGAGCTCGCCGGCGTTCTGGGACGAGCGCTTCGAGCGCCAGTTCACGCCCTGGGACCGGGGCGGCGTGCCGCAGGCCCTGCGCGACTTCGCCGTCGCCAGCGCGCCGCTGACCACGCTGATACCGGGCTGCGGCTCGGCCTACGAGCTGGCCTTCCTGGCCGAAGCGGGCTGGGACGCGGTGGCCATCGATTTCTCGCCGGCCGCGGTGGCGGCGGGCAAGGCGGCGGTCGGACCGCACGCGGCGCGCGTGGTCGAGGCGGATTTCTTCACCTGGCAGCCGCAGCGGCCCTTGCAGCTGATCTACGAACGCGCCTTCCTGTGCGCCCTGCCGCGCGCGCTGCGGCCGCAGGTGGCGGCGCGCTGGGCGGCCTTGCTGGCGCCGGGGGCGCTGCTGGCCGGCTATTTCTTCTTCGACGACGTTCCCAAGGGCCCGCCGTTCGGCATCACGCGCGCCGAGCTGGAGGCCTTGCTGGCGGCCGACTTCGAGTGCGTCGCCGACGCCGCCGTCAGCGATTCCATCCCGGTGTTCGAGGGCAAGGAGCGCTGGATGGCCTGGCGCCGCCGCCCTTAACCTTAGGAAACAGACAGGACGCCGGCAAAAAGCTTTATAATTCAGGGTTTTGATGATTTTTGCGGAGTAATAGATGCCGATCTACGCTTACCGCTGCGAGGCGTGTGGTTTTGCCAAGGATGTCTTGCAGAAGATTTCCGACCCGCAGCTGACTGTTTGCCTGTCGTGTGGCAAAGAAACGTTTAAGAAACAATTGACCGCCGCCGGCTTCCAATTGAAGGGTTCCGGCTGGTATGTGACCGATTTCCGTGGCGGCACGCCGCCGGCGACCGGCACCGCGACCGGACCGGCTGCGCCTGCCCCGACGGACACGCCGGCGGCCGCGCCTGCCGCGCCCGCGTCCGGCACGAAGTCGGACTGAGCACGGACCGAAGCCCACCGCAGCACCACCCACTCTAAGAGTAATCGATGCGTAAATATTTCATTACCGGCTTGCTGATCCTGGTGCCCCTGGCGATTACCGCCTGGGTGCTGAACCTGGTCATCAGCACCATGGACCAGTCCCTGCTGTTTGTGCCGGTGCGCTGGCAGCCGCGTACCCTGATCGGCTTCGATATTCCCGGCCTGGGCACGGTGCTGACGGTGCTGATCGTGTTCCTGACCGGCCTGCTGACCAACAACCTGGTCGGCAACTACGTGGTCAAGTTGTGGGAAAAACTGCTGACCCGCATTCCGGTCGTCAGTTCGCTGTATTCCAGCGTCAAGCAGGTGTCCGACACGCTGTTCTCGTCGTCCGGCAATGCCTTCCGCAAGGCGGTGCTGATCCCGTATCCGCACCAGAACTCGTGGACCATCGCCTTCCTGACCGGCACCCCCGGCGGCGACGTCAAGAACCACCTGGTGGGCGATTATGTCAGCGTCTACATCCCGACCACGCCGAACCCGACGTCGGGCTTTTTCCTGATGATGGCGCGCAAGGACGTGGTCGAGCTCGACATGTCCGTCGACGCGGCGCTGAAGTACATCGTTTCGATGGGTGTGGTGTCGCCGGAAGACGCGCCCCGTGCCATCGAAATCGCCAAACAATAGATTAACTGAGTAACTTAACCTGAACCGAGAAATAAACATGTCCTCAATGCGTACTCACTACTGCGGCCTCACCACTGAAGCGCTGCTTGGCCAAACTGTCAGCCTGTGCGGCTGGGTACATCGTCGCCGCGACCACGGTGGCGTGATCTTCATCGACCTGCGCGACCGCGAAGGCCTGGTGCAGATCGTGTGCAATCCGGAGCAGGCTGAAGTATTCAAGGCCGCCGAAGCCGTGCGTAACGAGTTCTGCCTGCGCGTCACCGGTGTGGTCAAGGACCGCCTGGCCGGCACCGTCAACGCCAACCTGGCGTCGGGCAAGATCGAAGTGGTCTGCTCGCAACTGGAAGTGTTGAACGCCTCCGTGGCCGTTCCATTCCAGCTGGACGACGACAACCTGTCCGAAACCACCCGCCTGACCCACCGCGTGCTGGACCTGCGTCGTCCACAGATGCAGAACAACCTGCGCCTGCGCTACAAGGTCACGATGGAAGTGCGCAAGTACCTCGACGAGCTGGGCTTCATCGACATCGAAACCCCGATGCTGACCAAGTCGACCCCGGAAGGCGCGCGCGACTACCTGGTGCCGTCGCGCGTCAACGCCGGCAACTTCTTCGCGCTGCCGCAATCGCCGCAGCTGTTCAAGCAGCTGCTGATGGTCGCCAACTTCGACCGTTACTACCAGATCACCAAGTGCTTCCGCGACGAAGACTTGCGCGCCGACCGCCAGCCTGAATTCACCCAGATCGACTGCGAGACCTCGTTCCTGACCGAACAGGAAATCCGCGACCTGTTCGAAGACATGATCCGCAAGGTGTTCCGCAACACCATGAACGTCGAGCTGCCTAACCCGTTCCCGGTCATGGACTTCGCCGAAGCGATGGGCAAATACGGTTCGGACAAGCCGGACATGCGCGTCAAGCTGTCGTTCACCGACCTGACCGACGTCATGAAGGACGTCGACTTCAAGGTGTTCTCCGGCGCCGCCAACATGGCTAACGGCCGTGTGGTGGGCCTGCGCGTACCGAAGGGCGGCGACATGCCACGTTCGGAAATCGACGCCTACACCCAGTTCGTCGCCATCTACGGCGCGCGCGGCCTGGCTTACATCAAGGTCAACGAGAAGGCCAAGGGCCGCGACGGTCTGCAATCGCCTATCGTCAAGAACCTGCACGACGCCGCCCTGGCCCAGATCCTGGAACTGACCGGCGCCGAAGACGGCGACCTGATCTTCTTCGGTGCCGACAAGGCCAAGGTGGTCAACGATGCGATCGGCGCGCTGCGCGTCAAGATCGGCCATTCGGAATTCGGCAAGAAGGCCGGCCTGTTTGACGACGTCTGGGCGCCGCTGTGGGTGATCGACTTCCCGATGTTCGAATACGACGAGGAAGCCGACCGCTGGACCGCGACCCACCATCCGTTCACGGCGCCGAAAGACGGCCATGAAGACTGGCTGGAAACCAATCCGGGCGCCTGCATCGCCAAGGCCTACGACATGGTCCTGAACGGTTGGGAACTGGGCGGCGGTTCGATCCGTATCCACCGCGAGGAAGTACAGTCGAAAGTGTTCCGCGCGCTGAAGATCGACGCCGACGAAGCCCGCCTGAAGTTCGGCTTCCTGCTCGACGCGCTGCAATACGGCGCGCCGCCGCATGGCGGCCTGGCGTTCGGCCTGGACCGTATCGTGACGCTGATGACCAAGTCCGATTCGATCCGCGACGTGATCGCCTTCCCGAAAACCCAGCGCGCCCAGTGCCTGCTGACCCAGGCGCCGTCGGAAGTGGACGAGAAGCAGTTGAAAGAACTGCATATCCGTCTGCGCGCGGCCGAGCCAAAAGTGGCTGGCTAATATTGCAATGGAAAGGGCGCTTCGGCGCCTTTTCTTTTAACCGAACCATGAAGCCTTACAAGATTCCCGAGTCGGTGCTGGTGGTGATCCACACGGCCGACCTGCAAGTGCTGCTGATCGAACGCGCCGACCGGCCCGGTTACTGGCAATCGGTGACCGGTTCGCTGGACGCGCTCGACGAGCCCTTGCTGGACACCGCGCGCCGCGAACTGTTCGAGGAAACCGGCATCGTCGCCGACGGCGAGACCATCGTGCTGCGCGACTGGCGGCTGTCCAATATCTACACGATCTACCCGGTGTGGCGCCATCGCTACGCACCCGGCGTGACGGAAAATACCGAGCACGTCTTCAGCGTCGAAGTCCCGCGCGACATCGCCATCAAGCTGGCCCCGCGCGAGCACCTGAACCACGTCTGGCTGCCCTACCTGGAAGCGGCCGACAAATGCTTCTCCTCCTCCAACGCCGAAGCCGTGCTTCAACTCCCGCAACAGATCCGCTAGCTTGTGTCGCCTCAAGTTGCGGCTAGCTGTCGCGACGCATACTCGGAAATCCGTATCGATTTCTGGAGCATGTCATGCCAGTGCTGTTGCGGCTCAAGGGCTACCGGTTTTTCTTCTATAGCGGCGAATCAGGCGAGCCTCCGCATGTGCATGTCAGCAAAGCCCGGAAGACTGCAAAGTTCTGGATCGAGAGCGCTACGGTGGTGCAGAATTCGCATTTCACACCGCTTGAATTGCGCGAGATTGCGCGTATTATTTCTGACTATCGCTTGGATTTTCTGAGGAAATGGAATGACTACTTTGACCATACCTGATGAGCGAATCAAACACGCGTCCGTCGATGCCACGCACTTGACGGTAGACCTGATGGATGGCCGTCGCATCAGCACCCCCTTGGCTTGGTATCCTCGTTTGGCCGGTGCGACCCAGGTGCAACTGGAGCAATGGGAAATCATCGGCGATGGCGAGGGCCTACATTGGGATCAGTTCGATGAAGACCTCAGTCTGGAAGGCATGTTGAAGGGCTGGCCGGCCGTTGGTTACCGGACCAAGCTTAAGCCATAGCCTTGCGGTATGTGTGGCGGCGTACGCCCAGATCCCGGACTCAGGGTTAGAATAGATGGATGAAAATCCGAGTCGCGACCTACAACATCCACAAGGGCGTATCCGCCATCCGCAGCGAGCCGCGGGTGCTGGCGCTCAAGCAGGCGATCGGCCTGTTCGACGCCGATGTGGTTTTTTTGCAAGAGGTACAGGGCAAGCATGACTTGAACGCCGCCAAGTACGGCGCCGAACACTTCGGCCACAAGCACTGGCCGGCCGCGGCGCAGCACGAATATTTCGCCGGCGAGTCGCGCCACGCCCACGCCGCCTACGGCATGAACGCGATCTACGACCACGGCCATCACGGCAACGCGCTGCTGAGCGCCTTCCCGATCGCCAACCAGGCCAACCACGACGTCTCCGACCACGCCTACGAACAGCGCGGCATCCTGCATTGCGTGCTGAACACGCCGCACGGCACGGTGCACTGTTATGTGGTGCACCTGGGCCTGTTCGAGGCGGGCCGCCGCCGCCAGACCCAGGCGCTGATCTCGGCCGTGCGCGCCTCCGCGCCCGACGGCGAGCCGGTCATCATCGCCGGCGATTTCAACGACTGGCGCAACACCCTCGGCAGCGAACTGCGCAACGCGCTCGGCGTGGTCGAGGCCTTCGACCAGATCGGCTCCAACTCCGCGCTCGACGAGATCGTGCGCACGCTGCGCCGCAAGTCCAGCATCAGTCCGGGCGTCAATCCGGCGCGCACCTTCCCGGCGGCGCTGCCGTTCTTCCGGCTCGACCGCATCTACGTGCGCGGCTTCAAGGTGGAGGCGGCCGAGGTGATGCACGGCAGCCTGTGGGCCAAGCTGTCCGACCACGCGCCCATCGTCGCCAGCCTGACGCTGGGCTGAGCTATTTGCGGCCCAGGGTCGCGCTGTCGAGCTTGACGGCTATGTCTTGCCGGCTGGTTGCAATTAATTTAAGACTTGTTTCCTTGGGCGCGCCTTATTTCGGAACTCAAGGGTAGAATCCTGCTATGCGCACAGTAAATTTTATCGCCGATAACGAAGTCACCTTGCTCCACACGGGCACCGATTTCTTTCCGGCGCTGATAGCCGCGATCGACGCCGCCCGCTACGAAGTGTATTTCGAGACCTATATCTTTGCCGGCGACGCCACCGGCAGCGCGGTGCTGGCGGCGCTGAGCGGCGCCGCCCGGCGCGGCGTGCAGGTGCGCATGATCACCGACTGGTGGGGCACCGGCCGGCGCCAGGTCAACAGCATGCATGCGCGGCTGGTCGAGGCCGGCGTTGAACACCGCATCTTCAATCCCTGGTTCAAGCGCGGCGTCACCCGCACCCACCGCAAGATCTGCGTGGTCGACCGCGAGCTCGCCTTTGTCGGCGGCATCAACATCAACGACGATATGTACTGCGACTACAACCACGCGATCAGCCTGTCGGCGCCGCGCTGGGATTTCGCGGTGCAGGTGCGCGGGCCGCTGGTGGCGGCCATCCAGCTGGAGGCGCTGACCCAGTGGCGCCGCCTGGGCAAGCTGGGCATCATCAAGCGGATCGGCCTGTTCCGCGACATGCGCAAGGTGAACAAGATCGCCCGCCAAAACATGGTGGAGGCCGGCTTTGTGGTGCGCGACAACCTCCGCAACCGCAGGACGATACAGCGCGCCTACATGCACGCGCTGGGGCGCGCGCGCAAGAGCGTGCTGCTGGCCAATCCGTATTTCGCGCCGGGCGCCAGGTTCCGCCATGCGCTGGCGGCGGCCGCCCAGCGCGGGGTCGAGGTCACGCTGCTGATCGGCGTCGGCGAGATCTGGCTGCAGGACGCGGTCGCGCATTCCTTCTACCCGAAGCTGCTTGCGGCCGGCGTCAAAGTGGTGGAATATCACAAGACCCAGTTGCACGCCAAGGTGGCGGTGATCGACGACGACTGGGCGACTGTGGGGTCGAGCAATGTGGACGGCTTGAGCCTGTTTTTAAACCAGGAAGCGAATGTGGTGATCAGGGATGCGGTCTTCGCGCAAAACCTGCGCCGGCACATCGAGGCCGCCATCGCCGAAGGCGTGGTGGTCAACTACGCCGACTTCGAGCATGTCGGCCGCTTCCGCCGCATCGGCTACGAGATCGCGTTTTTCGCGTATAAGTTGGTGATGCGGATCTTCGCAGTGGGGAAATACGCTTGAGCGATAGTGTCAGACTGGATAAATGGCTGTGGGCCGCGCGCTTCTTCAAAACCCGCTCGCTGGCCACCGAGGCGGTCGACAGCGGCAAGGTCAGGCTCGACGGCGACAAGGTCAAGCCGGCGCGCGCGGTGCGCGTCGGCGACACGCTGGACATCGACAACGGCTCCGACCGCTGGGAGGTCGACGTGATGAATCTGTCCGACGTGCGGGCGGCCGCGCCCATCGCCCGCAACCTGTACGAGGAAACCGACGCCAGCGTCGCGCGCCGCGCCACCGTGGCCGAACAGCGCAAGATGTTCCGCGAACCGAGCGCGGATTTCAAAGGCCGGCCGACCAAGCGCGACCGCCGTCAACTGGGCAAGGCCAGCGACTACGATTAGCCGTCCGCCTGCGCCGGCCGCGCCTGCAGGCGCGCCAGGCACAGCACGCACAGCAGCGCGAACACGGCGCCGCTGAGCAGGGTCAGCCGGTAGTCGTGGCCGGACAGGTCGAGCACCGGCCCCTGCACGCCGCTGACCAGGATATTGCCCAGCACGACCATCAAGTCCTTGGTCGAGTTGTACTGCACGAACCGGGCCCTGGGAAACAACGCCATCGGCATCGACGCCGCCGCCGTGAACCAGGCGCCGGACACCACCACATGCGCCAGATAAAACCACGGGAAGGCGGCCGCGTTGCCCAGGCTCAGGTAGCCGAGCGCGGCGGCGCAGCAGTACAGCGCCATGACGCGGCTCGACACGCGCAGCGCGCCGTAGTGGTCGACCAGCCAGCCGATGCCGAAGGCGGACACGATGGAGACGGCGTAGCCATACGCCGTCAGCGTGCCCAGCGTCGCCTTCGGAATGCCGGACAGGTGGGCGTAGTACTGGTAAAACGTGTTGAACGGACTGAAGGTGACGCTGGCCAGCATGAAGGTCGCCACCGCCCACAGGAAGGGGCGATGGGCGAAGCAGGCCAGCACGTGGGCGCGCGGCACGGCCAGCGCGCGCCAGCCGCCGGGACGCTGGCCGCCGGCGTCCGCGCCGCAGGCCGGCTCCTCGACCATCAGGCACACCAGCAGCAGCGCCAGGCCGAACACCAGGCCGATGGCGACCAGGATCTCGCCCAGGTACTGGTCGGTCAGCGCGAACACCCAGCTGTTGAAGGCGATGCCGACGCCCAGCCCGACGATGCGGAAGGCGGCGTAGAAGCGCCCCAGCAGCCCCTGCGGCACGACATCGTTGACCAGGCCGGTGAACAGCGACACGGCGCTGATGCCGGCGCATTCGAAGATGGTCCAGAACAGGCTGAAGGCGGCCAGGTTGCACAGCCGGCGCCCCGGCGACAGCGCGCCGAGCGCGGCGTCGGCCAGCGCGCCCAGCGCCGGCGAGCAAGCCAGGCCCAGCATGGCGGCGCAGCCGACCGGCGCCACCACCAGCAAGAACGGCCGCCGCCGGCCCCAGCGGCTGCGCAGCCGGTCCGAATGGTAGCCGAGCAAGGGCACCAGCAGCACGCTCAGCAGGGCGGGCACGGTCGACATCAGCAGCGAGGTGGTGGTGTCGGAGGCGCCGTTGCGGCGCAGCAGTTCCAGTCCGCTGGGCAGCGCGGCCCGTTCGCGGATCGAGATCGCCAGGTCGCCCACCAACAGCCAGAACAGCACCGCCAGCAAGCCGGCCGAGGCGTAGCCCCAGGCGGCGCGTTTGCCGCCGACGCGCGGACCGGCCACGGCGCCGTCGCCGTCCATCAGTCCGGCCGGCGCAGCGGCCCGGTGGAGCTGCGCAGCACCAGGCGCATCGGGAAGCCGATGCGTTTGGCTTGCTTCTCGCCGCCCTCGATCAGCGCCAGCAGTTCGCCGACGGCGCGCGTCGCCATGTCGGCGTTGGGCTGGCGCATCGTGGTCAGCGGCGGGTGGACGAAGCTGGAGGTCGAGATATCGTCGAAGCCGATCACCGAGATATCGTCCGGCACCTTCAGGCCGCGGCTGTGGATGGCGTCGATCGCGCCGAATCCGGTCTCGTCGTTGGCGGCGAAGATCGCCGTCGGCGGCACGGCCAGCGACAGCAGTTGTTCGGCGGCGGCATGGCCGCCCGTCTGCGAGAAGTTGCCGTCCACCGCCAGCGCCGGATCGGGCTTCACGCCGGCCGCCAGCAGCGCGTCGTTGTAGCCCTTCAGGCGTTCGGCGCCCTGGCCGGTGCCGGCCGTGCCGCCGATGAAGGCGATGCGGCGGTGGCCCAGCGACAGCAGGTGCTCGACCGCGGTGCGGGCGCCGCTGCGGTTTTCCACCACCACCACCGGCAGGTTCATCGGGCGCGCCTCGAAGCCGACGAACACGCAGGGCAAGCTCTGGCGCTCGACCACGTCGAGGTAGCCGTCGGCCGCGTTCGGCAGCAGCAGCACCAGGCCGGCGCACAACTGGCTCAGCATGGCGCAGGTTTCCGTGCGGCTGGGCAGGTCGAAGCGCTCGGCGTTGAACAGCAGGATGTCGTAACCCTGGCGCCGCGCCTCGTCGCTGATGGCCTTGGTGATTTCATGCAGCACCAGCGAGCCGTAGTGGTTGACGAACACGCCGATCAATTTGCTTTTGTCGCCGCGCATGCGGCGCGCCAGCATGTCGGGCGTGTAGTTCAGCTGCGCGGCCGCCGCCAGCACGCGCGTGCGCGCCGCCTCGGACACGTAGCCGTTGCCCCGGATTGCGCGCGAGGCGGTGATCGGCGAGACCCCGGCGATTTTCGCGACTTCACTGAGTTTGCTTGCTTTTGCCATGTGGTCACGATACCACATTCGACCGGAAAACTGCATATTTGCCAGTCTCTGCGGAAAAATTAAGTTGTACGATGAGTTCGATGGGTGGTAACGTGACCACATGCGGGTGCCAAAAAATCAGGCAGCAGCGCGGCACGCTTTTCGGGAGACACCGGCGTGGCGTGAAAAAAAACTACATAGTGAACTTTTAGATTGTTGCATACAACAACGGGGGAAATAATGCGTAAAAAACTACTCGCTACTCTGCTGCCGCTGGCGCTGGCGGCGGCCTACGGGGCGGACGCCGCCGCGCAGAATGTGGCGGCACCGGCCGCACCTGCCGCTCCGGCGGAGGGCGCGGCCGAGCCGGTCACGGTGGTGGTCACCGGCTTCCGCTCCAGCCTGCAAAAAGCCTTGAACCTGAAACAGCAGGCGATCGGCGTGCGCGATTCCATCGTGGCCGAAGACATCGGCAAATTCCCTGAGGCGAATATCGCCGAATCGCTGCAGCGGGTGCCCGGCATCATCCTCAACCGCGACGAAAGCTCGGGCGAAGGCCAGCGCATCTCGATCCGCGGCCTGCCGACCGAATACTCGGTGACCACGCTCAACGGCGCACCGGTCAACACCACCTCCACCAGCACCATCGGCAGCGCGGCGCGCGGCTTCAACTACGACGTGTTCGCGTCGGAACTGTTTGGCCGGGTCGACTTCTACAAGTCGCCGCTGGCCGAACTCAGCGAAGGCGGCCTGGGCGGCGTGGTCGACCTGCAAACCCCGCGTCCGTTCGACAATCCCAAGCGCACCATCCGCTATGCGCTGACCGAGTCGTACAACACCATGTCCAAGCACGCCGACCCGATGGGCTTCGCGCTGTTTTCCAACACCTGGGGCCACTGGGGCTTCCTGGCCGGCGTGTCGCATTCGTCCAGCACCAACAACCGCTCCGGCTTCGAGGCGACCGGCGGCTACAACAGTTCGGCGCGCGGCAGCCAGAGTCCGGTCAAGGGCAACTTCGCGATGCAGCTCGACTATGACGACCCGCGCGCCAACCTCGGTGGCTACAGCCGCAGCCAGATCGACAACGCGCTGCTGCCGCGCATCTACCGCTTCTACGGCTCGGCCAACGAGCGCACCCGCGACGGCCTGGTGTCGTCGCTGCAATACAAGACCGCCGACCTGAACCTGAGCCTGGACGTGCTGGGCTCCAGGCTGACCAACAGCCGCGACGAGATGTACATGGGCCTGCTGATCCGCAACAGCAAGACCACCAACCGCGCCGCGCCGGCCGGGCAGAACGGCCACAGCGGCCTGGTGCCGCTGAACGTGCACATCGATCCGGGCTCGAATCTGCTGACCGGCACTTTCGGCAACACCTCGTACAGCAGCGGCGTCACCTACAGCGAAGACGAAACCAAGTTCGGCTATGCCGCGCTGAACGGCCGTTGGGCCGCCAGCGACAAGCTGGTGCTGACCGGCCAGTTGAGCGGCAACAACAGCAACGCCGTCAGCTACCAGGACACCTTGTCGGGCCAGATCTTCGGCGTCGACTCCAGCATCGACTACGGTTCCGACCACGTCTATCCATCGCTGTCGTCCACCGCCAGCTACACCGACCTGAACAACTACCAGGGCTTCGGCGTCGGCACCACCTGGACCCGGGAAACCGACAAGGGCAAGCAGGGCCGGCTGGTGGCGGACTGGGACTACAAGCTGCCCGGCGACTGGAGCGGCCACCTGAAGACCGGCCTGGTGTATGTGGAAACCACCAAGGGCATCGCCAAGCGCAACGGCACCAGCGCCGCCACCGCCAAGCTCAACGGACTGGGCAACGCCGGCATGCGCGGCCTGATGACCACCACGCTGCCGGTCGACAACCTGGACATGGGCGCCGGCTGGCCGCACGCCTGGGGCACGTTCACCCGCGCGTCCACCTTCTCGACCTTCGATCCGCTGGCCTACAACTCGGAAGCGACCTTCACGCCGGCGCAAAGCTTCGGCGCGACGGAAAAAGTCTCGACCGGTTTCATCCAGTCCGACTTCAAGGGCATGGTCGGCGGCCACGAGCTGCGCTTCAACGCCGGCGTACGCTACTCGCGCACCGAAACCGGCATCGACAACTTCAAGCAGCAGGGCGCCAGCCTGGTCTACGCTTCCAACCACGAGCAAGGCACCTACAGCAATGTGCTGCCGGCCTTCAGTGCGGCACTGGACCTGACCGACAGCCTGATGTGGCGCGCCTCGTGGGGCAAGACCGTGAGCCGGGCCTCGCTGTCGATCATCGCCGCGCAGACCGTCATCCCGAATCCGTTCGACAACTCGGCCACCGCCGGCAACGCCAGCCTGAAGCCGCAGCAGTCGAAGAACCTGGACACCAGCCTGGAGTGGTACTTCCAGCCAGGCAGCCTGCTGTCGGGCGCCGTGTTCCAGAAGAAGCTGACCGACGCCACCGTGGCCAACACCAGCAACACCACCTTCGGCGCGCTGGGCTTGCCGGACACGGCGCTGGGCGCGATCTTCCAGGATGCCAACGGCCGCGTCGACCCGAGCCTGCCGATGACCTTGCGCAGCTTCACCAACGCCGGCGAGCAGACGCTGAAGGGCTACGAGCTGTCCTACCAGCAGGCGTTCACCTTCCTGCCGGAACCGTTCAAGGGCCTGGGCGCGCTGGCCAGCTACACCCACATCGATCCGTTCAACAGCGCCAAGTGGATCACCAACGCCGGCCAGGAGATCGCGGTCAACTCGGTGCCCAAGTACGCCTACAGCACCACCGTCTACTATGAACGGGGACCGTTGGCGCTGCGCATGTCCTACAACTACAAGGGCCGCTCGCTGCATCCTGACAATCCGCGCAACCTCGGCGACGACTTGATCCGCTGGCGCGCGGGACGCGGCTACCTGGACGCCAACATCAGCTACAAGATCAACGAGCAGCTGGAGTTGCGCATCGACGGCATGAACCTGTCCAACACGCTGGCCTTCGACTACTTCGAGGACGCCAGCGGCCAGTACGGCAGCGGCAAGAAAACGCGGATGGACTACGCCAAGTACGACGGCCGCAGCGTCAAGGTTGGTCTGCGTGGCAAGTTCTAAGTCTCTGTTGCTGCTGCTGGCCTGCGTGGCCTGCGCGGCGCGGGCCGGCGCCGCCGGTCCCGCGCGCGTGGTCGACGTCGCGCCGGGCTGGGCCAACAATTCGGTCAACGCCGTGGTGTTCCGCAAGAACTCGCTGGTGTCGGATGGCGATATGCAGTACATCGCCTTCTACGACCGCGATGCGGCCGTGGTGCTGGGCAAGCGCAAGCTGGGCGGCAAGCGCTGGACCTTGCGCCGCACGCCGTATCGCGGCAACGCGGCCGATGCGCACAACAGCATCAGCATCATGGTCGACGGCGCCCACTATCTGCACCTGGCGTGGGACGTGCACAACCAGCGCCTGCGCTATGCGCGCGGCACCCGGCCGGGCGGGCTGGAGCTGACGGCGGAAATGGCGATGCTGGGGCGCGACGAGGAGTCGGCCAGCTATCCGGAGTTCTTCCGTTGCCCGGACGGCGGCCTGCTGTTTCTCTACCGCGATGGCGGCTCCGGCCACGGCAATCTGGTGATGAATCGCTACGACGTGGCGAGCGCCAGCTGGACCCGGCTGCACAGCAAGCTGATCGGCGGGGAAGGGCGACGCAGCGCCTACTGGCAGGCGTTCGTCGACCGCGCCGGCACCATCCACCTGTCGTGGGTGTGGCGCGAATCGCCGGACGTGGCCAGCAACCACGACATGGCCTACGCCCGCTCGCGCGACGGCGGCCTGACGTGGGAACGCAGCGGCGGCGAGCGCTACACGTTGCCGATCACGGCCGACAGCGCCGAGTACGCAGCGCGCATTCCGCAGAACAGCGAGTTGATCAACCAGACCTCGATGGCGGCCGGGGCCGACGGCCAGCCGGTGATCGCCAGCTACTGGCGCGCGGCCGGCTCGGCGGTGCCGCAGTACCACTTGCTGTACCGCGACGGCGGCGCGTGGCGGCAGCTGGACCTGGATTTCCGCCGCACGCCGTTTTCGCTGAGCGGCCTGGGCACCAAGGCGATACCGGTGTCGCGGCCGCAGATCATGGTGGATCGTCATAGTGCCCTGCTGGTGTTCCGCGACGCCGAGCGCGGCGACAAGGTTTCGGTGGCCAGCATCGCCGATCTGCGCCGGCCGCGCTGGACCGTGCGCGACCTGGGCACGGCGCCGGTGGGCGCGTGGGAGCCGTCGTTCGATACCGAACTGTGGCGGCGTCGCGGCGAGCTGCACCTGTTCGTGCAGGACGTGCGGCAGCTGGACGGCGAGGGCGCGTCCGCCGGCGCGTCGTCGCCGGTGCAAGTGTGGCAGTGGAAGCCTTGATGTGGTTGACAGAGCACTCCAGACCGGGTCCCCTTCATGGTTCCCGGGTGTTTATGCCGAAGGCGGCCCGCCTGCGCCTTCGGCCCTTTTTTCCAACGGTCCCATGAACTTAAAAAAATACGCGCAAGGATTTTTGCTGTTGCTGGCGTTTGCTGCGGGCGGCTGCGCCACGCGGCCAGTCGACAACGCGGCCATCGGCGGCAGCCGGGCGGAAGTGATCGCCATCATCGACCAGGTCAACGGCCACTGGCAGCGCAGCACGCCGGCGCAGCAATGGGCGTTCTGGCATGTGGCGGCCTACCAGACGGGGAATATGGCGGCCTACCAGGTCACCCACAACGAGGACTACCGGCGCTATGCCGAAACCTGGGCCGCGCACAACCAGTGGATGGGCGCGCGCTCGCCTGACAAAAGCCGCTGGCAGCTGAGCTATGGCGAAACCGACGAGCACGTGCTGTTCGGCGACTGGCAGATCTGCTTTCAGACCTATGCCGACCTGTACCAGCTGGAGCGGGACCCGCGCAAGATCGCCCGCGCCCGCGAAGTGATGGAATACCAGATGAGCACGCCGCGCGACGATTACTGGTGGTGGTCCGACGGCCTGTACATGGCGATGCCGGTGATGACCAAGCTGTACAAGATCACCGGCGACCGTAGCTACCTTGACAAGCTGCACCAGTACTTCGAGTACGCCAACCGCATCATGTACGACCCGGCCGAGCGGCTGTACTACCGCGACGCCAAGTACGTCTATCCGGCGCACGCCAGCGTCAACGGCAGGAAGGACTTCTGGTCGCGCGGCGACGGCTGGGTGTTCGCCGCGCTGGCGCGCGTGCTGGACGAGCTGCCGGCCGACGATCCGCACCGCGCGCAATACGTGGCCCGCTTCAAGGACATGGCGCAGGCGCTCAAACGCGCCCAGCAACCGGAAGGCTACTGGACCCGCAGCCTGCTCGATCCGCGGCACGCGCCGGGGCCGGAGACCAGCGGCACCGCCTTCTTCACCTACGGCTACCTGTGGGGCATCAACCATGGCGTGCTGGCGCGCGACGAATTCCTGCCGGTGGTGCGCAAGAGCTGGCACTACCTGAGCAAGGTGGCCCTGCAGGCGGACGGCCGGGTCGGCTATGTCCAGCCGATCGGCGACCGCGCGATACCGGGGCAGGTGGTGGACCAGGATTCCACCGCCGATTTCGGCGTCGGCGCCTTCCTGCTGGCGTCGGCGGAACTGGTACGCTTACTCGATCAACAATAAGGGGACAAGATGGAACGTCGTAACTTTATGCAGGCGGTGCTGGCCGGCTCGGCCGCCACCGGTTTGATGGGCAGCGGCGCCGTCGCCGCAGCCACCAGCGCGCCTGCCGCCGGCGGCGAGCGCGCCTACATGGCCGGCCTGCTGCACAAGATGGCCGAGCCGGTGCTGTCGAATATGGCGCAAGGCAAGCTGAAGAAGAATTTCCCGCTTGAGCTCAGCCCCACCTGGGACGGCCGCGACCAGGGCGTGACCTATCTGGAATGCTTCGGCCGCCTGATCGCCGGCGCCGCGCCGTGGCTGGCGCTGCCGGAAGACGGCACGGCAGAGGGCAAGACCCGCAAGCGCCTGCAACAGCTGGCGCTGCAAAGCTACGCCAACTCGGTCGATCCGAAGAACCCGGACTACCTGTTGTGGAAGGGCCCGGAGCAGGCGCTGGTCGATTCGGCCTATTTCACCAACGCCCTGATGCGGGCGCCGAAAGCCTTGTGGGAACCGCTCGACAGCGTGACCAAGCAGCGCATCGTCGCCGAGATCAAGAGCTTGCGCCGGGTCGATCCGCCGTACACCAACTGGCTGTTGTTCGCCGCCATGAACGAGGCGTGGCTGATGTCGATCGGCGAGCAATACGACCAGATGCGCATCAGCCTGGCGGTGCGCAAGATCAACGAGTGGTATGCCGGCGACGGCTGGATCAAGGATGGCGACGCCTTCCACTTCGACTACTACAATTCCTACGTGATCTACCCGATGCTGGTGGAGATCCTGGAAGTGCTGGCGCGGGCCAGGACACCTTTCTGGGGCGGCAATTCGGAAGAGCTGCTGGCGCAGGCCGTCAAGCGCATGCAGCGCTACAGCGAGCACCTGGAGCGCTTCATTTCGCCGAGCGGCACCTATCCGCCCATCGGCCGGTCGCTGACCTATCGCACCGCCGTATTCCAGCCGCTGGGCCTGCTGGCCTGGCGCAAGCAGTTGCCGGCCAGCCTGCCGGCCGGGCAGGTGAGGGCGGCGCTGCACGCGGCGCACCAGGTCGTGTGGTCGGAGCCCAGCAACTTCACCCGCGATAGCTTCCTCACCATCGGCTTCGTCGGCCATCATCCGGAGCTGGGCGACTGGTATTCCAACAACGGCAGCATGTACATCGCGTCCGCAGGATTCCTGTCGCTGGGCTTGCCGCAGGACGATCCCTACTGGACCGCGCCGGCGCAGGACTGGACCCAGAAACTGGCCTACTCGGGCCGCCAGTTTCCCAAGGATTATCCGGTCAAATACTGAGCTGCGGCCACCGTTGTCCAGCCATCCCACACCCCTGCCATAGCGCCACGCTGTTGCCGAAAGTTGTTCCTCTCGGCAACAGCGCTGTTGCGTCGCGATAATAGAACGCCACCTCTAACGGTACTGTTTGACTTTTACCCCTCGCTGGATAATAGTACGAGCGTTCGCAATTCTTTTCACACGGAGTAAATTCAAGTGGAGCAGAATACTCTTTTCTCCACATGAATGTTACCTTGGGAAGCAATCTTATTAATACCTCAACTAAATTTATGCGTAAAGGCGAACTGACACGCGCGGCAATCCTGGATGTGGCGCTGGATTTGGCCAGCCGGGATGGCCTTGAAGGCCTGACCATTGGATTGCTCGCGGACAAGATGAACATGAGCAAGTCGGGCGTGTTCGCGCACTTTGGTTCACGTGAAGATTTGCAGTTGGAAGTACTGAAGCTGTACCACCATCGTTTCGAGCAGGAAGTGTTCTTCCCCAGCGTCAAAGAGCCGCGCGGCATCCAGCGGCTCAAGTCGATGTTTGCGCGCTGGGTCAAGCGCGTCAGCGTGGAAGTGGCCTCGGGCTGCATCTATATCAGCGGCGCGGTGGAGTATGACGACCGTCCAGGTCCGATCCGCGAAGAGTTGATGGCGATGGTCGGCGCCTGGCAGGGCGCGCTGCTGCGCTGCGTGAAGCAGTGCGTCGAATGCGGCGACCTCAAGGCAGACACCGACCCGCAGCAGCTGGTGTACGAGATGTACGGCCTGATCCTGGCACTGCACCACGATGCGCGCTTCCTGCGCATCCCGGGCAGCCTGGGCCGGGCCGGCACCGGCTTCGAGCGCTTGATCGAAACCTACCGTAATCCGCAAACGCCGTCCGCGGTGGTGGCGCAGCAATAACGTAAAAAACACATTTCACATCGTAGTCATTACAAAAGTCATCAGGAGAAAATCATGGGTCAATACGTCGCGCCAATCCGGGATATGCAATTCGTTCTGCACGAATTCCTGAAAGTGGAAGAAGAACTGAAGTCGCTGCCGGATTACGCTGAAGTCGATGCCGACATCATCAACCAGGTACTGGAAGAAGGCGGCAAATTCACCGCCGAAGTGCTGTTCCCGCTGAATCACTCGGGCGACCGCGAAGGCTGCAAGCACGACGCAGCGACCCACACCGTGACCACGCCTAAAGGCTTCAAGGAAGCGTACCAGCAGTACGTTGACGCGGGCTGGGGCGCGCTGGCCTGCGATCCGCAATACGGCGGCCAGGGCCTGCCGGTTGTGCTGAACAATTCGTTCTATGAAATGCTGAACTCGGCCAACCAGGCCTGGACCATGTACCCGGGCCTGTCGCACGGCGCCTACGAGTGCCTGAAAGAACACGGCACCGACCACCAGAAGGAAGTCTACCTGCCCAAGCTGGTCTCCGGCGAATGGACCGGCACCATGTGCCTGACCGAACCGCACTGCGGCACCGACCTGGGCATGCTGCGCTCGAAAGCGCTGCCGCAGGAAGACGGCTCGTGGCTGATCACCGGCAACAAGATCTTCATCTCGGCCGGCGAGCACGACATGGCCGAGAACATCCTGCACCTGGTGCTGGCCCGCGTGCCGGACGCACCGGAAGGCTCGAAAGGCATTTCGCTGTTCCTGGTGCCTAAGTTCCTGCCGAAATCAGACGGCACGGTCGGCGAACGCAACCCGATCACCTGCGGCGCCATCGAAGAAAAGATGGGCATCCACGGCAACTCGACCTGCCAGATGAACCTGGACGGCGCCCGTGGCTGGATCATCGGCCAGCCGAACAAAGGCCTGAACGCCATGTTCGTGTTCATGAACGCGGCCCGCCTGGGCGTGGGCATGCAGTCGCTGGGCCTGACCGAGATCGCGTACCAGAACGCGCTGATCTACGCAAAGGACCGCATCCAGATGCGTTCGCTGTCGGGCGTGAAGAATCCGGAAATGCCGGCCGACCCGATCATCGTCCACCCGGACGTGCGCCGCATGCTGTTGACCGGCAAGGCCTACGCCGAAGGCGCGCGCGCCTTCACCTCGTACGTGGCGCTGCAGATCGACCGCGAACTGCACCACCCTGACGCAGAAGTGCGCAAGGAAGCCGCCGACGAAGTCGCGCTGCTGACCCCGATCATCAAGGCCTTCATCACCGACAACGCCTGGATCGCCACTTCGGAAGCGATGCAAGTGTTCGGCGGCCACGGCTACATCTCCGAATGGGGCATGGAGCAGTACGTGCGCGACGCCCGTATCAACCTGATCTACGAAGGCACCAACACCATCCAGTCGCTGGACCTGCTGGGCCGTAAGATCCTGGGCGACAACGGCGCCAAGCTGCGCAAGTTCGGCGAGAAGATCAAAGCCTTCGTGGAAGACAACGGCACCGACGAAGCGATGAGCGAATTCGTCACCCCGCTGGGCGACCTGGGCGACAAGGTCACCAAGCTGACCATGGAAATCGGCATGAAAGCCTTCCAGAACCCGGACGAAGTCGGCGCGGCATGCGTACCTTACCTGCGCGTGGTCGGCCACATGGTGTACAGCTACTTCTTCGCACAGATGGCGAAAATCGCCCTGGCCAAAGAAGACAGCGGCGACAATTTCTACAAAGCCAAGCTGGCCACGGCGCGCTTCTACTTCGCTCGCCTGCAGCCAGAAACTGCAACCTTGATTCGCCAGGCACGTTCGGGCTCCGCCAACCTGATGGCACTCGACGCCGACCTGTTCTAAGAACTTAAAGGAAACGACATGACCAATTTCATCGTTAAAAAAGTAGCCGTGCTGGGCGCCGGCGTGATGGGCGCGCAAATCGCCGCTCATTGCGTCAACGCCAAAGTGCCAGTCGTACTGTTCGACTTGCCTGCCAAGGAAGGTGCCAAGAACGGCATCGTGCTGCGCGCCATCGAGAACCTGAAAAAGCTGTCGCCTGCACCACTGGGCAACAAGGACCACGCTGCGCTGATCGAAGTAGCCAACTACGAAGACGACCTGGCCAAGCTGGCCGAGTGCGACCTGATCATCGAAGCCATCGCCGAGCGCATGGACTGGAAGCACGACCTGTACAAGAAGGTCGCTCCGCACATCGCCGCCAACGCGATCTTCGCCTCGAACACCTCGGGCCTGTCGATCACTAAGCTGTCCGAAGGCTTCGACGCCGACCTGAAATCGCGCTACTGCGGCGTGCACTTCTTCAACCCGCCGCGCTATATGCACCTGGTCGAGATCATCCCGACCGAGTTCACCAAGCCGGAAATTTCCGACCAGCTGGAAGGCTTCCTGACCACCACCCTGGGCAAGGGCGTGGTTCGCGCCAAGGATACGCCTAACTTCATCGCCAACCGCGTCGGCGTGTTCGGCATCCTGGCGATCGTGCACGAAGCCGAGAAATTCGGCCTGTCGGTGGACGTGGTCGATGACCTGACCGGCGCCAAGCTGGGCCGCGCCAAGTCGGGCACCTTCCGCACCGCGGACGTGGTCGGCCTGGACACCATGGGCCATGTGATCAAGACCATGCAGGACTACCTGCCGAACGATCCGTTCGCCGCCGTCTACAAGACCCCGGCCGTGCTGGCTGGCCTGGTGGAAAAAGGCGCGCTGGGCCAGAAATCCGGCGCCGGCTTCTACAAAAAAGTTGGCAAGGAAATCCAACGCCTGGACTTCGCCACCGGCGAATACGTCACCGGCGGCGGCAAGGCTGCCGACATCGTTGCCCGCATCCTGAAGGAAAAAGATCCGGTCAAGAAGATGAAGGCCCTGCGCGAATCGACCAACCCACAAGGCCAGTTCCTGTGGGCGATCTTCCGCGACGCTTTCCACTACATCGCGATCCACCTGGACACCGTGGCCGACAACGCGCGCGACATCGACTTCGCCATGCGCTGGGGCTTCGGCTGGAACGTCGGCCCGTTCGAAACGTGGCAGGCAGCCGGCTGGTCGCAAGTGGCCACCTGGGTCAAGGAAGACATCGACGCCGGCCACGCACTGTGCAACGCACCGCTGCCGGCCTGGGTGTTCGAAGGTCCGGTCGCTGAAAAAGGCGGCGTCCACACCGCTGAAGGTTCGTGGTCCGCAGTATCGAAATCGTTCGTGCCGCGCTCGTCGCTGGCCGTCTACGACCGTCAGGCCTTCCGCGCACCGGTACTGGGTTCGGGCGCCATCGACGGCCGCACCGCCGGCACCACCGTGCATGAAGACGACGACGTGCGTCTGTGGCACTCGGGCGACGACGTGCTGGTGATCTCGCTGAAGACCAAGATGCACGTGATCAGCCCGGGCGTCATCGCCGGCTTCCGCAAGGCACTGGCCGAAGCGGAGAAGAACTTCAAGGGCCTGGTGATCTGGAGCGCGGACGCGGCCGACGGCGGCGCGTTCTCGGCCGGCGCCGACCTGCAATCGGCACTGCCTGCGTTCATGCAGGGCGGCGCGAAAGCAGTCGACCCTATCATCCGTGAACTGCAAGACACCTTCATGGCGATGAAATACTCGAACGTGCCGGTGGTGGCCGCTGTGGCTGGCCTGGCGCTGGGCGGCGGTTGCGAAATGGCGCTGCACGCGTCGAAGCGCGTGGCCTCGATCGAATCGTACATCGGCCTGGTGGAAGTGGGCGTAGGCCTGATCCCTGCGGGCGGCGGCTTGAAAGAAGCGGCAGTGCGCGCGTTCAAGGAAGCCAAGGGCACCGACATCCTGCAATTCCTGAAAACCGGTTTCACCAACGCCGCTACCGCCAACGTGTCGAAGTCGGCACTGGAAGCGCAGGCCATGGGCTACCTGAAAGAAGACGACGTGATCGTGTTCAACCCTTACGAGCTGCTGCACGTGGCCAAGGTGGAAGCGCGCGCCATGTTCGACAAGGGCTATCGTCCGCCGCTGAAGACCCCGGTGCAGGTGACCGGTCGCTACGGCTGGGGCACCATCAAGGCCCAGCTGGTCAATATGCGCGACGGCGGCTTCATCTCCGCCCACGACTTCAAGCTGGGCGAGATGATCGCCGAGATCGTGTCGGGCGGCGATATCGACCAGGGTTCGTTCGTGAGCGAGCAGTGGTTCCTGGACATGGAGCGTAAAGCCTTCCTGGAACTGCTGAACCATCCGAAGACCCAGGAACGCATCATGGGCATGATGCAGACCGGTAAGCCAGTCCGCAATTAATCGGTATGTCGATCCTGAAACTGGTATTCAAAGTTCTACTGCGCGTGAGGCCAAGCATGGTGTATGACCGTATCAGGCAACAAATGATGGACACCTTGCCCTTCGTGCGTTTGCTGGGGATCAGGATCGACGAGATCGGCAGCGGCACTTCGAAAGTGTCGATGCCGGAGGACCCGAAGCTCAATAACCACCTGGGCACGCAGCACGCCGGGGCCTTGTTCACGCTGGCCGAAACGGCTTCCGGCGCGGCCATGGCTGGCGGCTTCGCGGAGCTGATCCTGGGCTTGCGCCCGGTCGCCAAGGAATCGCGCATCCAGTACCAGAAAGTAGCCAAGGGCGCCACCCGCGCCGAAGGCCGCGTCCCTGGCGACCTGGCCGCGCTGAAGGCCGAGCTGAAAGAGCAGGGCAAGGTGGCGTTCCCGGTGGAAGTCGACATCTTCGACGCCGCCGGCACGCTGGCCGCACAGGTTCAAGTGGATTGGTATTTATCCGAGAAGCGGGCGTAATCGTCCCGCTAAGTCTTCGATCAAAAATTTTCGAAAGAACAAAATGAGCAAACAAATTCAAGACGCATACATCGTCTCTGCCACCCGCACCCCGATCGGCAAGGCGCCGCGCGGCATGTTCAACAAGACCCGCCCGGACGACCTGCTGGTGCGCGTGCTGCAATCGGCCCTGGCGCAAGTGCCTGGCCTGGATCCATCGCTGATCACCGACGCCATCATCGGCTGCTCGTTCCCGGAAGCGGAACAGGGCTTCAACATCGCCCGTCAAGCGGTGCTGCTGGCCGGCCTGCCTAAGACCATCGGCGGCGTCACGGTCAACCGCTACTGCGCATCGGGCATCACCGCGCTGGCCATGGCCGCCGACCGCATCCGCGTGGGCGAAGCCGATGCGATGATCGCCGGCGGCGTCGAGTCGATGTCGATGGTGCCGATGATGGGCCACCACCCATCGATGAACCTGAACATGTTCACCGACGACAACGTCGGCATGGCCTACGGCATGGGCCTGACCGCTGAAAAAGTGGCGACCCAATGGAAAATCTCGCGCGAAGCGCAGGACGCGTTCGCCGTCGAATCGCACCGCCGCGCCATCGCAGCGCAGCAGGCCGGTTTCTTCAAGGACGAGACCACCCCGGTCGAGATCATCACCCGCACGCCTGACCTGGCGACCGGCGAGATCAAGATCAAGACCCGCACCGTCGACACCGACGAAGGCGCACGCGCCGATTCGACCGTGGAATCGCTGGGCAAGCTGAAGCCTGTGTTCGCCGCCAAGGGTTCGGTCACCGCCGCCAACTCGTCGCAGATGTCCGACGGCGCCGGCGCGCTGCTGGTCGTGTCGGAGAAATTCCTGCGCGAGCACAACCTGACCCCGCTGGCCAAGTTCTCGTCGTTCGCCGTCAAGGGCGTACCACCGGAAATCATGGGCATCGGTCCTAAATTCGCGATTCCAGATGCGTGCAAAGCCGCCGGCATCACCCAGGATCAACTGGACTGGATCGAACTGAACGAAGCGTTTGCGGCACAGGCACTGGCCGTCATCGGCGACCTGGGCCTGGATCCGGCCAAGGTCAACCCAATGGGCGGCGCGATCGCCCTGGGCCACCCGCTGGGCGCAACCGGCGCGATCCGCGCCGCGACCGTGGTGCACGCACTGCGCCGCAACAACCTGAAATACGGCATGGTCACCATGTGCGTCGGCGCGGGCATGGGCGCGGCTGGTATTATCGAACGCGTGTAAGCTAAGCACGGAATCATAAAGAAGGGCGCTGCGGTTCAACCACGGCGCCCTTTAATCATTTGGAGATCACATGGATATTTTGAGCAGCAAGACCGACGGCGTGCTGACGCTGGAATTCAACCGCCCTGAGCGCAAGAACGCGATCACCTCGGCGATGTACCAGAGCATGGCCGACGCCATCAACGAAGCGGAGCAGGACGCCGCCGTGCGCGCCATCCTGATCGTCGGCAAGCCGGAGATCTTCACCGCCGGCAACGACCTGGAAGACTTCATGAAGTCCGCGCGTCCGGCCGACGGTTCGGGCATCGAAGAGCGTTCGGTCTACAAATTCATGATGGCGCTGAGCGGTTCGACCAAGCCGGTGGTGGCGGCGGTGGCCGGCGCGGCGGTCGGCATCGGCACCACGCTGCTGATGCATTGCGACCTGGTCTACGCGGCCGACAACGCCAAGTTCTCGATGCCGTTCGTGCAGCTGGGCCTGTGCCCCGAGTTCGCATCGAGCATCCTGCTGACGCAGATCGCCGGCTACCCGCGCGCCGCCGAAAAGCTGATGCTGGGCGAAGCCTTCCTGGCGCAGGAAGCGTTGGAGATGGGTCTGGTATCGAAGATCGTGCCGGCCGCCGAGCTGCGCGCCTTTGCCGAAGGCCAGGCCGCCAAGCTGGTGGCGCTGCCGGCCAGCTCGATCCGCGCCACCAAGCAGCTGATGAAGGCCGCCCGCAAAGGCCCGGTGACGGAAGCCATCGCCGCCGAAAACAAATTCTTCGGCGCCATGCTGGCCGCCCCGGAAGCCAAGGAAGCCTTCACCGCCTTCTTTGAAAAGCGCAAGCCGGACTTCAGCAAGTTCAACTGATTTTCGGATAACTGCGGGGGGGGCGGTGACACCCCTCGGCAGTTGTCGCATCAGTTTGATTTACCAGGCAGGGCGTAGCTGCAAACGAATGACGACAGTTCGGTCTCTCCCCCGATGACCATAATCCTCACTCGTATCTGAGCTGTTTGCGCCACGTGCAAAAAGGGCTTTCACCAATATTGCTCCCTTTGCCGACGCTTCCAAGCTTGTCGCGACGTTCTTGGCGCGCGCAGCGGACAGCATAAGATTTCCATCTCTGCTGCCTGGATTTGGCCTGCAGCCCGCAATGACGATCGATTCCCGAATTTGGTTGAAATACACGCAAGGCGAGGTTTGAACAGCCAGCGCCTTGCCGCAATTGGGATATTTCGACTTTGGCTTTGAGGCATAGCCACTTACTGTTGCATCGAAATGTACATGATTTTTAGCCGCGTACTGCGCCACTTCAGCGGAAACTGAAGACAGCTCGCTTGTGATGTCAGCGCTGCACTGATCATCCTTAAATAATTTTTCAGTGTTGAAGCTGAAAACGTAATCCCGACCATCCATCAGGCAGCCGATATTCTTATTGCTAAATTCAGCACTCGAACAAAGCGACTCCCTTTTTTCCGGTACCGAAGCCGGAGGGATATTGATGACAGGCGCCACCGTATTGCTGGGGCTAAAGGTGTTGACATTGCTGATGCGGACGTTGGCGGTCAGGACAGCGAATGCCTGACTGACTGCTTGCGCCGAAGAGGACACTGTAACGTGGTTCGCGATGGCATTTGCGCGCGTTGAAGTCTGGTCTTGTTCCAGTCCGCTTACCAGCAGGGACGGTGTCGCGCGTGCCGCATCGTCGATGACTCTTGCTGTGGCTGTCTCTGCCAACTGTACTACGGTCGCTTCATCAACCGGTTCCATTGCAGGGACGATAATCGACGGAGTTGTGTCCTCGGGTTTGATGCGTGCCTTTACTTTGGCGTCCATCTTTTGAGTGAGGAGAAATTGCCGAGCCGCCCATTCGTTGGCGACATACACGCCGAGCGGTGAGGGGCTGGGAATTTTTGTCGTGTCCGGCGGGACATGATCGGCATCTTCGCCGCTATCCGTCATCAATGCATAAGACTTCACGACCGGACTCGATTGCAAGACCACCGTCGAAGCGCCATCAGTCGGCTGTGTCCCGGGTAAGCGCTTTTCTGGCGAGGTGGGATTTTTTGAATTGTCCTTGATGTCGGTGATAAACATGGTATCGACCAGTTCCGTCAACATTGAAAACTGAGTTTCTCGTTGCAGATTGTCGCAAGCTGCGCGCCGCATTTCCCACATAAACTCTTGAACCAACTTGTCGATGTCCGGTTTGATTTCTTGGTTTTTTTTGAGCGCCTCAAGCCTGGCTCGATAAACGTCACCGATTTTTTTCTTGGCGCCGTTAACTGCGCCTTGTATGTTCGGACCAAATGCAAGGTAGCCTATGCTGACAGCGCCGTAGCCCTGCTGGTCCAGCTTGTTGATCACGGCGTCGGCAGGGCGCAGGGCGCGGTGCAGCAGCTCCAGACTGTGTCGTGCGCTGTGGCTCACGATTTGGTTGCGCAGGTCATCGCTGATGGCGATGCGATAGTCGCCAGCAAGGAGGCGCTCAAATTGTTCAAGTTGAGCCCGGAAATTTGAATCCCATGCCGCCAGTTCTGTCATGGCGTCCTGGCTGAAGAGATTTCTGTTGTCTTCCAGCTTGGTACGTAGAGCGGTCAGGGCGTCCCGTAGATTTTTGAGTAAAAGTCCGGCTTCGGATTTGTTGAGTTCAATGAGCTCTTTTGCTGTCGGGGCGAAGTCATGCGCCGCACGTCCTTTTTGAAAGGTGCACAGGAGTTCCTCTTCCTTGGCTGCTACCGCAGTCTTCAGCATTTTGAGACGGTTGGCCACAGCATCGTAGGCGCATTTGATTTCCTCAACGGCAGCCGCGGTTTCAGGCTTTAGTTCCGGCGAAGGGAAACCCAGACCTTCGTATTTGGCTTTGATCTGCCGATATGCGCACAGAGGCAGTAAGCCATCCGTATCGATCAATGTGCAGGACCCGATGTTCCCCAAGTGAGCGGTCAAGCTATTGCTTGGGTGTGATGCGGTTGGCGGGAGAGGATCTTCAAGTACCTGCCTGCACTGCTCGGACACGTCAACACGCTGCTGTATGGAATCGCTCAGGCCGGCACATCCTGTCAACAGCCCAATCGTAATCATTGACCACATGGAAGCATATCTGAGCATGATCCTCTCCTTTCGGCAAGACGCAGTTCAGCGGGCCTGTCCCGCCGCAGAAAAATAATCAGGACCGGACCGCTACTCGAACAGATGTTGTTCGTTCCACGCGGTTCCGTGCGCCGGCTTGTCATGGTAGCGGCCTTCAGCAACCGCGACGCCTTCATAGACCTGCGAGCCCGGTATCTGGGGATTCCAGAATTCCTGGTCCGACACCAGGCTCTTGACGATGAACTCGGCGCGTAACGGCGGAATTTCAACTTTCACATTCGGGAAGTAGGTGGCGCCGCTTGGGCTTTTCCACGCCGGGCTCAATGGTGTAACGAGCGCATCGTGCGAGAACCTCGATACACCATCCAGGCCCAGCACCGTGACATTGGCCTTGACCGTTTGATTCTCGATGATCTTGACGTCCGGGCCGGTGAAGACGGAAAGACATGTGCCGTCGTTCAGCGTAATGTCCTGCAATATCCATCGGAAGGACTTTCCAGGCCAAGCACCGTACTCATGGTCCATCCACGTTGTTCCATGCACCTTCATGGCGTTGTCATTGATGGCTATCCTGCCGCTCGCCTCCAGCTTGGGAAACGAGTAGTAGAAGTTATGGCGCTCAAGCGGCGTTTTCCCCTCCGGGTCGACCACCGGGGATCGACCGTCGCCAAACACCTGTAGCGCCGGAAGCTTGGCCACGAAGTTGAGGTCGAAGTCTATCTTGGTATTGAAGGTCGCATCCTTGAACTGGGCTTTGACGTTCATGGAGAGTGGCGTTTTATCTGCGCTCATGGCGATCGATCCCGACTGGCCAGCCGGACCGACGTTGACGGCCCACGGTTTCGACGTGTCTGCCTGCGCCCAATTATCGTTCCAGGGAAATCCATTCACGGTTTGATAGTGACGTTTTTCCTGCACGTCGGTGAGCATGATGTAGGCCAGCAGGAAGTGCGGGTCCGCCCCCTTCGGCGCAAAACCGGCCGCATTGATTTCAAATCCGAATACGCGTTCTTCATGGCGCAGGGTGCCGATATGCCACCACCACTCCGCGTGGACCGGGACGTTGCCCACATGGTGACGGTATTGGTCCGCAGGCAAATGGATATATGATTCGCTAGTCATGATGATTCATTCCTCTCTTCGGTGTGTCGCAGAAAAGTCGATGGAAAATCCAATGCAGCGATCGATTGTATTGCTATTTTTTTATCCAATACTCTCGAATAAACACAATTCAGGATCAGGATGAAATTCAAGACAGTTTTGGCGGCGTTGTTGTTGGCTGGGCAGGCGTGGGCCGGGGTGGCGGTCCAGCCGGATGACGCGCGACTGCGGTACACCGGACGCATCGACTTTGCCGACCGCGCACGGCCCAAGCTGTCGTGGCCCGGCACCAGCATTGAAGGCAACTTCAGCGGCGCCAGCCTGGCGGTCAAGCTGGACGACCAGCACGGCAAGAACTTCTTCAACGTCTTCATCGATGGCGACCTGGCCAGGCCGGTGGTCATCGAAGCCGTGCAGGGCGGCAAGACTTACGCGGTGGCCGGCGGCCTGGGGCCGGGTGCGCACCGCTTCCTGATCACCAAGCGCACCGAGGGCGAGGAGGGCGGCACGCTGTTCCAGGGACTGGAGCTGGCCGATGGCGGCAAGCTGCTGCCGCCGCCGGCGCGCAAGCGGCGCCGCATCGAGTTCTTCGGCGATTCCATCACCACCGGCATGGGCAACGAGTCGCCGGACGACGGGCCGGACCATCTGCTGAAGGACAAGAACAACTTCATGGCCTATTCGTCGATCACGGCGCGGGCGCTGGACGCGGAGGCGCACATCATTTCGCAAAGCGGCATCGGCGTGATGATCAGCTGGTTCCCTTTCACCATGCCGGATTTCTACGACCAGCTGAGCGCGGTCGGCAACAACGACAGCCGGTGGGACTTCGGTTCGTGGACGCCGGATGTGGTGGTCGTCAACCTGTTCCAGAACGACCGCTGGCTGATCGACCGCGAGCAGCGCCTGTCGCCGGCGCCGGACGACGCGCAACGGGTGCAGGCCTACCGCACTTTCGTGCGGAAGCTACGCGCGCGCTATCCCAAGGCTTACATCGTGTGCGCGCTGGGCAGCATGGATGCGGTGCAGCAGGGTTCCAAGTGGCCCGGCCATGTGCGCGCGGCGGTGGACCAGATGCGGCAAGGCGGCGACCGGCGGATCGACACCATCGTGTTCCCGTGGACCGGTTTCGGCGGCCATCCGCGCGTCAGGCAGCACCAGGCCAACGCGGCGCAGCTGACGGCCTTGATCCGCCGGAAACTGGGGTGGTGAGCGCAGGTATCGTGATGCCAGTGTCGCGCCCGCGAGACGCTCGGACTTGCACCAAGGCGAGCTGATGCTATTCTGTTCCTCCTGTCCTATCAATTCAAAGGAGTAGCGATGAAAGCTCTTGCGATTGCGCTGGCCTGCATGGCCTGCGCCGGCGCAGCACTGGCCGACAACGTGGCGCTGAACGGCGCCGTCACCTTGACCGGTAGCGGCTTCGGCAACAGCGACGGCTGGGGCGGCGGCGCGCTGGCGGCCGCGTCCACGGTCACCGACGGCGTCTACCTGCCGATCGGCACCCAATGGAATAGCGGCACCGTGTTCTGGACCGGCGACGTCGGCGCCGACACGCTCATGGTCACGCTGAACCAGGCCGCCCTGGTCAGCCAGCTCAAGCTGCAGGGCGACAACGACAACAACTATCTGATCCAGTATCGCGACACCGCCAACGTCTGGCACGACGCCGCCGTGATCGCGCCGAACCGCTCCTGGGGGCAGGACAACGGCAGCGTGACGCTGTTCGTGCCGGTGGCGGCCACCGCCTTCATGATTTCCGGCGCCACCGGCGCCGGCGACAACCATTTCTCCGTGTCGGAATTCGAAGCCGTCGGCAGCGTGATCCCGGTGCCCGAGCCGGCAAGCTACGCGATGCTGGGTGCCGGCCTGGCCATGCTGGGCCTGATGGCGCGCCGCCGGCAGCGGCGTTCCTGAGCGTCTACCTTCCGGCACATGCGCGTCCATGAGGACGTCTCCAGAATGCAGGCTGGTTCAGTGTCGAACCGCCTCATTCAGGAGACCTCATGGACAAGTCAGGCTGCACTCTTATTCTCGCCGCGCTGGCCGCGCTGCTCGGCGGCTGCGGTAGCGGCGGTAGCGCACCGGTAGCGGCGGCGCCGCCGATCTCGGCCCCCCTCACGCCCACCGCGCCCACCGGCGTGACCGACACCTCCGGCGCGCGCGGCGCCTTGCTGCTCAATCCGCCACCGTTGGAACAGTCGCTCGACCCCGCCGGCCTGACGCAGGCGCTGGGCCGGCTCGGCACGGCGGGCGCGCAAATCCTCAGCGTCGCCGGCCAGCCCAAGTGCAGCATCGATTTCCACCACTTCGAGTACAGCACCGTCGGCGCGGCCGGCGAAACCACCACCGCCTCCGGCTCGCTGATGGTGCCCAACGGCACAGATCCAGCTTGCAGCGGCAAGCGCCCGCTGCTGATGTACGGCCACGGCAGTTCGGCGCTGCGCAACGTCCGCCTGGGCACGCTGACGCCCGGCGCGCCGTATGCCGAAACCAGCGCCACCGCGGCCGCGCTGTACGCGGCGCAGGGCTACATCGTGATCGCGCCCAACTATGCCGGCTACGACAGCTCGACCCTGAACTACCACCCGCACCAGGTGGCCGAGCAGCAGGCCAAGGACATGATCGACGCGCTGACTGCCGCCCGCAAGGCCTACCCCAAGCTGCCGCACCCGGTGCAGGAAAATGGCAAGCTGTTCCTGACCGGGCATTCCGAGGGCGGCTATGTGATGATGGCCACCCACCGCGCCCTGCAGGCGGCCGGCGTCAGCGTCACGGCGGCGGCGCCGATGAACGGCCGCTACGCCGAGAGCGCCAGCTACGAAGCCACGCTCGGCTCGGCGGAAGGGCGGCGCGGCCTGAGCCAGCTCTACGGTATCGCCATGCTGGAGTTCCCGCTGCAGTTCACCGCCTGGCAGAAGGCCTACGGCAATCTGTATGCGTCGCCGAGCGAGCTGTACCAGCCCGGCTACGCGGCGTCGATGGAGACGCTGGCGCCGACCCTGGTGCCGGTCGCCACCCTGATCGCGAACGGCAAGCTGCCGCCGCATCTGCTGGCCAACGACTTGCCGGGCTACGCCGGCCTGCCGGCGGTCGAACAGGCGGCGTATGGCGCGCCGGCGCAAAGCCTGCTCAAATCGTCCTATGTGGCGGCGCTGCTGGACGATATCGCCGCCCATCCGTGCCCGGCGACGTCGGCCATCGCGCCGCTGGACTGCGCCTCCCGCCATCCGATGCGCAACGCCTGGTTCAAGAACGACCTGCGCACCTGGGTGCCGACCGCGCCGGTGTTGATGTGCGGCGGCCATGGCGACACCAAGGTGCCGTTCGCCAACGCCACGCTGACGCAGGCCTACTTCAGCGCCCACGGCGTCGGCGCCGGCCTGGTGACGGTGCTCGATCTCGACACGCCGGTGCTGGCCGGCGATCCCTACGCCGGCGCCAAGAATTTGTTTGCGGAGGCCAGGCGGCTGGTGGTCGCCGCCAACGGCAATCCCGCCGACCCGGCCTACTACCACGGCTACATGGCCTTCGCCGGCTGCAACGTGGCGGCGCGCGATTTCTTCAAGGCCTACCATTAGGCTGCTTCATCCACGAACCATCCGATTCAGGAGACTCCATGTACAAGTCAGGCCCCACTCTTTGTCTTTCCGTGCTGGTCGCCGCGTTGCTCGCGGCGCTGGGCGGCTGCGGCAGCGGCGGTAGCACGCCGGTCGCGGTCACCCCGGCGCCGGTGACGCCGACTCCGCCCACCGGCGTGGCCGACACCTCCGGCGCGCGCGGCGCGCTGCTGTTCAACCCGCCACCGCTGACGCAATCGATAGAACCCGCCGGCCTGGTGCAGGCGCTCGGCCGGCTCGGCCGGACGGGGACGCAAATCCTGGCCGCCGCCGGCCAGCCCAGGTGCAGCATCGATTTCCACCAGTTCGAATACAGCACCGTCGGCGCCGGCGGCGAAACCACCACCGCGTCCGGTTCGCTGATGGTGCCGAACGGCAGCGATCCCGCCTGCAGCGGCAAGCGCCCGGTGCTGATGTACGGCCACGGCAGCTCCTTGCAGCGCAACATCCGCATGGGCGACCTGGCGCCCGACGCGCCGTATGCCGAAACCAGCGCCGCCGCCGCCGCGCTGTACGCGGCCCAGGGCTATATCGTGATCGCGCCCAACTACGCCGGCTATGGCAGCTCGAGCTTGAGCTACCACCCGCACCACGTGGCCGAGCAGAACGGCAAGGACATGATCGACGCGCTGACCGCCGCCCGCAAGGCCTTCGCCAAGCTGCCGCACCCGGTGACCGACAGCGGCAAGCTGTTCCTGACGGGCTATTCGGAAGGCGGCTATGTGACCATGGCCACGCAGCGCGCGATGCAGGCGGCCGGCATCAGCGTCACGGCGGCGGCGCCGCTGAGCGGCAACTACGCCGAGAGCGTCTCCTACGAAAACAGCCTCGGTTCGCCGGACTTGCTGCGCGGGCTGGCCCAGGTCGGCGCCAGCTCCATGCTCGACCTCACGCTGCAGTTCACCGCCTGGCAGAAGGCCTACGGCGATCTGTACGCGGCGCCGAGCGAGCTGTACCAACCCGGCTACGCGGCCAGCATGGAGACGCTGGCGCCGACGCTGTTGCCGATCAAGCAGCTGATCGCCACCGGCAAGCTGCCGCCGCACCTGCTGGCCAATGACATGCCGGGCTACGCCGGCCTGCCGGCCGCCGAGCAGGCCGCGTACGGCACGCCGGAAACGAGCTTGCTCAAGTCGGCCTACCTGACGGCGCTGCTGAACGACATCGTCAGCCATCCGTGCCCGGTGACCTCGTCCATCGCGCCGCTCGATTGCGCCCACGCGCATCCGATGCGCGCCGCCTGGTTCAAGAACGATTTGCGCACCTGGGTGCCGAGCACGCCGCTGCTGATGTGCGGCGGCAAGGGCGATGGCGTGGTGCCGTTCAATAACGCCACGCTGACGCAGGCCTACTTCAACGCCCACGGCGTCGGCGCCGGCCTGGTGACGGTGCTCGATCTCGACACGCCGGTGCTGGCCGGCGATCCCTACGCCGGCGCCAAGAACCAGTTTGCGGAAGCCCGGCGGCTGGTGATCGCCGCCAACGGCAATCCGGCCGACCCGAATATCTACCACGACTTCCTGGCCTTCACCGGCTGCAACGTGGCGGCGCGCGATTTCTTCAAGGCTTACCAGTAGGCGGCGCCGGCCCTCAGTCGTACAGCGTGCCGATCGCCAGCGGCGCGCTGAGGGTCTCGATCTTGCCGCGCAGCGGCCAGTCGGCAAAGCGGTACAGCGCCACCTTGTAGATGCCCATCGAACTGCCTTCGAACGGGTGGGCGTCGACCAGCGGCAAGGCGCCGCCGGGGCCGTCGGTCTGGATGCGCACCTCCGGCGCGGCGCCGGCCGGATAGACGAATTTGATGCCCAGGCACTGCTTGCCGCTGAGGCGCATGCGGTAGCCCGATTCGCGCTGCGCGCCGATCAGCTGCTCGCAGGCGGCGCGCAGTTCGGCCAGGTCGTACACGCCGTCGGCGTGTGCGCGGATCGAGTAGCGGCCGCTGAAGTGGTAGTAGCCTTTCTGCCGGTTCAGGCGCAGCACGGCGTCGTCCTGGTAGGCTTGCTTGAGCATCGGCAGTTCGGCGCGGCCGAGGGCGTCGACCGCGATGGTGGTGTCGGTTTTCTCGCCCACCAGGCGCAGGCTCAGGCCGTCGAGCGGGGTGGCCGGGTCGAGCGGGCGGATCTGCATGTGGGCCTGGATCAGCGGCCGGCTGCGGGTGTAGTAGGCGAAGAAGGCGGCCGCCTTGTAGGCGTGGCGGTAGCTGTTCCATTCCGAATCGCGCTCGGCGTTGATGAGCACCTGCGGATCCGCGCCGGCATAGGCGGCCAGCGGCAGCAGGGCGGCGATGCATAACGGCAGTGTTTTCATCGGTGGGCGCGGACGCGAGTTCAGGGACTGCCGATTCTAGGTCAAAGCGCGGCCGCGCGCTCGTCGGCGAGCGTCCGCGTGGGGGAAATGCCACATGACTTCCGGCACTGTTGTTGCCCGGTGGCCTCGCGTATCATGGCCCGACTCATGCTCCCGCCAGGAACCCCATGTTGCATCGCTTCAAGAACAATCTTATCGGCATCATCGGCTTGCTGGGCTGCGTGGTCGGCGGCGCGCTCGACACCATCCATTTCCGCTTCCAGGGCGTCAAGACCGATGTGCCGCTGGGCCAGCTGGCGCTGTGGAGCGCCAGCTGGTTCACGCCGGCGCCGTCGGCGATCCGCGCCGGCACCGACCGCAATGAGTTGACCATGCTGTTGTTCATCAGCGCCTACGTGGCGCTGATGGTGCTGTTCGGGCTGTTGTTCTGGCTGCGCACCAGCGGCAGCGCCGCCGCCGCGCGGCGGCCGGCCTGGCGGGGCCGGGCGATGCTGGCGGCGCAAATGGCGATCGCGCTCGCTTATCCGCATTCCATGCTGTACCTGGTGGCCGCCGAACTGGGCCTGGTGCTGGCGCTGCGCAGCGGGCTGCGCTGGCTGGCGCTGCAAGTGCTGCTGCTGGTGCTGCTGGAGCTGGCGCCGCTGCCCGGCAACGAAGCCACCCGCAGCGACGGCCGGGTGCGCGAACTGCTGCTGGACCTGGGCACGATGGCGCTGTGGCAAGGCATCGCCTTCGGCATCGGCCACATGGCGGCGGTCGAGCGGCGCGGCCGCATCGAACTGGCGGCCGCCAACGGCGAGCTGCGCGCCACCCAGCTGCTGCTGGCCGACACGGTGCGCTCGGCCGAACGGCTGCGCATCGCGCGCGACCTGCACGACATCGTCGGCCACCACCTGACCGCGCTCAATCTGCACCTGGACCTGGCGCTGCGGCAGGCGGGCGCGACGGCGCCGCCGGCGCTGGCCACCGCGCGCGAACTGGCGCAGGGCTTGCTGGCCGAGGTCAGGGTGGTGGTCGGCAGCGAACGCGGCACGCAGCGCATCGATCTGCGCGAGGCGCTGGCGGCCTTGTGCGCCGGGATTCCGCAGCCGCGCATCGCGCTGCGCTTCGCGCCGGGGCTGGAGATCGCTTCGCCGGCCGTGGCCCACACCTTGTTCTGCTGCGTGCAGGAAGCGATCAGCAATGCCGTGCGGCACGCCGCCGCCGGCCAGCTGGACATCGAGCTGGCGCGCGCCGACGACGGCGTGTCGGTGCTGCTGCGGATCGAGGACGACGGCGCCGGCAGCCGCGCCACGGCCGAGGGCAACGGCTTGCGCGGCATGCGCGAGCGGCTGGCGCTGCTGGGCGGCGAGCTCAAGGCCGGCAACCGGCCGCGGCGCGGCTTTGGCATGGAAATCGTGCTGCCGGCCGGCGCGGGGGCGGCATGACGGCGGCCATCCGGGTGATGCTGGTGGACGACCAGATGCTGGTGCGCAGCGGCATCTGCGGCCTGCTGGCGCTGACGCCCGACATCCGCGTGGTGGCCGAGGCGGCCGACGGCGCCGGCGCGCTGGCGCTGGCCACGGCGGCCAGGCCGGACGTGCTGCTGCTCGACATCCGCATGCCGCAGCTGTCGGGCATCGCGCTGTTGCAGCAGTCGGCCGCGCTGTTGCCGCCGACCATACTGCTGACCACCTTCGACGACGACCAGGCGCTGCTGGAGGGCATGCGCGCCGGCGCCCGCGGCTTCCTGCTCAAGGACATCTCGCTGGAGCGGCTGGCCGACGGCATCCGCGCGGTGGCGGCCGGCGCCACGGTGTTCCGGCCGGGATTGACCGAACGCACCCGCGGCGCCTACGAGAGCAGCGCCGGCGCGGCGCCGCCGCAGGACGCCGGCGAGCGCCTGACCGCGCGCGAAACCGAAGTGCTGGCGCTGATGGCGGCCGGCTTCAACAACGGCGAGATCGCCGCCGCGCTGGGGCCGAGCGAGGGCACGATCAAGAATCATGTGTCGAGCATCCTGGCCAAGCTGGGCGTGCGCGACCGGGTGCGCGCGGTGCTGCGCGGACTGGAACTGGGGCATATCTGATGACGAGAAAACTAACGCTGGCGCTGCCGGCGCTGCTGGCGCTGCTGGCCTGCGGCGCCGCGCAGGCCGGCCCGACCCGCATGATGATGCCGGACGATACGCTGGACATGTACTTCGGCCTGGCGCTGAACGACCTGGTGCACGATAACGGCGGCGACCGCCGCATCACCGCCTTGCCGACGCTGTGGGTGCAGTGGAGCAGCGGCGCCTTCCTCGACCTGAACAGCGAGGACGGGCTGGGACTGGGCTGGCATTGGTCGGACGATCCGGGGCTGGCGTACGGCCCGCTGCTGCGCTTCAGCTCCAAGCAGCAGCGCCGCGACACGCCGGGCGGGCGCGGCGGCCTGGCCACCGAGGCCGGCCTGTTCGCCAGTTATCGCGTGGCGCACAACATCGGCGCCGGCGCGCGCGCCATGGCCGGCAGCGGCGGCAGCGGCCTGGGACTGCGGGCCAACCTGTGGCTCGAGGCGTCGACGCCGCTGGCGGCGCACCATACGCTGTCGCTGGGGGCCGGCGTGCTGCTGGCCAACCGGCGCTATCTGCAGGAATATTTCGGCGTGAGCGCGCAGCAGGCCGCGGTCGAGGCCAACCCGCTGTATGCGCCGCGCCAGGGCGTGCTGAGCATGTATCTGCAACCGTCCTGGGGCTGGCAGATCGGCAACAAGTACACGCTGGACACCTGGCTGCGCGTGAGCCGGCTAGGCGGGCCGGCCGCCGCCAGTCCGCTGGTGGGCCGGCGCAACCGGGCCACCGTCAGCACCGCGCTGAGCTACCACTACTGAGCTGGGCGCCGGCCGGGATTCAGGATTCGCCGTAGCGGCCGCGGATTTCCGCCAGCACGCCCTGCTTTTCCAGCCGCTCGATGGCGGCGTTCAGCAGGTCGAGGTCGGCCTGGGTGGTGCTGCTCCTGTTGAGCATCAGATGCACCGGCGCCCGCAGCACGGTGAACGGCAGCGGCGCGATGGCGATGCCCTGTTCCCGGGCTTCGTGCCGCAGGGCGGCGCTGTCGCCGAGGATCAGGTCGGCGCGTCCGGCGTCCAGCATGCGCAGGCCTTGCGCGAAGTTGCGGAAGGTGCTCAGCTGGCCGGCCTGCTGCAACACCGGCTGTACGCGCGCATAGGCGGCGCCGTACCAGCCCACCTTGGGCGCCAGCAGCGCCATTTTTTTGCCGGCCAGCGCGTCGACGCTGCGCAGGTTCCGGTAGCGCGGCAGGTTGGCGGCGCGGGTGAAGATGCTCACCGATTCGTAGCGGTAGGCCAGGCTGAAGCGCGCGTACTTGCGCCGCTCGGCGGTGTCGGAGGCGGCCAGCAGCAGGTCCAGCCCGCCCTGCTCGAACTGGCGCTGGCGGCGCGCGGTCGGCAGCTCGGGCAGCAGTTGCAGCGCGCAGCCGGCCTCCTTGAAGATCGCCTGCGCCAGTTCCAGGTCCAGCCCGGAGGGCGGGCCGTCCGGCTTGGAATACACATAGGGCGGCCATTGCTCCAGCGCCATTTTCATCTGGCATGGCGCGGCCAGCGCCGGCAACGCGGACGCGTAACTGAACGCCATGAGGTAACCGACCCAACCCGCTTGCATGGCGCAACCCCTTCTTCTCCGATGGCTACAATTTGCCAGATGTGGCGCGAATGTCAAGGGCCTCGGCGTGCCGGAAGGTAATTCCGACAACGTTGCGCTATTGTGCGCCCCTGTACGGCACAGTTGCTACACTCTGGCTTTCTGCCTCTGGAAACCGTATGCCGGCGCAATCCTCCACCGCCCTGTCCACCGTCCTGTGCGAGCCGGTCTGGCGCTTTATCGGCGCCGGCACGCCGATGCGCGACATGGTGCGGCGCCACGCATGGGAGCACACGCCGCTGGGCGCGGTCGCGCAATGGCCGGCCTCGCTGCGCACCGCCGCCGGCCTGGTCATGCACTCGGTGCATCCGATGTTCCTGTGGTGGGGCGAGCAGCTGGTGCAGATCTACAACGACGCCTACCTGCCCTGCTTGGGCGAGGGCAAGCATCCGGCCGCGCTGGGGCAGGCCGGGCGCGCTTGCTGGCCGGAAATCTGGCCCATCATCGGTCCGCAGATCGACAGCGTGCGCAACGGCGGCGCGCCGCAGCGGTATGCCGACAAGCTGGTGCCGATCCGGCGCAACGGCCGCATCGAGGACGTTTACTGGAGCTATACCTACACCCCGGTGTTCGACGAGACCGACCAGGTCGGCGGGGTGCTGGTGGTGTGCACCGAGACCACCGCCCAGGTGCTGGCCGAACGGCGCCGCCGCGCGCTGGACCTGCTGGCGCGCCACCTGCTGAACTGCCGCGACGAAGCGCAGGTGCAGGGCGCCCTGGCCGCTTGCGTGGCCGGCAATCCGGGCGACCTGCTGGACGCCAGCCTGCGGCGCGGCGCGGCGGAGGCGGAGGCGGCGGCCGACGCGGAAGCCGGCGTGGTGCTCATCCACGGCGCCGAGCTGCAACTGTGCGACGACCTGACGCTGGTGTTCCGGGTGTCGCCGCGGTTGCCGCTGGACCAGCCCTACCGCCGGTTGCTGGAGCAGATCACCGCCGCCGTGTGCGCCACGCTGGGCCGCATCGAGAGCGACCGCGCGCTGGCGCTGGCGATGGCCGAAAGCGAACGGCTGAACCTCGATCTCAAGCTGTCGGCGCGCATCAAGGATGAATTCCTGGCCATGCTGGGGCACGAGCTGCGCAATCCGCTGGCGCCCATCGTCACCGCGCTCAAGCTGATGAAGCTGCGCGGCGCCGACAGCGGCCACGAGCAGGCCGTGATCCAGCGCCAGGTCGACCACCTGGTGCGGCTGGTGGACGACCTGCTCGACGTCTCGCGCATCGCCAGCGGCAAGGTCGAGCTGCGCAAGGAAACCGTGCAGCTGTCGGACGTGCTGTACCAGGCGATCGACATGGCCAGCCCGCTGCTGGAGCAAAAGCGGCACCGCCTGCTGGTCGAGGTGCCGAGCGTGCGCTGGCACGGCGATCCGGCGCGGCTGGCGCAGGTGGTGTCCAACCTGCTCAACAACGCGGCGCGCTACACGCCGGCCGGCGGCCACATCACCTTGAGCACGCGGCGGCAGCAGCAGACCATCCAGATCCAGGTCAAGGACGACGGCTGCGGCATCGTGCCGGCCTTGCTGCCGCACATCTTCGACCTGTTCGTGCAGGGCAACCGCCAGCTGGACCGCGCCAAGGGCGGCCTGGGCATCGGGCTGGCGCTGGTGCGCAACCTGGTGCAGATGCACGGCGGCGAGGTCGGCGCCGCCAGCGCCGGCGAGGGTTGCGGCAGCACCTTCACCATCACGCTGCCGGACGGGCTGGCGGCGGGCGCGCCGGCGCCGCTGCCGCTTGAGGCCGCGCCGCCGCCGGCCGCCGCCACCGGCGCCAGGGTGCTGGTGGTGGACGACAACCGCGACGCCGCCGATTCGCTGGTCGAACTGCTGCACGTGCTGGGCTACAGCGCGGTCGCCGCCTACGATCCGGTCGAGGCCATCGCCGCCGTCGCCCGCGCCATGCCGCAGGTGGCCATCCTCGATATCGGCCTGCCCGGCATGGACGGCTACGAGCTGGCCGGCCATCTGCGCCGGCTGCCCGGCGGCGCGCAGCTGAAACTGCTGGCGCTGTCCGGCTACGGCCAGGAGGGCGACAAGGCGCGCAGCAAGCAGGCCGGTTTCGCGCTCCACCTGGTCAAGCCGATCGACATCGCCGTGCTGGAAGCCGTGTTACAGTTGCCGCAATAAACACTGTCCGCCGGATTGGAACTTCTGTTGACCGCAGCCCTGGAAATCGCCGCCAACGTCGTCATGACGGTCTCCATCGTCCTGGCCGGACGCAACAACGTGCATTCGTGGTGGCTGGGCGTGGTCGGCTGCTCGCTGTTCGCCGCGCTGTTCTACAGCGTCAACTTGTACGCCGACGTCGCGCTGCAACTGTTCTTCATCGTCACCTGTGTCATCGGCTGGCTGCGCTGGCGGCGCGGCGACAGCGGCGGCGCGCTGCCGATCAGCCGCGCCCGGCCGGCCGCGCTGGTCTGGATGGTCGGCGGCGGCAGCGCCGCCAGCGCCGCCTACGGCCTGATGCTGCAAGCCTATACCAACGCCTACGCGCCCTTCATCGATTCGGCGGTGCTGATGTTCAGCGTCGTGGCGCAGTTGCTGCTGATGGGGCGGCGGCTCGACACCTGGCCGTTCTGGCTGCTGGTCAACACCATCTCGGTGCCGCTGTACGCCAGCCGCGGCCTGCACCTGACCGCCTTGCTGTACGCGGCGTACTGGATCAACGCGCTGGTGTCCTGGTTCTTCTGGCGGCGCAAGATGGCCGCGCTCTAGATGCGATGGGCATTGCACGCAGGCCGGTCGGCCATCCGAGCAATCCGGGCGCGACGCCGCAGCCGCGTCAGCACCTTGTATCCGCAATACAGCAGGCAGGGCGAGCGCGTCGCCACCGGCATCGACCCCGACCCGCGCCAGGGCTGGAGCTTGACCGGGAATGATGTCGACGGCGACCGGCGGACCGCCCAGGCCACCCGTGCCGGCGAGCGGGTGGCGCCGCAGAGCAGCTTCGACCTGGGCGTGCCGCTCAAGCCCGACAGCAAGTTCCAAGCCCGCTTGCATGCAATGAAAGGGTGACTTTCACGGTCACCCGTTCTATGATGATATTTCCATAAGGAATTATCAGAGGAGATGCCATGCAATGGTTTTACGACTTGAGAATCGGCAAAAAGCTGATCGTCGCGTTCGGTGTGGTGATCGCGCTGACCTGTGGCCTGGGCCTGTTCTCGCTGGGCCAGCTGGCCAAGGTGAACCAGTCGTCGACCGACATCGCCACCAACTGGATGCCGGCGGTGCGCTACCTGGGGCAGATACAGGCCTCGCTGTCGCGCTACCGCATCTCCGAGGCCACCCACATCCTGCTGACCGAAGACAGCGAGATGGCCGCCACCGACAAGTCGATGGCGACCAGGCTGGACACTTTGCGCAAGCAGCAAGCCTCGTATGCGGCGCTGGTGTCCGAGCCGGAAGAGCAACGCATCTACGGCGAGCTGCAAAAATCGCTGGGCGAGTACCTGGCCACCAGCGGCAAGCTGACGGCCTTGTCGCGCGCCGGCAGCAAGGATGAGGCCCGGGTGCTGTTCCGCGGCGGTTCCAACAAGCTGTTCCGCCAGGTCAACGAGCAGCTCGACGCGCTGGTCAAGATCAACGACGCGGGCAGCGCCGCCGCCGACCAGTCGGCCAGCGCCACCTATACGATGTCGCGCCGGATGATACTCGGCACGCTGCTGCTGCTGATCGTGGTCAGCATGGGGCTGGCGACGGCGGTGGCGCGCATCGTCGCCGGGCCGCTGCAAGAGGCGGTGGCCATCGCCCGGCGCGTGGCCGACGGCGACCTGAGCGGCCACATCGTCAGCCACGGCCAGGATGAAACCGGCCAGCTGATGCATTCGCTCAAGGCCATGAACGACAGCCTGTTGCGGGTGGTGGGCGAGGTGCGCGGCGGCACCGACACCATCGCCACCGCCTCGGCGGAGATCGCCAGCGGCAACCTCGACCTGTCGGCCCGCACCGAGGGCCAGGCCAGCTCGCTGGAAGAAACCGCGTCGGCGATGGAAGAGCTGACCTCGACCGTCAAGCAGAACGCCGACAACGCGCGCCAGGCCAACCAGCTGGCGCAGTCGGCCTCCGGCACCGCGGCCGACGGCGGCAAGGTGGTGGGCGAGGTGATCGCCACCATGGACTCGATCAGCGCCTCGTCGCGCAAGATCGTCGACATCATTTCCGTGATCGACGGCATCGCCTTCCAGACCAACATCCTGGCGCTGAACGCCGCCGTCGAGGCGGCGCGCGCCGGCGAGCAGGGGCGCGGCTTCGCGGTGGTGGCCAGCGAGGTGCGCAACCTGGCCCAGCGCTCGGCGGCGGCGGCCAAGGAGATCAAGGGCTTGATCGACGATTCGGTGCGGCAGGTGGACAAGGGCACGGCGCTGGTGCAGCAGGCCGGCAGCACGATGGAGCAGGTGGTCGCCAGCGTGCGCCGCGTCAGCGACGTGGTGGCCGAGATTTCCGCCGCCAGCAGCGAACAGAGCACCGGCATCGAGGAAGTCAACCAGGCCATCGTGCAGATGGACGAGGTGACCCAGCAGAACGCCGCGCTGGTCGAGCAGGCGGCGGCGGCGGCCGGTTCGCTGCAGGAGCAGGCCGCCAAGCTGGCCGGCGTGGTCGCCGTGTTCCGCCTGCGCTGACGCGCGCGGCGCGCCGGGACGCGCCGCCGGCCTCAGCCGTGCGGCGTTTTTTTATGCTGGATCGACTGCCGGAAGGCGCTCGGGGTGACGCCCAGGCGTTCGCGGAAGGCGGTGGCGAAGTTGCCGGCGTTGTTAAAGCCGATCATCAGGGCGATGTCCTGGACGTCGATATCCGTGTCCTTGAGCAATTCCTCGCCGCGCCGGATGCGGGTTTCGCGGATGAAGGCGAACACCGTCATGCCGGTCTGTTCGCGGAACACATGCGACAGCTTTTCGCGGTAGGTGCCGACGCTGCGGGCGATTTCGGCCAGGCCGGGCAGCGTCGCCAGGTTGTCGGCGATCAGGCGCTTGGCGGCGTTGACGATGACGGCGTCGGGATCGGCCTCGTGCGCCCCGGCCTCGCCGGGCGGCGGCGCCGCGCGCGGCCGGCTGGCGCGGCGGGCCAGCTTCAGGTGCACCTGGATGCGCGCCGCCAGCTCGCCCGGCGAAAACGGCTTGGTGACGAAGTCCACGCCGCCGATCGACAGGCCCATGATGCGCTCCTCGTCGGCGTCGGCGCCGCTGAGGAAAATGATGGGGATGTCTTCGGTGACCGGATTGGCCTTGAGCAGGCGGCAGGCGGTGTAGCCGTCCATATTGGGCATGCGCACGTCGAGCAGGATCAGGTCGGGATGCTGGGCCAGCGCCAGCTGGTAGCCTTGCAGGCCGTTGACCGCCACCGAGATTTTATACGGCAGCTCGCTCAGCAGGTCGACCAGCATACGCTGCTCGAACGCGGAATCGTCCACGATCAGGATGCTCGGTTGTGTTCCGCTGGCAGTCATGGTCCACCTTCGATGCCTGGTTGATAACGTTTTATCACGCCAGTCGCTATTATGCCTATTTTTTGCATTTATTTTCCAGATTTAGCCGGTGCCGCCGTTTTTCGCCTCCGGCTTGCAAGACTGTTGCAAATTGCGCCTATCCGCAAAATATTTTTAATAGATTTCTACGCAATCAAAACCGTGGCCTCCTGTGGCAAAAGCACATGTTTCTTGGATAGACAATAATGAAATCGCTGTGATGTGCTAACCCCCTGGAACCGAGGAGTCAAAAATGAAACATACCGATTTTGGCCGTATGCCTTGCCCCATCGCCCGCAGCCTGGGCAAAGTGGGGGAGTGGTGGAGTATCCTGATCCTGCGTGATGCGTTCTACGGTCTGTCGCGTTTCGATGAATTTGAAAAAAGCCTGAAAATCGCCCCGAACATGCTGACCCGCCGCCTGGCCGGGCTGGTCGAAGGCGGCCTGATGGAGCGCCGCCAGTACAGCGCCCGTCCGCCGCGCTACGAATACGTGCTGACCAAGTCCGGCCGCGCCTTCAAGCCGGTGCTGCTGGCCTTCATCGCCTGGGGCAACGACCACCTGGCGCCGGAAGGAGCGAGCCTGCTGGTGGTCAGTCGCGAGACCGGCAAGCCGGCCGACCAGGTGCTGGTCGACGCCAACAGCGGCCTGGCCATCAACGACGAGGATTATATGTTCGCGCCGGGGCCCGCCGCCACGGATCTGATGCGTTCGCGTTTGATCGAAATCAACAAACACGCCTGATCAGTCATCACATAGCCGGTTCCAGCTGGGCGTAGACGGCGTTGGCCACGATGGCCAGCGCCGCCTTGTCCAGGTTGCCGGACAGGGCATAGCCGTAGCGCCCGTCTATCCAGTAAAACACCCTGACCTGGCCTTGCTGCGCAAAGCGGAAGCCGGTTTCCTGGTTGCGGCCTTGTTCGGTCGACACGTACAAGGTCAGGCGCGCGCCGCCGGCGTCGCGGTACATGAATTGCGCCACCGGTCCGCTCTGGCCGGGCAGCAGCCGGCCGCCCTCCAGCGCATAGCCCTGCGCCGCCAGTTGCGGCGGCTTCAGTTGCGCCCCAAGCCGTTTCGACAGCCAGGCCACCAGGTGGGCCTGCTGGTCGGCGCCCACTTCGACCGGGTGCCGCACTTCCGGCGTGTAGACCGCGTGCGCCAGCGCGGCGCGGCGCGGCAGCGCGGCCAGGCCGGCGGCGGCGCCGGTGTCGGCGTCGGCCAGGCGGCCGGCCGCGTGGTCGGCGCGCCCGCCCAGCAGCGCCCGCGCGTAGCGGCGCAGGCGCGGGATGCAGGCGATCAGGCGGTCGCGCTCGTCTTGCATGGGCGGCGCTTAGTCCTTGACCACGTGCCAGATGTCCTTGAAGTTGTCGCCGTTGCGGTCGCCCGGCTTGGTATCCTTCTTGAACAGGTACAGCGGCTTGCCGTGGTAGGCCAGCTGCTTGGCGCCGTCGTCGCGGGTGATCACCGAATACGGCGCGGCGACGTTGGCGGCCGGCGCCACGGCCGGCCAGTTCTCGCTGCACGGACCGTTGCAGGCGCTGGCGCCGGCCGTGTCCTTGTCGAAGGTGTAGACGGTCATGCCGGCCGAATTGACCAGGATGCCGTCCTTCTTGGCGACGGTATCGGCATGGGCGGCGCCGGCCAGCAGCAGGGCGGCGAACAGGGTGGACAGACGGGCAACAGTTTTCATGGCATGGGTCCTTGACGGGTGGGTGGAACGGCGGCGTAGCGGCGTTGTACCAGCGTATACGTCAGCTGCGGGCGAATTATTCCAGCGGCCGTAAAATAAATCCGCGGCGGCGGCCGCGACGTCATCCTACGCCGATCGCCGGCCGCCGGCGATGTTTCTCTGAGTTAAATAAATTTCCACTGGGAATGAAAAACGCTGTGAATTCAGGGACTTAACAAGGGCCGGCGGCGTGCTCCGCAAACTGTGGAATAATGCTGTAGCAGCGCATACATGCGTTGAGGCAATGGCGCCTGCCGCTCCGACCGGGAGCGGGTGGCACACAGTAAAAGGAAGTTATTCGGTGAATATGTTTGCGCTCGATGAAGAGCTGGCGCGCTGGCAGGCGGAGTTGTCTGAAGCGCACGGTTCCTCACGCCTGCCGCTGTTGGCTGCGCTCGCCTGGCATCTGCGCCAGCGCGACCCGCTGCGCGCGCAAACCTTGTCCGCCGAGATCGCTCCGCTGCTGGCCATGCTGCCGGCGGCCGAGGCGGCCGAGGCCGCCATACAGCGCGCCCGCCTGCTGCTGATCGGCGCCGAGGCCGAGTGGCTGAACGGCCGGCTGGACACCGCCCAATACCAGGCCGAACAAGCCTTGCGGCAGCTGGAACCGGCGTCCGCGCCGCCGGCCAGGGCCAACCGCGTGCGCGCCGACGCCTGCTGGCTGCTGGCCTGGGTCGCCAACGACCGCGGCGATAGCGCCGGCGGCGACCGCTGGCTGGAGCAGGCCGCGCTGGCCGCCCGCGCCGCCGGCGACCCGGTGCGCATCGACGTCATCGACGCCGCCTCCGGCATCTGCGACACCTTCAGCGACGGGAAGCTCGCGCAGCAGCGCTGGAGCGGGCGCTTCGGCACCGACCTGGCCGACCTGGCGCCGGTCGCGGCCGGCTGGATCAGCGACTTCTTCGGCACCTGCGCCTTCCAGCGCAGCGACTACGGCCGCGCCATCGGCCACCTGATGCTGAGCTACGAAACCGCGCTGGCGAGCGGGCAGATACGGCGCGCCATCATCGTCGCCACCAACATCGGCAACGGCTTCACCAGCCTCAACGCGCACGAGGCGGCGCTGGACTGGATGCAGCGCGGGCTGGACCTGGCGCGCCCCACCGGCTGGCCGCTGAGCATCGGCATGTGCCTGATGCAGACGGCGGAAACCCTGCGCCAGCTGGGCCAGCGCGAGGCGGCGCAAGCGCTGCTGCGCGAAGCGCTGAACACGCTGGCGCCGCTGTCCGGTTCGCGCGCCTACGCGGTGGCGCTGGAATACCAGGGCGACCTGGCGCTCGACCTGGGCAACCACGCGGCGGCGCTGGACAGCTTCACCCGCCTGGCCTCGCGCGGCGACGCGCTGGGCCAGTCCGACTTCCAGAGCAGCGCGCGGCGCGGCCGGGCGCACGCGCTGTCGCACCTGGGCCGCACCGAGGAAGCGCTGGCCGCCGCGCAAGGCGCGCTGGCGCTGGCGCGCGAACATGCCGACGCCTCCAGCCAGATCGCCGCGCTCAACGTGCTGGCCGACATCCACGCGCGCCACCGGCTGCCGCCGCCGGCCGCCATGCGGGCCGCCAATCCGGTGCTGCATTACCTGCAGCTGGCGCTGGAAATCGCCGCCACCATCGACGGCTACACGGTGCCCGGCGCGCTGCTCGACGCCACCGCGCGCGAGTACGCGGCCATCGGCGACCATGCGCGCGCCTACGCGATCGCCTTGCAGGCCAGCGCCGCGCGCGACCAGACCCACAGCCAGCAGGCGACCAACCGCGCCATCGCGATGCAGGTGCAGTACCAGACCGAACGCGCGCAGACCGAAGGCGAGCATCACCGCCAGCTGGCCGCCGCCGAGGCGCAGCGCGCCGAAGTGCTGCAGCAGACCAGCGCCACGCTGGAGCACCTGAGCGCCATCGGCCAGGAGATCACCGCCCACCTGGATGCGGCGGCGGTGTTCCGCGCGCTGGACCGCCACGTGCACGGCCTGCTCGACGCCACCCATTTCTCGGTGTTCCTGCTGGAGCCGGGCGACGAATGGCTGGCCTGCGCCTTCGGCGTGGAAGCCGGCAAGCCGGTGCCGCCGGTGCGGATGCCGCTGTCGGACCCGAACGCCAACTCGGCGCGCTGCGTGCGCGAGCGCCGCGAGATCCTGGTCGAACTGGGCGAGGCCGACGTCACGCCCAACCTGATCCCCGGCACGCTGCCGACCCTGAGCCTGATCTTCGCGCCGCTGCGGGTGGGCGAGCGCGTGCTGGGCGCGATGACGGTGCAGTCGCTGCTGGCGTCCGCCTACGGCGAGCGCGAACGGCTGATCTTCCGCACCCTGTGCGCCTACGGCGCCATCGCGCTCGACAACGCCAGCGCCTACCGCCAGGTGGCGGCGACCTTGAAGACGCTGAGCGCGACGCAGGAGCAGCTGCTGGAAAAGAACCTGGAACTGGAGCAGGCCTACAAGGCGCTGGAGGAGGTCAGCCTGACCGACCAGCTGACCGGCCTGCGCAACCGCCGCTTCTTCCTGCAGAACGTCGACGCCGATGTGGCCCTGAGCCTGCGCGCCTACGACGCCGGCCAGCATCGCGAGCTGACCGAGTGCGACCTGATCGCGCCCAACGACCTGGTGTTCTTCATGGTCGACCTGGACCACTTCAAGGAAGTCAACGACCGTTACGGCCACGCGGCCGGCGATTCGATCCTGGTGCAGATGCAGGAGCGCCTGCGCGAAGTGTTCCGCGAATCGGACTATGTGATCCGCTGGGGCGGCGAAGAATTCCTGGTGCTGGCGCGCGCCACCCACCGCGACGAGGCGCACGCGGTGGCCGAGCGCATGCGCCGCGCCGTGGCCGACCGCGAATTCGTGCTGCCGGATGGCGTGCTGCTGGCCAAGACCTGCTCGATCGGCTTTGCCTGCTTCCCCTTCCTGCCGCAGCAACCGCGCCTGCTGTCATGGTCGCAGGTGGTGGAGCTGGCCGACCAGGGCTTGTATGTGGCCAAGCGCTCCGGCCGCAATGCCTGGGCGGCGCTGTACAGCACTGCCGCCACGCGCCCGGACGGCGTCTTCCCGCGCCTGATGCAGCAGCTGGACCAGGCGGTGGAGGACGGCGAGGTACGGCTGGTCAGCAACCTGACCGGACCGCTGGTGCTGGGCGGCGAACGACGCCGCGTCGGCCTGTCGAGCGATCTCGAAACCTAGCACAGCACGCCTACCCTTGGGAGTATGCACGTGGGGTGCGCCGCCGCGCTCCTTGTGGCAATCGTTCGATTTTCTCTTCGATTTTCCCCGATTTTTTCAAGCATTGAACTATTCCCAAATTTGCCGGTCTAAATATGGGAAAGCCGAAAAAAATAGGGGAAAAAATCGAATGAATACCACAATGAGCGTGCAGGTGCCCACCGATACCCTGCTCAAACTGATCGAAAGGCTGCGCCGCCGTGGCGGCTCGCAGGATATCTCGGAAGCGATGACTTTGGCCCTCGAGCGCTGGCTCGCGGACCCGGCCGCATTCGCCCCTGGAGCCGATCCCGCAGGCCTGCACGGCTACCAATGGAAATCACTGTTCCTTCCCGAAGGCACCGTGTTGAAATCATGGAGCTACGGCGAGAACAACTACGCATGCGTTGAAGGCGACCAGATCATCCACAAGGGCCGCGCGGTCTCGCCGAACCAGTTCGCGCAATCATTCGCGCGCTCGACCCGCAATGCATGGCAAGATTTATTTATCCGTCGACCGGGTGACAAGACCTTCAAGCTAGCCAACAGGCTGCGCGCGGAATTGGCTGCCGCCGCGAAGGCGCCTGCTGCAACGCCTGCTGCTATGACGATGCCTATCCCTGTCCCTGTCCCTGCCGCAGTCGCGCCGTTGCCCGCGCCTCCAGCGCTCCCTGCGCCCCAGGCTCCGCCGTTGGCTAGCGCTCCAGCGCGCAACACCGACCGCGAGCCCGGCTGGGATTTGCCGGAGCGCAGAAAGTTCCGCTTCCGGCTGGAAGACGTCGCTTACTAGCCCGGCTATGGAGCCTCGACCACCACTGCACAATTGAGCGTATTGGCGATGTAGCACTTGTCGTGCGCTTCGTGGTGGATCGCTTCCAGTTCCTCGGCGCCCGGCGGCGCGGTGCCGGCGAAGACGATCGCCGGCCGCAGCGCGATGCGCGTCATCGCCATCTTCCCCGCGGCATTCTTACCCAGCTCGCCGATCGCGTGGTCGCGATAGCTGTCGACCGTGTGGCCGCGCTTGGCCGCGATCGACAGGAAGAACAGCATATGGCAGCTGGATGCGGCGGCCACCAGCGCCTCCTCGGGATCGACGGCGGCGGCGTCCGACATCGGCAGCGGCACCGACAGCGGCGACGACGAGGCGGGCACCGTGGCGCCGCCGTCGAACTGCCATGCGTGGGCGCGACTGTAGCGCTGTCCCAGGAAATCCTGCCCGTTGCGCGTCCATTCAATCTTTGCTTCGAATTGCATGCGATGCTCCGTCGATGAGAGGGGCCTATATGATACCCCGCTGCTTGCTATACTGACGCCTTCTCTCCTATCCTCCTCCGCCATGACCAAGACGCGCTGCAGCTGGGCCAATCCGGCCAATCCCCTCTATCTTGAGTACCACGACAAGGAATGGGGCGTGCCTTGCCACGACGAGCGCCGCTTGTTCGAGATGCTGAACCTGGAGGGCGCGCAGGCGGGCCTGAGCTGGGAGACGATACTCAACAAGCGCGAGAACTACCGCGCCGCCTTCGACCAGTGGGACGCGGAAAAGATCGCCGCCTACGACGCCGACAAGGTGGCCGCGCTGCTGGCCGACGCCGGCATCGTGCGCAACCGCCTGAAGGTGGCGGCGGCCATCACCAACGCGCAGGCCTACCTGCGCCTGCGCGCCGGCGGCAGCACGCTGGACCAGTGGCTGTGGGCCTACGTCGGCGGCAAGCCGCTGGCCGCCGACGAGGGACCGCGTCCGGCCAAGACGGAACTGTCGGACCGCATCTCCAAGGACCTGTCCAAGCTGGGCTTCAAGTTCGTCGGCTCGACCATCGTCTATGCCTACATGCAGGGCATCGGCATGGTGAACGACCATGCGCCGGACTGTTTCTGCCGGGCGCGCAAGCGATGACGCGGCGGGTGGTGCTGGATACGGAGTTCGGCCACGGCGAACGCTTCATGGCCGCATGGCGCGCCTTGCCGCCGCAGGGCGTGCTGCACTACCTGGCGCTGACGCCGCAAGTGCCGTCCGCCGACACGGTCGCCGACGCGCAGCTGCGCGCCCTGTGGCCGCTGAACGTGCCGGGCTTCCATCGCATCCTGCTCGACGACGGCCGCGTCACGCTGGACCTGCTGGCCGGCGCGCTGGACGCGGTGCTGCCGCAGATCGCCGCGCGGGTGGACGCCTTCCATGTCGCCGCCTCGTTCCCGGCGGCGCTGGCGCGCAGCCTGGCGAAGCTGGCGCTGCCGGGCGCCACCCTGGACGCGCGGTCGCCGGACGAAGCGCTGGCCTGGGCGCTGACGTCGGCGGGCTTTGCCTGCCGGACCGTCGACGGCACGCCGGACCTCGGCGCCGTCTACCAGAGCCGCAAGCCGCAGCCGGAAGCGCCACCGCCGCCGGTGCGCCGCGCGATCGTGATCGGCGCCGGCCTGGCCGGTTCGTCGGCCTGCCATCGCCTGTGCGCCAACGGCTGGCAGGTCACGCTGGTCGAACGCCACGCGGCGCCGGCGCAGGAGGCATCGGGCAACCTGGCCGGCATCTTCATGCCGCTGCTGTCCAGGGACGACAACATCCCCACGCGCCTGAGCCGCGCCGCCTACACCTTCGCGCTGCGCGAGTGGCGCCGGCTCGGCGGCGTCGGCCAGGCATTCGACGGCGCCAGCTGCGGCGTGCTGCAACTGGCGCGCGACGCCGAACATGCGACGGTGCAGCAGGAGGTGGTGGCGGCGTGGGACTATCCGCCCGAGTACGTGCGCTGGCTGGAAGCCGGCGCCGCCGGCGAACTGCTGGGCGGCGCCACGCCGCACGGCGGCTGGCTGTTTGAACTGGGCGGCTGGGTGCGTCCCGCGTCGCTGTGCGAGGCGATGCTGGATGCCTGCGGCGACCGCCTGCAGCGCGTGTTCGCGGCCGAGGCGCTGGACCTGCGAAGGCTGGACGGCGAATGGCAGGTGCGCGCCACCGACGGCACGCCGATCGCGCAGGCGCCGACCGTGGTGCTGGCCAACGGCGCCAGCGCCGTCGACATCGCGCAGGCGGCCGAGCTACCCTTGTCCCGCTTGCGCGGCCAGGTCACCCACCTGACCGTGCCCGATCCGGCGCACGACGGGCACGACGCACTCGACCCGCGCGCGCCGGCGCCGCCGCTGCTGCCGCTGGTGGTGTGCCGCGAGGCCTATGTCACGCCGCCGGCCAACGGCATCGTCTGCGCCGGCGCCACCTACGACGACGACGACGACACCGGACTGCGCGCCTCCAGCCAGCTGGAAAACCTGACCCGCCTGGCCGAGATCGTGCCCGGCGAAAGCGTCGCCGCGTTGGCGGCCAGCGCGCCGCTGGCGGGCCGGGTCGGCTTCCGCTGCGCCGCGCCGGACCGCCTGCCGCTGGCCGGCGCGCTGCCCGACTATCCATCCGCCGGCAGGCTGGAACGCCTGCGCGACGTGCCGCGCCATCCCGGCCTGTATGGCTTGCTGGGCTACGCCTCGCGTGGCCTGATCTGGGCGCCGCTGATGGCGGAACTGCTGGTGGCGCAGCTGGAAAACGCGCCGCCGCCGCTGGAAGCGATGCTGGTCGATGCGCTCGATCCCGGCCGTTTCCTGCTCAAACAGCGCCGCCGCAGCCAGTAGCCGTGGCCTCGATGCCGTTGCGTCCGCGCAAACGCCGCGCCGCGCGGCGCCATCCTTGCTTGGGCGCCGCCGACGCCACAGGCTATAATGCAGCACTAATAACAATCCCAATCGCGCCTGGCGCCGTCCATGGAGAACCGAACGATGGATGAAGAAGATGCGCAGCACTACGAAGGGTCGCCGGAGCTGTTCATGTTCCTGGCCTCGACTGTGCACGACATGAAGAACTCGATCGGCGTCCTCAATGGCACGCTGGAGAATCTGCTGGCGACCGCGCCCGCGTCGCCGGAGCAGCCGGGCTACGAACAGCTGGGCCAAATGCTGTACCAGACCAAACGCCTCAACGACAACCTGATCCAGCTGCTGGCCTTGTACAAGAACGTCGGCAAGCCTGGCTATCCGTTCGATCCGGCGGCTTGCCGCATCAGCGAGTTGGTCGAACAGGTGGCGGACCAGGCGCGCACGCTGCTGCATTCGCGCGGCATCACGCTCGACCTGGACTTCCCGCAGGACGCCATCTGGACCTTGGACGAAGACCTGATCATCGGCGTGCTGGTGCACGCGATCAACAACGCCATCCGCTACACGCGCGACCGTCTGCGCCTGGCGGTGCGCGTGGACGGCGACTATCTCGAACTGCGCGTCGAGGACAACGGCGCCGGCTTCCCGCCGTCGCTGCTGGAGGCGGGCGTCAGCGCCATGAACAGCCAGCGCAGCGCGGTCAACTTCCTCAACAACAGCAGCGGCCTCGGCCTCTACTTCTCCAGCGAAGTGGCGAAGATGCACAAGCACCGCCAACGCAGCGGCGCCATCGCGCTGGACAACGGCGGCACTTTGGGCGGCGGCTGCTTCGTCCTGCGTTTGCCATGAGCGTCGAAGCGATTACCGCCGTCGCCGAAGGCGCTGTCGACTGGGCCGAGAAGCGCTACCTGCTGGTCGACGATTTTGTCGGCATCCGCCAGCTGCTGCGCGAATCGCTGCGCAACCTCGGCGCCAAGCATATCGACCAGGCGGCCAGCGGCGGCGAGGCGATGGTGCTGCTGTCGAAGACCCGCTACGACGTGGTGCTGTGCGACTACAACCTCGGCGACGGCAAGAACGGCCAACAGGTGCTGGAGGAAGCGCGCATCCGCAACCTGATGCTGCCCAGCAGCGTGTGGCTGATGGTCTCCGCCGAAAAGAGCGTGGAGTCGGTGATGGGCGCGGCCGAGCACCAGCCGGACGCCTACATCATCAAGCCGATCACCGAGGGCGTGCTGTTGACGCGCCTGAACCGCGTGTGGAACAAGAAGCAGATCTTCCGCGAAATCGACCAGGCCTTCGCCGACAAGGACTACCTGCGCGCGGCGCGCCTGTGCGACGAGCAGGTGGCCCACAATCCGCTGCACGAGATCGACCTGCTGCGCATGAAGGCCACGCTGCTGCTCAAGAGCGGCGAGCCGGAACAGGCGCGCAAGGTGTTCGAGCAGGTGCTGGCGGAGCGCGACTACAACTGGGCGCGCTGCGGCCTGGCCAAGATCCTGATGAACAACGGCGAGCTCGAAGCGGCGCTGGCGATGTTCCAGGCGGTGATCGCCGACAACCGCTTCTACATCGACGCCTTCGACCAGCTGGCCAAGGCCTTCCAGCTGCAGGGCAAGACCGAGGAAGCCTTCGGCGTGCTGGAAAAGGCCACCAAGCTGTCGCCCAATTCGGTGCCGCGCCAGCGCGCGCTGGGCCAGACCGCGCTCAAGCTGGAGAAGATCCCGGTGGCGGAGAAGGCCTTCCGCAAATGCATAGAGATCGGCGAGTACTCGGTGATGAAGACGGTGGACGCCTTCTTCGGCCTGGCGCGCGTGTGCGCGCAGAAGAACGACACCAAGGAGGCCATCCGCCTGCTCAACGCGGCGGTCCACCAGTTCGGCGGCGACCAGGTCGAGCTGCGCGCCAAGATCACCGAGGGACTGGTGTACCACGAGACCGGCGACTACCGGCGCGCGCGCAAATCCGGCGACGAGCTGGAAGCGATGCTGGCCGACGAATCGAAGCAGCGGCCGGACACCGAGACCTGCCTCGACATGGCGACGCTGCTGTTCGCGGTCGGCGTCAAGGAAGCGCCGGTGGGTCTGCTATGCTACGTCACCCGCAACAACCACGACAACCTGCCGCTGCTGGAGGACGTGCAGAAGATCTTCGATAAGGCGCGCATGAGCGACGAGGGCATGGAGCTGATCAAGGCTTCGCGCAAGGAAGCGGCGGACATGATGAACAAGGGCGTGCTGCTGTGGAAGACCGGTAAGCTGGTCCAGGCGGTCGAGTGGATGCGGGTGGCGCGCAAGGCGCTGCCGAACAATATGCGCATCCTGTTCAACTCCGCGCAGATCCTGATCTCGCAGCTGCAGCAGACCGGCTATGTGCGCGAGCTGGCCGACGAGGCGATCGCGGTGCTGATGCATGTCGACGCCATCGCGCCGGGGCAGCAGCGCTTCGCCCAGCTGATGGAGCAGCTGGCGTTGCTGGCGCCGATGTCGGGCGTGGTGGCGGCGGCCGCCGCCAGCGAGTACGAGGCGGCCAACGGCGCCATCCAGGACAAGCATGCGGATGCCCATGAGTGACGGCTGGGCGCAACAGCGGGGCCGGCGGCGGCCTTGTTTCCGGGACGGCAAATGATTACACTGAATTTCGGCGCGGCCTGTCCGTGCCTTGATTCGCTGTCAATATTGAGAGCAAATAAAGGGCACTAAAATATGCGCGATATCGCAAAAGAAGTTTATACGAAAATGAAAGTCGGCAGCGTGGCCTGGATCCGTCCGGTCGCCGCCAAGGGCGACACCGTGGACAGTTTTCAGACCGCCCACGACAGCGCCAGACAGCTCGAACAGGAAGGCCTGATCGATATCGAGAAGGTGCAGCGACAGGCCGACGGCCTGATAGACGCCATCCGCATCCAGCGGCTGGCGTAACCGGCGCGGCGCGCCGTCAGGCCGTCAGGCCTTGACGGCGGCCGGCTTGGCTTTGGCCGGCGCGCGTTTGCGGGCCGGCGCTTTCTTCGCTGCGGCCGCCGGTGCGCCGGCGCTGCCGGCGGCCGCCGGTTTGGCCTTGGCGGCCGCCGGCGTGGCGGCTGCCGCGGCGAACTTGGCCGCCGTATCGCTGGCGCGCGCGGCGGCCGTGGCCATCATCGATTCGGACGCCATCGCCGTCGACACGGCCTGCTTGAATTGATCTTGCAGCATATTCCACCAGATCGCCGGATTGGCCATCGGCACGGGGGCCGGCTTGTCCGTCGCCGCCGCTGCCGGCTTGTCGGCCGCTGCCTGGGCAGGGGCGGGCGCCGGCGTGGGCGCCGCCGGCTTGTCCTTGTCCTTGTCCGCTTCGCGGGCGTGGTGGAAGAAGGCCGAAGCATAGGGATTGGCGTCGAAGATGGATTTGTGGTCCTTGCTCTGCGGCTGGTTGACCGCCGCCGCCAGGCTGGCGCCGACCGACTTGAGCGTGGCGATGGTGCCGCGCTGCACTTCCAGCGCCTGGATGCTACCGCGCAGCATGCTCATGTTGAGGTTGAGCCAGGTCTCGACGGCTTTCAGGTCGCTGATCTTCTTGTCCAGCTCCTCCACCGACAGCGTCGGTGCGGTCAGGCCGGGCACGCTCATGCTGCCCCACAGGTTTTTGACGAAGTCCAGCGTATCCGTCATTACTGCTGCGCCTGGTATGTTCGGCATTTGCGTATGGGCCATGGAAGTCTCCTGTAGGAATAACGTCCAGCGTAGCAGATAAAGGCGCGTGCTTCAAAAGATTTTGACAACATTTCTGCCTGGGCGCGCACTCCGGCCGAACACGTTAAACTAACGGCATGAGCTTAAGCCCCCATCTATTCCAACGCCGCCGCCTGCTGCTTTTATGTGCAGCCACGCTGGCGTTGCACTACCTGGCGATCGATTGGGTGGGCGAGCGCCTGGCGACACCGTCGCAGCGGCCGTCGCCGCTGCCGCAGTCGCTGATGACGGCGCAGCTGCGGCTGGCGCTGCCCAAGCATGTGGCGACGCCGCCCGCGGCCGAGGTCCAGCCCTTGCCGCCGGCCGCCAAGCCGGCCCGCCAACGCAAGCCGACGCCGACACCGGAGCCCGCGCCGGCAGCCGCAGCGCCGACGCCGACGTCCAGCGTGGCCGACGCCGCGCCGGTTGCCGAGGCGCCCGCGCCTGCGGCC
>NZ_JBXALQ010000015.1:0-171297 GCF_058799615.1 Duganella sp. GW822-FHT06D06
ACCGCCGAGCGCTTCCTGCGCGACCCGTTCAGCAAGCAAGCCAACGCCCGCATGTACAAGACGGGCGACCTGGGCCGTTGGCTGGCCGACGGTAATATCGAGTACCTGGGCCGCAACGACTTCCAGGTCAAGATCCGTGGCTTCCGCATCGAGCTGGGCGAGATCGAATCGCGTCTGGCCGCCTGCGAAGGTGTGCGCGAGGCGCTGGTCGTCGCGCGCGAAGATCAGCCAGGCGAACCACGTCTGGTGGCTTACCTGGTAGCCCAGGATGGCGCCGCGCCGTCCGCTGCCGACCTGCGCGCCGCCCTGACGTCCAGCCTGCCGGACTACATGGTGCCGGCCGCCTTCATCGCGCTGGACGCCTTCCCGCTGACCCCGAACGGCAAGCTCGACCGCAAGGCCCTGCCCGCGCCGGACCGCGCCGCGCTGGTCGCCCACGCCTACGAGGCACCGCAGGGTGAGGCCGAGACGGCGATCGCCGCCATCTGGCAGGAACTGCTGGGTATCGATCAAGTCGGCCGCCACGACCACTTCTTCGAATTGGGCGGCCACTCGCTGCTGGCGGTGCGCTTCGCCTCCCGCCTGCGCGAAACGCTCGGCGTCGACGTCGCCTTGCGCGATCTGTTTACCACGCCGACCCTCAGCGCGCTGGCCGTCGGGTTGGGCGTCGCCACCGGCGCCGCCCTGCCGGCCCTGCTGCCGGCCGACCGTACCGGCACGCTGCCGCTGTCGCTGGCCCAGCAACGCCTGTGGTTCCTCGACCAGCTCGACCATGCCGCCGGCGCCGCCTACCACATGCCGGCCGCCCTGCGCCTGCACGGCCGGCTCGACGCCGCCGCGCTGCGCACCGCGCTCGACCGCGTGGTGGCGCGCCATGAAATCCTGCGCACCAGCTTTGTCAGTATCGACGGCGCCGCGCGCCAGGTCATCGCGAGCGAGGGGCGCTTCGCCCTTCGCGAACTGGACCTCGGCCACTTGCATGGCCACGAACAGGAAGCCGCCGTGGCCCGCTACACCGCCGACGAGGCCGGCACTCCGTTCGACCTGGCCGCCGGCCCGCTGATTCGCGGCGAGTTGCTGCGCCTGGCCGACGACGACCATGTACTGCTCGTCACTCAGCACCACATCATCTCCGACGGCTGGTCGATCGGCCTGCTGGTGCAGGAATTCTCTACGCTGTACGCGGCCTTCAGCCAGGGTGGAGACGATCCGCTGCCGCCGCTGGGCATCCAGTACGCCGACTATGCCGCCTGGCAGCGTCAGTGGCTGCAGGGCGAGTTGCTGCAAACCCAGGTCGGTTTCTGGCGCAGCCACCTGCAGGGTGCGCCGGCGCTGCTCGAACTGCCGGCCGACCATCCTCGTCCGCCGGTGCAAAGCTACACCGGCGGCAGCGTGCCGCTGCGCCTGTCGGCCGAGCTCAGCGCCGGCCTGCAAGCGCTGGCGCACCGCCAGGACGCCACCCTGTTCATGACCCTGATGGCCGGCTGGGCTACCTTGCTGGCCCGCCTGAGCGGGCAGGACGACATCGTCGTCGGCACCCCGGTGGCCAACCGACAGCATGCGCAGCTCGAACCGCTGATCGGCTTCTTCGTCAACACCCTGGCGCTGCGCGTGCGCCTGGCTGAGCAAGCCAGCGCCGCCACGCTGATCGAACAAGTCCGCAACAGCACCTTGCAGGCGCTGGCCCACCAGGACCTGCCGTTCGCGCAAGTGGTCGAGGCCCTCAATCCGCCGCGCAGCCTGAGCCACAGCCCGTTGTTCCAGTCGATGTTCGCGCTCAACAACACACCGCAAAGCGAACTGCAATTGCCGGGCCTGCATCTGGCTTCCGTGCCGATGGCCCGGACCACCGTGCAGTTCGACCTGTCGCTGAACCTGGCCGAAACCGGTGGCGTACTGTCCGGCGCCATCGACTACGCCCGCGACCTGTTCGAGCGCGACACCGTCGAGCACTACGCCGCCTACTTCGAGAACTTGTTGACGGCGATGGTGGCCGAGCCAACGCAAGCGCTGGCCACGCTGCCCCTGCTCGGCCAGGCCGAGCGTGAACAACTGCTGGTGGACTTCAACGACACCGCCGCCGACTACCCGCGCGATTTGCTGGTGCACCAGCTGTTCGAGGCCCAGGCCGCGCGCCAGCCAGACGCGCCGGCACTGGTGTTCGACGACCAACAGCTGAGCTACGGCGAGTTGAACCGCCGCGCCAACCAGCTGGCCCACCACCTGATCGCCCAGGGCGTGGCGCCGGATACGCGCGTGGCCATTTGCGTCGAGCGCAGCTTCGAGATGGTGGTCGGCCTGCTGGCCATCCTCAAGGCCGGCGGCGCCTATGTACCGCTCGACCCGGCCTATCCGCAGGAGCGCCTGGCCTACATGCTGGAGGACAGCGCCCCCGTCGTGGTGCTGACCCAGCGGCACCTGGGCCTGCCGCCCACCCCGGCGCCGGTCATGCTGCTCGATCATGCGGCCTTCGCCGACGTTCTCGCCGGCCAGCCCACCGTCAATCCGCCGCAATCGCAGGCGGCGCGTAACGCGGCCACCGCCACGGCATACGTGATGTACACCTCGGGTTCGACCGGCCTGCCCAAGGGCGTGGTGGTGCCGCATCGCGGCGTGCTGCGCCTGGTATGCAACAATCATTTCCTGCCATTCTCCAGCGCGACAGTGTTGTTGCAATGCGGTTCGATTGCCTTCGACGCCGCCACCCAGGAGATCTGGGGCGCCTTGCTCAACGGCGGCGTCCTTGCACTCTATCCCGGCGCCAAGATCGATTTGCGCGCCCTGATCGCGCAGATCGGCAAACATGCGGTCTCGACTCTGATTGCGACGCCGGTACTGTTCGAACAATTTGCGACCCATATCGACACCGGCAGCCTCGCATCGCTGACCCACATCCTGGTTGGCGGCGACGTTGCGCCTGCGGCGGCCATCAAACATCTGTATGCGCGCCTGCCCCACGTGACGGTCGTCAACGGCTACGGTCCGACCGAAAACACGACGGCTAGCACCGCCTATGCCGTCCCGCGCCAGAGTGACGGCTTGTCTATCCCCATCGGCAAGCCCATTGCCAATTCCACGGCCTATGTACTGGATGCCGCGTTGCAGCCGGTGCCGGTCAATGCGCGCGGGGAAATCTGGGTTGGCGGCGATGGTGTGGCGACCGGCTACCTGAACCGTCCTGAGCTCACCGCCGAGCGCTTCCTGCGCGACCCGTTCAGTAAGCAAGCCAACGCCCGCATGTACAAGACGGGCGACCAGGGGCGCTGGCTGGCCGACGGCAATCTCGAGTACCTGGGCCGCGACGACTTCCAGGTCAAGATCCGCGGCTTCCGCATCGAACTGGGCGAGATCGAATCGCGTCTGGCCGCCTGCGACGGCGTGCGCCAAGCGCTGGTCGTCGCGCGCGAAGACCAGCCAGGCGACAAGCGCCTGGTGGCCTACCTGGTCGCACGAGACGGCGCCGCGCCGTCCGCCGCCGACCTGCGCGCCGCCCTGGCCGCCAGCCTGCCGGACTACATGGTGCCGGCCGCCTTCATCACGCTGCACGCCTTCCCCCTGACCCCGAACGGTAAGCTCGACCGCAAGGCGCTGCCCGCGCCGGACCGCGCCGCGCTGGTGGTCCGAGGTTACGAGGCGCCGCAAGGTCACACCGAGACGGTGATCGCCGCCATCTGGCAACAACTGCTGGGTATCGAACAGGTCGGCCGTCACGACGACTTCTTCGAACTGGGCGGTCACTCGCTGCTGGCGGTGCGCCTGGCCTTCCGCCTGAACGAGACGCTGGGCGTCGAGGTCGCCTTGCGCGATCTGCTCGCCACGCCGATCCTCAGCGCGCTGGCCGCCGAACTGGACGCCGCCACCGGCGTCGCCCTGCCGGCCCTGTTGCCGGCCGACCGTAACGGCGCGCTGCCGCTGTCGCTGGCCCAGCAACGCCTGTGGTTGCTCGACCAGCTAGGTCATGCCACCGGCGCCGCCTACCACCTGCCGGCCGCCCTGCGACTGCGAGGCCGGCTCGACATCGTCGCGCTGCGCGCCGCGCTCGACCGCATGGTGGCGCGCCATGAAATCCTGCGCACCAGCTTTGCCAGTATCGACGGCGCCGCCAGCCAGATCATCGCACCCGAGGCGCGCTTCACCCTGCGCGAATTGGACCTGGGCCACTGGCACGGCCATGAGCAAGAAGCCGCCCTGGCCCGCCATGCTGCCGACGAGGCCGGCGCTCCCTTCGATCTGGCCGCCGGCCCGTTGATCCGCGGCGAGTTGCTGCGCCTGGCAGCAGACGAGCATCTGCTGCTCATCACCCAGCACCACATCATTACCGACGCCTGGTCGATCGACCTGCTGGTGCAGGAATTCTCCGTGCTGTACGCCGCCTTCAGCCAGGGCGGCGCTGATCCGCTGCCGCCGCTGGCCGTCCAGTACGCCGACTACGCCGCCTGGCAGCGCCAGTGGCTGCAAGGCGGGCCGCTGCAAGACCAGACCAGTTTCTGGCGTGCCCATCTGGAGGGCGCCCCGGCGCTGCTTGAACTGCCGACCGACCATCCCCGTCCAGCGGTGCAAAGCTACGCCGCCGGCAGCGTGCCGTTGCGCCTGTCGGCCGAGCTCAGCGCCGGCTTGCAAGCATTGGCGCAGCGCCAGGACGCCCCACTGTTCATGACCCTGATGGCCGGCTGGGCTGCGCTGCTGGCTCGCCTGAGCGGGCAGGATGATATCGTCATCGGCACCCAGGTGGACAACCGCCAGCAAGCGCAGCTCGAACCGTTGTTCGGCTTCTTCGCCAACACCCTGGCGCTGCGCGTGCGCCTGGATGAGCAAGCCAGTGCCGCCTCGCTCATTGAACAGGTCCACGCCAGCACCCTGCTAGCGCTGGCGCACCAGGATCTGCCGTTCGAGCAGGTGCTCGAGGCCCTCAATCCGCCGCGCAGCCGCAGCCACAGCCCGCTGTTCCAGTCGACGTTCGCGCTCGACAACACGCCGCACAGCGAACTGGAATTGCCGGGCCTGCAGCTGGCATCGCTGCCGTTGGTCCCGGCCACCACCCACTTCGACCTGTCGCTGAACCTGGTTGAAACCGGTGGCCTGCTGTCCGGCGCCATCGACTACGCCAGCGATCTGTTCGAGCACGACACCGTCGAACGCTACGCCGTCTACTTCCAGAACCTGCTGACGGCAATGGTGGCCGAGCCCGGGCAAGCACTCGCCACGCTGCCCCTGCTCGACTATGCCGAGCGCGAGTAACTGCCGATGGACGAACGTGAGCGGCCGCGTTCCCGGCGGAGTCTTATCCAGAGAGGAAGTCCATGAGCGCCAGGTTGAACGCAGCTTCGGCCTCGATGTTCGACATGTGCGAGGCGTCCAGCGTTACCTCGGCGGCGTGAGGGATCTGCTCCTTCATTGCGGCGGCGTCGGCCGCCGTGGTCACGGGATCGAGAGCGCCTGCGATCAACAGCGTCGGCGCCGTGATTGCGGCCAGCTGTCCGCGCAAGTCGGCAACCGCCAGCGCGTCGCAGCAGGCCGCGTAGCCTTCAACGCTGGCGCCGCGCAATGCGTCAACCAGCGCCGCCACCCGTAGCGGCTGATGCCGGACAAAGCCCGGCGTGAACCAGCGCCCGGCCGCGCCATCGGCGACGGCGCCCAAGCCCGCCGCCCGGACCTGCGCCGCGCGATCCCGCCAGCCCGACGGGGTGCCGATGCGCGCCGCGGAATTGGCGATCACCAGCTTGTGCAGGCGCTCCGGCGCATGGATGCCCAGCCACTGCGCGATCACGCCGCCCATCGACAGTCCGCAAAAATGGGTGCGTTCGATCGCGAGCGCGTCGAGCAATGCCAGCACGTCCCGGCCCAGCAGCGCCAGGCTGGCAGGCCCCGACGCCGTGGAAGAGCCGCCATGGCCGCGCGTGTCGTAGCGGACGATATGGTAATCCCGCCGCAGCAATTCCACCTGCGCGTCCCACATGCGCAGGTCGGTGCCCAGCGAATTGGAGAACATCAGCCAGGGTTTGCCCGGCGCCCCCTCCACCCGATAAAAAATGTCGTTTCCGTTAAGCCGCATCACAGACACCATGTTCTATCCTTGGTCGCCGCCGCCCACCGGCAACACGGTGCCGGTGATGTACGACGATTCGTGGGAGGCCAGGAACAGGATGGCGTTGACCTGCTCGTCAATGGTGCCGTAGCGCTGCATCAGGCTACTGGCGACGGTCTGGTCGACGATCCCCTGATACCACTGCTGCTCTTGCGCGTTGAGCGGCTGCGCGTTGCGTGGTATCCGGCGCGGCGGCGCCTCGGTGCCGCCGGTGGCGACCGCGTTGACCCGGATCCCGTCCTGCGCATGTTCCATCGCCAGGCTGGCGGTCATCGCGTTGACGCCGCCCTTGGCCGCCGAATACGGAATACGGTAGATCCCGCGCGTGGCGACCGACGACACGTTGACGATCACCCCCTGCTTGCGCGCCACCATCTGCGGCAGCACCGCGCGGCAGCACCACAGGGTCGGGAACAGCGAGCGGCGGATTTCCGCCTCCACCTGCTCCGGCGTGTACTCCTGGTAGGGCTGGACCCAGATCGTGCCGCCGACGTTATTGACCAGCACATCGACCCTTCCATACGCCGCCAGCGCGATCTCGTTCAGCCGCGCGGCGCCGGCCCAGGTCTCCAGGTCGCTGCGCGCAATCACCGCCGTGGCGCCCAGGGCCTGCACTTCCGCCGCGACCTCCTCCACCTGTACCGCGCGGTCGGCCAGCACCAGCTGCGCGCCTTCGCGCGCCAGCGCCAGCGCCGCGCCGCGTCCTATGCCCTGCGCGGCGCCGGTGACGATCACCGCCTGGCCTTCGAAACGGCGCGCGCTCATGCCGCCGCCTGCGTGGTTGCGTCGGTGCTGGCCGAGAATTTCTCGAAGTAGAAATTGGCCGGCGCGATCGCGCAGTCGGCCAGCCAGCGCCGCACCGCGTCGACCATCGGCACCGGTCCGCACAGGTAGAGGTCGACCTCGCCGCCGTTGAGCCATTGCGGGTCCACATGCTGCGTCACATAGCCTTTGCGCGGATGCGCGCTGTCGGCCGAAACCACGCAAGTGCGGAAGCTGAACTGCGGGTGCGCAGCGGCGATGCGCTGCAACTGGTCGATGGCGACCAGGTCGACGTCATTGGTCACGCCGAACACCATGCGCACCGGCTGGCGGAACCCGGCCGCCGCCATCACCTGCAGCATCGACAGGAACGGCGCGATGCCGGTGCCGCCGGCCAGCAGCAGCAAAGGCCGCTGCACATCGCGCAGATAGAAGCTGCCGTAAGGGCCGGAGAAGGAAATCGGCTGCCCCGCCTTGGCGTCGCACGCCAGGAAGGTGCTCATGCGACCCTGCGGCACGTTGCGCACCACGAAGTCGTAGCGCGATGCGCCGGGCGCCGAGCTGAAGGAATAGGAACGCGTCAGGCCGGTTCCGGGAACTTCCACGTTGACGTACTGCCCGGCCAGGAAACCGACCCCGGTCCCCGCCGCCAGTTCGATCGAGAAGCCCAGCGTGGTGTCGGACAGCCGCCGCACCTGCGCCAGGCTGCCGTGGTAGCGCGCCACGCCGGTCTTGCAGGCTGCCGCCGTGGCCGGAATGCGCACCACGCAATCGGAGGTAGGCTTCATCTGGCAGGCCAGCACCTGGCGCTGGGCCGCTTCCTGCGGCGTCAGCGCGTCGTCGATATAGCTCGATGCCGGCATGTCGTAGCTGCCCGATTCGCACAGGCCGCGGCAAGTGCCGCAGGCGCCGTCGCGGCAATCGAGCGGGATGTTGACCTTCTGCCGGTAGGCGGCATCGGCCAGTTTTTCGTCCTGGTTGCATGAAATGAAGCGGGTCACTCCGTCCTCGAACTGCAATGCGATGTGGTAGCTCATCGTCGGTCTCCTCGTTGCGGTGCTACAGGTGGTAGATGTCGATCACCTGGTGGATGTAGTCGTTCTTCAGTACGATGTACTTGTTGGTGATCAGCGGCTGCGCGCCGGAGAAGTCGATCTCGTAGCGCATCATCCCGAAGTGGCTGAAATCGGTCTTGTAGCGGTGGCTCAGCGTGTGCCAGTTGAAGCGCACCGTCACCCGCGCACCGTCCCGCCGCTCGATCTCCAGGTTGGAGATGTTGTGGCTGGTGCGCGTGTCCGGCATGGTGGCGCTGGAGCGCTCGGTCTTGATGCGGAACACGCGGTCTTCCAGGCCCTGGCGGGTCGGGTAGAAAATCAGCGAAATTTCGCGCTGCGGATCGCCGACCAGGCGGTCGTCGTCGTCCCACGACGGCATCCAGTACCGGGCGTCCGGGTGATAGCATTCCAGCCATTCGTCCCATTGCTGGTCGTCCAGTAGGCGGCTTTCGCGGTACAGGAAGACGCGGATCTCGTCCAGTGCCGGGGCGTTCATGCGGCGCCGCCTTCCTGCTTGACCGCGCGCCGCATCACTTCCAGCCAATAGCGGTGCTGGATCGTGTACAGGCCCTCGTCTTCGGTCTTCACGCCGCTCATCACCGGCTGCAGGCCGATCTCGCGCGCGGCCGCGTCGGGGCCGCTGATCCAGTGGCGGGCGCCGCGGCACATGTCGTTCCATTCCAGCGCGCTGCCCATATAGCCCTGCTGGCAGGCGCGGAACTCTTCCAGGTCGTCCGGCGTGGCCATGCCGCTGACGTTGAAGAAGTCTTCGTACTGGCGGATGCGGCGCGCGCGCGCCTCGTCCGGCTCGCCCTTGGGCGCGATGCAGTAGATCGTCACCTCGGTCTTGTCGACCGAGATCGGGCGCAGCAAGCGGATCTGCGATCCGAATTGGTCCATCAGGTAGACGTTCGGATACAGGCACAGATTGCGCGAGCGGCCTATCATCCAGTCCGCCGTAGCGCCGCCGAACCGCTGCGCATATTCCTCGCGGCGCGGGAAGTTGGGCCGGTCCTGCGGATTGGCCCATTGGGTCCACAGCAGCAGGTGGCCATGTTCAAAGGCATAGAAGCCGCCGCCCTGCTTGCCCCACTTGCCGGCGTCCATCGCGCGGATCTTGTCTTCGCGGACCTCGCCCTGCTCCTTGCGGCGGTTGGTGGTGGCGGCGTAGTTCCAGTGCACCGCCGAGACGTGATAGCCGTCGGCGCCATTCTCGGCCTGCAGCTTCCAGTTGCCGTCGAAGGTGTAGGTCGACGATCCGCGCAGCACCTCCAGGCCATCCGGCGACTGGTTGACGATCATGTCGATGATCTTGCCCGCCTCGCCGAGGAATCCGGCCAGCGGCGCCACGTCCGGATTCAGGCTGCCGAACAGGAAGCCCTTGTAGCTTTCAAAGCGGGCCACCTTTTTCAGGTCGTGCGAGCCTTCCTGGTTGAAGCAGTCGGGATAGCCCGCGCCCTCGGGATCCTTCACCTTCAGCAGCTTGCCGCTGTTGTTGAAGGTCCAGCCGTGGAACGGACAGGTGTAGGTCGCCTTGTTGCCACGCTTGTGGCGGCACAGCTGCGCGCCGCGGTGGGTGCAAGCGTTGATGAAGGCGTTCAGTTCCCCCTGCCGGTTGCGGGCGATGAACACCGGCTGGCGGCCGATGTGGGTGCTGTAGTAGTCGTTGTTGTCGGCGACCTGGCTTTCATGCGCCAGGTAGATCCAGTTGCCCTCGAAGATGTGCTTCATCTCCAGTTCAAACAGGGCCGGGTCGGTGAAGGCGCTGCGGTGCAGGCGGTAGTCGCCGCGCTCGTGGTCCTCCACCAGGAAGCCGTCCAGGCTGGCCGGCCTGGATGCGGGGATGGGAATAATCGGGATCATGATGCGGTCCTTCCTCAGGCCGCGGCGCGTACGCGCGCCACCACGGCGGCCGGCGCCGCCGGAGTCTCGGCATGCAGCTGGAAGTCGAAGTCGATTTCGGCGTACGGCGCCAGCAGGCCCTTGGCGGCGATCTGCTGCGGCGACGTCACGTGGCGCACCGGCGGCACCAGGCCCTCGCGGCTGGCGAAGGCGAAATCGTCCCACAGGTATTCGTCGCCGTCGATATTGATCTGCGTGGTCAGCTTGCGCTGGCCGGCGGCACTGACGAAGAAATGGATGTGGGCGGGACGGTGGCCGTGGCGGCCCAGTTGGTCCAGCAGGCGCTGGGTGCTGCCGTCCGGCGGGCAGGAATAGCCAACCGGCAGGATGCTGCGCAGCTGGTAGCGGCCCTCGCCGTCGGCGATGATGGTGCGGCGCAGGTTGAAGTGCGACTGCGATTGATCGAAGAACGAGTAGTTCCCCAGCAGATTGCAATGCCAGACCTCGACCTTGGCGCCGGCCAGCGGCTTGCCGTCCTGGTCGCGCACGCTGCCCTGCATGAACAGCACTTCGGCGTTGTCGCTTTCGCTACCGTCGTCCAGCCGCGCATAGCCCTGGCTTTCCGGCGCGCCGGCCACGTACAGCGGGCCTTCGATGGTGCGCGGCGTGCCGCCGCTCAGTCCGGCCCGCGCTTCCGCCTCGTCGGCGCGGATGTCGAGGAAGCGTTCCAGGCCCAGGCCCGGCGCCAGCAGTCCCAGCTCATTGCGGGCGCCCGCCTCGCTCATGTATTCCAGGCCTTTCCAGAATTCGCCCGGCTGGATGTCGAGGTCCTCGATCGCCTTGCACAAGTCGCCGACCAGGCGTACCACCACTTGCTGCACCCGTGCGTTGACCGGGCCTTCGGCCTTGTCGACGATCCAGCCCTTTACCAGGGTGTCGATTTCGTTGTGTGTCATGTCAGTCTCCTTCGTTTTTGGTTTGGTGGAATGAAGCGGGTAAGGGATCAGGCGTCGCCGTCGCGCGCCGACGATGGGTGGCGGCACAGCGGCATCAGCTGGATTTGCATATACGGGAACAGCGGCAGGGACGTCAGCAGCGCGTGCAGTTCCTCGACGTCTGCGACGTCGAACACGCTGACGTTGGCGTACTGGCCGGCGATGCGCCACAGGTGGCGCCATTTGCCGCTGCGTTGCAGGCTGTGCGCCAGTTCGCGCTCGGTTTTTTTCAGTTCATCGGCTTGCGCGGCCGGCATTTGCGGCGGCAGCTGCACATCCATACGTACGTGGAACAGCATCAGGATCTCCTTTAAGTTAACGGCGGCGCAGTTCGCGCAGCTTGTCCATGTCGGGTTCGACGCCCAGGCCGGGACCAGCCGGAACCTCCAGCATGAAGTCGCGGTAGACCAGCGGCTCGCGCAGCACTTCCTGCGTCAGCAGCAAGGGGCCGAACAACTCGGTGCCGAATTCCAGCTCGCCGAAGGTCGAGAACAACTGGGCCGACGCCGCGGTGCCGACGCCGCCTTCGAGCATGGTGCCGCCATACAGGGCAATGCCCGACAGCTGCGCCACCGCCGCCACCTGCGCCGCCGGCAGCAGGCCGCCGGACTGCGCGATCTTCACCGCGAACACGTCGGCGCCCTCCGCCTGGGCGACGGCCAGCGCGTCCTGCGGTCCTTGCAGCGCTTCGTCGGCCATCAACGCCACGGCGAAGCGTTGCGCCAGCCGCGCCATGCCGCCGTGCCGCGCGGCCCTGGTGGGCTGCTCGATCAAATCGATGCCGCCCGCCTCCAGCGCCGCGATGCCGCGCATCGCTTCCAGCTCGCTCCATGCCTGGTTGACGTCGACCCGCACGCTGACCGCGTCGCCCAGCGCCTTCTTGATCGCCAGCACGTGCGCCACGTCGTCGGCCAGCGGGCGGGCGCCGATCTTCAGCTTGAAGATGCGGTGGCGGCGCAGTTCCAGCATCTGCTGCGCCTCGGCGATATCGCGCGCGGTGTCGCCGCTGGCCAGGGTCCAGGCCACCGGCAACGCGTCGCGCACCCGGCCGCCCAGCAGTTCGCTCAGCGGCACGTGCAGCCGGCGCGCCTGCGCATCCAGCAAGGCTGTTTCGATGGCGCACTTGGCGAAGCGGTTGCCCTGGATGACCTTGCGCACCTTGGCCATCGCCTTGGCCACCTGACGCGCTTCCATGCCGACCAGCAGCGGCGCGATATGGGTGTCGATGTTCACCTTGATGCTTTCCGGGCTCTCTTCGCCGTAGTTCAGGCCACCGATGGTGGTGGCCTCGCCCCAGCCGACCACGCCGTCGGCGCAAACGACCCGCACCAGCACCAGCGTCTGCGACTGCATGGTGGCCACCGACAGCTTGTGCGGCCGGATGGTCGGCACGTCGGCAAGGATGACTTCTATGTTCTGGATCATATTTAATTTGCATAATGGCTTCGATGGATACACAATATTCCACCCGGATCGTCAGGTCCAACACCGAGTTAGTATGTTTTTCATACCCGAAAGGTATGCAATGGAATTGCGCCACTTGCGTTATTTCGTCGCCGTCGCCGACGAAAAAAATTACACCCGGGCCGCCGAGCGGCTGCACATCGCACAGCCGCCACTGAGCCGCCAGATCCAGCAACTGGAGGAGGAATTGGGCGTGGAGTTGATCGAGAAAGGCACGCGGCCGGTCAAGCTGACCGAGGCCGGCGCCTTCTTCCACGCGCACGCGCAGGAATTGCTGGCCAAGGCGGCCGAGCTGAAAACCATGACCCAGCGCGTGGGCAAGATGGAGCGGACGCTGTCGATCGGCTTCGTGGCATCGACCTTGTATGGCCTGCTGCCGCGCATCGTGCGCAGCTATCGCGCGCAGTATCCCAAGGTGGACGTGAGCTTCCATGAGCTGACCACGATGCAGCAGATCCAGGCGTTGAAGGACGGCGTGATCGACGTCGGCTTCGGCCGCGTCAAGAGCGAGGACCCGAACATCCGCCGCATCGTGTTGCGCGAAGAACGGCTGATCGTCGCCCTGCCCGCCGGCCATCCGCGCGCGGCGTCGACCGACCCGATACAACTGGTCGACCTGCAGGCGGAGTGCCTGCTGGTCTATCCCAAGGCGCCGCGCCCCAGCTTTGCCGACCAGGTGCTGTCGGTGCTGTCGGAGCGCGCCATCACGCCGCAGAAAATCGTCGAGGTCAGGGAGCTGCAGATCGCCATCGGCCTGGTGGCGGCCGGCCAGGGCGTGGCCATCGTGCCGGACAGCGTGCAAGGCATGCGGCGCGACGACGTGGCGTTCCGCGCCATCGCCGACCGCCATGCGGTGTCGCCGGTGATGTTCAGCGTGCGCAAGCTGGATCGCTCGGAAGAACTGCAGCAGATGCTGGCCGTGATCTACGACGTCTACGACGCGGCCGGCATCACTTACGTGCGCGAGACGCTATAGCCTCAGGCGGCTGCCTGCACCCGCCCGGCGACCGCCGCCGATGCCGAGCGGCCGTGACGGATCAGCGACACCGCGATCATCGCGACCACCGCCGGAATGGCGATCGCCATGAAGTTCTGCTGCAGCGGCAGCGCCATGCCGACCAGCGTGCCGATCACGATCGGCGCGAGAATGGCGCCGCTGCGGCCCACGCCCGAGGCCCAGCCGATGCCGGTTGCGCGCACGGCGGTCGGATAGAACTGGCCGGCGTAGGCATAGGTGACGATCTGGGTGCCGATGGTGGAGGCGCCCGCCAGGCCGACCAGCAGGTACAGCAGGCCGGTCGGCACCTTGTAGCCGAGCAGCGTGATCGACACGGCCGCCAGCGCATACATCCCGATCAGCACATGCTTGATGTGGAAGCGGTCCGCCAGCCAGCCGCCGCCGACGGCGCCGATCACCGCGCCGAAGTTCAGCACCAGCACGAAGGTCAGCGCGGAACCGAGGCTGTGGCCGGCGCCGGCCATCAGCTTGGTCAGCCAGGAGCTGAGCGCGTACACCATGAACAGGCACATGAAGAAAGCGATCCAGAACATGACGGTGCTGAAGCCGCGGCCGTCCAGGAACAGTTTGCGGATCGGCGCGCCCTCTGCGCGGTCGGCGGCCGGCACGGTGTAGCGGTCGTCGGCGCCGGCGCGGTAGTCCGGCTGCATGCGCACCAGGATGGATTTCAGCTCGGCCAGGCGGCCCTGCCGTATCAGGAACGGCATCGATTCCGGCAGCGACCTCAGGATGAACGGAATCAGCACCACCGGCGCCCCTGCGGCCAGGAACACCGACTGCCAGCCATAGGCCTCGAGCATGCCCTTGCCCAGCAAGGCGGCCAGCATGCCGCCCACCGCATAGCCGCTGAACATCAGCGTCACCATGGTCGAGCGGATCTTGCGGGGCGAGTACTCGGTCATCTGCGCCACCACGTTCGGCATCACGCCGCCGATGCCTAGGCCGGCCAGGAAGCGCATCGCGCTGAACGCGTAAGGGTCCTGCGTCAACCCGGCGGCGGCGGTGAATACGCTGAACAAGGCCAGGCAGATGGCGATCGCGCGGCGGCGGCCGATACGGTCCGCCACGGTGCCGAGGAAGATCGCGCCGAACATCATACCGAACAGCGCGGAGCTGACCATGAAGCCGGCGTCCTGCGCGGTCACGCCCATGCCCTTCATGATGGACGGCAGCGCGATGCCCGCCACGGCCAGGTCATAGCCGTCGCAGATGATGATGACCGCGCACCAGGCCAGCACGCCGGCGTGGAAGCGGTTGAAACGGGCGTGGTCCGCCATTTGATGGATGTCGATGTGCTGCATGGTGCTGGTCTCCCTGTTGTAGTTGTGTGGGTGCTGCGGGGTGGTGATAACGGGTGGTGAAATTCAGGCGGCGGCAGGGCGCAGCACGCGGTGCGCCAACATGCCGATCAAAATGCCCCAGAACGCCGAACCGGGACCGAGGAAGGTCATGCCGGAGGCGGTGGCGAGAAAGGTCAGTACGGCGATGGCGACGCCCTTGGGCACATAGGACATCAGCCGGTCAAAGCCGCCGGACAGTCCGATCGCCAGCAACAGCAGCGCGGCCGTCAGGTGGGCGCCCACCGCCTCGTGGATGGACAGCGCGGGAAACAGGGGAATCAGCAGCGCCGTGCCCGGGGCCGACCATGCGGTGATGACGGGCGCTTTCAGCGACCAGTTGAGGAAGATGCCGGCCGCCGCCGCGCCCAGCGAAATGCCCCATACCCAGGACGCGAACATCTCGTTCGACTTCTGCCCCGCTAGCGCCGCCTGGTAGAAGATCGCCAGCGGCCCGGCCAGCGACACCAGCACCGCCAGCAAGCCGGCTGCGATCGCCGACAGCGAACTGTCGCGCCAGCGCGACGCCGCGACGCCCTGATCGGACGAAGATGGTTGCATGGGTGTCTCCCGTTGTCATTGTCTTTGTTGTATGCCCTGATGCTGCCTGGGCAGAGTAGACAAGTTCGGACAACGGGTCCAACACCGATTGGGTATGCTTGCGATACCCGGCGAGTATGCCCGCCCTGCGGGCCACCGCTATTCCCCGTTAAAACGGTTCAAACTGAACGCCCGCTTTGCGCAGCTGGGAAACCAGCAAGCTCTTCCACGCCCCTTCCGGCGACCACACCCGCGCGACCGACTCGTAGGCGAGCTCGGGCTTCTCGTGAAGGACGATGACGCGATACAGGAAGGTCATGCTGGAGGCGCGCATATTGACCTGGCAATGGACCAGGACTTTGCGATCGCGCAGCCGCTCCATGGCCGCTACGAACGACTGGAAGTCGGCTTCGGTGGGATTGCCGAAGCGGATGGGAATATTGACGAACTCAAGGCCCTGCCGGCGCACGATCTCGGCTTCGCCGGCTACGGCGTCCGGCACCGTCGGCGGCGCCAGGTAGATGACTGCGCCGAACCCCTGCGCGGCCAGGCCGGCAAGTGCCTCGGCGCCGGGCTGGCCCGATGTGACCAGCCGGGGCGAGATCGGCACCACGTTCGGCGCCTCGATCGCTAAATCCTTCGCCAATGCCGCGCCACCTGCCAGCAACCCGGTGAGCAATGTGAGCACCGCCACTACGCGCCGCGTTTTAACCACGATATGGTCCCTTGACTTCGCCCCAGCCCCACTTGGGCATGGGCGCATCGTGATCGGCCTGCGCCCCCGGCTGCGAGTTGATGACGGCCAGGCGCGAACCCCACTCAAGATAGCCGACCAGCGCCGAGCGGAATTCCGGGTCGTCGGGCATGCCCAACTCATCGGCTGTTTCAAGCAGCAGCGCAACCCAGCGGCGCCGCTGCTCCTGGCCGAGATGGCGGTTCAGATGTTGCTGAATCATATGCGGGTGGCCGCCATGCTGCTCGGAGTAGGCGCTGGGCCCGCCCAGCACCTCCGCAAGAAAGGCGGCGACGTGCGCCGGATGGTCGCCGCCCATATGGGCAAACACGGGAGCGAGCAAGGTATCGTGCTGGACATGCTGGTAGAAGCGCGAGGTCAGACGACGCAGGGCATCGATGCCGCCCAGCCATTCGTACAGCGTAGGAATGTTTTCGGACATGCGTAACCTTTCAAATACGGTTTAAAGTATTAAAAATACCATCAAAAGGCCATCGCTGTCCGCACGCGGATGGGCGCGGGATCAATCAACGCGCGCGGCGCATGCGGCACATTTCACCAGTCCCGTGCGGCCGATGGTCCAACCGCATTCCCTCGCCGCGACCGTCGCCCGCTTGGCCCACTCATCCATGGGATCGTTGGCGACTTCTTCGAATTCAAAGAACGCGCGGCAGTCATGGGATTCGCACACGAGCATAAATTCACAGAACAGCATTTCTTCGAGCAGGTCATTCAACATTGCGATGGCTTTCTAAATTTGTAATGGCTTTCGCGCGGCAACGTCGCCAGGGATTGCGGCAAATCATACACCGGGTCGGTGATTTTCATAATTGCGGTCCCCGGGTGGCTCTGCAATCATGGGGCGCCGCAAAATGCGGGCACAAAAAAATATAAAAGGAGAACAAGCCCATGCGTTCATGGATACTGGCCCTGCTATTCCTGGCCTCGACCGGCGCCCTCGCCCAAGGCAATGTCGTCACGCTGTGGCCCGACGGCGCCCCCGATACACGGCCGCAACCGAGGCCGCAGGCCGGACCGGAACGGCTGGCCGGCGAACGGATCCACAACGTCAGCCAGCCCACGCCGACCAGCCGGCCGGCCGCGGCGGCGACGCGCTCGACGCCGTCAGCGCGCGGCCGGACTTCGCCATGCTGATGTATCCCGTCATTGCGATGGAGCCGCCGGTCGCCCACCTCGGCTCGCGCAACGCCCTGCTCGGCCGAGATGATGCTGTTCGAGCACGGCGGGCATGGCACGACGATGCGCACCGGCCAGGGCACAGCATCGAACTGGCCGCAGCGCGCCGAAGAATGGCTGCGCGAGCGCAAGCTGGTTCCCTAGCAATCCCCCCGCGAACACAGGAGAAACTATGAATAAGCATCACCCCGCGTCCATGCGACGCAAAACACTGGCCGTCTCGATTTCCATGCTCGCGCTCGGCGCTGCGGCAAACGCCCAAGGCGCGCCCATCGCCACGCTGGACCGCAACGGCGCCTGGGTCTCGGTCGAGGCCTATGGCCCGAACGTGGTCCGCGTCACGATCGCCGCCGACAAGGCCGAGGCGCTGAAGGGCGCCGGCTACGGCATCCTGCCGGCCGGCATCGACAACACCGCTTTTCGCCACAGCGGCGGCAAGGACGGCGACAGCTTCACCTCGCCGGCGCTGAGCCTGCACGTCGCACCGGCGCCGGCGCCGCGCGTGCCGACCATGGGCGAGAAGTATTTCGCGCCGCAACTGGCGCCGGTGGCGCTGCAGGTGAAGAATGCCAAAGGCGAGCTGCTGCTCGACATGACCGGCTGGGAGATGGCGCCGCAAACCGTCAATACCGAGAAGACCTACCAGGCCGGCGCCTCGTTCAGCGCGCCGGCCGACGAGCATTACTACGGCATGGGCCAGAACCAGGAATCGACCGGCCCGCTCGACCTGCGCGGCCGCGTCGTCGATTGCAAGCACTGGTACGACGCGCCGGCCGGCGAAACGGTGTGCGTGCCGTTCATGGTGTCCTCCAGGGGCTACGGCATCGTCTGGGACAACCCGTCGGCGACCCGCTTCATCGCCGGCGTCAACGGCCGCACCGGCTTCCAGTCCACCGTGGGCGAGCGCGTCAGCTTCTTCGTCATCACCGGCAATACGCCGGAAGAGCTGTATTCAGGCTATGCGCGCGTGACCGGCAGGACGCCGATCCCGCCCAAGGCCGCGTTCGGCCTGATACAGTCCAAGGCGCGCTACGACAGCCAGCAGGAAGTGCTGCGCGTCGCCAACACCTATCGCCAGAAGAAGTACCCGCTCGACATCATGGTGGTCGACTGGTTCTACTGGACCCGCATGGGCCAGCTGGACATCGATCCGGCCCAGTTCCCCGATCCGGACGCCATGAACCGCGAACTGCACGGCCTCGGCATGCAGTCCATCATTTCGATCTGGCCGCGCTTCGAGACGGCGGGCCGCTATTACAACGAGCTCGACGCGAAAGGCTACTTCCTCAAGGACAAAGACGGCAAGTCCGTGGATGGCCTGCCGTCCCGCTCCGACCGCACCGGCGCGCTGATCGACGCCACCAACCCGGCGGCCCGCAAATGGTACTGGGAGCACGCGCGCGACAACATCCTGGCGCACGGTTTCGACTATCCGTGGCTCGACGAGACCGAACCGGACCTGGTACCGGACGGCTATTTCTATTCGATCGGTTCCGGCGACCGCTATCACAACGTGTTCCCGTTGCTGCACGTCGAAGGCGTGGCCGACGGCATGCGCGCGTGGAAGCCCAACAAGCGCGCGCTGATCCTGTCGCGCGCCGCCTACCTGGGCGCGCAGCGCACCGGCGCGCTGTTCTGGTCGTCCGACATCCACCCCTCGTGGGAAGCGCTGGCGCGGCAGATTCCAAGCGGCCTGAACATGACGGCGTCCGGCATCGCCTACTGGGGCAACGACATCGGCGGCTGGCAGTGGCTGCCGCAGACCACCAAGGCCAGCAAGGCGCCCTTGCTCGACCCGGCCGGCGCCACCGAGACCGTCGGCCAGAACCACGACTATCCGGAGCTGTTCACGCGCTGGTTCCAGTACGGCACCTTCCTGCCGACACTGCGCGTGCACGGCGACCGCAAGCACACGGAACTCTGGGAGTTCGGTCCCCAGGCCGAAGCCATCCTGGCCCGCTACGACCGGCTGCGCTACCAGCTCATGCCTTACATCTACAGCCAGGCCAAAGCCACCTATGACAGCGGCGCGCCCTTCATGCGTCCGCTGTGGATGGATTTCCCGAACGATCCGCAGGTCGCCAACATCGGCACCCAGTACATGTTCGGGCCGGCGTTCCTGGTCGCGCCCGTGACCGAGCAGGGGCAGACGCAGAAGGACGTCTACCTGCCGGCCGGCAGCGACTGGTACAACTTCTGGACCAATGAAAAACTGGCGGGCGGACGCTGGGTCAAGGTGGCCGCACCGATCGAGCAGATGCCGGTGTTCGTCCGGGCCGGCTCCATCGTGCCGCTGGGCGTGGACATCCAGTCGACCGCGACCCGCCAGGCGATCGCCGAGATCAAGGTCTATCCGGGCAAGGACGGCGTTTTTGCGCTGTATGACGACGACGGCGTGTCCTACGACTACGAAAAGGGCAAGGGCACGCTGGCCCGCCTGCACTGGAACGACGGCACGGGCCGCCTGACCGTGAGCGGCAACGCCGAACTGTCGCGCCAGGCGCCAGGCCTGGTCAAGGTGGTGGGGAAATAAGTAAGCCGCTACCGGCTAGCGCTGCAGCGATAGCCGGTAGACGGTAGACGGTGGTCTGGCGATAGATCTGTCCCGGACGCAGCATGAGCTGCGTCCAGCCCTGGCTCAACAGGCCAGGCCGGGGCTGGCCGTAAAGACAGAAGCCGCGCCGGCCCTGCAGCGCCAGGCGCGGGCCGCCGGCGCGGAATTGCACGGCCGCCTCGGTGCTGTACACCTGCAGGCGGCGTCCCGAGCCGGGATCGATCACACGGGCCACCTCGCGCAACGCGCCCTGGCCGCCGGAGAAATGGTCGCCGACCATCATCTACGGCACCTCGGCCAACTGACGTCCACCCGCGTAAGCGCCTCGTCGTTGCGGCGGGGCGCCCGATACTTACCAGTGAAGAGCCGATCGACTGGAGACTGAAATCTTGCGGCCGGGATAGGCTTGCAAGATTGGCAATTCATGGTTCCATGACGATCCCAAGGGAATGCGCTACACTAATTGACATCGACAAGCAAGGAGGTGCGCTATGACAGCCTTCATTCACCACGAAGACGAGCAATCGATCGACACGGCAACAAAAGACACGCCAAAGGACAACTCGCTTGCTCAAGCGCGCAATCGTCGCGTGGAGGCTCTGCGGCGCGTTGCCGGCATCTGGGCAAACCGCACGGATATTCCCGCTGACGGCCTGACCTATCAATTGGAGTTGAGGCCTGAATGGCGCTAGTCCTTTTCGATATGGATCCCCCACCTGGTCTCGCTTCGCCATCCGCCCCCCTTGGCGACGACTGGTTTGACCTTTTCACCAAAACCATTCCGGGCCCGCCGCAGGGCTAAAATGCTGATCTGCCTGGAATAACAAGCGACTTGCAGGAGGCGGTAGGCTATATCAGTCCTGCCGCGTCAGCGTGACCAGGGCGACGTCGTTGCTGCGCATCGGCAGCTTGACATCGACCGCGCCGCGCTTGCCGACCTGGATCACGCGGTCGGTCTCGGGCAGGTCGCGGGTCAGCCCGTGCAACTGCTCGACCTGGGCCGGGGTCAGCGTCTTCGGCGCGCCCATCTCGATGTAGGCCGAGTAGGCGTCGTTGGCGCGGAAGCCGCTGCGGTGCACCTGCAGCCGGTACTTGCCGGCCTTGACGTGGCTGATGCGCACCGCCAGCGGCGCCGACGGCGACGACGGCACCACGCGGCCGTAGAACGGCCGGTTGCTGACCTTCTGGTCCGGCTGCTGGAAGTCCCACACCAGCGCTGTCACCTTGCGGCCGTCCGAGGACGCCATCACCTGCGCGTCGGCGACCGGGATCTCGTTGCCGCTCAGCGCGTGCAGGTACTTGTAGGCGAAGTAGGCGGGCTTGCGGATGCCCTGCGGATTGAGCAGGCCGAAGCCGCCTTCGAACGGCTTGGTCGGCGGCCCCGGCTCCTCGAACAGGTCGCTGTAGGTCCAGTAGCTCATGCCCTGCACCAGGCCCTTGGTGGCCTTGAGCTTGCTGAGGATGTACGTCGAGCTGATGTAGGAATCGTGCACCAGGTCGCGCGGCGTGTAGCTGGTGCTCCACTCGGTGAAGTACAGCGGCAGGTTCGGGAACTTCGACGCCGAGATCTGCTCGCGCACGCGCCGCACGTCGCCGACGATGGCGTCCGGCGACGGCGACAGCTTGGTGTCGCCCTCGCCTTTCTCGTTGAGGAAGCCGCCGTCCACGCCGTAGGTGTGGGTGGTGACGAAATCGACGGCGGCGCCGCTATGGGCCACATGGTCGAGGAATTCCGGCACCCAGGCGGCGCCGGCGGTGGAAGGCCCGCCCACGCGCAGCGCCGGATCGATGGACTTGATGGTGTTGGCGGTCAGGTCGTACAGCTCGAAATACGCCTTCTGGTCGGCGTGTTCCCAGAAGCCGTCCAGGTTGGGCTCGTTCCATACCTCGAAGAACCAGCTGCGCACTTCCTCCTGGCCGTAGCGCTGCTCGATGTGGCGCACGAAGGCGGCGATCAGGTCCTTCCATTTGGCCGGATCGGGATGCGAGGTGTTGCCTTGCCAGTAGAAGATCTGGCTGTTCGAGGTCGCCATCGCCTTGGGCGTGAAGCCCAGCTCGACGAAAGGCTTGATGTGGCGCGCCAGCATCTGGTCGTACAGCTGGTCCAGCTTGGTCCAGTCATAGACCAGCTTGCCGTCCTCCATGCGCACCGTGCCCAGCACGTCGTGGAAGACGGCGTGGAAGCGCAGGTAGCGGAAGCCGAGCTCGTCGACCGTGGTCTGCAACTGCGCCATGCTGTCGTCGCGCAGCAGCGTGCCCGGGTAGTCGGAGCCGACCGACAGGTCATAGAAGCGGTCGAGCGGCTTGAGCGCCTGCGCCACGTCGAGCACGATGCGGCGCGGCGCCGGGTGGCCGGCGTCGGCCGCCGATGCGGCCGCCAGCGGCAGGCAGATCGTGGCGAGTGCCGCCAGGCAGGTGGGATGGAAGGGTTGCATTGGTACGGTCTCCTGGTCTGGTTATTGCCGGGATGCTAGCACCTGCGCTGCGCATCCGGCATGGGAGACCGGGCCGTTGGTACATTTCGTTACGCCGCTTGGTGAATTGCATAACGCCGGCCCCAGGCGCTCCTTATTTCTGTTGACGGCATTGGTGGAGCAGGCGCTGGGGAAAATCTTACTCCGGCTTGTCGGATTTGATAAATGGCCGCGAAAAAAACGCAGCGTACTCAAAATCGGGATCGGGGCGGCCAGTCCAACTAGTCGCCCGAGCTACCCATCACCCACTGGTCCAAGAACCGCTCTACCCGTTCCTCAATGAAGCTCTCGACTGTTTGCAATCGGAGCAATGGGATACCGCTCTTTCGCAGAATACTGTCTTTCAGCGCGTCCCGCGCCACCTGCTGCTCCGTATCATGCGACCCGCCGTCAACCTCGATCACGCCGAGCGGCGTTTTCCCGACCTTGAAATACACCACAAAATCACAGCTGGCGCCGTTTCTCATGAACGCCCGTTCGGGCGGAGTCAACGTTTCATTGGCCGGCGAGGCCAACTGGGACAAAAAAATCTGGGAGTGGAATGTCATCGCCCGATATGCATCCCGGTCCATCGCCTCGCGCAGAATTTGCGCCACGATCTGCTCTGACATGTAGCGCGAATCCTTCGCGCTCAATCGGCGACGCAATCTTTCAAGCGACTGGTCATATTCCTTGTAGAGCAGATCGAAGGCCGACACGACGGGGGCGCGATGGATCTGTTTTTCCTCGGCGTAGTACTCGATATGGCGCACCAGCGCGGCGATGTGGCCATTGTTTGCGGTAAAAACATCATCTCCCGTCACCAGGGTAAATTTTCTCTTTGCCCTCGACACCGCCACATTGACCAAATGGGGATCGTCCACGAAATCGAGATTTCGCTGGCTGTTGTACTTCTTGTCCAGCACCGTTGAAAAGACGATCTCGTCGCACTCCCTGCCCTGGAATTTATGCACCGTGTCTTTGACGAAGCCTGCGGGCAGACGGGTGCGAGAGAGCGTGACTTGTGCATTGTAGGGCGCGATGAATCCTCGGCTGTGCTCACTATCCCAGTCGCTCACGCCATCCAAATTGAGGATCTTCTGTACCGAATCTAACTCCCGGAGGTTTGCATTCTTACGCGTGTGATTCCCCTTGGCGGTTACGATCAGCTTCAACGATTCTTCAGCGGCGTCTTGCGTCATTGGCACAAGCTGGTTGTCATAAAACTGCTGGTTGCAGAACTGGATGATCCTCGGATGACAACGGTAATGCTCCTTCAGCAGCGTCTTCGGTACGGCGCCTTCGAAGACAGCGACGCACGAATCAAGCAGGCTGTATTTCTCGCAATCGTAGAATTCAAGCGGCGCCTCGATGTCAACGACCGTGGGAATATGCGGCAACTGTTTGCGGTCGCCGACAATGATCAGGTTCCTGGCGCAACCCAAGGCCAGGATGCCTGGAACAATGTCCTGCTGCGAAGCCTCATCGATAATCACATAGTCGAGCAAGGCACCATGGCCGATCGAGTTGATGATGGAATGCGTGCTGCTGCCGATGATGGGAAAGCGCTTTACAAACCCGTCAAACCGCCAACGATAACTGCGGGCATCGAAATCTTGTTCATCGGGGATGTGCTGATGCAGATGTTGTTTGAGATAGTCCATCGACCACTCGGTCACCTGACTGAGCAGAGTGTCGAAGTGACCTCGTTCCAGTGCCTCCTGATGAGCCGTCAATACCGCCGCGCGGTCCCGTAGCGCTTTGTCGTAGTAGTCAAGCTGCAAGGCAAAGATCGCCGCCTTGCGTTTTTCCCAGCTGTTAAAAGGCTTCATCCGCAGGATCTTGAATTTAAACAGGAGCTCGATCCTGTCCTTGATCTTGATGCGACGTTCCGCGAGATAGGCGAGATATGCCATCAAGTCCGAAGACTCTTGTGGCGACAGCCGGTATTTTTCCAGGGACGCCGGCGCCTCGGTCAGGTTTTCGCGCTGCCATTGCAGCAGGTAGCGCTGCTCCACCGTCAATTCATCAATCTCGGCCCGCAAGCGCGCCACGGCGACCTGTGCATGAAGCTGCTGCTTCAGCTTTTGCAACGCAGCTTGAATTTCATCCATGGCAAGCGCGGGGAGCTCAGGCTCCGCCGGAACCGTGGGTAGGGCATTGAAGAAGCTGGTCCGATTCTGCTCACTGCCCAACCTGGCGGTCAGGTAGTCCAACCCGGCCGCGCCAAGTTTCTCGTAGACGTTTTCTACCGCAGGGTTGTTGTTGGACAGAATAGCGACGGTGCCTTTGCGCAGCAGGACATTGGCGACGATATTCAATATCGTCTGCGTTTTCCCCGTACCTGGCGGCCCCTCGACCAAGCTGATTTGCGACGAAAACGCTTGCTCAACCGCCTGCAACTGGCTTTCATTGATGCCAAATGGGTAAATGAAATCGCCGCCAGATTCGCGCAGTCCGCTCTGTGCCGTACAGTAGGCTTGCAGCGCTGTATCTTCATGCGGGACCACTTTATCAAGCTGGCGCAATACGTTCTCGGCAATCGGTCGGTTCTGCTCACTCGCCTGCTCTACCCTGGCCTGAGCAACTGCGGCGAAATAGCGAAATACCGCCCCATCCTTGATCGCTGTTTCGGCACTGAAGACAAGATCGTCTGGGTGCACGATTTTGATTGTTGCGCTTTCTCGGTACTGAACCGCGGCAAACCGTCCACCGTAGATCCACACGTTCTCAACCGCCTTGAACAGCGTACCGCCTTTGCTCGACAGCAGCCCTCCAGGCAGCATGACGGTAGGTTCAACTCGACAATTACTCAATGGACTATGAAAGGATTTACCAGAGGGGAAGATACAAGTCAGCATCAACCCACCCTGTTTGGATCCCCACCATATTTTCCAGTCGCTGATTTGCCTGGTCTTGTCTACGCCACTCACCCAGATTGAAACCATATATTCCTTACAAAAAACGGCCAGAGCATATTACTCCGGCAGCCGCATGTTGGGGATGTGTGCAAACTCGTCGCTGACCATACCGGTAGCTCCTCATACTATTCGTCTTCAGTACGGTTCAAACTGAAGACCCGCTGGCTGGACCAGGTGCAGGAGGCGACGCAGGGCGTCTATGCCGCCCAGCCATTCGTACAGCGTAGGAATGTTTTCGGACATGGGTAACCATTCTTTGAAAAATAACCGTCAAGATCGCGGCTAGAAAACTGGCATCCTTTAGCGAAAGCGCATGAGCGTCAATTTTCATCATAGCATCGTCGGGCCGTCCATCAATGGCTCGCCCCTCCTGCGCTAGCCCAGCCGATCCATCACAGGTTTGCGGTATCGCCGGCTCATGCGCAGGCGCCGCATGCTCTCAAGGACGATTTCATATTCGCCGTCCGGGCACAGTTCCAGCGCACGGACGCGGTCGAGATTGACGATGGCCGAGCGGTGTATCCGGCAGAAGCCAAACGGCGCCAGCAGCACCTCCAGTTGACATGGCCGCGCAGAAAAAACCGGTCTACGTCTGCCAGATGGCCAGCCACGCCCACATGGCCGGCCATGCGGTCGCCGAATTTGACAAGCCGGGGATCTGCCCCACCGACGGCATGGAATTGACGCGTAGATAGACCCGGGGCGATTCAGCGCATGCGGCGCGCGATGTCGCCGCATGAATGCGCTAGAATGCCAGCTGTTTTAACGATGCAAGGCGCTTGCTTGCCAGATCCCGTGACCGATGAAAAAAATGGCGCTCGCCGCCCTATTCCTGCCGGCGCGCTCCGGCCCCGACGGCATGGCGGCCTGACGGCCGGCGCGCTCGTGCTGGCGCTGCACGCCGGCGGCGTGCTGGCGCAAGTGCCGCAACAGCCGAAGGCGCCGCCGTTGGCGGCCACGACGGAGCTGCCACTCGTCCCCGCAGAGACCGTGACGGCGCAGCGCGGCGACCTGCAACAAACGGTCGACGCCTCCGGAAAATTGCAATTCCATCAGTTCGCGGACGTGGACATCCCGCTGGCCGGCCAGATAAAAGAGGTGCTGTTTGCCGTCGGCGATACGGTGCAGAAAGGCAAGGTCGTGATGGAAATGTCACCTGCGGTCCAGGCCAACCAGATCGCCAGCAATCGCGCCCAAATGGCGCGCCTGCAGGCCGAGCTGGCAGACCAGCAGGCGCAGACGGACTTTGCCGAACTACAGTTCAAGCGCCAGACCCAGCTCAAGGCACAAAATGCCACCCGCGAAGAAAGCTTCGAATCGAGCCGCATGAATCTGTCTTCGGCGCGCGCCCGGCTGGGCTCCATCAACGCGCAGATCCAGCAACTCGAAGCGACGCTGAAATCCGACGAGGAGAGCCGCCAGCACACGCAGGTGCTGGCGCCGATTTCCGGAACCGTGGTCGCCGTGAATGCGCGCCCCGGACAAACGGCGAGCGCCGGGCAGGCGGCCGTGCCCTTGATGCGCATCGCCGATCTTTCCCAATTGACGGTGCAGGCACGCGTGGCGGAAATCGATGTGACGCGGCTGCGACGCGGCATGACGGCCAATTTCAAGACGCCCGGTTATCCGGGCCGCACCTGGTCGGGCAAGCTGCGACAGGTCGTTCCCGTGCCGGCCGAAGGCACGGGCCAACAAGGTCAGCAGACTTTTTACAACGTCCTGTTCGAGGTCAACAATCCGGAACTGGAGCTGATGAGTGGCATGACAACCCAGGTGCAATTTATCGTCGCGCAGGCCAGGGACGCGGTGCTGTTGCCAGTCAATTTGCTGGGCAAGAGCGATGCGAAGGGTTTGTATGAGGTCAAGGTGTTGAACGCCAACCGGCAGGTCGAGGCGCGCCAGTTGAAGATCGGCGTGCGCAATCAGCAGCAGGCACAAGTGCTGTCGGGCCTGGAAGCGGGCGAGCAATTGCTGGTCGATCCAACTGCGGCGCCGCGCTGATGGGAACGCCATGAAACGCCGCGTTCCCTTTTCCGCGCTGACGCTGTGTCTGGCCGGCGCGCTGCTGGCAGGCTGTGCGCATACGATCCCCGTGGCGGAGGCGCCGCCGGCGCTCGACTTGCCGGCCGGCTGGTCGCAGGGCGGGAAAGCGGGCGCCCAGGAATGGCCCGACGCCCATTGGTGGCAAGGCTTTGGCAGCGCCGAGCTGAGCCAGTTGGTGGGCGAGGGGCAAAAAGACAACCTGGAACTGGCCGCCGCGCTCTCGCGTGTGCGCCAGGCGGAGGCCCAGGCACGGATTGCCGGGGTCGCCCTGCTGCCTTCGATCGATGCGTCGGCCGGCGCCGCCCGGGATCTGCCGCTCGGCGGCCGTCACGACGCCAATGTCTCATCCAGCGGGCTGTTGCAGGTGTCTTACGAAATCGACTTCTGGGGCAAGAACAAGGCCGGCGTCGCGGCGGCCGAGGCATCGCTGCGGGCCAATTTCTATGATCGGCAAACCGTCGCCTTGACGGTGACGAGCGGAATTGTGTCGACCTATCTGCAAGTACTGTCCCTCCACGACCGCCTCGACGTCGCACGCGAAAACATGAGCAATGCCGAGCATGTGCTGGCGCTGGTCGAGGCGCAGCGCAGCGTGGGCGCCGCCACCTCGGTCGACCTGGCGCGCCAGCGCTCCGCGGTCGCCAGCCAGCATGCCGCGATCCCCGATTTACTGCAACAGGAACGCGAGGCGCAATCGGCGTTGGCCATCTTGCTCGGTCGACCGGCGCAAACCTTCCGGATCGGGAACTACGGACTCGACACCATCCGCTTGCCCGAGGTGACGCCAGGCCTGCCGTCCGAACTGCTGTCGCGGCGGCCCGATATTCGCCGTTCGGAAGCGCGGTTGGCCGCGGCCAGCGCCAACGTGGAAGTAGCGCGCGCGGCGCTGTTTCCCAGCATCCGCTTGACCGGATCGACTGGCACGCAAAGCAGTGCCCTGCTTTCGCTGCTCAGTGGCCAGAATTTGTTCGCCAATGTCGGCGCTTCGCTGGTGGCGCCGATTTTCGATGGAGGACGTCTGCGGACCGAACGGGATCTGGCCATTGAACAAAAACAGGAACTGGTCAAGGCGTATCGCTCGACCGTGCTCGCGGCTCTGGCGGAAGTCGACACCGTGCTGGGGCAGATCAGAAGTCTCGACGAGCGGCGTCAACTAAAACAGGACGAACTGGAACAGACGCGTCTTGCCTACAATCTGTCGGAGATCCGCTACAAGGCAGGGGCGGAAGACTTGATGACTGTGCTCGATACCCAGCGCAGCCTGTCGGACGTGCAAAATGAGTTGGGAATACTGAAACTGAAGCGCCTGCAGGCCACCGTGTCCCTGTTTAAGGCCCTGGGTGGCGGCTGGATCGCCGGCTGACAGGAATGCATTCCGTGTTGCCTGGATCATGGCGACGAAAAAAAACCGCTAGTCCTTTCGGAGCAGCGGCTTTTTTGTTGTCTTTAACTTCAATCAGCGCGCCGTCACCGTCGCCGGGATCGTCAGCTGGGCGCTGCCTCCGGCATTATCGGTCACCACCACCTTCAATTGATAGCTGCCGGCCACTGGCGCGCTCCAGTACGGCATGACGCTCATGCCGCTGGACTGGAACATCATGCCCAACGGCACCCCGGAGATCGTGATCGACACCGAACTGGCGCCATTGGCCACGATGCTGATCAAACCCGTCATCGGCTTGCCCGCCACGCCCCTCATGGCCGCCGCCGTGATCACCGGGCCGCCGGCGGTGATTTGCACCGTGTACCTGGCCTGGCCGCTCAAGCCGGTCTTGCCGTCCTTGGCGGTGACGGTGACGGTGTAGCTACCCGCCACCGGCTTGGCCCAGCTGACCAGGCCCGCGGCGCTGATCGCCATGCCGGATGGCGCGCCGCTCAGCGCGTAGCTGACCGGATTGGCATTGCTGGCCGCCGCCGAGAACGACAACGCCACGCCCGCCTTGCCGCTGATGGTGCCCGAGCTCAGCACCGGCGCCGACAACGGCGCGATGACGACGCTGTACACGCCCTGCCCGCTGAGGCCGGTCTTGCTGTCCTTGGCGGTCACGGTGACGGCGTAGCTCCCGGCCACCGGCGCCGCCCAGCTGACCACGCCGGCGCCGCTGACGCGCATGCCGGACGGCGCCCCGGTCAGCGTGTAGCCGACAGGATTGGCCGCAACGGTGGAAATCGTGAACGTCAACGCGGTCCCGACCGTGCCCTTGATGCTGGCCGAGCCCACCTGCGGCGCGGCGGCGACGGTCAGGCCCGACAGCGTCGACAACAGGCTGGAAACGTTCGGCGTACCCAGGCCAGTCAACTGGTCGTAGCCGGTCTTGGCGGTGCAAGCAGTGCAGCCGCCGTGGTTGCCGGCGGTGATATCGGCAAAGGCGGAGGCGTAGCTGCCCGGCACGGTGGCGATGCCGCCGTACAGGGCAGCGTGCGGCGTGCCCATGGCCGCCTTGCCGTTCAGTGCACGGGTGGCGTTGGCCACCGCGATCAAGCCGGCCCACTGCGGCGTCGACAGGCTGGTGCCGCCCACGCTGCCCCAGCGCACCGTGCTGCTGCCGGGTGCGATCATCGCCACGTACTGGCCGGAAGATGGATTGGCATTGAAGGCGACATCGGCCACCGTGCGGCGCGCGGGCGTGCCCATGCCCGGCACGGCGCTGGTCTGGTAACTCGGCGTGGCGGTGTACAGGCTGACGCCGCCGCCGGTGCCGGACCAGGCCACTTCGGAACGCGGTCCGCTGCCACTGTAGCTGAGCGTGGTGCCACCGACCGCCAGCACATGCGGCGCGACCGCCGGCCACGACACGGCCGCGCCGGAGTCGCCGGTGGCGGCCAGATAGGTCATGCCGGGAGCGGCGAATACGCTGTTGACGGCGGCGGTACCGCTGCTTTCAGAACCGCCAAAACTCATCGAGACGATACCCGGCCCCATCGCGTTGGCCAGCTTGGCGCCGCCCAGCAGATTGGTGTAGCTGGCATCGGCGGTTTCGATCAGCACGATGCGGGCCAGTGGCGCGGTGGCGTGCGCCCACTGCACGTCGAGGGTGATTTCGCTGGCCCAGCCGGCGTCGTACGCGGGCTGGGTCGCGGTCATGGCGCCGCTGGCGGTGCTGTATACCACGACCAGTTCGCAGCCGCTGGCGGAGGCGGCGGCCAGCGGCAGGCGGGCCGTGGGGGCGATGGTCTTGGTGGTGCAGGCCGGCAGGCTGAATTTGGTGTTGAACGCGGCCAGTTCGGCGGCCACGTTGGGGTCATGCTGGGCGTCGAGGATGTAGATGGTCTGGCCGGCGCCCAGCTGGGCCGCCTGGGCCGCCGTCAATGCGCTGCCGGCCGCCGGCAGCGCCGGCAAGCCATAGGCGGCGCGGATCTGGGCCGGCGTGTAGGTCGCCACCACGCCGCCGGAGGCCGCCGGCGCCGCGGCCGCTTCCGGGCTCAGGCTGCGCAAGGCTTCCACGTGACGGCCGTGCAGTGCCTGCATGGTCAGGCGGCGCGTCGAAAGATGCTGGAACTCAGTCCGGACCGCCTGCGCGTGCACCGGCGCGGTGGCGCTGTCGGCATGCTCGTCCGGCGCCTCCAGTTCGACCGGCGCCATGTGGAACGACGGCAGCGCCATGCGCTGGGCATCTTCGGCCGGCAGCGTGCCGGCATCCAGTAGCAGCGTGGTCGAGCCGGTTGCCAGCGGCGCCGCGCCCTGCACCATACGCGGTTCGGCGGAGCTGTCCGCGCCGCCCGCGCCGCATGCGCTCAGCAGGGCCGCCGTACACAGCGCGAGCGCCGGCAGGGCAAGCGCAGATGGGTTGAATTTTGTTAAATATTGATCTTTCATCATCCGCCTTGGCGCCGCCATTATGTATCCGCACGGAAATTATCGCACATTCTCCATGCAATACAAGCCGCAGATCATTGCCATGAAAGGCCCATCAACAAACCTGCCAGGAATTAAATCCCAGCCCACTGCTGCGGCGCAACATCAAATCTTGTTTACAAATCCCGCCAAAAGTCTACACTGTGGCCAATATTGTTAGCGCTAACATTAGCTGAAAGCGACCGTGAACAAACTACTGACCTGGCGTGAAAAGATCAGCTACGGCATTGCCGATATGGGCTTCAATTTCTATTGGACCAATATCGCCACCTTCCTGCTGATTTTCTACACCGACGTCTTCGGCATCTCGGCCGCCGCCGCCGCGTCGATGGTATTCACGATTAAGATCATCAACGCTTTCACCGACCCGCTGATTGGCGCTGTAGCCGACCGCACCAACACCCGCTTCGGCAAGTTCCGGCCCTACCTGATATGGGTTCCGCTGCCGCTGGCCGGCGCCGCCTTCCTGACCTACACTACGCCCGACCTGTCCGAGGGCGGCAAGATCGCCTGGGCCTACGGTACTTATCTGCTGATGATGGTCTGCTACACCTGCATTAACATTCCGTACAATGCCTTGTCCGGCGTACTGTCGTCCGATCCGCAGGAGCGCTCAACCGTCAACAGCCTGCGCTTCATCTTCGCCTTCGCCGGCGGCACCTTGGTGACGGCGGCCACGCCGGCGCTGGTACGCTGGCTGGGCCACGGCGACGACAAACTAGGCTGGCAGTTGACGATGCTGGTGTGGGGCGCGCTGGCGTCCGCGCTGTTCGTGACGACCTTCCTCAACACGCGCGAACGCGTGGCGCCCGCGCCCACGCAGCAGTCCAACGTCTGGCAGGACATCGGCGACCTGTCGCGCAACCGGCCGTGGGTGGCGCTGTTCTTCCTGGCGCTGATCATCATGATCACCATCACGCTGCGCACCACCAGCGCAGCCTACTACTTCAAGTACGTGGTCGGCCGGCCGGAGCTGATGCAGGGCTTCGTCCCCGCCTACATGATCTCGGCGGCGGTCGGCGCCTCGCTGACGCCGTTCCTGACGCGCTTCATCGACAAGCGCAAGCTGATGATGATTTTGATGAGCACCACCGCCCTGCTGTCGCTGGCCTTCTTCTTCGTTCAGAAAGACCAGGTCACGCTGATGTTCGCGCTGCAGATCGCTACCGGCCTGGTGCTGGGACCGAAATCGCCGCTGGCGTTCTCGATGTATGCCGATACCGCCGACTACAACGAGTGGCGCACCGGCCGCCGCGCCACCGCGATGACCTTCGCCGCCGCCACCTTCTCGCAAAAGCTGGGCACCGCCGTGGCGGTGGCCGTCATCGGCTGGTTATTCACCCGGCTGGGCTACGTGGCCAACGTGGCGCAGACGTCCGGCTCGCAGGCCGGCATCGTGTGGCTGATGTCCTTTATCCCGGCGGCGTTCGCGGTGTGCGCGGTGGCCGTCATGTTCTTCTATAACCTCGACAACAGCAAGCTGGCTCAGATCCAGGCGGATCTGGATGCGCGCAAATCTTAAACGGAGAGTTTCAATGTTAGGCCCTACCCACGACGGCGACCGCTACGAACTGACCAGCCCGACGGCGATGCCGCGCGCGGCCGGCTTCCTGTGGAACCAGAAGATGATGATACAAGTGACCTGCCGCGGCTATGCCACCGCGCAGTTCATGCAGCCGGAACCGGCCAAGTATGCCTACGCGCCCAACCTGGAGGCCAAGACCTTCATGCAGCCGGAGCAGAACTACTACGCCCATCATCCGGGCCGCTTCTTCTACATCAAGGACGAGGAAACCGGCCAACTGTTCTCGGCGCCGTACGAGCCGGTGCGCGCGGCGCTGGACCGCTACAATTTCTCGGTCGGCAAAAGCGACCTGTCGTGGACCATCGAGCACCTGGGCGTGCGGGTCGAGCTCAATCTGAGCCTGCCGGTGGAGGACGTGGTGGAACTGTGGTCGCTGCGGGTAACCAACCTGTCGGGCCGGCCGCGCAGGCTGAGCGTCTACCCCTACTTCCCGATCGGCTACATGTCGTGGATGAACCAGTCCGGCGAATACCGCGCGGACCTGGGCGGCGTGGTGGCCAGCTGCGTCACGCCGTATCAAAAGGTGGCCGACTACTTCAAGCAGAAGGACTTCAAGGACAAGACCTACTTCCTGTGCGAGGAAGCGCCGGTGGCGTGGGAGGTCCGGCAGATGGCGTTCGAGGGCGAAGGTGGCTTGCACCATCCCAGCGCGCTGCAGGATGAACAGCTGGGCAACAGCGACGCCCGCTACGAGACGCCGACCGCCGTGGTGCAGTACCGCCTGGCGTTGGCCGACACAGAGGTGCACGACTACCGCTTCATCTTCGGCCCGGCACTCGACGACGCCGAGATCCGCGCCGTGCGCGAAAAATATCTCGGTGCCGACGCCTTCGCCGCCGCCCGCGCCGACTACGCCCGCTACATCGCCGGGGGACGCGGATGCCTGCGGATCGAAACGCCGGACAAGGAACTGGACAACTTCGTCAACCACTGGCTGCCGCGCCAGGTGTTCTACCACGGCGACGTCAATCGCCTGAGCACCGATCCGCAAACCCGCAACTACCTGCAGGACAACATGGGCATGAGCTTCATCAAGCCCGGCATCATGCGCAACGCCTTCCTGCACGCGCTGTCGCAGCAGGAAGCCAGCGGCGCCATGCCGGACGGGATACTGCTGGCCGAGGGGGCGGAGCTCAAATACATCAACCAGGTGCCGCACACCGACCATTGCGTGTGGCTGCCGGTCGCGCTGAAGGTCTACCTCGACGAAACCAACGACTATGACATGCTTGACGTGGTCGTGGCCGGCCACGAGGACGGCATCGCCCTCACCGTTGCCGAACGCGTGAGCAGCGCCATGGACTGGCTGCTGCAGACGCGCGACCATCGCGGCCTGAGCTACATCGCCCAGGGCGACTGGTGCGATCCGATGAACATGGTCGGCTACAAGGGACGCGGCGTGTCCGGCTGGTTGACAGTGGCCACCGCCTACGCGCTGAACTTGTGGGCGGAGATTTGCGAGCAGCGCGGCGACGCCTCGCCGCTGGCGGTGGACGCCGGCCGCTTCCGCGCCGGCGCCAAGGCCGTCAACCTCGCCGCCAACACGCACCTGTGGGACGGCGACTGGTACGCGCGCGGCATCACCGACGACGATGTCCGCTTCGGCATCAGCCAGGATGTGGAGGGCCGCATCTGGCTCAATCCGCAGGCGTGGGCGATCCTCGGCGGTACGGCCAGCGCGCAACAGCGCGCATCGATGCTGGCGCAGGTGGAGGAGCAGTTGGCCACACCGTACGGCGTGGCCATGTTCGCGCCGCCGTTCAGCGCCATGCGCGAGGACGTCGGCCGCGTCACGCAGAAGCATCCCGGTTCGGCGGAGAACGGCGCGGTCTACAACCACGCCGCCGTGTTCTACATCTACAGCCTGTACACCATCGGCGAGAGCGACCGCGCCTACCGGCTGCTGCGCCAGATGATACCCGGCCCGGGCGAAGCCGATTACCTGCAGCGCGGCCAGCTGCCGGTGTTCATCCCGAATTACTATCGCGGCGCCTACCACCAGTACCCGCGTACCGCCGGCCGCTCCAGCCAGTTGTTCAATACCGGCACCGTGTCGTGGGCCTACCGCTGCTTCATCGAAGGCCTGTGCGGCCTGTGCGGCGACGGCGATGCCTTGCTGGTGCGCCCGCAACTGCCGAAGGAATGGGACGGCATCAAGGTCACGCGTGAATTTCGCTGCGCGACGTTCAAAGTGTCCATACAACGCTCCGATGTCGAAGACATTCAGGTCTGGTGGGAAGGCAAGCGCTTGCCCGATGGCCGCGTGACCGGTATCGTCACGGGCGCAGTCTATGCGCTGGAAGTATTGATTCCGTGCTGAGGGGTCGCAACGTAGGCGAAATCCGCAGGCGCTTCGAACGGCAAGCTATCGCGCCGGCGACGGCACGCCCTGCGGCGCCTGGCCGCCGTTCGGATCGATCTTGTACTGCGCCGCATGCGCCCTCACCCAGCGCACAGCTGCAGCAGCGCCAAGCCGACTTTGTTAATGCACATTGAAGCCTCCCGCAGCGTAAAGGGTATGGTGGGTCAGGATGAACAGCGTGCCATCGCCGTCGCCGCCGAAGATCAATTGCAGTGGACGTTCCGGCACATCGATGCGGCCGATTTCCTTGCCGTCCGGGGCGTAGACGAACACCTGGCCATTGGCGACATAGACGTTGCCGGCCTGGTCCACGGCGACGCTCTCGCCGCCCCGGTTGGCGACCTGTTTCAAGTCGCCGATGCCGCCGCCCTGCCCGATCACGCCGCTGTATGTGCGGTTCTCGGAGCCGTTGGTGAACACCACGCGGCCGTTGGCGCCGGCCGCCACCAGGCCGTGCGTGTCGAGCATGTCGGAGAAGCGGTGGCCGAGGTGATTGGCCGGTCCCTGCTGGAACACGCGGTAGGCCGGCATCACCAGGCTGCCATCCGGCGACACGTACTCGCGCTGCTTCGGCAGCGCGACATCGCGGGCGAACATTTCAGCCAGCGTGGTGAACTCGTAGGTGTCCGGGTTCAGCTGGTCGCGAAACTCGCCGTTCTGCCAGAAGTTGACCGGCACCACGGTTCGGGCGCCGGCGTGGGCGGCGACCGGCGTCGGCTTGATCAGTGTCAGCGGGCCGGCCGGCTGATCCGGGTGGAACGAGTAGACCGTGCCTTCCGCGCCGTGCGAGGACAGCACCATCAGCGCGCCGCTCCGGTCGAAGGCCAGGTTGACGGCGTCCAGCGGCGCGTCGCGCACCACCAGCAGGCCCTCTGCCCTGGACCAGCTGTAGATGCGCTGGAAACGGCGATCGACAAAATAGAGTTTGCCTTTGGCGTCAACCGCCGCGCCGGCGATCGAATAGAAATCGCCTTCAAGCTTGTCGATCTTGACGCCGGCGCCGACGCCGACGCCCGCATCGGCGGCGGCGGCGGGACCGGCGGCGCCGATATCGAGCGAAGCGAACTCGCGCTCGCGAACTTCCAGCTTGCGGGTGACATCCTGCAGCGCGTTCTCATACGGGTACTTGGTGACGCGCAGATAGGTGTCGCAGCCGTTGTCGTCGCAGGTGGCGTAGCCGCTCTCGCCGTTGACGTGCACGTTGCGGAAGCGGATGCCGCTGGAATTACTCAACTTGACCGCCGATGGCGCCGGCTTGATGGAACGCGTGACGCGATAGGCATGGTAATTGGCGAACAGCAGGTTCTTCGAATTGCGGATCTCCAGCGACACCGAGTCCATGCCATCGCGCACTTCCTCTTCGGTTTGCGGCGCCAGGAATTCCCAGTTTTCCACGCCATCGAGCACGATCTCGGCGCGGATGTGGTGTTCGGCCGACAGTTCGTAGACCTTGCCCGGCGTCTTGGTGTCCGACACGTAGAAGCCCGCCTGTGCGAAGGTGCTTGGTGTCCAGCAACCGACGAAGGTGCCGCCGCCGCCGTCGGTCACCCAGATGCTCGGGTACTGGCGGTCCCAGTGCGCGGCCGGGTCGAAGTCGGCCCGCTTCTGGTAGGGATCGCGGCGCGTGCCGTCGTACAGCCGCGTGCCGTGGCCGCCCTGGATGCGGATGTCGTCGACCAGCGAATCGGCGCCCGCCTTCCACAGCAGCGCCGTCGCGCGCGGGTTGACTTCGCCGGTGGCCAGGCCAAAGCCGGTGACGATGGCGTCGCCGCCCCTGGCGCTTTCCAGCAGCGCTTTCGGGCCATCGACGCCGGCGTACAGCGGCGAGCCGTTCGGCAGCACCAGCTGCGTCAGGCCTGGGTGCAGTCCGATGAGCACCGTGTCCGGCTTCATGCGGATGGTGTCGTTGACGATATAGAAGCCCAGCGGCAGGTACACCACGCGCTTGCTGTCGATGGCTTTCTGGATCGCGGCCGTATCGTCGGTCTGGCCGTCGCCGAGCGCGCCGAAGCCGTGTACGTTGGCCCATTCGGTACTTGGCGGCAGCGCGCGCATGACCTGGCGCGGCGCGGCCGGCAAGGCTTTCAGCGCTTCCATCTTGATGCTGGTGGCGAACTGGCCGCTGCTGCCCTGGCCGGGCAACGCCAGGCCGTAGCTGAATTCCCTGACCGCGTAGGCGGCGCCGGCGCCGGCGATGGTCTTGCCGCTGTCGCGGAAGCGTGCGAACACCGGCGTGTTGCGGGCCACTGCGTGGTCAAAGCCGATCTGCGTGTAGACGTTGCCCTCGTTGCTGATGACCACCGCCGCCTTCGACACATTCTCGAAGCGCACGTCCTTGCCCCACAGCCAGTCGCCGTAGCCGCGGTCGATCTCGATGCCTACCGGCGTGTTGCGGATGGTGGTGTTGATCAGCGTGAGTCCCGCTTCGTGCTCGCGGATGGCGGCATCGCGCTGGCCTTCGAAGGTCGCATCCATCAGCGTGTATTGCCACGCCGGTGAAGTCTTTTCGGAGAGGATGCCGTAGCGTCCGCCGTAGAACTTCAGGTCGAAACTCTCGTTGCCGACCTGGTAGATGCCGGCCAGGCCGGAACCGATATGAAAGTCGATGTGGCTCAGGTAGGAGTGCTGCGCCGTGCGCAGCCGCACCGCCGCCGCGGCGGGATTGCCGTCGCCGATCTCGAAATCGACGTTGCTGAGCGCCGAATAAAACGTCGACGAATTGGCGTCGCGCACCTGGTCGCTGAACGGTACGGCGCTGGCCACCGGCACCGGCACCTTGCCCACCGTGTACTGGTCGCCGCCGGTGAACACGATCATGTTGCCGACGCCCTGCTGGAAGCCCGGCGTGCGCGCGCCGAGCACGAACACCGGCCGCGTCCGGCCGACGCCGTACAGGCGCACCGATAGCGGCACCAGGATTGAACGGGAAATGCGATAGCGGCCCGATGGCAGGAACACTACGCCGCCCTCACCTTTGTTGGCGGCGCTGGTGACGGCGCGCTGGATCGCGTCGGTGTCGTCGGCCACGCCGTCGCCCTTGGCCTGCACTTTCACGGCGCGCGGGTCGTCCGGCATGCTCTGGTAGGCGGACGTCGACGCGGCTTGTGCGGCATGGACGACCGGCTGCGCGCACAGAGCCGCAGCCGCGGCCACCAGGGCGAGACTCATAGTTAGATTAGTCATGCGCATCGCCCAGGATGGCTTAGAAGCTGTAACGCACGCCAGCGCGGTACACACGTCCCAACACGTCGTACAGCGTCGGGTTGATGGCGAAGCTCAGGTTGGCCTGAGGCGCCGCCGCCGGATCGACGTTGCCGATGTTGTCGATCTTGAAGTAGGCGGTGGTCTTCGCGTTGACCTTGTAGCTGCCACCGAGGTCGACGTAGAACGCGCCCTTCATCTGGTTGTTGAAGATGGTCGGGTGTATCGTGGTCGACACCGGGCAATTGGTCTGGCACTCGATGAACTCGTTGCTGTAGACGCCTTTGCTGATCCAGCGTTCGGTCAGCATCAGGCCGAACTTGTCGGTGTCCCACGCTTGCGATGCCAGGCCCTTCCACGTCGGCGTGCCGCCCAGATTGTTGCCGGCGCCTTCAGACGGGATCGTCCCCACCACGCCAGGATCGGTCAGGAAGCTGATGGTGCGGGTGGCCAGCGCGCGGAAGGTCAGGCGGCCCGGCAGGCCGAAGTCCTTCAGGTTCATGCGGTAGGCCGCCTCGATGTCGTAGCCCTTGTTGCGCAGCGATGCCAGGTTGAACGCCTGCACCGTCACGTAGTTGTTGGTGCTGTTGGGGCTGTTGAGCACCATCGCCGAGCAGATCTCCTGGTTGCCGGCCACGCACAGGTCGACTTCCTGCTGCGCCGTCAGGGTCGAAATCACGCCGTCGACCTTGATGTCGAAGTAGTCGACCGAGGCGCTGAAGCCAGGCAGCCACTTCGGCTGGTTCAGCACCGCGCCGAGCACGGTGTTGCGGGCGATCTCGGGACGCAGATTGGTATTGCCGACCGTGCGCTGCTGGACCGTGATGGTGTTGCCCTGGTAGCTGACCACGTTGTTCACCACCACCGCGGCCGCGTACAGTTCGCTCAAGTTCGGTGCCCGCACGTCTTTCGAGGTCACCGCGCGGAAGCTCAGGCCGTCGACCGGGGTCTTCCAGCTGCCGCCGATCTTCCAGCTTTCCACGCTGCCGGAGGTGCTGTACCTGGTGCGGCGGTCGGCCACGTTCAGGTTGACCTCGCCGAAGGTGGCGGACTTGAGCATCGGAACGTTCAGCTCGACGTAGGCTTCCTTGACGTCGTAGGTGCCCGAGGCGTTGTGATAGTTGCCGGCGTACCAGTTGTTGCCCACCGCCGTGTTCAGCAGCGGGTCGGCCGGATAGTCCGGCGTGTTCGGGCTGCCTGCGGAGACGCCGTTGCCGTAAGGGTCGCCGGTCACGCTGTAGTGTTCGCGGCGGTACTCGGCGCCGGTCGCCACGGCGATAGGACCGGCCCACGACTCAAACGGTTCGCCGTGCAAGTTGAAACTGGCGACCTGCTGGGTTTGCCTGGTGTGCTGTTGCGGGCCCATGGCCGGTTCGATGTAGGCCATCGCCGCCGGGTCGGCCGGCACGTCGCCGATGATGTTCAGCGGCACGCAGCCGGAAGCCGCCGCGACCGGGTTGCGGCAGACGATGTTGCCGTTCGGGCCGCGCACCGCGTCGATGGCGGCGTTGTAGCGCGCGTTGAGCGAGATGTCGTGGACGATGATGTCGGTCTTGTTCCGGCCATATTCGGCGTAGGCGTCATACGACCATTCCTTGCCGGCCAGCTGGAAGCGGCCTTCGGCGCCAAGCACCACGCGTTCCATCTGGCGGGTCGGATGGACGTTGATGTTGCGCGGGAATTCGGCGTTGGCCGTGCCGTACTGGAAGCTGGTGATCTTGTTGGCGGCGCAGGCAGCCACGATGGACGCCGGCAGGAACGGATTGTCGCACTGGATCGTCAGGTTGGCGTTCTTGGCCGCGCCCGGGTTCGGCGAGAACACCGATTCGACTTTGCCGAAGTTGGTGGTCAGGTAGATCTCGTGGTCGGGATTGATGTCGAAGCCGACGCGGGTGTAGGCCACCTGGCGTTTCAGGTCCATCGCCAGGTTGGTGCCGGCGCCGACGCTGCCGCTCAGGTCGCCGCCGACGCAGAAGGGGTTGACGCAGCCGGTCACCGCGCCGGTGCCGGTCGGCTTGCCGCCGCCACCGTAGTTGAACTGGTAGGGTACGCCGCCGGGACCGAAGGCCGTGCCCTGCAGCGGGCCGTTGGTGATCAGGCCGTACTTGGCGTACTGGTATTGCTGGGCATGGTCGATGACGGTGTATTGCGGCTTGCCGTCGTTGGTCTGCGCCAGCGGACGGATCTGGTAGGCGGTGTTCTTGTACCAGCTGCGGCCGTTGGGGCCGACTTCGCCGAACCCGGGCGAATCGATGCCCTTCTCGCGGCCGAACTCGCCGCTGACTGCGACGTGCAGGCGGCCGTCCATGAAGCCCTTGCCCCAGGCCGCCTGCACGGTGCCGTTGCGGTCGTCGCGGTAGGTGGTCTGGCCGCCTTCGACGTTGGCCTTGAAACCTTCGAATTTCTTGTCGGTGACGAAGTTGACGACGCCGCCGATCGCGTCCGAACCGTAGGACGCCGAGGCGCCGCCGGTAACCACGTCGACCCGCTTGACCAGTAGTTGCGGGAACTGGCTGACGTCGGTCACGCCGGTGACGTTGGCGCCCACCACGCGCTGACCGTCCAGCAGGGTCAACGTGCGGATCGGGCCCAGGCCGCGCAGGCTCAGCGAGCTCAAGCCCTGGATACCGCTGGAGGTGCTATTGGTGCTGGTGGTGCGGCCGGTGCTGCCCTGCAGCGCCGGCAGTTCGGCGATGGTGTTGAAGATGTTCGGCTGGGCGTTCTTGGCCAGGTCGTCCGCGTTCAGCACGGTGGTCGGCGTAGGCTGGGTGAAGCCGCGCGAGGCGATGCGCGAGCCGGACACGGTCACCACCGTCGGCACCGGCGCGGCCTCGGCATTCGCGTCGGCGTTGGGCGGGGTCTGGTCGCCGGGGGCGGCAGGCGTGGCGGCAGCGGCTTGCTGCGCGTAAGCTGGCATGGCGATCCAGCAGCAAGCGCTGGCCACGGCCAGGCTCATGATTTTGTTACGTGTACGCATTCTAGTCTCCTGCACTATTTTTATAAGGTAATGGTCAACGCGCGGAATTTCTGACGGCTCCGCTACGCACTGCATGCAACGCTGCCCGACCCGTCAAGCCAGGCGGTATTCGGTCACTGTCAAATACTGATTTTGCTGGCGAGGATATGCCCCACCAGCGTTTCCGGCGCATCCGCGATGTCCAGCGTGATGCCGGCCTCGTCCTCCTGCAGCGGTTCCAGGTCCTGCATTTGGCTGTCCAGCAGCGACAGCGGCATGTAGTGGCCGACCCGCGCCTGCAGGCGGTCGGCGATCAATTCGCGCGCACCGTTCAGGTGGGCGAAGCGCAGCGCCGGATCGGCCAGGCGCAGCTGGTCGCGGTATTTGCGCTTCAGCGCCGAGCAGCCCAGCACCAGGCCGATGTTCTGCAGCCGCGCGCCGTGCACCTGCCCGGCCAGGGTCTGCAGCCAGTCGTGGCGGTCGGCGTCGTCCAGCGCGATGCCGGCCGACATCTTGGCCACGTTCGCCGGCGGGTGGAACTGGTCGCCCTCGACGTAGGACACGGCCAGCGCGCCGGCCAGCGCCTGGCCCACCGTGCTCTTGCCGCAACCACTGACACCCATCACTACCCAGCGGGTACTTTCCATCCAGATCTCCAATAAGTTAGCGCTAACATCGCAGTTATAATAAATTGCGCCAACCACAGCGCAATAGGCATTGTATTTGAGTGGCACCGCTTAACGCCTGCAAGATAGCGTTATCATTTACGGTGACTTTAGACTAATGCAGAAATTTGTAAAGAAGTATTCATGCTGCGGCGCGCCAAAAACCACGCCTGCCCTGTCAGATAACGCGCGCTCAAAAAGAAAAAGCCCCTGAACATCAGGGGCTTTTTCTCATCCGTTTGCCAGGCAGCGCCAGCGGCTGCCGGCTATGGCACCACTCCCACTCTATCATCAACAAAGGAAAATACATCATAACAATCAATTACTTAGTAAATTACACGCACGCCATGCCATGAAAAATACCATACTCAGAATCTTACAGACACTTAACCCCTGAACTTCCTGCTAATGAGACAAAATTGCAAGTGTTAGCCTCACCCCATAAGCCAATGCCGCTTTTCAGACCAGCCAAGGAATGGCCCACCTGGCTCATGCACTTGCAGATTTTGAGGCATTCCTTGCACGCACGCTCTAAGCCCATCAAATACAGTTTGGAAGCGTAATTGGAATTGCTCCGACTGCTTTTCAAAATACTTCTCCATCCAGCCCAGCGCTGACGCCATATCTGCTTCCGGCAGCATGGACAAATAAAAGACCATTTGACGCCATGCATAAGCCGAATTCTTGATGAGGATAAGTTGCGCATGCCAATCGTCCACCTTCATCTGGTTACGGGACGCTATCCATCGGAAGCAGGATTGAGCCATACCCGCGAAGCGTCCCTCCAATGAGCCTCTTAAATCCAAACCAACGATCAATGCTGCTAAATTTTGTGTTGTCAGGATCTGCTGCTGTTCAATGATCATACCGTTCGAAGCCGGCCGCCGTTGCCCGAGCGACACCCCAGCACGTTGGGCGCAAAGCTGAGCAAAATCCTGCTTTACCTCCCGCTTCCCCCATGGCCAGACAGACGCCGCGCTCGCGTTGCTGCTCTGAAGACTGGTGATCTTCGCTGCATCAAACTGATAATAGTCCTCATACAGCGAGCCTTGCAGCATGCTGGCCGCCAGCTTGGCCGCGTCGGTAAACTTTGGGCCGAACGTGCCCATGAAAATATCGGTTGCCAATTCCTCGACAAGAGGAATCACCACGCCAGCCCGTCTCGCAAGCTCGGCCATTTCACGTACTAGTCTGTTTGGCAAAATCGCGTGCGGAAAATATTCCAGTGCAAGAAGGACGACTTGCTCCAAGGCTTGGCGCGCTGCTGCAGCATCAGAAAGGTCCTTGCGACGGAAACCGTCGATAGCACTCACCCAAGGCAACTCACCCAGGCGTACCTGGCTTTCGAGGTTTAACAGCAGCAGGGAACGGCGTCGCCGGAATGCGCGATAGATGGATGCGTAGAGCTGCCGCAGTCCTGAATCCTCGATCCCCAATCCGTGCAACCCAGACGTAAGTTGAGGCAACACACCAGCCATCATCTCACTAGAAGAAATCAAACCACGGCGAATCAGTTCTTCTATGGACTCCTTCATGCAGCGATCAATCTTGCGCAATACCGACTTTGGTAGCGCAGTACCCGCTGGAACCGTTACTGTGGCCTCGTCTTCAGTCACTGCAGTCTTGCAGAGATCCGGATTGTCCAGGCCATCGTCCTGGTTAAGAGGCCGCAACCGCTGCTCCACAAGATGGGCGATCTCCGAGTACAACGGTGCCGCGACTTCGGCGCATTGTCGGCGGCGGACCTCCACGTTTTTCATCGACAGCGGATGTCCGCGTTTGGCGACGCTGCAACGGTAAATGTGACGTATGCGGCCCAAATCCTTCGCGGAAAGCGCTGCAAACGAAACAATGCAATTCCGAAGGTAGTCACGCAACTGGACATAATGGCTGCCTGCCTTACGATATTTCGATACCACCTTACTGCTGTTTGCCAATTCATCGAATTCCGCTAGCAGCTTTGCGGCACGTTCTGCCCACCCAAGCGGACAGACCTGACATGGCCAGTCGTCAGAAGACATCGTTTCGGCAAACAACGCGAGCAGGCGGTCATGCAGCGGTGCCCACACCTGCACCGAATGGCGCTGCGCCAATATAGCCGCATGTGGGAAAATTCGGCGAAGCTGTTCACGCGTCGCAGCAACATCTTGTACGAACGCTCCCGCGTCGAATCGATGCGAGCGAAAGTCTGGCACCGGATAAAAGCGCAATGTTGGGAAGAACGGAGAAATTGCGCTGAGAATCTGGCGTGCCGCTTCCGCATGTCCCCCCTTGCACATCCATGCAACGACAAGCAACGCGCCTTCCTCAGGATAGCGGATCGAGTAGCGACCGCTATCAAGCCATGACATCAGCTCAGCCATGCCCTGGTCCGTCAGAAAATATGCGTTGAGCCTGAGCCTGGCCTCTTCGTTGTCAGGAATTGACAAGCGCTCAATCAGGTCCTTTTCATAAACCTCAAGCGGTCCGCCAGCGAGGAGCAGCCCAGTCGCAAATCCTCCCGTAGCTACCTCCAACGTCGCCCACGCCGGCGTATCCGGTAAGGGTGTCCGGGTGCCGTAATACGCAGCACCACTAAGGATGTTAGAAAGGATATTGTGCCAATGTGTCACGCGGTCCGCTGCTCTTTCAGCCAGTTCCGCATTGGCGGTTTGCTCACTCGCCAGCAGCGCCTTCGCTAACTGGCTTGCTGCATATCCAGGATTTACCGCCCCGTTGCCAAGAGGCGCATCGTCGCTATCAGAGTTCCGCACTAGTCCATGGTCCTTTACTTGGGTTCGGGGGCTGGAATCGAACCAGCGCCATCTCGGTCCGGAGCCGAGAGTTCTCCCACTGAACTACCCCGAATCAGTCTTGAGCAGATTACAGAGAAATAGCAGAACTAGCAACTTTAATATCTTGGCTTCGACAAGAGCGAACCGCTGTGCCCCTCGCTCATCGCCAACCATAAGCTTGCCATCCGCGAAATTTGCGATATACTTGCACATGTACGACTTATCGTACATGTTAATACCGTTCAAGTTTTCCGCTGATACCGACACCTACTGCTGACACTGACGACTACTGCTGATACCGACAACTACTGCTGATACTGACAACGACTACTGATACTGATACTGATACTGACAACGACTACTGACACTGACACTGATAAGTATTGAAAGAACGGAGTAACAAATGAGAATCATCAACTTTTCCGATGCTCGCAACAGCCTTCGAGCTGTTATCGACCAAGTGGTTGAGGATGCTGACGTAACCATTATCTCGCGTAGAGACGCGCCAGATGCAGTCGTCATGTCCTTCGATCATTACAGCAGCCTCATGGAAACTGTGCATCTGCTGAATTCGCCAACTAATGCGGCTCACCTTGCCAAATCCATCGTTCAGGCGCGTTCAGGCCAAGCGAAGCATCGGGAATTAATCAACATTTCCGACGCAGAGGAACCGCAACATGCGCAACTTGAAGTTCACGGATGAGGCTTGGGAAAGCTACATCTACTGGCAAACGCAAGATAAGAAAACCCTCAAACGCATTAACGATCTGATCCAGGCCACACTCAGGGATCCTTTTGTTGGTCTTGGTAAACCTGAAGCATTGAAACATAGTCTTGGTGGCTGCTGGTCGAGAAGAATTGACGAAACTAACCGGCTAGTTTACGAAGTGCATGATGAGGAATTAATCATCATTTCGTGCCGCCACCATTATTGAAAGGAAGGGGAGCTAGCGCTCCCCTTCTTTTATAGATTAGAAATTCGATCCTAAATCTCACAAGGGCGACATCGATCAATGAAATTCCCTCGACTTAATCGCTATCGTACCGGCGGGACCAGCAACAACATGAAGCTTAGCTATCCGGCACCGCGCACCCCCAGCGGTCGAGTTTACCGTCTTTCACCCAACGAGCATGCACATCCCCGTCATTTTGTGCTTGGTGGCGTGGTTGCGGACATTGAAGTGACTGATGCACTTCGTGCACGCATGAAGCTTGAGCCGAGAAGCAAACAAACGGTTTGTCCGTATAGCGGCACAGTCGCTGACGATGACGCATTTATACACCCTGACGATGTCAAAGCCGCAGTTGAAATGGTGAAACATGATGCCGCGCAGGATGTCCAAGATGCCGTGGCAGAAATGCTCAAAAATGCATTCAAGAGCAGCTCCTCCAGCAACAGTTTTATAGAGGTCAAAACAAGCGTTCAACGTAGCTCCCCAAAGCCCAAACTACGCTTCGGGCGACAGGACCTTATGCGCGAATTAATTTGCGATCATTGCGGACGCGACTACTGTGTTTTTGCAATCGGCCTCTTCTGCCCCGATTGCGGCGCACCGAATTTAAGGCTTCACTTTGTACGTGAAACCGAATTGGTCAGCGATCAGGTATCCCTGGCAGAAGAAATTAGTGTGGACAAGGAAGAACTTGCATACCGCCTTTTAGGTAACGCGCACGAGGACGTGCTTACTGCTCATGAAGCAACGTTAAAAGCGGTCTATCTCCACGGGAAATCGCTGGCTGGCACGAGTCCGCTTCCGAAGGTTGGCAATGACTTTCAGAATGTCGAGAAGGCGCTCAAACGATTCGAAGAACTGGGGCTTAATCCCTTTGATGGCCTCACAACAGATGAGATGGATGCGCTGCAGCTCAACATCCAAAAACGCCACGTCATAGGACATAACCTTGGGGTTGTGGATAGCAAATTCGCAATCCACGCGGGCGACGCAAAAGTTGGAGAGACTGTAAATCTCGTCGGCGAGGACATTCGGCAGTTTGCCGCGATAAGCCAAAAGGTGATCGACAACCTGGATACCTGGTTGGGCGGCTCTCCTTCTCCAACGATACTCGAATATCCGCTATGGCCCATAACTACGAAGCCGATGAGCAATCCTGACGATCCGAAAAACCTTATGGCACTTGACCTTCGACTTTCGCTGCTGGCGCGGAAGATTGGCGTTTGGGTAGCTGAGAGCTGTTCCGATGGGCAATGCAATCACGTCAACCTGGAAGAGCTTAAGGCGACCTTCGCGGGGGTTTCCGAGAGAGAACTAGAAGAAGCCATAGCGGAACTTGATACAGATGGCTTTGTACAAGTACCCCACACCTTAGGCGGCGGCTTACCGCACTTCCGACCAACATTGGATCTCTATCTTACGTTCGATGGTCCAGCGTTCGGCCGAGATCCAATCACTGATACGATTTACGTCGCCGAACTAGCATTGGCGGGGCCAGATAGCGTCAACGCCGAAAATGTATTTGCTCAGACCGGTTGGGACATTCGCCGCTTCAACCCCGCTTTTGAGCATGTAGCGACGCAGGTCCCTGACGGACGAGTTAGCCGCGCCTTTGGCACTCAATTCAAGGTATCGTTTTTCCATTGTTTAGCAGAAGATCGGATCCAAATCAAACGTTTGATTTCACGCCTGAAAAACTGACTCATTCATTGCTGGTTTTGGAAATCGGGATTTAAAGCCAATCAAACCATAGGAGGCTAATTGAACCGCTCCGGAATTATGAGGCGAGCGATACCATGACATTCAACCACGAACTGTAATGGTATTGCGGCCGCCACAGCATAAGCGCTCACGCCTTATTATGAGAAATGCCATTGATGATGCGGCAGCAATCATCAATGGCATTAGCTTAAGTCAATAAAATCAGGGAGTTAGAATGTCGCCTCACTCCCACTCGATGGTCGCGGGCGGCTTGCCCGAGATATCGTAGACCACGCGGTTGATGCCGCGCACTTCATTGATAATGCGGTTCGACACCTTGCCCAGCAGCGCGTGCGGCAGGTGCGCCCAGTGCGCGGTCATGAAGTCCTGCGTCTGCACGGCGCGCAAGGCCACCACGTATTCGTAGGTGCGGCCGTCGCCCATCACGCCCACCGATTTCACCGGCAGGAACACGGCGAACGCTTGCGACGTCGCCTCGTACCAGTTGGCCGGCACGCTGTCCTGGTCGAAACCTGGCACCACCACCGGCTCGTACGGGGTGTTGCGCAGCTCTTCGATGAAGATCGCGTCGGCGCGGCGCAGCAGGTCGGCGAAGTCCTTCCGCACTTCGCCGAGGATGCGCACGCCCAGGCCCGGACCCGGGAACGGGTGACGGTAGACCATGTCATGCGGCAGGCCCAGCGCCACGCCCAGCTTGCGCACTTCGTCCTTGAACAGTTCGCGCAGCGGCTCCAGCAGCGACAGCTTCATGTGTTCCGGCAGGCCGCCCACATTGTGGTGGCTCTTGATGGTCTGGCCCTTCTTGCCCTTGCCGGCCGATTCGATCACATCCGGGTAGATGGTGCCTTGCGCCAGCCACTTGGCGTTGACCAGCTTGCCCGATTCGGCATTGAACACTTCGACAAATTCGCGGCCGATGATCTTGCGCTTCTGCTCAGGATCGGCGACGCCGGCCAGGTGGCCCATGAACTGGTCTTCGGCATCGACGCGGATCACTTTGACGCCCAGGTTCTTGGCGAACATGTCCATCACCATCTTGCCCTCGTCCAGGCGCAGCAGGCCGTGGTCGACGAACACGCAGGTCAGCTGGTCGCCGATGGCGCGGTGGATCAGCGCCGCGGCCACCGACGAATCGACGCCGCCGGACAGGCCCAGGATCACCTCATCGGCGCCCACCTGGGCGCGGATTTTCTCGACCGCTTCCGAGATGTAGTCGGGCATGTTCCAGTCCGATTTGCAGCCGCAGATCTCGTGCACGAAGCGGCCCAGCATGGCCTTGCCCTGCACCGTGTGGGTCACTTCCGGATGCCACTGCACGCCGTAGTATCGCTGCTCTTCGTTGGCCATGGCGGCGATCGGGCAGCTCGGGGTGTTGCCCATCAGCACGAAGCCTGGCGGCATCTCCAGCACCTTGTCGCCGTGGCTCATCCATACTTTCAGCATGCCGTGGCCTTCGTCGGTGACGAAGTCGTTGATGCCGTCGAGCAGTTTGGTGTGGCTGCGGGCGCGCACTTCGGCGTAGCCGAATTCGCGCACCAGGCCGTTCTCGACCTTGCCGCCCAGCTGGGCCGCCATGGTCTGCATGCCGTAGCAGATTCCCAGCACCGGCACGCCCAGTTCGAACACGGCGTCCGGCGCGCGCGGGGCGTCGCCTTCCAGGGTCGAGCTGTGGCTGCCCGACAGGATCACGCCGGCGGCGCCGTAGTTGCGCACGAACTCGTCGCTGACGTCATACGGGTACACTTCCGAGAACACGCCGGAGTCGCGCACGCGGCGCGCGATCAGCTGGGTGACTTGGGAGCCGAAATCGAGAATGAGGATTTTTGAGTGCATGAGTAATGTACTGGAGAGGTAGAGAATAGAAAAACGCCGGCTTGACGAAGCCGGCGTTGCAAGGACTGGTTAGTCGCCGGAACGGTAGTTCGGCGCTTCCTTGGTGATTTGCACGTCGTGCACATGCGATTCGCGCATGCCGGCCGAGGTGATCTCAACGAACTCGGCTTTGTTACGCAGTTCGTCGATGGTGGCGCAACCGCAGTAACCCATCGATTGGCGCACGCCGCCGACCAGTTGGAAGATGATCGCCAGCACGCTGCCCTTGTAGGCGACGCGGCCTTCGATACCTTCAGGCACGAACTTGTCGGCCTTCATGCTGGCGTCCTGGAAGTAGCGGTCGGCCGAACCGTCGGACATGGCGCCCAGCGAGCCCATGCCGCGATACGATTTGTACGAACGGCCCTGGTACAGGATCACTTCGCCTGGCGCCTCTTCGGTGCCGGCAAACATGGAGCCCATCATCACGGTCGACGCGCCGGCCGCCAGGGCCTTGGAGATGTCGCCCGAGAAGCGGATGCCGCCGTCGGCGATACATGGCACGCCGGTGCCTTCCAGCGCTTCGGCGACGTTGGAGATCGCGGTGATCTGCGGGACGCCGACGCCGGCCACGATACGCGTGGTGCAGATCGAGCCTGGGCCGATGCCGACCTTGACCGCGTCGGCGCCGTATTCGACCAGCGCCTTGGCGGCGGCGGCGGTGGCGATGTTGCCGCCGATGACGTCCACCTGCGGGAACTTGGTCTTGATCCAGCGCACGCGGTCGAGGATGCCTTGCGAGTGGCCGTGGGCGGTGTCGACCACCAGCACGTCGACGCCGGCGGCGACCAGCAGTTCGATCCGCTCTTCATCCTTGGCGCCCACGCCGACTGCGGCGCCGACCAGCAGCTTGCCCTGCGAGTCTTTCGACGCCAGCGGGTGCTCGGTGGATTTCTGGATGTCTTTGACGGTGATCAGGCCGCGCAGTTCGAAGGCGTCGTTGACCACCAGCACGCGCTCGAGGCGGTGCTTGTTCATCAGGCGCTTGGCCTCGTCGCGGTCGGCGCCTTCCGCGCCCTCTTTGACGAACACCAGCTTTTCGCGCGGGGTCATCTTGGCGCGGGCTTCGGCGTCGAGTTCCTTTTCGAAACGCAGGTCGCGGTTGGTGATGATGCCGACCACTTCCTTGCCTTCGACGACAGGGAAGCCGGAAATGCCATATTGCTCGGTCAATGCGATGACGTCGCGGATCTTCATGGTCGGCGGAATCGTGATCGGATCACGCAGCACGCCGGCTTCGAAGCGCTTGACGCGCGCCACTTCGCGAGCCTGATCTTTTGGATTCAGGTTCTTGTGGATGATACCTATGCCGCCCTCTTGTGCCATGGCAATCGCCAGGCGGGCTTCGGTGACCGTATCCATCGCTGCGGACAGCAAAGGGATGTTCAGACTGATGTTGCGGGTCAGACGAGTTTTGAGGGACGTATCGGCAGGCAGAACATTCGAGTACGCGGGGACGAGAAGCACGTCATCAAACGTGAGTGCTTTTTGGAGAAGACGCATAGCATTTCCTATAGGCGCAAAAGCAGATTATACAGAAAAAGCAGTGTTCTGTCTGAAACTTCTTCCGATGATCGAAGCGCGGCAGACGGCGACGTCATGCAAGAGCAGGCCGACGGCGTGGCCACCGTGGTCCGAACGCGGGCAATTCGCCATCTACACCCTGTACACCGTCATGGTAATGGACGCGTATGTCGCAGTTTGTTTAACCGGCACCTGCTTCCCGAGGACGTGAGTCACACTATTGCAATATCCTGCACTTGAGCAACTTAACAAGAAACCGTTCTCGACCAGCCTGGCGCTGTCGACCTGCGGCGGGATAGAGGCGGACAAAAGGATATGGAAGTCGACCGCGTCTTCGGTATGCTGCATAGGGCGAGGATAGGCCACCAGCGATGACTCGGGAAGCTCATTAAGCGACTGATCGAAACAAATGGAAATCCCAAACTTCATACCGCCACAATCAAACCTGCCGGCCTTGGGGTTCGGGATGTGCACCGTATCGCCAGTGATGTCGATGACTTCATGGTAGTCACCAATCTTGTTGTACTTGGCGATACAACGGCCGTTGTAATAGCAATGCGCGGTGTTCTTGGCGATATAGGTCGCCGTTTCCAGCAGCGCAAGCTTGGCGCGGTATGTGGACACCGGTAGCGGATCATAATGAATGCCGCCGAAAACAGGCCAACTGGGCGGGGAAACCGGCGCATCCATGATGGCGCTGGCCGGTAGGCCACACGTAAATTTGGGGTCCGCCAACCGTGCCGTGTACTTGACACGACGGCGCTGGGTGCGCCCATCATCGCTCTCGACGGCCAGGCGTTTTCTCCATGCGACAGTGCCGGGCACGATCAGCGCGTTTTTGAACTGCAAGCTCATTGCTTCGAACTCCGTTCTCAGCCTCAAAAGGGTGGCCTGTTCAAGCTGCCGAAAATCACCCGCCTCGTGGTTGCCGCGCGCCGTGAGCTGGTTGGCGAACATATATTCCGGCGCCAAAAAGATGCAACGTATGCGATGCTCATTGCCCGTCATCGGCTCGTGTATATCGACATACCGCATCAAGTCGGCCAGTGCGGTCTTCATGTGCTTGAGCCTGTCGTCGATGGGCATACTTTGTTTCGCCGTACTATCGAACTGAAACAGGGCAACGATCACTTTGCGCACCACTTCGGTGCCGACCTTCTTCTCCCGCGTAGCAAACAACGAGGTCAGGTTACCAATGTTGACGACCTCGGACATCATCGACGTCCCGCTCGTGCCGCCTACGCGCACTCTCACATGACCCGCATCGATCCGCGCAATGATTTCGCCGGTCCATTCAGGACCGAGCCCAGTGACCGTGACGTACTGACCAACTCGAAATGTCATGCATCCTCCCAGCCGAATGAGTTCGATGGCAAACGATGAAATTATCAATTAGACAATTACAGAGCATCGTAGTCTCGTCCATTGGGACATGCAAATAAATTAACGAACCAGCGCGTCTTTTCCGGACGTTAACAACATTCCTTTCCATATATGTTGCAAAAAAGCCACGACTTATCGACCAGATCCTAAAGGGCCCAAAGCTATGTGTTTGCTAGCTAAGACGGGCACGTCGCTATCGAATCTGGACAATTTGATAAACAATATATATAGAAACCTAAGAAAAATTGCTGTAGTTTATTAAAGGTAGTCATTTGGGCCAGATGCACGCAAACGTTGCCTCTGACACGTTCAACACGCTCGCCCGCATTGTCGAATCAATGCGAGCAAAACAATACCATTGGGGCATCATGAACTTGAATAAATACCTGATCGGACTCGTAGCCACCATTGCTACCAGCTCCGCCTTCGCCAGTCCTTTGCTAAACGAAGGATTTAATGACATCAGCACCCTCGGCGCCAGCGGCTGGGTGATGACCAATAACAGCTTCGGCTCGGTCGGCGGTGTCAACAACGACGTTGGTTCGTCCAACTGGTTCCAGGGCGACAGTACCTATTTCAGCGCCGCCCCCGGCGCCGGCACTGCCAATTCCTACATCGGCGCGAGCTACACCAACGCCACATTCAACGGCGCAGTCAGCAACTGGCTGATCACGCCCGAACTGGCGCTGTCGAACGGCGAAAAGCTGAATTTCTCGCTACGCCTGCTCGGCGAAAGCAACTTCGGCTTGGTCGACACTGTTGAAGTCTATTACAGCACCCACGGCGCCAGCGCGGACGTCGGTTCGACCACGTCATCGGTCGGCGATTTCGTCCTGCTGCACCCTGCGTTCACCTCCAGCACGAACAACAACTGGGCCGATTATTCGCTGACCTTGTCCGGCCTGTCCGGCAACACGACCGGCCGCTTCGCTTTCCGCTACGTCAACGCTGCCGGCGATGGCAACTACATCGGCATCGACTCCGTCAGCGTCAGCGCCGTACCGGAACCTACCACCGCACTGATGCTGTTGTTGGGCTTGGGCGTGGTGGCATTCAGCCGCAAGAAGCAACTGCGCCTGCTGGCACTGGCCGGCCTGTCGGCCACCACCCTGGTGGCGCAAGCCGCCGAGCCGCAAACCGGCGCCAATGGCCTGATGAGCTTTCCAAACTCGCACGTCGTCGTCGCCCCTGAGCTGAGCGTGAACGCCGCAGCGGCAGGCGCCGGCATGGTCGCCTACAAAGACGCAGCCACCGGCCAGCTGGTCGGCCCATCGGCCGAGCAAGCCGCCGAACTGGCCGCCGCAGCCGTGCCAGCCACCAGCGCCAAGGCCTCCGGCCGCCTGGCACTGGGCGGCCGCATCGCGCCGCTGACCACCGCAAAAGGCGGCGTCGGCCGCAAGCTGGACGACTCCAGCGCCAGCTTTGCCGTCATCCACAAAGATGCCGATGGCAAGCTGATCGAATCCTGCGTCCCTGGCGAAGAAGTCGCCCACCACCTGGCGCACGGCCCTAGCCTGCCTGCCGCGAAAGGAGAACAACAATGAAGCGCTTTACCCTGAACGCCCTGGCCGCTGCCGCCGCCTGCCTGTTCGCCTCCTCCAGCTTCGCCGCCGCGACCATCGTGATCGTCAACGGCGATCCGGCCAACGTCGGCTTCAATGACCCGACCGTGGTCGCTCCCGTCGGCGGCAACGCCGGCACCACGCTGGGCGTGCAACGCCTGAACGCCTTCCAGGCCGCCGCCAACAAATGGGGCGCCTCGCTGACCAGCAGCACCCCGATCCGCGTGCTGGCCACCTGGGAAGCGCTGACCTGCACCGCCACGACGGCCGTGCTGGGCAGCGCCGGCGCCACCGAGGTGTTCCGCGACTTCGCCGGCGCCCCGCAAGCCGGCGCCTGGTTCGGCAAGGCCCAGACCGGCAAGCTGACCGGCGCCGATCCCGATACCGACGTTGCCGACATCCGTGCCCGCTTCAACATCAACCTGGGCAAGGCCAACTGCCTGGCCGGTTCGCCGTTCTACCTGGGCCTGGACGCCAACCACGGCACCGCCGTCGACCTGGTGACCGTGCTGACCCATGAATTCGGCCACGGCCTGGGCTTCCAGACCTACACCAACGGTTCGACCGGCGCGCAGCTGGACAACACCCCAAGCATCTGGGACTTCTACCTGAAGGACAGCACCACCAACAAGCTGTGGAAAGACATGACGGCCGCCGAGCGCGCCGCCTCGTCGCTGAAATCCGGCAAGCTGGTCTGGAACGGTCCGATCGCCAACAGCTATGTCAACACCGTGCTGCAACAAGGCGCGCCAGCGTTGACGCTGCTGAGCCCTGCCAGCATCGCCGGCGCCGTTCAGGTCGGCAGCGCCAGCTTCGGCCCGCCCCTCAGCAGCCCAGGCATGACCGGCGAGATCATGCCGGTCGTCGATACCGCGCCCAACCTCGGCCTGGCTTGCAGCACGCTGTCGCCGCTCAATGCCGCCGCCGTCAACGGCAAGATCGCACTGGTGGACCGCGGCGTTTGCGCCTTCACCATCAAAGCCAAGGCAGTGCAGGACGCCGGCGCGATCGGCATGATCGTCGCCGACAACGCACCAGGTTCGCCACCGCCAGGCTTGGGCGGCACCGATGCCAGCGTCACCATTCCTGCGGTCCGCATCTCGCTGGAAGACGGCATTACCTTGAAAAAGGCCCTGGCCAAGCGCACCCGCCTGCATTCCAACGTGTTTGCCAACCTGGGCGTGAACCTGGCCTTGCGCGCAGGCGCCGATGCAGCGGGACGTCTGCTGATGTTCGCACCTAACCCGTACCAGGGCGGTTCGTCGGTATCGCACTACGATGTCAGCGCCTTCCCTAATCTGCTGATGGAGCCGGCAATCAGCGGCGATCTGACCCATGAGGTGACGCCGCCGTTCGACCTGTCGTTCCCGCTGCTGCGTGACATAGGCTGGTAAACCAACCCGGCGCTGGCTGGCCGGTCCGGCAGCCAACTCCCCAAGCCCGTCGCCCTTCCCGGCCGACGGGCTTTTTCTTTATGGTTGACAGTTGCCGTGAATCATGGCGAAATCGGTGCCTGCCTCACTGCTTACTGGAGCGTCATCATGACTGACCGTACTTTGCATAGCCTGGCCGGCGCCCTGCTGCTGGCTGTCTGCTCGCTGGCGATGGCCCAGTACGTCTGGATCGACGACAAGGGCGTCAAGCAGCTGTCGGACCGCCCGCCGCCGCCCTCGGTGCCGGAACAGCGCATCCTGAAGGCGCCCGGCAAGGCGCCGCCCAACCCCAATGCCGAGGCCGAAGCCCCGGCGGCCGAGCCGGCGCCGGAAAGCGCGGTCAAGCGGCCGCCCACGCTGGCCGAGCGCAACGCCGACTTCAACAAGCGCAAGGCCGATGCCGCCGCCGCCGACAAAAAGGCCGCCGAAGAAGCCCGGCTGAAAGCCGACATCGCCGCCAACTGCGACGCCGCCCGCAAGAACCAGCAGGCGCTGGCCGACGGCGTGCGCATGGCCAACTACGACAGCAAGGGCGAACGCGGCATCATGAATGACGCCGAACGCGCCGAAATGGCGAAAAAGAACCAAAAAGTGTTGGCCGGTTGCAAATAGCCCCTGTCGGGGCGAAGCCAAGCTGCCGTATGATATCGCTATCAACAAACGCCATCGGCTACCTCCTATGATCAAGACAGCAGCGAACAAGAGCCGCGCCAGCGGCCGCATCACTTTGGCCATGGTGGCCGAACGCGCCGGCGTGGCGACCATGACCGCCTCGCGCGCCATCACCCAGCCGGACATGGTGTCGCAGGCGTTGCGCGACCGGGTCGACCAGGCGGTCGTCGAGCTGGGCTACGTACCCAACCGCGCCGCCCGCGCGCTGGCCTCGTCGCAATCGAAGGTGATCGCGGTGCTGGTGCCGTCGCTGTCGAACGCGGTGTTCACCGAAGTGCTGGCCGGCATCCAGGACGCGCTGGACGCCGACGACTACCAGATCCTGATCGGCAATACCCGCTATTCCGACAAGGAAGAGGAAAAGCTGATCGGCACCTATTTGCAGTCCAATCCCGACGGCATGCTGCTCTCCGGCCTGAGCCACAGCCCGCGGGTGCAGCAAATCCTGACCAACTCGCGCGTGCCGGTGGTGTCGATGATGGACATGTCCAACGACACCACGCAGCTGACGGTGGGCTTCTCGCAGGTGCAGGCCGGCCACGCGATGACGCACTACCTGATCGAAAAAGGCCACAAGCGCATCGGCTTCATCGGCGCGCAATTGGACGAACGCACCTTGCGCCGGGCCGAAGGCTACCGCCAGGCCATGCGCGAAGCCGGCCTGGCCGACAGCAAGCTGGAGGTGATGGTGGCCGAGCCATCCACCATCGCGCTGGGCGCCGAGCTGCTGGGCCGCATGCTGGCGCAGGCACCGGACTGCGACGCCATCTTCTGCTGCAACGACGATCTGGCGCACGGCGCCGTCTACCAATCGCAGCGGCGCGGCATCGCCGTACCGTCGCAGCTGGCCATATGCGGCTTCAATGATTTGCCGGCCTCGGCCTGGATGAATCCTTCGCTGACCACGGTCGCCACGCCGCGTTACCGCATCGGCTACGAGGCGGCCAGGCTGCTGCGCGCCGTCATCAAGGGCGAAGAGCCGGCCAACCGGCAGATCGACCTGGGCTTCACGCTGATGGCGCGCGAAAGCGCCTGACATCGGCGATCTCCCCTATGCCGCGCCTGCGCAATCCGGCGCGGCGTTCGGCCGCCACGTCGTACACTGGCGCCAGGACTACCGGGAGATCATTATGCAATTCGCCAAGCACGAGGAACTGCAACGGGCGCTGGCCGACGCCGCGCCCGACATCGATGCGCCGCCGTTGACGTTGGCCGCCGCGCCAGCCCTGCCGGCCGCCCAGCTTGCCGACACCCACCTGAATATCGTGCGCCACAAGGACAGCGGTTGCATCCAGTTTGTGTTTCCGCGTCAGGGCGCGCAGTTGCTGGCGGCACCGCTAACGCCGGCCGCCGGCCGCATGGACTGGATCCTGCAGGCGGCCCTGCGGGCGAAGGAGCGCATGACGCAGCAGATGATCGAGGCCATCGAGGCCCACAACAAGCCGGAAGGCTTGCTCAGCCTGCGCCACGGCTGGCGCCAGCCGGCGACGGCGGCCGAACTGGCGGCCTCGCGCGGCCGCAAGGTGCTGCTGTTTGTGCACGGGATATTCAGCTCCATCGAAGGCGCCTTCAGCGACCTGGATGCGGACCAGACCATGCAGCGGCTGCTGGCGCAGTACGATGGCCAGGTGTTCGGCTACGACCACTGGACCATCGCCAAGACGCCGCAGCAGAACGCGCTGGACTTGCTGTCGCAGCTGCCGGCCGACGCCGGATGGGAGGTGGACATCGTCTGCCACAGCCGCGGCGGCCTGGTGGTGCGCTCGCTGCTGTCGGCCGCGCCGCACGCGCCAGACGCCGCGCTGGCCGCCATCGGCCAGCAGCGCACCGGCCGTATCGCCAGCGTGGGCAAGGTCTACTTCGTGGCGGCGGCGAACCAGGGCTCGCCGCTGGCGTCGCCCGACGACGTCGAGCACTTCCTCAACACGGCGGCGATGCTGGCCTCGTTCAGCGGCGGCATGGCGCTGGATCTGGTGATCGGGCTGGCGCGGATGGTGGTGTCGCTGGGCTTCGAACGGCCCAGCGTGGAGGCGCTGGCCAGCGGCTCCGCGTTGATCGCTCAATTGAACCAGGGCGCCACCCTGCTGACCAGCGCCAGCACCTATTACGCCCGCGCCGATTTCGATTTCGGCACTTCGGTGCTGGAGCGCACCGGCGCCCTGCTCAACCGCATGCTGCTGGAAACCGATAACGACGTGGTCGTCCCGTACGGCAGCGTGCTGCTGCCGGCCGCGCACATCGCCGACGACCGCATGCTGAGCTTCGGCACGCCGCAGCAAAAACAATCGGAGGTCTGGCATACCGAGTTCTTCAAGCAGGCCAGGATGCGCGAATTCCTATCGCCTGTCGCCGCACAATAAACGCGCGCTTCCTGCGCCCACGGCTCGTTATGCTTATGCTATCCTGCCGCTCCCATCCACTGCACGCACGTCGCATGAAAAAACCATTGCCGCTCTCCGCAATACTGTACGCCGGCCTGGGCTCGGGCACAGGCAAGCTCATCTACGAAACCTCCTACTACGGTTTCGCCAGCATCGACTGGGCCCACATTGCCGTGGCCGTGGCCATCGGCATGGGTCTCGGCGCCATGCTGTATCTGTCGCGATTGAGAAACAGCGAACGCTAGTTCTTCAGGCGGCCTTGCGCCGCCGGCGGGCGTTTTTAGGGTCGGCGATCAGCGGGCGGTAGATTTCCACCCGGTCATGCTCGCGCAGCACGGTGTCCAGCGACTTCTTCTTGGCGTAGACGCCGACCTGCATCGTCGCCAGGTCGACTTCCGGCGCTTCCTGCAATACGCCGCTGAGGGCGATGGCCTGCTCGATGGTGGTGCCCGCCGGCACCCGCAGCGCGCGCAGGAACTGCCGTGCGTCGCTGGCGTAGCACACTTCGATGTTGAAGGTTTCAGCCGCCATACACCGTTTCCGCCCGCTTGCAGAAGGAATCGACCATGCTGTTGGCGATCATGCCGAACACCGGCCCCACCAGCTGCGCCAGCAAGGCGCTGGAGAACTCGTAGTGCAGGTCCAGCTCGATCTTGCAGGCGTCCTCGCGCAGCGCCTTGAAGGTCCACACGCCGTCCAGGCACTTGAAGGGGCCGTCCACCAGCTTCATCTTGATCTCGGTCGACGCTGTGTTTTCGTTGCAGGTGGTGAAGCTCTGGCGCACCCCGTGATAGTTGATGCCGACGCTGGCCGTGACCTTGTCTCCATCGCGTTCGCGGATCTCCACACCACCGCACCACGGCAGAAACTTGGGATAGTCCTCGATCGCGGCGACCAGATCGAACATCTGCTGCGCGCTATATCCGAGGAAAACTGATTTGTGCACTACTGCCATTGGCTAACCATTTGCTATGATGTTGAATTATTCGCGTTTCTGTGCGCGAAGCAGTAGTTTAACCGATACCATCCCATGACCATAGCCGATAACAAAAAAGCCTTTTTTGACTACTTCATCGAAGACCGCTACGAAGCCGGTATCGTCCTCGAAGGCTGGGAGGTCAAGGCCATCCGCGACGCCCGCGTGCAGATCAAGGAAGCCTACGTCACCATCAAGGGCGACGAGCTGTTCCTGTTCGGCGCCCACATCAGCGCGCTGCCGACCGCCTCCACCCACATCCACCCGGAAGCGATCCGCACCCGCAAGCTGCTGCTGCACCGCGCCGAGATGGACAAGCTGATCGGCAAGGTCGAGCGCGCCGGCTACACGCTGGTGCCGCTGAACCTGCATTACAAGGGCGGCCGCGTCAAATGTGAAATCGGCCTGGCCAAGGGTAAAAAAATGCACGACAAACGTGCTACCGAGAAAGACCGCGACGGCAAGCGCGAAGTGGCGGCCGCCATGAAGACCAATCGCCGCTGACCAAGCCCGCGACACTGTTGCGCGCCCTGTACAAAACCCGGTCCCGCACCGGGTTTTTTATTGCCCGGCGAGTTTCTAATTAGAAACACCCATGCTAAACTGGCAGAAGAATGATTTTACATTCGCGGCTGGTGCTTGCCGATTGCGCGCGGGCCGCGAACCAGACAAGACTCTTGACGACGAGGCAATGATGGCGCTGAAAACTGCAATAACTCTGGCGACCGGAATCTTAGCCGGTCTCGTGCTCGCGGGTTGCGCCACGCGCCACACGCCGACTCCGCTGGCCGCCAACTTCCCCACCACCAAGCAGGCCAAGCTGCAGGCGGCCTACCACTGGGGCGTCATTTCCGACAATATCGAGAAAAGCATCGTGGCCGAGCTCAAGAAGAGCCCGCCGCGCCCGGTGTTCCTGAACGAACCGCGCGAACCGACCGCGTTCCAGCGCGCGCTGAGCACCCAGCTGACCACCTCGCTGGTCAACGACGGTTACGCGGTGACGCGCAGCCCGGCCGGTTCGCTGAAGATCGACATGGATGTGCAGGCCGTGACCTTCACCGCCGACCGTCCGCAATACCGCTACCACGGCGCCCCCGCCGCGCTGGTCACCGGCGTCTGGGTGCTGAACGAGATCGAAGCGCCGCCGCTGGCGAAGGTGGCGCTGGGCGCCGCCGGCTGGAATTCCTACCAATGGTTCAACGCCCAGTTCGACCCCGGCGCCACGCCCAGGACCGAAATCATCGTCACCGTCTCGGTCTCCGACCAGTTCCGCTACGTGGCGCGCAGCACCTCGGCCTACTACGTGGCCGACAGCGACCGCGTCCTGTACGGCATCGTCGATCCCGAGCCGGACCAACCCAATTTGACCCGACTGTTCAAAGTCCGCGGAGACATGTAATGCCGACCCACGTTTCGACCCTGGCCCGCGCCGCCGTGCTGGCGCTGCCGCTGCTGCTGGGCGCCTGCTCCTCCACCCCCGTCAGGGACGAAGGCAATTATTCGACCATCTCGTCCAACCAGTTCATCGACGCCAACTACAAGGCCGCCGATTCGCTGATGCATCAGCTGAACGGCAAGCTGATGGCCGACAAGCCGCTGATCATGGCCACCATCGTCAACATCGATGCGCTGGAGCAGACCACGACCCTGGGCCGGCTGGTGTCGGAGCAGCTGTCGACGCGGCTGGCGCAGGGCGGCCTGAGCATGCTGGAGATGAAGCTGCGCAACAGTGTCTACCTGAAGCGCAACCAGGGCGAGCTGATGCTCACCCGCGAGATCGGCGAAGTGGCCACCGCCCACAATGCGCAGGCGATCGTGGTCGGCTCGTATGCGGAGACGTCGGACATGGTGTTCATCAACATCAAGGTGATCCAGCCGAACACCAACTTCGTGCTGGCCGGCCAGGACTATGTGCTGGCCAAGGAAGCCATCGTCCGCTCGATGTTGCAGCGGAACTGAGTTACAAAAGGCGCGGCAGCACCTCGCTGGCCGTCGCCTGCACTTTCAAGCCGATCAACTCGTCCGCCCGGGTCTTGCCCAGGTTGATGGCGGCGATCGGCTTGCCCGTCGCCGCCGCCAGCTTGCAGAAGCGGTAGCCGGAAAACACCATCAGCGACGACCCCACCACCAGCAAGGCATCGGCCTGCTCCATCATGTCCAGCGCGGCCGCCGTGCGCGGCGCCGGGATGTTGTCGCCGAAGAAGATCACGTCCGGCTGCAGGGTGCCGCCGCAGGCGTCGCAGGATGGCATGCGGAAGTCCTGCAGGGCGTCCAGTTCGACTTCGGCGTCGCCGTCGGGACGGGCTTCGGGCACCACGCTGTCCACCCCGGCCGCCGCGCTGGCGGCCAACGCCGGATTGGCCGCGACCAGCCAGGCCTGGATGTCGGCGCGCCGGTGCAGCGCGCGGCAATCGAGGCAGATCACGCCGTGGATATTTCCGTGCAGCTCGATCAGCTTGCCGGTGCCGGCGCGCTGGTGCAGGCCGTCGACGTTCTGGGTGATCAGCGCGTCGATGCGGCCGGCCGCCTCCAGCCGGGCCAGCGCCTGGTGGCCGGCATTGGGCGCGGCCTGCGCCAGGGTCGGCCAGCCGGCCATGCTGCGCGCCCAGTAGCGGCGCCGCACCGCTTCCGACTTGCGGAAGTCCGGCCCCTGGATCGGCGCGCGGCCGCGCCGGACGCCGTCCTGGTCGCGATAATCGGGGATGCCGGAGGCGGTGCTCAGGCCGGCGCCGGTCAGCACCAGCACGCGCCGGTGCCGCTGCAGGAAGCCGGACAGATGGTCAACTTGTACGTTCAGGTTCATGTGCGCCATGTTAGCCGAGAATCGTGGTGGTAGCATGGGACCATTAAATTTCCCAATTTGTAGAACCGTTTTCGCTCGGCAAGGTATTAACGGGGAAATGGAGGATGGCGGATGCAACAAGAACGGGGCCGGATGGGCGGCCCGAACCCGGAATCGGAAGAGGTGCGCCTGCTGGCCAGGATAGCGGCCGGGGATCGTGTCGCCTTCGAAGCGCTGTACCGGGCGTATTTTCCGCGCCTGTCGCGTTTCATCGGCCGCATGGCGCGCAACCCGGCGCTGATCGAGGAAGTGGTCAACGACACCATGTTGGTGGTCTGGCAAAAGGCCGCCAGCTTCGACGGCAGCTGCAAGGTCTCCACCTGGGTCTTCGCGATCGCCTACCGCAAGACCTTGAAAGGCTTGAAGGCCAGCGACGAACCGGTGGAATCGGACGCGTCGCTGTACGAGGACGACCGCGGCAACCAGCCGGAGCAGACCATGAAGCGCCAGCAATTGCAGCAGACCGTGGCCGAGGCGCTGGACCAGCTGCCCGCCGCCCAGCGCGCCATGATGGTGCTAACCTACTACCACGACATGGCCTACAACGATATCGCCGACGTGGTGGAGTGTCCGCTGAACACGGTAAAGACCCGTATGTTTCATGCGCGGCACAGATTGAAGGATTTGTTGTGGAACGAAAGAGAGAGCCAGCAATGAACGGCCGCATCTTCAGAATGGATATCCCGGCCCACCAGGCGGTGCAGGAATTGCTGCCCTGGCATGCGAGCGGGCAGCTGGCGCCGGAGGACGCGCAAAGGGTGCGGGAGCATTTACAGACCTGCGCGGAATGCCGGCGCGAGCTGGAATGGGAACGCGAACTGCGCGCCGAAGCGGCCGCCTCCGACGCCATGCCGGACGGCGTGGACATGGAACGCGCCCTGGCGCGGCTGATGCCCGCGCTCGGCCCGCAGGAGCATACCGCGCCGGCGTCGCAGCCGACGCCAGTCGTCAGCGCGAGCGCCGGGCGCGTCTCGTGGTGGCGCGCGGCGGCGGCCAACCAGCCGTCGTGGCTGCGCTGGACCGTGGCGGCGCAATGGGTGGCGATCATCGGCCTGGGCGCGCTGCTGCTGCGCCCGGACGGCGAGCCGGCGCCCTACCGCGTGCTCGGCGCGGCCGTCAGCAGCGGCGGCAACCTGGTGGTGATCTTCCAGCCGGACACCACCGAACGCGAGCTGCGCCGCATCCTGCAAGCCCAGGGCGCCCGCGTAGTCGACGGCCCGACCGTCACCGACGCCTACCTGCTCAACGTGCCGGCCGCCGGCCGCGAACGCACCTTGCAAAGCCTGCGCGCCGACCCGGCCGTCAAACTGGCCGAAGCACTGGACGGGGGTAGCGCTCCTTGAACACCTACTGGCTCCGGCTCGGCGTGATGGTGGCCTGCCTGGCCGGGCTGGCCGGGACCGCGCTTGCCGCGTCCACCGCCGCCGAAGCGGCGCAGGCGGCGCCGCCGGCCGGCGATGAAACGCTGCGGCCAGTGCTGGCGCCCGCCGGCCACGGGCCCGGCGAACACCAGTTGCTGGTGATGCTGCGCCTGCCGGCCACGCACTACCGCCCGGACGCCAGCTACGGCGGCCGCTACATCGACGACAGCGGCCGCGCCGCGCGCCGCCGCCGCGCCGAAGAGCTGGCCCGCCAGCACGGCCTGACGCTGGTGGACGACTGGCCGATGCCGGTGCTGGGCCTGGACTGCTACGTGATGCGCTACCCGGACCATGACAACGCCGAGCGCATCATCGCCGGGCTGGCGCGCGACCCGCAAGTGGAATGGGCGCAGCCGGTAGCGAGTTTCGAGGGCATGGCCAGCATCCCGTCGCGCGATGCCGCCGACAACCCGCTGCCGCTGCCGCCGCCCGCCAGCGACGCGCTCTATCTGGTCCAGCCCGCCGCGCGCTACTGGCACGTGGCCGAACTGCACCGCCAGACCACCGGCCGCGACATCCGCGTGGCGGTGGTCGACAGCGGCATCGACGGCGGCCATCCGGACCTGCTGGGCCAGCTGGCGGTCAACGCCAACTTCGTCGACGCCGGCGCCACCCCGGCCGAGAACCACGGCACCGCGGTGGCCGGCATCATCGCCGCGCGCGCCGGCCACGGCGGCATAGTCGGCGTGGCGCCGCAGGCCCGGCTGATGGGCTTGCGCGCCTGCTGGCAGCAGGCCGACCTGGCCACCCGCTGCAACAGCTTCACGCTCGGCAAGGCGCTCAACTACGCCATCCTGAACGGCGCCCAGGTCATCAACCTCAGCCTGGCCGGCCCGCCGGACCGGCTGCTCGACCGGCTGCTGGACGTGGCCATGGAACGCGGCATCGGCGTGGTCGGCGCGGTCGACGCCCGCGCCGCCGGGCCGGCCTTCCCGGCCAACCATCGCGGCGTGCTGGCGGTGGCCTCGCAGGCCGAGGCCGGCAAACAGAACGCGCCGCCCGGCGCCAGCGGCGATCCGCCGCTGCTCGCGCCCGGCAACGACGTGCCGACCACGGCGCCCGGCGGGCGCTGGTCCTTTGTCAGCGGCAGCTCGTACGCGGCGGCCCACGTCAGCGGCATGCTGGCGCTGATGCAGCAGCTGCAACCGAACGCCAGCCCGGCACAGTTGCGGCGCCTGCTGCAACCGGGCGTAGCGCTGAACACTGTTAATATCGACGCATGCGCCACCATCTCCCGCCTGCTCCGTCATTGCAGCTGTTCCTGCGCCGCCGCCGGCCTCACGCAACGTGGCGTCGGCCCGTGACGCTGCGCGCCACCCTCGCCCTCCTTGCGATACTGCCTCTCCTGCCCTGGCGGCCGGCCCTGGCGCAGACCGATGTCAGCGGCAGCGTCGCGCTGCAATCGGACTACCGCTACCGCGGCCAGTCGCTGGGCGACGACCGGCCGTCGCCGCAACTCACGCTCAACCTGGACCATGCCAGCGGCTGGTACGCCGGCCTGTTCGGCAGCGGCTTTTCGATCGGCGAGGTGCACGGCGCCAAGCTGCAAGCGTATGGCGGCTATGCGCTGCGGCTGCGTTCGGGCTGGAGCGTGGAGGCCGGTTGCAGCCGTTCGACCTACACCCAGCTGCATAGTAACGACTTCAACGAATGCTACCTGGGCGCGTCGGGCGAGCGCGTCACCACGCGGCTGTATTATGCGCCGCGCTACCTGGGGCGCATGGCGCGCGCCTGGTACGGCGAGGCCAACCTGTTCTACCCGATCCACCCCAGCGTCAACCTGGTCGCCCACGCCGGCCTGCTGCGCACGCAGCGCGGCATGGATTGGGCGGGCACAGCGGCCGGTTCGCGCTACGACCTGCGGCTGGGCGCCAGCATCCCGTTCGGCAACTGGACGGTGCAGCTGGCGCGCGAGCAAACCCAAAACGACGGACCGCGCTACAACAACTACCCGGTGCGCTCGCCGCGCGCCTGGGTGCTCGGCGCCAGCTACGCCTTCTGACGGCGGCCGCTGCGATACACCGATGGCGCCGCCGCCGGACCGGGCGGCGAAACGCATGGACTCGACGGCCGCATCGATATGTTGCGATGCGGCAAAGTCGTGGTTTTCCGCCCAATCCCGAAAAAAAGCTGGCCTCGGCACGATTACTCAATTACAATACTTGTGTTTTATAAGAAATATAAATTGCCAACAAACAACTCCACAGGGAATCACAACGATGAAAACCACGAAGCTGATCAAATCCGTCGCAATCGCTGCCCTGCTGGCTAGCGGCAGCACCCTCGCCGCGCCGGTCGAACTGTTGCTGAACGGCAGCTTTGAAGCCGACCTGCAAGCGGCTGGCAGCTGGGCCAACTACAACGACCTGACCGGCTGGACCGGTGGTCCGCACGGCATCGAGCTGCGTAACAATGTGGTGGGCACGGCCGCCAACGGCGTCAACTTCGTCGAGCTGGACACCAACCTGAACAGCAGTATCAGCCAGACCGTGCAGACCGCGCTCGGCCAGCAATACACGCTGAGCTTCCAGTTCCAGGACCGCGCCGGCGTGCCGACCTCGTCGCAAGGCCTGACGGTGAACTGGGGCGGCAGCCAGATCGACCACTTCAACAACTCGCTGGGCGGCGGCTGGGAAACCCGCAGCTACACCCTGATCGGCGATGGTTCGGCGATGAAGCTGAAGTTCGTCGCCACCGGCAAGTCCGACAGCCTGGGCACCTCGCTGGACAACGTCTCGCTGACCAGCGCCGTGCCCGAGCCGGAAACCTACGCCATGCTGCTGGCCGGCCTGGGCCTGGTAGGCTACGCCGCCCGCCGCCGCAAGGCAGCCAAGTAACACCGGCAGCAAGCCGTAAAAAAACGCCCCTCGGGGCGTTTTGTCGTTTCAGGCGGCGATGCGGCTGCGCAGCTCTTCCACCGCCGCGCGCCAGTCAGCGTAATGCTCGCTGTCGGCCCACAGCTCGCGCAGCTCGGATTGCTCGGACAGGATGCGCTCGATGGCGCGGCCCGCCTTCTCCGCCAGGTCGCTGCGCACGCGGGCCTTGGCCTTGCGCGCATCCACCCACTCGTCGACCGCCGCGCTGTCTTCGCTGCGCTCGCCGCCCTTGCCCTGCAAGCGCGCCAGCACTTCAATCGCCACCAGCGCCTCGGCCGCGAACGGCGCGTCCAGCGTCTGGCCGGCGTTTTCCAGCGCCATGTCCAGCGTATTTTCCACCGCCTCCAGGTTGCTGATCTGGCCCAGGTCTTCCGCCCAGTCCTGCGCATAATCGTTGCCGAATGCGTCTACCGCCCATGTCGCCATCGTTGCTACTCCTCAGGCCTTGGCCGGCTTGACCAAAGGCGCGTCTTTCTGCGATTTGACCACCTGCATGGCAGTCGCGATCAGGCCGCTCATCTCGCCCAGGTTGGCCGGGATGATGATGGAGTTGTTGGTCTTGGCCAGTTGCGAGAAGGCGCCCACGTACTGCTCGGCCACCTTCAGGTTGACGGCGTCCTCGCCGCCCGGTTCGCGGATCGCCGCCCCCACCTGGCGCAGCGCCGACGCATTCGCTTCGGCCAGCGCGACGATCGCGGCGGCCTGGCCCTGGGCACGGTTGATGGCGGCCAGCTTGTCGCCTTCCGAACGGGCGATCTGCGCTTCGCGTTCGCCGTTGGCGATATTGATCTGCTCCTGCTTGCGGCCTTCCGAGGCCGAGATCAGCGCGCGCTTTTCGCGCTCGGCGGTGATCTGCGCCTGCATCGCGTGCAGGATCTCCTTCGGCGGCGTCAAGTCCTTGATCTCGTAGCGCAGCACCTTCACGCCCCAGTTGGCGGCCGATTCGTCGATGGCGTTGACGATGGTGGTGTTGATGTGGTCGCGCTCTTCAAACGTCTTGTCCAGTTCCATGCGGCCGATCACCGAGCGCAAGGTGGTCTGCGCCAGCTGCGTGATGGCGGTGATGTAGTTGGACGAGCCGTACGAGGCGCGCATGGCATCGGTGATCTGGAAGTACAGGATGCCGTCCACCTGCAGCTGGGTGTTGTCGCGCGTGATGCAGACCTGCGGCGGCACGTCGAGCGGAATCTCCTTCAGGATGTGCTTGTAGGCGACGCGGTCGACGAAGGGAATCACGATGTTCAGGCCGGGGCCCAAGGTGGCGTGGTACTTGCCGAGCCGCTCAACCACCCAGGCATGCTGCTGCGGGACGACGTTGATGGTCTTGAAGACGAACACCAAGGCCAAAAGGAAGATGATGAAGGTGACATTGCCGAAACTGATATCCATAAAACTCTCCGTTGGGTAAATCTTAAGCCGCCACGATCAGGCGGCTGCCGCGTACTTCGCGTATCGTGAATTGGCCGGGCGCCGGCGTCAGGCCCGGCGCCAGTTCGACGTCCCACAGCGCGCCGCGATACATCACGCGCGCGGCGCCGTCCTGCCACGCCGGCACATGCACGGTCTGGCCGATGTCCATATTGACGTTGGGGTCGTGCTCGGCCTTCACATGGTTGACCAGCTTGCCGAAGCGGCTGCGCCGCAGCAGCGCGGTGGCGGCGACGCCGACCAAGGCGGCGAACAGCGTCTGCAGCGCCATGCCGAAGCCCAGCAGCGCGGCCAGCGCGCCGGACACCAGGCCGATGGCGATCATCAGCAGGTAGAACGTTCCGCTGAACAGTTCCAGTATCACGGTGGCGCCGGCGGCGACCAACCAAAAGCTCCAGTCAGCCATGATGCACTCCTCTCAGGTTTAAAAATGCAAAAACCCCCGCTTCCCGGTGCGGGCTGCGAGGGTTTTTGCTGCAAGGTCCGTTGGTATTGATAGTGTTATTTGCTACTAAATTCGATAACCCCAGTCTAAACCAATTTACGCCTGCGTCAACTCTTTATTACTTTTGCAGCGCGGCCAGCTTCTGCCACGTGTCGATCACCGAGTCCGGATTCAGCGACATCGACTCGATGCCCTGCTCCATCAGCCAGACCGCGAAGTCCGGATGGTCGGAAGGACCCTGGCCGCAGATGCCGATGTACTTGCCCTTGGCGCGGCAAGCCTTGATCGCCATCGACAGCAGCGCCTTGACGGCGGGATCGCGCTCGTCGAAGTCGGCCGCCAGCAACGCCATGCCGGAATCGCGGTCCAGGCCCAGCGTCAGCTGGGTCAGGTCGTTGGAACCGATGGAGAAGCCGTCGAAGTGCTCGAGGAACTGGTCGGCCAGCAGCGCGTTGGATGGAACTTCGCACATCATGATCAGACGCAGGTCGTTTTCGCCGCGCACCAGGCCGTTCTTGGCCAGCAGGTTGACGACTTTTTCAGCCTGGCCCAGGGTGCGCACGAACGGCACCATGATCTCGACGTTGGTCAGGCCCATGTCGTTGCGCACGCGCTTCATGGCCTGGCATTCCATTTCGAATGCACCGGCAAAGTCGGCCGCCAGATAGCGCGCCGCGCCGCGGAAGCCCAGCATCGGGTTTTCTTCGTCCGGCTCGTAGCGCGAACCGCCGATCAGTTTCTTGTACTCGTTGGACTTGAAGTCCGACAGGCGTACGATCACCGGCTTCGGCCAGAAGGCGGCGGCGATGGTGGCGATACCCTCGGCCAGCTTGTCGACGTAGAAAGCTTTCGGCGAGGCGTGGCCGCGCGCGACCGACTCCACCGCTTTTTTCAGGTCGGCGTCGATGTTCGGGTATTCCAGGATCGCCTTCGGGTGCACGCCGATGTTGTTGTTGATGATGAACTCAAGACGCGCCAAACCAACGCCGCCGTTCGGCACCGACTGGAAGTCGAAGGCCAGCTGCGGATTGCCGACGTTGAGCATGATCTTGGTCGGCAGCTTGGGCAGCTCGCCGCGCGACACTTCCGAGATTTCCGTTTCCAGCAGGCCGTCGTAGATCTTGCCCTCGTCGCCTTCGGCGCAGGACACGGTGACGAAGGTGCCGTCCTTGAGGATCTCGGTGGCGTCGCCGCAACCGACCACCGCAGGCACGCCCAGTTCACGGGCGATAATCGCCGCGTGGCAGGTACGGCCGCCGCGGTTGGTGACGATGGCCGAAGCGCGCTTCATGACCGGCTCCCAGTTCGGGTCGGTCATGTCGGCGACCAGCACGTCGCCCGGCTGCACGCGTTCCATGTCGGCCGCGTCGTGGATCACGCGTACCGGACCGGCGCCGATCTTCTGGCCGATGGCGCGGCCGGAGGCCAGCACGGTGCCGCTCGACTTCAGCTTGAAGCGCTGCTGCACGTCGGTCGCCTTCTGCTGCGACTTGACGGTTTCAGGGCGCGCCTGCAGGATGTACAGTTTGCCGTCGCGGCCATCCTTGCCCCACTCGATGTCCATCGGACGGCCATAGTGGTTCTCGATGATGACGGCGTATTTGGCCAGTTCCACCACTTCGGTGTCGTTCAGCGAGTAGCGGTTGCGCAGCTCGACCGGCACGTCCACGGTCTTGACCGAACGGCCAGCCTTGGCTTCGTCGGTGAACTCCATCTTCAGCAGCTTGGAGCCGATGTTGCGGCGGATGACAGGCGATTTGCCTTTTTCCAGCATCGGCTTGTGGACGTAGAACTCGTCCGGATTGACCGCGCCCTGCACCACCGTCTCGCCCAGGCCGTAGCTGGAGGTGACGAAGACCACGTCCTTGAAGCCGGACTCGGTGTCGATGGTGAACATCACGCCGGCCGCGCCCAGGTCGGAACGGACCATGCGCTGCACGCCGGCCGACAGCGCGACTTCGGCGTGGGTGAAGCCTTTGTGCACGCGATACGAAATCGCGCGGTCGTTGTACAGCGAGGCGAACACGTGTTTCATCGCGTCGAGCACGTTTTCGATGCCGACCACGTTGAGGAAGGTCTCCTGCTGGCCGGCGAAGGAAGCGTCCGGCAAGTCTTCGGCGGTGGCCGAGGAACGCACGGCGAACGACATCTCGGTAGCGGAATCGGCGACCAGCTGCTTGTAGAAGGTCTCGATTTCCTGTTGCAGGCGCGGCTGGAACGGGGTTTCGACGATCCATTGACGGATCTCGGCGCCCGCTTGCGCCAGCGCGCGCACGTCGTCGATATTCAGGTCGGCCAGGCGGTCGGCGATGCGCTCGGCCAGCGGCTTGCCGCCGTCGACGCTGTGCGACAGGAAGTCGCGGAAGGCCTGGGCCGTGGTGGCGAAGCCGCCCGGAACCCGGACGCCGGCGCCAGCCAGTTGGCTGATCATTTCGCCTAATGAGGCGTTTTTGCCGCCGACGGATTCAACATCCGTCATGCGCAAATGTTCGAACGATGCGACATATACCGCTCCGTTGCTCTGCTCCTTCAATGCTGCGTTGGTCATAATGACACCCTTTTGATGATAGAAATCTTCCAGCGAGGCGCAGACTTTGTTTCTTGTTATTCTGGTCGTCGTGCAGCACAATCTTACCTATGGCGCCCATTCTACAGCCTGCGGCCCAAATTGACGATTCACAATAATGACAGGCTTACCCTACATGACACTAGAACAACGACCTCCCCTGCCTGCGGCGGCCCGCACGGTCTTCTTCGTTTCCGACGGCACCGGCATCACGGCTGAAACCTTTGGTCACTCGGTCCTGACCCAATTCGAGCTGCGTTTCCGCCAGATCCGGCTGCCGTTCATCGATACGCTGGACAAGGCGCACGATGCGGTACGGAAAATCAATGAAGCGTTTGAAACCGACGGTCAACGCCCGATTATCTTTTCGACCCTGGTCAAGACCGAGCTGTCGGACGTGATCCGCCTGTGCAAGGGCATGTACATGGACATGTTCCAAACATTTGTTGCGCCATTGGAACAGGAGCTGGGCGCCAAGTCGACCCACACCATCGGCCGCTCGCACAACATCGTCGATAGCGAGGAATACAAGAACCGCATCGAGGCGATCAATTTCTCGCTGGCGCACGATGACGGCCAGTCGCACAAAAACCTGTCGTCGGCGGACGTGATCCTGGTGGGCGTGTCGCGCTCGGGCAAGACGCCGACCAGTTTGTACCTGGCGATGCAGTACGGAATCAAGGCGGCCAATTACCCGCTGATCCCGGACGATTTCGAGCGCGGCAAGCTGCCGTCGTCGCTATACGAATTCAAGTCCAAGATCTTCGGCCTGACCATCACGCCGGAGCGGCTGTCGGAGATCCGCAACGAGCGGCGCGCCGGCAGCAAGTACGCGGCGCTGGAAAACTGCCGCTACGAGGTCAACGAAGCGGAAATGATGATGAAGCGCGAAGGCATCCGCTGGCTGTCGTCGACCACCAAGTCGATCGAGGAAATCTCCACCACCATCCTGCAGGAGATCAAGCCCAACCGGCGCGAGTACTGAGATGCGCCTGATTGCGCTGCTGTTCGCCGCCTTGGCCCCGGTCGCGGCGTGGGCGCAGTCGACCGCCTTCGTGCACGTCAATGTGGTGCCGATGGACAGCGAGCGCGTGCTGCGCGACCAGACGGTGCTGGTCAAGGACGGCCGCATCGAAGCGGTTGGCGCGGCGCTGCCTGCGCCGGCCGGCTATCGCGTCGTCGACGGCCACGCCACGGCATGGCTGTCGCCCGGCCTGGCCGACATGCACACCCACTCCGAGACCCGCAATGACCTGGCGCTGTACTTGGTCAACGGTGTTACCACGCTGCTCAACATGGGCGGCGCCCGCGCCAACCTGGTCGACAGCATCGTGCCGGCCGTGGCGCGCGGTACCCTACCCGGTCCGCATGTCTACGCCAGCCTGATGGTGGACGGCACGCCGGACTACAACGGCTTGCTGGTCAAGACGCCGGCGCAGGCGCGTGCGGTGGTCGACCTGGCGGCCGCCAATGGCTACGATTTCATCAAAGTGTATGTGGGGCTGGCGCCGGACGTGTTCCGCGCACTGGCAGAAGCGGGCCGCGCCCAAGGCCTGCCGCTGGTCGGCCATGGCGTGACGGCGGTGCGGCTGGAGCGCCAGCTGGCACAGGGCCAGGTGCTGGTCGCGCACCTGGAGGAATTCTTCTACACCTATTTCACCCCGCCCGGGGTGCAGGAAACCGATGCGCCGCCTGATGAGGCGCGCATCCCCGAGGCGGTGGCGCTGGCCAAACGCCATGGCGCGGCGGTGATCGCCGACCTGGTGACCTACCGGGCGATCGCCAGCCAGCTCGGACATCCCGAGGTGCTGCGGGCCATACTCGCCGCGCCGCAGACAGCCGACGTGGCACCGGCCGATGTGCAGGCGTGGCGCCGCAGCGGCTACGGCGGCAAGTCGGCACGGCTGGAGGCCAAGCTGGCCTTCCTGCGCAAGCTGACCAAGGCCCTGGCCGACGGCGGCGTCGAACTGCTGTCGGGCACCGACGCGCCGACCATCCCCGGCGTGGCGCCGGGCTATTCGCTGCATGACAATCTTACAGAATTGGAAAGCTCGCATCTGAGCCGTTACCAGGCGTTGGCGACGGCCACCAGCGCGCCGGGTGTCTTCATCGCCCGTACCAAGGGCGGCGTGCCGTTCGGCCAGGTGGTCGCCGGCTATCGCGCCGACCTGGTGCTGACCGAGCATAACCCGCTGGATGGTTTTTCGACCCTGCGCGCGCCGCTGGGCGTCATGGCCAACGGGCGATGGCGCGACCAGCCGGCGCTGGCCGCGCTGCTGAGCGGTGTGCGCGACAGTTATCGAGAACGCAACGGGTCAACCAGGCCGAGATAATGAAACGCGAAGGCATGGCTCGATAACAACCCATCGCCATTTTCAGCTACCGGTTAAATACGCCGCCTTCAAACGCGCGGCGGATCGGTTTCACGGGCGTAGATACGGCGATGCGCCAGCGCGGCCTCGAACTGCGCCAGCGCCGGAACATCGAGGCCGCGCTCGGCCACAATGACGCCGGGATCCGGCTCGCCGTCCGGCAGATCCAGCGGAATGCCGGCCGCGTACAACAACTGCGCGCCGTTGCCAATCAACAACATCGGCTTGTCATGCCGGTATTGCAAGCGCAAGAATTCCCGTGCAGCAACGTCGCGATTGAGTGGCGTGCCGCCCGGCGTGTCGCTGTGCGGCGTGTCGTCCGTCGTCAGGCCGGCGTGGTCGTCGGCGCGGTCCGGCACGATGGCGCCGTCCCACGACACCGACGGCCCGGTCTCGAAACTGATCTCCACATCCAGGTCCGTACCCGGCAGCTGGCCGATGCGCTCGCCGATCAGGCGCGGCACGGCGCCGCCGTCCAGCAGCGCCGCGTACAGCTGGCGCACCTGCCCCACATCCACGCCGGGCGCCACCAGCAGCGCCACCTTCAACGTCTTGATGCCGGTCGTGCCGGGGCGGCTGAACAACGACAGCGACGGCGAGGCCGGATAGTCGTAGATTGGCACATCGGTGGCCAGCGGCAGCGCCGGCGGCACCGCCATGCCGAGGCCGTCCGCCACAGCGGACGCCAACTGTTGGTCAACATTGACCAGCCCCGCCACCATGCGGCGCCGGATCGCCGGCGTCTGCACCCGCGTCAGTTCGAAGCGGAAGGCGGCGACGATGTGGTTCCGCTCGACCGCCGTCTGGCTCTTCCAGAACAGGCGCGCTTGCGAATAGTGGTCGGCGAACAACTCCGGCTTGCCGCGCACCTTGCTGCCCGCCACCGGCTCCGGGAAACTGACGAAGCCCTTGGCGCCGGCCTGGAACGGGCAGCCGCCCGCCAGCGAATTGGGCTCGTAGCTGACCCGCCCGCGGTTGATCGACTGCCGGTGCATGCCGTCGCGCTGGTTGTTGTGGATCTGCGCCACCGGGCTGTTGACCGGGATTTCGTGGAAGTTGGCGCCGCCCAGGCGCGAAATCTGCGTGTCGATGTAGGAATGGATGCGCCCCTGCAGCAGCGGATCGTCGCTGTAGTCGATGCCCGGCACCAGGTGCGCGGCGCAGAAGGCCACCTGCTCGGTCTCGGCGAAGAAGTTGTCGGGATTGCGGTCCAGTACCAGCCGGCCGATGGCCCGCACCGGCACCATCTCCTCCGGCACGAGCTTGGTCGGATCGAGGATATCGAAGGGGAATTGCGCCGCCTGCTCGGCGGTGAAGGTTTGCACGCCCAGCTCCCACTCGGGGAACTGGCCCGCCTCGATCGCCTCCCACAGGTCGCGGCGGTGGAAGTCCGGATCGGCGCCGGCCAGGCGGGCCGCCTCGTCCCACACCAGCGAATGGGTGCCGGCCGTCGGCGTCCAGTGGAATTTGCAGAACAGCGAGGCGCCCTGCGCGTTCACCAACCGGAAGGTGTGCACGCCGAAACCCTGCATCATGCGGTAGCTGCGCGGGATGGCGCGGTCGGAAGTGTGCCACATCAGCATGTGGGTGATCTCGGGGCTGAGCGAGGCGAAGTCCCAGAAGGTGTCGTGCGCGCTGGCCGCCTGCGGCATGCCGTGGTGCGGCTCCGGCTTGACCGAGTGGATCAGGTCCGGGAACTTCATCGCGTCCTGGATGAAGAACACCGGCATATTGTTGCCGACCAGGTCCCAGTTGCCTTCGTCGGTGTAGAACTTGACGGCGAAGCCGCGCACATCGCGCACCGTGTCGGCCGAGCCGCGCTCCCCCGCCACCGTCGAGAAGCGCACGAACACCGGCGTGCGCTTGCCGGCCGCCGCCAGCAACGAGGCGCGCGTGATGGCGCTGTGGTCGGCGTAGCTTTCGAAATAGCCATGCGCCGCCGAGCCGCGCGCGTGCACCACCCGTTCCGGGATGCGTTCGTGGTCGAAATGGGTGATCTTCTCGCGCAGGATGAAATCCTCCAGCGCGGTCGGTCCGCGCAAACCTATTTTCAGGCTGGCCTGGTTGTCGGCCACTTTCACGCCTTGGTTGGTGGTGAGTTCGCAGCCGTTGTCGTCGACCCGCGCGCGGTCCAGCGGCCCGTCCAGCGGATTGGCGCCGAGCTCGGGCTGGCCGTCGCCGTCCTTGGGCGACGCCACCGTTTCGGTGCTGGTGCTGGCGGTGGCGAAGTCGCTCGCCGGGGTCCGCGTTTCGCCCTCATGCGGGGTGAAGGCGGCGTCGCCGTATTCCAGCGGTTTGGTTTCGTTGAAGGGCATCGCGGCGGCAAGCTGCTCGTCGCTGGTGACTTTTTCCAGCAACTGCCCGGCAATCGGGTCCGGGGGGCCGAGCCGGGATGGCTGCGGCGGTTCGGCGGGTCCCGCCACTGTGCTGAGTACCGATCCGGCGCCGTCTACCGCGCCGCCGTCGTCTTTGGATTGAGCCATGTCGCACCTCGTCTGAGTATCGCCGGCCCGGACGGGCGGCGGATGTTCAGTGTGCTTTTCTTGGACAAGACGGTGTTTGACGGCGCTCAAACCGAGCGCGACGTCCTGCCGCCGCGGCGCCGTTGCAGCATTGGCAAGACGCCAAGACCCACTGCCAGCACCGCATTCGCCACCAGCAGCCAGCTGGCGTCGGGCGCGAACAGCATCATGCCGGTCAAGCTGATCTCCTGGACGAACGGTATGTATAGGGTGAGCGCCGCGGCCAGCAGCAAGCCAGCGGCAAGCGGCCAGTAGGCCCACCGCACGCGCCACCGCCCTGCCGCCGGAAGTGGCCGCGCGGCCCGGCGCACCAGCCAGATGCCGATGACGCACTGGATCGCCAGCAACGCCGTCAAGGCGATCAACGCGAGCGGCCAAACCGCTCTCGATTCCAACGCGACCGGCGCCACTCCCCCGAGGTAGTTGACCACCTGCGGACTGAGTTGCTGCACCACGGGGCCGGCCAGTGCATCCGAGGCGTTCAGCAGCAAGGCAAAACCCCACCGCTGATGCAAGTCGATGCCCATCGCGCTGGTGAACTCCGGCGTTTGTCCTTCATGCGTCAACAGGCCGGAGGCGTCGCTATCGGTCGCCCAGCCCATCGCGTAGCCGTAGCGCCGCCCCGTATTGGCGCCGGCGCGATGCAGCTCCGCCAGCCCTGCGGCCGACAGGATGCGCGGTCCGCCGTCCAGATGCGCGATCAGATATGCGCCCATGTCGCGCGCTGTCGACGTCAGATACCCAGCCGGCACCAATGTTCGCGGATACGGCAAACCATCGGCCGCAACGGGCCGCCCAAACCAGAATCGGTAACCCGTGGCCACGTCGGCATGTAGCGGCGACTGGCTGGCCGCAGCGGTGTTGCGCATGCCGAGCGGCTGGAACACATGCTCGTTCATGTAGCTTGCATAGGAAGTGCCGGAGACGGCTTCAATCACGCAACCCAATATCACGAAGTTGATATTCGAATAGGCCCAGTGCTGGCCGGGCGCCGACGCCAACCGCACATCGGCGAGGCCGCGCACGCGACGCGCCAGCGCATCGGCACCGGCGTAGGTGTTGGCGAAATCGGTCTGGCCTTCCCGATGCGATAAGCCGCTGGTCTGGTTCAACAGCTGGCGCAGCGTGATCCGCGTCGACGCTTCGGCGTCCGCCACGCGGAACCAAGGCAGATAGCGCTGCACCGGCGCGTCCAGCTGCAAGCGGCCAGCCTCCACCAATTGCATGATGGCCAGCGCGGTGAACGATTTCGAATTGGAGCCAATTTGGAACACCGTCTCGGCGCTTGGCGGCCGGCCATCCCGGCCACGGACGCCATAGCCGCGCAGATGCACGATCCTGCCATCCGCCACCACCACCAGCGCGGCGCCGGGTATGCCGGCGCGTTGCAGCTCGGTTTGCAGATAGCCATCGAGCGCGTCGAAACTCGCAGGCTGCGCAGCGCCCGCCACGCAAACCATCGCCATCGCCATCGCCATCGCCCCAAACAGCCGGGCCAGCGCTTTTAATGTTGACATCCCACTCCGATCTAATCACTGTTTAAATCAGTCTAGCGGTATAATCTGAACACTGTCAAGTTGACCGAGGCAAAGCACAATGACGACCGCGCCGCGCGCAACCTACCATCACGGCGACCTACGCTCCGCGCTGATACTCGGCGCGCAAGAACTGCTGATCGAACAAGGCATCGAAGCCTTCAGCCTGCGCGCCTTGGCGCGGCGGGCCGGCGTCTCCCCTGCCGCACCCGCCTATCACTTCGGCGACGCCGCCGGCCTGCTGACGGAGGTGGCGATACGCGGCTTCGACGAACTCACGCGCTGCATGACGGCCAGCACGGCCGTCGGCGCGCGCTCGCCGGTCGAACGGCTGCACGCGATGGGACATGCCTACATCCACTTCGCATTCGCCAACCCGGCCTTGTTCCACCTGATGTTCAGGAAAGAGAAGATGTGCATCACCGAAGCGCTGAAAGCCAGCGCCAATGCCGCTTTTTCGCATCTGCAGGCGGCGGTGTGCGAGGCCGCCGGCATCGGCGAACAGGACATCGGCGAGGATTTGCTGGCGTCCATGCTGGCCGCCTGGTCGATGGTGCATGGCTTTGCGCATCTGGCGCTGGACGGCCAGTTCGAGCGTTTCGCCACGCCCGGCACACTGGACGCATTTTGCGACATCTACATCCCGCGCGCCATCGGCCAGCTACGCCTACTGACGCTGGTTAGCTAGGCGCGCGCTCAGAAGAAATGCTGCCAGTCCGCCAGCCAGGCGGGGAATTCCTCGACCGGCATCGGCTTGGCGATGTAGTAGCCCTGGGCGTAGGTGCAGCCCAGCCCTTGCAGGAAGTCCCAATCCTGCTTGGTCTCGACGCCGACCGCCACCGAGCGGCGATCCAGGCTGCGCGCCAGTCCCAGGCAGGAACGCAGCACCGTGCCGATGGCCTGCTTCTTGGAAGCCCCATCGACAAAGCTGCGGTCTATCTTCAATTCGGAGAACGGAATGCGCGCCAGCAGTTGCAGGTTGCTGCGGCCGGTGCCGTAATCGTCGATGGCCAGGCCAAAGCCCTTGATCCGCAGGCGCAGCAGCCGCTCGAGGAAATGTGGATCGGTGGTCAATACTGCCGATTCGGTCATCTCGAAGGTGATGTAGTCGGGCATGATGCGATGCCGTTCCAGGCAGGCCGCAATCTGCTCCATGAACTGCGGATGCGCCAGCGTGCCCTGGTCGACATTGATGGAAAACGATATCGGTATGCCCTGGTCGTGCAGGGTGCGGCAGGCCGCCACCGACTTCTCGATCATGCTCCAGTCGAGGAAATCGACGCGCCGGTTATCCTCCAGCACCTGCATGAACGACGCCGGCCCCAGCACGCCGTACAGCGGATGGCGCCAGCGCGCGAACATCTCCAGGCCCTTGACCTGCCCGGTCTCCAGCTCGATCTTGGGCTGGAAGAAGGGATCGAACTCGCGCATCTGCAAGCCCTGCCCCACCTCGGCGAACCCGATCGGCGGGGTATGCGCGTGCGCGCCGACCGTACGCGCCTCTTCCGGTTGCAGGTAATTGGCGATCAGCGTCTCCAGCCGGCTGCCGATCACCGGTTTGCCGATCGCGCCAAGCATATTGATGCCGTAGGCCGCCGCCATGGTCTCCACCGAGAACAGCACCGCGTTCGACTGCGCGCCCACCACCACCACGCCGATGCGTGATTTGGCTTCGGACAGCCGGCGTATCAGTTCCAGCGCATCCATGCCCGGCAGCGCCAGGTCGATGATGGCGATATCCACCGGCGGCGCGATGCCGGCGCTCAAATGGCGCAGCGCGGTATGGCCGTCGGGCGCCTGCGTGATCCGGCCCACGCCCAGGTGCACCAGGATATCGGCCAGCGCATGCCTTTGTACCTGATCTCCCTCGGCTACCAGAAAGTGCAACTGCGCGATATCCATCGACTGCTCCAATCAATCAGTTATATCTGATTCTGCCTGACTTGCTCGAAAAAGCATACTGCCGCGCATGCGGCCACGTTCAGCGACTCCACCTGGCCCAGGTGCGGTATCACCACCTGATGGGTCGCCATCGACAGCAGGTCGTCCGCCACGCCCTGCCCTTCGTGGCCGAACAGCCACGCCACCGGCTGGCGCAGGTCGACGTCGTACAGGCGCCGGGTGGCGTAGCCGCTGGTCGCCAGCGATGTCACCCTGGAGGCGGACACCAGCTGCGCCAGGTCGACGTTTTCGAAGATATCGAGCACAAAGTGCGCGCCCATGGCCGCGCGCAGCACCTTGGGCGACCAGCAGAACGCCGAACCGGCGCTGCAATACACCTGGGTGATGCCGGCCGCCGCCGCGCTGCGCAGGATGGAGCCGACGTTGCCCGGGTCCTGCACGTTATCGAGCAGCACCGCCGACACGGCCAGCGGCTCGGTCACGGCGCGCTCCGGCGTCTCGATCAGGAACATCACGCCGACGCCATGCTCCACCTGGCTGACGGCGTTGTACATCGCATCGGGCAATCCCAGCACGTGCGCGTGCTGCGCCTCCAGCCGGCCGACGATCTCCATCACTTCCGGGTTGTGCAGCGCCGTTTCGCTGACGATACACTGCTCCGGCAGGCCGCGCAGCTGCAAATAGGCCTGGCACAGGTGCACGCCATCCAGCAAGGTGCGGCCGGACTTGCGGCGCGCCTGCGAACTGCCGGCCAGCTTGACCAGTTCCTTGTACTGCGCGTTGTCGCGCGAGGTGATGGTCTTCATACGGTTCCCCCTGCGCGCAGCGCGAATTCCTCCAGCACCGCCCGCACCGGCGCGAACGAGCGGCGATGCACCGGCGAGGCGCCATGCTCGCGCAGGCGCGCCAGGTGCAGCGCCGTGCCGTAGCCCTTGTGCTGGTCGAAGCAGTACTGCGGATATTGCGCGTGCAGCGTCACCAGCGCGGCGTCGCGCGCGGTCTTGGCCAGGATCGAGGCGGCCGAAATCGCATCGACCTTGTCGTCGCCGCCGATCACCGCGATGCTCTGGATCTTCATCACCGGGCAGCGGTTGCCGTCGATCAGGGCCAAGGTCGGCACGGTGCTCAGCGCCTCCACCGCGCGCCGCATCGCCAGCATCGACGCCTGCAAAATATTGAGCTTGTCGATTTCCTCTTCCGACGCCTCGGCGATCGCCCACGCCAGCGCGTTGGCCTTGATCAGCGGCGCCAGCAGATCGCGCTTGGCTTCGGTCAGCTTCTTCGAATCGCGCAGGCCTTCGATCGGACGGGAGATGTCCAGGATCACGGCCGCCGCGTACACCGGGCCGGCCAGCGGGCCGCGGCCCGCCTCGTCGACGCCGCATATGATTTCATCGGGCGAGTCGGGCAGGAAGTCGAACAGGCCGGGGTTTTGGTTTTTCACTTTGAGTCTCGTTGCTATACGTTGATGCGGTTAGGCTTTGATGACCTTGAGCACGGCGGCCGCGCTCTCCACCGCGCTGTTGCGCAGCAGGCTGTGATGCATGTCGGTGAAGCGCTCGGCCAGCCGCAGGCGGTGCGGCGCGTCGCTCAGCTGCTTCCACATGGCTTCCGCCAGCGCTTGCGGATTGGCGGCGTTCTGCAGCAGCTCCGGCACCAGGAACTCGCGCGCCAGGATGTTCGGCATGCCGATCCACGGCTGGTAGTTGAAGTGGCGCAGGATCTGCCATTCCAGCTCCGCCATCCGATAGGCGATCACCATCGGCTTCTTGAACAGCGCCACCTCCAGCGACGCCGTGCCCGAGGCCACCAGCACCGCGTCGGCCGCGGCGATGGCCGTGTGCGATTGCCCGTCGAGCAGCTGCACCTCGACGTCCTGCAGGCCGGCCTGCGCCACCAGTTCGAGGAAGTAGCGGCGCTGCCGCTCGCCCGCCATCGGCGCGACGAAACGCAGCGAAGCATCGCGCTGCTTGAGCAGCCGCGCCGCAGTGATGAAGGCCACCGTGTTGTACTTGATCTCGGACATGCGGCTGCCTGGCATGATGGTCATCACATTGGCGTCTTCCGGCATGCCCAGCGCGCGCCGCGCGCCCGCCACGTCCGGCGCCAGCGGGATCAGCTCCGCCAGCGGATGGCCGACATAGGTGACCGGCACGCCGGCCTGGCGGTAAATCTCCTCTTCAAAAGGAAACACCACCAGCATGTGCGATACCGCCCGGATGATCTTCTTGATGCGTCCACCGCGCCAGGCCCAGATCTGCGGCCCGATGTAATGGATGGTCGGAATCCCGGCCGCCTTGAGCTGCTCTTCCAGCCCCAGGTTAAAGCCCGGATAGTCAGCGCCGATGAAGGCCGCCGGCCGCTCGGCCAGCAGCTGGTCGCGCAGCTGGTTCTGGATGCCCTTGATCTCGCGGTAGCGCGGGATCACGGCCAGCAGGCCGCGCACGGTCAGCTTGTCCATCGACCAGTGCGATTCGAAGCCCTGCGCGATCATGTGCTCGCCGCCGATGCCGTGGAAGCGCGCCTGCGGCAGGTGCGGGCGCAGGCCGGACAACAGCCGCGCCGCCAGCAGGTCGCCCGACGGCTCGCCCGCCACCAACGCCACCGACAGCGGCGCGGCAGTCGATGGCGTCAGGTCAGCGGACGATGCCACGGCTGGCGACGTTGAGGAATTCGCGCATCGAGCGGATCTGCTCGGCCGCGGCCGGCATCGCGTCTTCTTCCGCCTGCAAGGCGATCTTGGCCTCTTCCAGCGTCAGGCCGGAGCGGTAGATCAACTTGTACGCGGTGCGGATGCCGTTGATCTGCTCGCGCGTAAAGCCGCGCCGCTTCAGGCCTTCGATATTGACGCCGTGGGCCTGCGCAGGATTACCGTTCAACAGCACGAACGGCGGCACATCCTGCGTCAGCGAGGTGCTCATGCCGACGAAGGCGTGCGCGCCGATCTTGCAGAACTGGTGCACATTGGCGAAGCCGCTCATGATCACCCAGTCGCCGATTTCGACGTGGCCGGCGATCTGCGCGTTGTTCGAGAAGATGGTGTTGCTGCCGACCTGGCAGTCGTGCGCCAGGTGGACGTAGGCCGAGATCCAGTTGTCGTTGCCCAGCGAGGTCACGCCCTTGTCCTGCACCGTGCCGGTGTTGAAGGTGCAGAACTCGCGGATGGTGTTGCGGTCGCCGATGGTCAGGCGGGTCGGCTCGCCGCTCCACTTCTTGTCCTGCGGCGCGGCGCCGATCGACGAGAACTGGAAGAACTTGTTGTCGCTGCCGATGGTGGTGTTGCCCTCGATGACCACGTGCGGACCGACCACGGTGCGCGCGCCGATCACCACGTTGGGGCCGATCACCGAATACGGCCCCACCTCGACGGATTCGTCGAGCTGCGCCTTCGGATCGATGATGGCGGTGGCGTGAATCTTGGCCATGATTACTTCCCTGCAGGCTGACTGGCGTCGGTGGCGCTGCGGATGGTGCACATCAGGTCCGCCTCGACCGCGGTCTGGCCGTCGACCGTGCCGACCGCCTTGTATTTCCAGATGCCGCGCGACACGCGCAGGATCTCGACGTTCATCACCAGCTGGTCGCCCGGCTCCACCGGACGCTTGAAGCGCGCGTTGTCGATGCCGACGAAGTACACCACCGAATTTTCGTCCGGCTTGATGTCCATGGTCAGGAACGACAGGATGGCCGCGGTCTGCGCCATCGCTTCGATCATCAGCACGCCCGGCATCACCGGCTTGTGCGGGAAGTGGCCGTTGAAGAATTCCTCGTTGGCGGTGACGTTCTTGATGGCGGTGATGGTCTTGCCCGACTCCCAGTCCAGCACACGGTCGACCAGCAGCATCGGATAGCGATGCGGCAGGTACTGCTTGATCTGATGGATGTCCATGCATTTCTTGACGCAGGTGGATTCGGTGGTGGTGTTGTCGGTAGTGGTCATGATTATTTCTCGTCTTGATTCGTCAATGTTTTAATTGTTTTTTCCAGCGCGCGGATCTTATCCCGCATCGTCGACAGATTGCGGACGATGGCGGCGGATTTTTCCCACTCGCTGTTCTTTGCCAGCGGATAGAAGCCGGTGTACTGTCCCGGCTCCAGGATGGAGCGTGAAACCATGCTGCCCGAGCCCACGTGCACCTTGTCGGCGATGGTCAGGTGGCCCAGCACCATCGCGGCCCCGCCGAAGGTGCAGTATTTGCCGATCCTGGCGCTGCCGGCCACGCCGACGCAGCCGGCCATCGCCGTATGCGCGCCGATATGGCAGTTGTGGCCGATCTGGATCTGGTTGTCCAGCTTGACGCCGTCTTCCAGTATCGTGTCGGCCAGCGCGCCGCGGTCGATGGTGGTGTTGGCGCCGATGTCCACATCGTCGCCGATCAGCACCCGCCCGGTTTGCGGAATCTTGATGTAGACCCCGCCCTCGTTGGCGAAACCGAATCCGTCGGTGCCGATCACCGCGCCCGAATGGATGATGCCGCGCTTGCCGATCACGCAGCGCGCCTGGAAGGTCACGTTGGCGAACAAATGCGTCTCCTCGCCGATGACGGCGTCGCGGCCGATGTAGCAGCCGGCGTCGATCACCGCGCGCTCGCCGATCACGGCGCCGCTCTCGATCACCGCGCGCGCGCCGACGTGGGCGCTGGCGGCGATCACCGCGTCGGCCGCCACCACGGCGCTGGCGTGCACGCCCGGCGCCGGCACGAAGGCCGTCAGCGCTTCGAAATACTGCGCCGCGCGGGCGAAATACACGTACGGATTGTTGGTGACGATACGCGCGCCTTCATATCCGGCGGCGATAAAAGCGTCATCGGCGGCCGACACGATCAGTGCCGCCGCCTGGCTTTGCAGCGCTTGCGCGCGCAGTTTGCTATTGCTGAGAAAGCTGATGTGCGAAACGCCGGCGTCCGTCAGTGGCGCGATCCCGGTCACTTCCAGGTTCGCATCCCCCACCAACTGCCCGCCGAGGCGTTCGACCAATTCCCCTAGTCGAGTGCCCATCGGGTGATCCAATCTTGATGTGTTTTACTTGTCTTTATCCAGCGCGGCCAGCACTTTGTCGGTGATGTCGATGCGCGGGCTGGCCCAGACCGCATCCTGCAGCACGATGTCGAAACCCTCCACCGCCGCCATCTGCTTGATGATCTTGGTGGCTTTTTCCGAGATCGCCTGGCGTTCCTCGTTGGTGCGCTGGTTCAGGTCTTCGCGGAACTCGCGCTGGCGGCGCTGGTATTCCTTATCCAGCTCGAACACGTCGCGCTGGCGCTTGATGCGGTCCGCCTCGCCCAGCGACGGCACGTCCTTTTCCAGCTTTTCCGACGCCGCCTTCAGGCGTCCGGCCATATCCTGCATGGCCTTCTCGCGGCTCTTGAACTCTTCCTGCAGCTTCTCGCCGGCCAGCTTGGCCAGCTTGGATTCGTTGTAGATGCGCTCAGGGCTCAGCCAGGCGATGCGCGAGGCCGAGGTCTGGGCCTGCACCGGCGCCAATGCACACCAGCTCAGTGCAAGCACGGCGAGAGATTTGGTCAGGGTAGCGGACGCAGTCTTCAACTTGTTTCTCCGAAGTAAATATCAATACTCAATGCCATCGTGATGTTAACCCACCCGCCTTAGAAGCCGGTACCCATCTGGAACTGGAAGCGTTCCAGGCGGTCGCCCGGCTTGGCGTTCAGGGGCTTAGCATAACTCAACTTGAGCGGACCGACCGGCGAAATCCAGCTGATGCCCAGGCCAGACGAGTAGCGCAGCTCGGAAGCGCGCATCTTCGCACCTTCCTGGAACACCTGGCCGGTGTCGACGAAGCCGAACCAGCGCAGGCTGCGGTCCTGGCCCGAGCCGGGGAACGGCAGTTGCAGTTCGGCGGTGCCGAGCAGGCGCGAGGCGCCGCCCAGCGCATCGCCGTAGAACTGGTCGACCGCGCCCAGCGAGGAGCTCAGGTAGCCGCGCACCGAACCGATGCCGCCGCCGTAGAAGTTCTTGAACACCGGGTAGCTGCTGTTGCCCAGGCCATGACCATAATCGATCTCGCCCTTCAACGCCAGCGTCACCTTGGAGAACAGCGGCTTGTACCACTGCTGTTCGTAGACCGCGCGGTAGTACTTCTGCTGGCCGATCAGGTCCAGCTCCAGGTTGGCGCGCTGGTAGCGGCCCACGGTCGGCGTCAGCGCCGAATCGCGGCTGTCGCGCGCCCATGCCGCCGTCAGCGGCACGGCGTTGGTCGACGCAGTGCCGATACCGTCCGCGTTGCCGGTGATGGTGGTCACGTAGTCCTTGAAGCGCACCGGCGAGGTGGCGTCGGTGGAGATGCGCGAGCGTTCCAGGCCGATACCGAAGAACACCGTGTCGACTTCAGAGAACGGCACGCCGTAGCTGATGCGGCCACCCTGCTGGCGGATGGTGTAGCTGCCGATGTTGAGCGCCGGCGGCTGCTGCGTGCGCAGATAGACTTCATACGAACGCGATACGCCTTCGTCGGTGTAGTACGGGTCGGTCTGCGAGAACGACAGCGTGCGGCTGTATTTCGACGTATTGAACTCGATGCCGACGGTGGTGCCCGAGCCGGCGAAGTTGGCCTGCTGGATCGCCGCCTGGAATGTGAACTTCTCGGACTGAGAGAACGCGCCGCCGATCTGGAAGTTACCGGTCGGCTTCTCGACCACGGTCAGGTTGACGTCGACCTGGTCGGACGTGCCCTGGGCTTCCGGCGTGTCGATGGTCACGTCCTTGAAGTAGCCGAGGCGGTCGACGCGGTCGCGCGAGAGCTTGATCTTGTTGGCGTCGTACCACGACGATTCGAACTGGCGGAACTCGCGGCGGATCACTTCGTCGCGGGTGGTGGTGTTGCCGGCGATGTTCATGTGGCGCACGTAGGCGCGCTTGCCCGGATCGATGAAGAAGGTGAAGGCGACTTCGCGCTTCTTCTGGTCGATCTCCGGATTGGCGTTGACGTTGGCGAAGGCGTAGCCGAAGGTGCCCAGGCGATCGGAGATCAGCTTGTTGGTGGCGGTCAGGCGTTCGCCGGAATAGGTTTCGCCGGTCCGCAGCAACACCAGCGAACGCAGTTCCTCTTCGCGGCCGAAGGTCTCGCCTTCGAACTTGATGCCGGAGACCTTGTACTTCTCGCCTTCGGTGATGTTGATGGTGATGTAGATGTCCTTCTTGTCCGGCGTGATCGACACCTGGGTCGATTCGATCTGCATCTCGATGTAGCCGCGATTCAGATAGTAGGACTTGAGCGATTCGATATCGCCGGTCAGCTTGGTCTTGGAGTACTGGTCGGCCTTGGTGTACCAGCTGAACCAGCCGCCGGTGTTCAGGGCCAGCTGGTCTTTGAGCTCTTTGTCCGAGAACACCTTGTTGCCGACGATGTTGATCTGCTTGATCTTGGCGATGTCGCCCTCGTCCACCGCGAAGGTGATGTTGACGCGGTTACGCTCGATCGGGGTGACGGTGGTGACGATCTTGACGCCATACAGGCCGTGCGACAGATACTGTCGCTTCAGTTCCTGCTCGGCGCGGTCGACCGAGGCCTTGTCGAAAATCTTGGTCTCGCCGACGCCGATGTCCTTCAGCGCCTTGACCAGCGTGTCTTTTTCAAATTCCTTGGTGCCGGTGAATTCCACCCTGGAGATGGCCGGGCGTTCCTCGACCAGCACCACCAGCACGCCGCCGTCGGCTTCGAGCTTGACGTCCTTGAAGAAGCCGGTGGCATACAGCGCCTTGATGGCGGTGATCGATTTGTCGTCGTTGAAGGTCTCGCCGACCCGCACCGGCAGGTAGCTGAAGACCGTACCGGCTTCCGTACGCTGGATCCCTTCGACGCGGATGTCTTTGATGACGAAGGGCTCGATGGCCATGGCACTGCCGGCGCACAGCGCCAGGACAGCGGCGCCGATCAGGCTGCGGCGAAAGGAAGTTGAGTTAATACGGTCAGAATATAATTTCATTGGGGTTATTCAATGGCTAAATCAACGAACTACTTTTATATACAATGCGAGCCGGTTACAGCAGCCGCGCGACGTCGTTAAACACCGCCAGCAGCATCAACGTCAGTAACAAGCCCATGCCCAGGCGCTGCGCAATCTCACCAAAACGCTCCGGCACAGAACGCCCAGTTAAAACTTCCAGCGAATAATACAGCAAATGCCCCCCATCTAGAACGGGAATTGGTAGCAAATTCATTACCCCCAAACTGATGCTGATGAAGGCGATGAAGCTCAAATAGCTGGCCATGCCCATTCGCGCGGTCTGCCCGGCATAATCGGCGATGGTGATCGGGCCGGTGACGTTCTTCAGCGAGACTTCGCCGGTGATCATCTTGCCGATCATTTTGACCGTCATGGTGCAGGTATCCCATACCCGCGCCACCGCCTTGCCGACGGCCGCGAGCGGGGATGATGGCACGCTGATCATATCCGGCTGCTGCTCGACGTAAGCGCTGATCTTACCGACTGTTACAGTTCCCTTACCGGTTTTTGCCTCGCCATTCAGCAATTCCGCCTGCGGCACCATCGGCAGCACCAGCTGCCGGCCGGCGCGGCGCACCGCCACCTGCACCGTCTTGCCGGCCGAGGCGCGGATGATGTCGATGAAGGCGATGCCGTCGCCCACCGGCGTGTCGTCCACCGACAGCAGCAGGTCGCCCTTGAGCAGGCCGGCGCGCGCGGCGGGACCGCCGGGTAACACTTCCTGCACCACCGGCGCCGGACGGCCCACGCCGACACCGAGCTTGCCCGGCACGTCGCCTTCCAGGTCCAGCGTCGCCAGCGCGTCGGCCGGCAGCACGAAAGTGAAGCGGCCCTGCCCCAAGCGCTCGACGGCGACGCGGGCTTCTTTTTTATCGATCGCGGCCTGGATCAGGTTCCAGCGCAGCTCGGACCAGACGGCCACCGGCTGCTCGTTGACGGCGGTGACCACGTCGCCGCTGCGCAGGCCCGCGCTCCAGGCGACGGTGGGCGCGGCGCCCGCCATTGCAGGCTCGGTGGCGCGCACGCTGATCTTGCTGGTCGGTTCTTCCACGCCGTGCATGTACAGGCCGGCGAACAGCACGATCGCGATCAGGAAATTGGCCAGCGGGCCGGCCGCCACGATGGCGATGCGCTTCCACACATTCTGGCGGGTGAATTCGCGTTGGAGGTCTGCCGGCGACAGGTCGCCCAGGTCACCCTCGCGCGAGTCGAGCATCTTGACGTAGCCGCCCAGCGGCAGCGCCGACACCGCCCACTCGGTCTGGTCGGGACCGAAACGGCGCGACCACACCACCTTGCCCATGCCGACCGAGAAGCGCAGCACCTTCACCCCGCACCAGCGCGCCACCAGGTAGTGTCCCAGTTCGTGGAAGATGATCAGGGAACCCAGGCAGACGACAAATGCCAGCACGGTTTGCAGGAAGTTCATTTTGCCAGTCCGGCGATATAGGTTTCAGCGGCGGCGCGCGCCAGCGCATCCTGCGCCATCACGGCTTCGATGCTGTGCGCATCGCCATGCGGCAGCGTCTCCATCACATGCGCGCTCACGCGGTCGATCTGGCGGAAGCCGATCCGCAGGTCGAGGAAGGCCTGCACCGCGATCTCGTTGGCCGCGTTCAGCAGCGCCGGCGCGGTGCCGCCGGCCTTGAGCGCCTCGAAGGCCAGCGCCAGGCAGGGGAAGCGGTTGAAATCGGGACGTTCGAATTGCAGCGTGGCGATCTGCGTCAGGTCCAGCTGCGCCACGCCCGATTCGATGCGCTCCGGGTAGGCCAGCGCGTGCGCGATCGGCGTGCGCATGTCGGGATTGCCCAACTGCGCCAGCACCGAACCGTCGACATACGACACCATCGAATGGATCACCGACTGCGGATGGATCACCACCTCGATCTGCTCGGCCGGCGCGCCGAACAGCCAGTGCGCCTCGATCACTTCCAGGCCCTTGTTCATCATGGTCGCCGAATCGACCGAGATCTTGCGGCCCATCGACCAGTTGGGGTGCTTGCAGGCCTGCTCCGGCGTCACCGCGTCGAGCGTGGCGACGTCGCGCGTCAGGAACGGCCCGCCGGAAGCGGTCAGCAGGATCTTGGCGATGCCGGCCTTGCGGTCGCGCACCGCCGGCACGCGGCCGCCGAACTGCGGCATGCCCTGGAAGATCGCATTGTGTTCGCTGTCGATCGGCAGCAGCACCGCGCCCGCCGCGTGGGCGGCGTCGATGAACAGCTGGCCGGACATCACCAGCGCCTCCTTGTTGGCCAGCAGGACCTTCTTGCCGGCGCCGGCCGCGGCCAGCGTCGGCGCCAGGCCGGCGGCGCCGACGATGGCCGCCATCACGCTGTCGACTTCCGCCGCGCTGGCGATGCTGCACAGGGCCGCCTCGCCGTATTCCACTTCGGTGTTGACGCCGGCGGCGCGCAGCAGCGCCGTCAGCGCGCTGGCGCCGGCCGCCGTGCCGACCACCGCGCGCGCGGGGCGGAACTGGATGCACTGGGCCGCCAGCTGATCGACCCGGCTATGCGCCGACAGGGCGTAGACGGAATAACGCTCGGGATGGCGGGCGAGCACGTCCAGCGTGGACACGCCGATCGAACCGGTGGCGCCAAGGATGGTGATGCGTTGCATAGTTATACTTTCAGAACCAGGAGCCGATCAGCGCGGCCAGCGGCAGGACCGGGATCAAGGCGTCGATACGGTCAAGCACGCCGCCGTGGCCCGGCAGCAGCTTGCTGCTGTCCTTGATGGCGGCGCGGCGCTTGAGTTGGGATTCGAACAGGTCGCCGATCACCGACGCGGCGACGATCAGCAGCAGCACCAGCAGGGCCAGGGGCCAGCCGAAGCGCGCCTGCAATTGGAAGGCGAAGGTATCCCGCAGCCACGGCTGGCCGGCGGCCAGCAGCACGCTGATCGAGGCGATCGCCAGCACGGCGATGCCGCCGCCGATCGCGCCTTCCCAGGATTTGCCCGGCGAGATGGACGGCGCCAGCTTGCGCTTGCCGAAGGCCTTGCCGGAGAAGTAGGCGCCGATGTCGGCGATCCACACCAGCGCCATCACCGACAGCAGGTACACCGCCGAATGCTGGTACAGGCTGACGATGGCGAAGAAGCAGGCGAAGATCGCGAAGCTGAACGTGATCGCCAGCGACCAGTTGGCGGCGCCGGCCAGCGGCGGCAGGCCCAGGCCCAGCGACGGCGCATAGCGGATCAGCCACAGCAGGCAGGCCGCGCCGTACAGCGCGTTGAGCGCGCCCGGCTTGCCGGAGTGCTGCAGCAGGAACACGAACAGCACCGCGCCGGCAATGCCGACCACGCGCGCGCGCATGGCGGACAGGCCGAACAGGCGGGCTCCCTCCCACATGGCGGCGCCCAGGAACAGCGTGACAACGACGGCAAACGCAGGGAAATAATTGAAGAACAGGACCGGCAGCAACACCGCCAGCAACACCAGAGCGGTAATAATCCTAGTTTTCAGCATCAGCTTTTCTTTTCCGCCAGTTGCGCGCCGGTGCGGCCGAAGCGGCGTTCCCGATGCTGGTAGGAGGCAATCGCCTCGTCGAGGCTCTCGATCGAAAAATCGGGCCAGTAGGTATCGGTGAAGAACAGTTCGGTGTAGGCGAGCTGCCACAACAGGAAATTGGAGATGCGCTGCTCGCCGCCGGTGCGGATGAACAGGTCGGGCTCGGGCGCGTAGGCCATCGCCAGGTGGGGCGCCAGCTGCTCTTCGGAGAAGTTGGCGGCGCCGGGATGGGCCGCCACCATCTGGCCGACCGCCTGCATGATGTCCCAGCGGCCGCCATAGTTGGCGCACACGGTGACGGTCATGCGGGTGTTGTTGGCGGTCTTGCGCTCGGCGTTGGCGATCATGCTTTGCAGCTTGTCGTCGAAGCGGCTGAGATCGCCGACCACCTTGAGGCGGATGTTATTGGCGTGCAGCTTGGACACTTCGCGGTCCAGCGCCGTCACGAACAGGCGCATCAGCAGCGACACTTCCTCTTCCGGGCGGCGCCAGTTTTCGGAGCTGAAGGCGAACAGGGTCAGGTACTCGACGCCGCGGCGGGCGCAGGCCTCGACCACGGTGCGCACGGCGTCCACGCCCTTGACGTGGCCGGCGACGCGCGGCAGGTAGCGCTTGGTGGCCCAGCGGCCATTGCCATCCATGATGATCGCGACATGGCGCGGCACGGACGGTGCGTCTGGAACCTCAGTAGTCGAACTCGTATATTTCATGAAAACTTTGGTGCCAAAGTATAAAGTATTGCAGGTGTGGCGCAAAAAGACAAGACGCCCTGGGGTCAAGTCTGACATTCGGACACGAGCTGGTCCGTAGCAAGCGCTACGGACCAGCTCGTGTCCGAATGTCAGACTTGACCCCAGTTTGGCGCCGCCGACGGTTAAACCGTCAGAACTTCTTTTTCTTTCTCGGCGACCATCTTGTCGATGTCAACGATGAACTTGTCGGTCAGCTTTTGCACTTCGTCGGTGCCGCGGCGCTCGTCGTCTTCCGAGATCGCCTTGTCCTTGACCAGCTTCTTCATGCCTTCGTTGGCGTCGCGACGAATGTTGCGGACGGCGATTTTCGCGTCTTCCGCTTCGCTCTTGACCAGCTTGACCATTTCCTTGCGGCGCTCCTCGGTCAGCGGCGGGGTCGGCACGCGGATCATGTCGCCCTGCGACGACGGATTCAGGCCCAGGTCCGCGTCGCGGATGGCTTTCTCGATGGTGGCGGCCATCTTCTTCTCGAACGGCTGCACACCGATGGTGCGGGCGTCGATCAGGGTCACGTTGGCGACCTGGGTCAGCGCGGTCGGCGAACCGTAGTACTCCACTTGCACGTGGTCCAGGATGCCGGTGTGGGCGCGGCCGGTACGAACCTTGGCCAGATCGGCACGCAAGGTTTCCAGCGATTTGATCATGCGCTCTTGCGCACTTTTTTTAACGTCAGCTACGGACATTGCTGCTCTCCTGTAATCGAAATATTGTTTAAACGTGAACCAGTGTACCCTCATCCTCGCCCATGATGACGCGCATCAGCGCGCCCGGCTTGGTGATGGAGAACACTTTGATCGGCAGCTTCTGGTCGCGGCACAGCGCGAAGGCGGTGGCGTCCATGACCTGCAAATGCTTGGCGATGGCTTCGTCGAAAGTGATGGAGCTGTACAGCGTGGCGTTCGGATCCTTCTTCGGATCGGCGGTGTAGACACCGTCGACCTTGGTGGCCTTGAGCACGATCTCCGCGCTCATCTCCGAACCGCGCAGCGCCGCGGCGGTGTCGGTGGTGAAGAACGGGTTGCCGGTGCCGGCCGCAAACACCACGACCTTGCCTTCTTCCAGATACTGCAGGGCTTTCGGGCGCACATACGGCTCGACCACCTGCTCGATGCCGATCGCCGACATCACGCGGGCGGTGATGCCGACATGGCGCATCGCGTCGGCCAGCGCCAGCGCGTTCATGACGGTGGCCAGCATGCCCATGTAGTCGGCGGTGGCGCGGTCCATCCCTTGGGCGCCGGGCGCGACGCCACGGAAGATGTTGCCGCCGCCGATGACGATCGCCAGTTCCACGCCCAGTTTCGCGACCTCCGCCACGTCGGCGACCATCCGTTCGATCGTGCCGCGGTTGATGCCGTAAGGATCATCGCCCATCAGGGCTTCGCCGGACAATTTGAGGAGGACGCGCTTGTAGGCTGGTTTTGACATGAGACGAGGCTCCTAAGTTGGGTTTATTCGGGTAGGGCTGCCGGCGCCTATGATACCTTGGGCGGCGCCGGGAACGACTGTGTATTGCGGGCAAAACTTTGGTCGGGCTAAAAAAACGGGCCTCTCGGCCCGTTTTCTTTGGTATTACGCTCCCTGGGAAGCAGCCATCTGTGCGGCCACCTCTGCGGCGAAGTCGTCAACCTTCTTCTCGATGCCCTCGCCTACCACATACATGGCAAAGGCTTTAACGGTGGTCGATTTTTCCTTCAGCATCTGCTCGATCGATTGCTTGTCGTTTTTCACGAAAGCCTGGTTCAGCAGCGATACTTCTTTCAGGTACTTCTGTACCGAGCCTTCCAGACGCTTGGCCAGGATTTCCGGCGACTGCGCTGGCTTGCCTTCGGCAATCGCTTTGGCCGCATCTTCTTCAGCTTTCAGTTTTGCAACCGAACGCTCTTTTTCGATCAGTTCCGCTGGAACCTGCTCGGACGACAGCGACACCGGCTTCATCGCAGCGATGTGCATCGCCACGTCTTTGCCAACTTGCTCGTCGGCGCCGTCGAAGTCGACGATCACGCCGATGCGCGCGCCGTGCAGGTAGGAAGCCAGCTTGCCGGTGGTTTCAAAACGCTGGAAGCGGCGGATCGACATGTTTTCGCCGATTTTGCCGATCAGTGCAGCGCGCACTTCGTCCAGGGTCTTGCCGTCCAGCGGCAGCGCCAGCAGGGCAGCGACGTCGGCCGGGTTGTGCTCGACCACCAGGCGGGCGGCGTTGTTGGCCAGGGCCAGGAAGTCGTCGTTTTTCGCGACGAAGTCGGTTTCGGAGTTGACTTCAACCAGCGCGCCTACGCCGCCGGCGATGAAGGTTGCCACCACGCCTTCGGCGGTGATGCGTGCCGATGCTTTCGATGCCTTGCCGCCCAGCTTGACGCGCAGGATCTCTTCAGCACGACCCATGTCGCCTTCGGCTTCGGTCAGTGCCTTTTTGCATTCCATCATAGGCGCGTCAGTCTTCGCGCGCAGTTCGCCTACCATTGCTGCAGTAATAGCTGCCATGTGATTCTCCTGTATTCGGTGTTCGGGTGGGGTGGTGAGCGCAGCTCTAACCACTTACGTTAAAAAAAAGGGGGAGCTGTTGGCCACCCCTTTTTCCTTACAGCTTGTTACGAGCGATTAAGCCTGCTCGTTAACTTCGACGAATTCGTCGCCAGCTGCGGCTTTAACCATTTCAACTACTTCGTTACCGGCAGCAGCACGGCCTTCCAGGATGGCATCTGCCACGCCGCGGGCGTACAGAGTGATGGCTTTCGACGAGTCATCGTTACCTGGAATGACGAACTGAACGCCTTCTGGCGAGTGGTTGGTATCGACCACGCCGATAACCGGGATGCCCAGTTTTGCGGCTTCGGTGATGGCGCCTTTATGGTAGCCAACGTCAACGACGAAGATTGCGTCAGGAACGCCGCCCATGTCCTTGATGCCGCCGATCGATTTTTGCAGCTTGATCATTTCGCGCTGGAACATCAGCGCTTCTTTTTTCGACAGCTTCTCAACCGAACCGTCTTCGATCGTAGCTTCCATGTCTTTCAGGCGCTTGATCGAGGTCTTGATGGTCTTGAAGTTGGTCAGCATGCCGCCCAACCAACGCTGGTCGACGAAAGGAACGCCTGCGCGTGCTGCTTCAGCAGCAATGATCTCGCGCGCTTGACGCTTGGTGCCGACCATCAGGATGGTGCCACGGTTCGAAGCGACCTGTTTCACGTGCTTCATCGCTTCTTGATACATACCCATCGTCTTTTCCAAGTTGATGATATGGATCTTGTTGCGGTGACCGAAGATGAAAGGAGCCATCTTTGGGTTCCAGAAACGGGTTTGGTGACCGAAGTGGACACCGGCTTCCAGCATTTCGCGCATAGTTACGGACATATTAAACTCCAGGGTTGGGTCTGGAATCCGATCAGTCACCATATAGGCACCCTTGTCGACCGGATTCGCGTTTATTAATGTGGATTTCCACGGGATTTTTACAACATTGCTCAAAACCGAATTCAAGCAACCCGAGATTCTACCCTGAAAACAGCCACTTAGGCAAGCGCCGTACGCCTGCGCGCTCGCCCCGCCCCATTCTGGTGCGCCGCACCGGCCTGTCACGCGGCACCTCACATTTCCACATAGTCATGTCTTGTTACAAATAAAAAATCATCCATTTTGAGCATAAGTAGCTATTTCGTAATATCATGACGAAAACTTTAATTCCTTATTGTTAATTATTGTTAATCAAACATACTTTTTTTACCCTGAAGGTTCCCCCCCATGTCCATCCTCTTTGCCGTGACGCTAGCCGCAGTTTCCACTGTTCAGCCAAGTTGCTCTTGGGATCGCCCTGGCGTTAACCCTTACACCGGCAACACCGCCGCCGCCATCGACCGCTACACCGACATCCCGGCCGACGTGCGCAGCACGCTCAAGCGCCGCATGGAGGAAGGCCAGTCCGACGACAAAGTCACCATCACCCGCGACGGCATCAGCGGCAAGAACCAGTACGACCCGGCCATCCGCGACATGCATTTCGGCGCCGCCTCGGTGTGCGCCACCGTCACCCGCGGCAAATGGAGCGCGAAGCGCCAGGAACCGGGCGCCGTCTATTGCGTCGACCAGCACTGCATCCTGGTGCCCAAGATTTGCGGCAACGTCAGCCGCGTCAACCGCGTGCCGGTGGCCGTCGCCAAGGCGCCGGCCGCGCCGCCGCCGGTCGCCGCCAGGCTGGGCGGCCCGCTGGGCGCCAAGGACCTGGGCCTGGCCGACCCGGACCAGCACGAGACGGAAGAACTGACCGAGAAGGAATTGGCCGAGCGCGACCTGCAACAGCGCCGCGCCGCCGCCAAGGCGGAAAAACTCAACCGCCAGCCGGGCCGCGGCGTGGAAGTGTTCGACCTCGACGAAGGCGGCAACCCCGACCTGCTGGCCGACGACGGCCTGCATGCGCTTCCGGGCCAGTTCCCCGACGACGAGAATGGCAGCTTCCAGGTGCCGGCCCCGGTGCCTGAGGCCGATACCTGGGCGATGCTGCTGGCCGGCCTGGGCATGCTAGGCGTCGTCGCGCGCCGCCGCGCCGCCACGCGACCTGGCTAAGGCGTCCAGCACGCAGCCCCGAGCGTGGCGCCCGTGCCTCGCATCGGGCACCATCCTTGCATTCCCGAGCGGGGCCGCCCCGCGTCGTTTATAATTTCGACATATTTGCACGCCGCGAGCCGATTCCGTCCGCTCGCCGCCTGCGTTTTTACCGTTTACTTTGCTGATTGCGATCCACTATGTCTATTTCCATTAAATCCGCCGAAGATATCGCCGGCATGCGCGTGGCCGGCCGCCTGGGCTCCGAAGTGCTGGACTACATCACGCCCTTCGTCAAGCCGGGCGTGACCACGGGCGAACTGGATCGGCTGTGCCACGAATACATGGTCAACGTGCAGGGCACCATCCCGGCGCCGCTGAACTACTGCCCGCCGGGCTACACGCCCTACCCCAAGGCCATCTGCACCTCGGTCAACGACGTCATCTGCCACGGCATCCCGGGCGACAAGGTGCTCAAGAACGGCGACGTGGTCAACCTCGACATCACCGTCATCAAGGACGGCTACCACGGCGACAACAGCCGCATGTTCTTCATCGGCGAGCCGTCGATCCTGGCCAAGCGCCTGTCCGACATCACCTACGAGTGCATGTGGCTGGGCATCGCCAAGGTCAAGGCGGGCGCGCACCTGGGCGACATCGGCCACGTGATCCAGCAGCACGCGGAAAAGGCCGGCTACAGCGTGGTGCGCGAATTCTGCGGCCACGGCATCGGCAAGATCTTCCACGAAGAGCCGCAGGTGCTGCACTACGGCCGTCCCGGCACGCTGGACGAGCTGCAGGCCGGCATGATCTTCACCATCGAGCCGATGATCAACGCCGGCAAGCGCGAGATCCGCGAAATGGGCGACGGCTGGACCATCAAAACCAAGGACCGCAGCCTGTCGGCCCAGTGGGAACACACCATCCTGGTCACCGAGACCGGCTACGAAGTGCTGACGCTGTCGGCCGGCAGCCCGCCGCCGCCGGCCTTCATCACGGGCGCGTCGGCCAACGCCGTGGCCGCCTAAGCCCCGCATGACGACGGCGGCGATGAAGAAGGAACTGCGCGAACAACTCAAGCGCCAGCTGAAGGCCGACCGCCAGGTCGTCATCGCCGGCTTCCAGGCCGACGGCATGCCGGAAAAGCTGCTGCGCAGCCTGCGCCAGAGCGTCGACGCGGTGCTGACCACGGCCTGGCACCAAGCCCGGCTGCCGGCCAACACCGCGCTGGTCGGCGTCGGCGGCTACGGCCGCGGCGAGCTGTTCCCCCATTCCGACGTCGACCTGCTGATCCTGCTCGACAAAGCGCCGGACGGCGCCACCACCGGCAAGCTGGAGGAGCTGGTGCAACTGCTGTGGGACCTGGGCCTGGAGATCGGCCACAGCATCCGCACGGTGGACGAGTGCCTGAGCGAATCGGCGGCCGACATCACGGTGCAAACCAGCCTGCTGGAAGCGCGCCTGATCTGCGGCGACGAGCCGCTGTTCGAGCGGCTGCAGCAGCGCTACCAGGCGGCGATGGACCCGCGCGCCTTCTACCACGCCAAGGTGCTGGAGATGCGCCAGCGCCACGCCAAATACGAAGACACCGCCTTCAGCCTGGAGCCGAACTGCAAGGAAAGCCCGGGCGGCCTGCGCGACCTGCAAGTGATCCTGTGGATGGTCAAGGCCGCCGGCCTGGCCAACTCCTGGCGCACCCTGGCCACCAGCGGCCTGATCACGCAGACCGAAGCCAAGCAGCTGATGGAGAAGGAACGCGCCTTCAAGGACATCCGCGTGCGCCTGCACCTGCACGCCGGCCGGCGCGAGGACCGGCTGGTGTTCGACGTCCAGACCGCGATCGCCGAATCGCTGGGCCTGCAAGCCACCGGCAGCGGCGTCAACATGCGCCGCGCCAGCGAATACCTGATGCAGCGCTACTACTGGGCCGCCAAGACCGTCACCCAACTGAACACCATCCTGCTGCAGAACATCGAGGAACGGCTGTTCCCGAAGTCCGGCGTGGCGCTGCGCATCAACGAGCGCTTCAACGACGTCAACGGCCTGATCGACATCCGCGACGACGACACCTTCGCCACCACGCCGTCGGCGATGCTGGAGATCTTCGTGCTGATGACCGAGCGCCCTTCGCTGCAGGGCATGACCTCGCGCACCATGCGCGCGCTGTGGCACGAGCGCTTCAAGATCGACGCCGCCTTCCGCGCCGACCCGGTCAACCGCGCGCTGTTCCTGCGCATCATGCAGGCGCCGGTGGGCATCATCCACGCGCTGCGCCGCATGAACGACCTGTCGATCCTGGGCCGCTACCTGCCCAACTTCCGCAAGATCGTCGGCCAGATGCAGCACGACCTGTTCCACGTCTACACGGTGGACCAGCACATCCTGATGGTGGTGCGCAATATGCGCCGCTTCACGATGGCCGAGCACGCGCACGAATACCCGTTCTGCAGCCAGCTGATGGCCAACTTCGCGCAACCGTGGCTGCTGTACCTGGGCGCGCTGTTCCACGACATCGCCAAGGGCCGCGGCGGCGACCACTCCAAGCTGGGCACGGTCGACGCCGAGCAGTTCTGCCTGGAACACGGCGTCAGCGCCGAGGACACCGAGCTGGTGGTGTTCCTGGTCGAGAACCACCTGACCATGTCGCAGGTCGCGCAGAAGCAGGACCTGTCGGACCCGGACGTCATCGCCGCCTTCGCCAGAGTGGCCAAGGACGAGCGCCACCTGACCGCGCTGTACCTGCTGACGGTGGCCGACATCCGCGGCACCAGCCCCAAGGTGTGGAACGCCTGGAAGGCCAAGCTGCTGGAAGACCTGTACCGCATCACCCTGCGCGTGCTGGGCGGCGAGCCGCACAGCGCCGACCACGAACTGAAGCACCGCCAGCAGGAGGCGCTGGCCACCTTGCGCCTGTACGGCCTGCCGCCGGACGCGCACGAAGCGTTCTGGAAGCAGCTCGACGTCGCCTACTTCCTGCGCCACGACGCCTCCGACATCGCCTGGCAGACGCGCGCGCTGTACGACCGCTTCACCAACGACAAGCCGGTGGTCAAGTGCCGGCTGGCGCCGATTGGCGAGGGCTTGCAGATCGCCGTCTACATCAAGGACCAGCCGGACCTGTTCGCGCGCATCTGCAGCTACTTCGACCGCAAGAACTTCAGCATCCTGGACGCCAAGATCCACACCACCCGCCACGGCTACGCGCTCGACACCTTCCTGGTCACCGAGCAAAGCTTCGCCAAGAGCTACCGCGACATCATCAGCCTGATCGAACACGAGCTGTGCGCGCTGCTGACCAACCCGGAGCCGTTGCCGGCGCCCGGCAAGGGCCGGCTATCGCGCCTGTCGCGCACCTTCCCGATCCAGCCGACGGTCGACCTGCGCCCGGACGAGCGCGGCCAGTACTACCTGCTGTCGGTGGCCGCCAACGACCGCACCGGCCTGCTGTACTCGATCGCCAACGTGCTCACCAAGTACAAGATCAATCTGCACACGGCCAAGGTGATGACCCTGGGCGAGCGCGTCGAGGACGTGTTCCTGATCGACGGCGCCACGCTGAACAACGCCCGCAACCAGATCCAGCTTGAAACCGACCTGCTGGACGCGATCAAGGTATAAACTTAACACCGCGTCGTTCCCGCGCACGCGGGAATGACGAATTCCGCATTTACTCTTTAATACAGAAAACCGCCTCATGTCCGAAGAATTATTACGCTTGTCCAAACGCATGTCCGAACTGGGCCTGTGCTCGCGCCGTGAGGCCGACGAGTGGATAGCGCGCGGCTGGGTACGGGTAGATGGCCAGGTCATCTCCGAACTCGGCACCAAGATCTATCCGAGCCAGCGCGTCACCGTCGAGCGCCAGGCCGCCGCCGAGCAGTCCAAGCGCGTGACCGTGCTGATCAACAAGCCGATGGGCTACGTCAGCGGTCAGGCCGAGGACGGCTACCAGCCGGCCGTGGTGCTGATCAAGCCGGAAAACCGCTGGCCGGACGATCCGTCGCCGGAAATCTTCCACCCGACGCAACTGCGCTCGCTGGTGCCGGCCGGCCGCCTGGACATCGACTCGGTCGGCCTGCTGGTGCTGACCCAGGACGGCCGCGTGGCCAAGCACCTGATCGGCGAAACCACCGACGTCGACAAGGAATACCTGGTGCGCGTCGAGTACACCAAGCCCGGCAAGCTGCCGGACAGCGATCTGAAAAAGCTCTGCCACGGCCTGTGGATGGACGGCAAGCCGCTGCTGCCGGCCAAGGTGCGCTGGCAGAACGAGGACCAGCTCAGCATCACGCTGCGCGAAGGCAAGAAGCGCCAGATCCGCCGCATGTGCGACATGGTCGGCCTCAAGGTTGTCGGTTTGAAACGGGTTCGCATCGGCAAAGTCAAACTGGGCGACCTGCCGGTAGGCCAATGGCGCTATCTGCGGCCCGAAGAGCAGTTCTGACCGGCCCGGCGTGCACCAGAATGCACAGTGACCGAAATATTCTTGCCTTTTAGCAAGCCAAGAGCAAGAATAGACTGTAAACTGTGCAGATCGACCTCGCATCGTAGTGTCATTACCAAAGAGATATGCCGTCGTGAACGATCCTATACCGAATGAATTCCGCCGCGGTCCTCCCAGCCTAAAAGATGCTGTGGAGCCCATTCCGGCGGGTTCCAAACCGCACGAGATGACCGATGAACATGACATCGGCGATTCTCTCACCCTGCTCGCCGACAACGGCGATCCGATCTCCATTTATCCGGCCAGCACCACCAATGTGGTGATGGCGCGGATTAAATCGGTCGATCCCGAAAATCCGTTTTTTGTGCTGGAACTGAACGAGGGCGAGTTCCTGCCGCCCGGCGACGCCGTGTTTGTCGCCTGGCTGCGCGCGGCCAAGGTGCAGTTCAAGCTCAGTTCGCCGGACTGGGCTTGCACGCCCGGCGAGCCGACCATGATCCCGCTCGATTTTCCGACCAAGTGCCAGGTGCTGAACCGCCGCGCATCGACCCGGCTGGAAACGCCGCTGGGCATCTACTACATGGCTTCGTTTGTGCTGAACGGCAAGCCCTACGAGCTGCAACTGTACGACTTCTCGGCCGGTGGCGTCGGCATGCGGGCGCCGCCGCGCGACTGCGTCGGCCTGTATGTCGGCCGCAAGCTGCAACGCGTGCGGCTGGAGCTGGGCCCGGATTCGGTGATGATCGCCGACCTCGACATCCGCCTGTCGCGCACCTTCCGCTCCTTCCTGCTGGGCGAGCAGGTGCAGATCGGCTGCCAGTTCGTCAACCTGTCGCCGTCGATGCAGGAAGAACTGGCGCGATTGCTGGACAAGCTCAACCTGAGCAAACAGCGCTAGCCGTCGCCAAACAAGCTTGCCGGGCATGCAACTTGCTTAGAGAAGCAGCTTAGATAGCTGCTTTTTTTATGGGCCCGGCATGACAAAAATAGAGACCGAACCGGCGCAACGCATCGTCAAGATCCGTCGCGACTACAACACCTGGGTGGCCAACGAAACCATCGAGGACTACGCGCTGCGCTACACGCCGCGCGCGTTCCGCAAATGGTCGGTGTTCCGCGTCTCGAACACGGCCTTCGGCGCGATCTCGTTCCTGGTGCTGGAGGCGATCGGCGGCACCATCACCGTCAACTACGGCTTCATCAACGCGCTGTGGGCCATCATGGCGGTCGGCCTGATCATCTTCCTGACCGGCCTGCCGATCAGCTACTACGCCGCCAAGTACGGCGTCGACATGGACCTGCTGACGCGCGGCGCCGGCTTCGGCTACATCGGCTCGACCATATCGTCCTTCGTCTACGCCTCGTTCACCTTCATCCTGTTCGCGCTGGAAGCGGCCATCATGGCCTATGCGCTGGAGCTGTACTTCCACCTGCCGCTCTACCTCGGCTACATGGTCAGCGCGCTGGTCGTGATCCCGCTGGTGACGCACGGCGTCACGCTGATCAGCCGCATCCAGATGCTGACCCAGCCGGTGTGGCTGGTGCTGATGGCCCTGCCCTTCATCGCCATCCTGCAAAAGCAACCCGAGCTGCTGCCGCAGCTGCTGCACTACCCCGGCCGCTCCGGCGAGAACGGCCACTTCAACGTGCTGATGTTCGGCGCCGCCACGGCGGTCGGCGTGGCGCTGATCACGCAGATCGGCGAGCAGGTCGACTTCCTGCGCTTCATGCCGCACAAGACCGCCGCCAACCGCTACCGCTGGCATCTGGGCGTGTTGATCGCCGGGCCGGGCTGGATCCTGCTCGGCATCGCCAAGATGCTGGGCGGCGCGCTGCTGGCCTTCCTGGCGATCAGCAGCGCGGTGCCTTTGGCGCAGGCGGTCAACCCGACCCAGATGTACCTGGCCGGTTTCGGCCAGGTGTTCGCAAATCCGTCGGTGGCGCTGCTGGCGACCGCGCTGCTGGTGGTGATCTCGCAGGTCAAGATCAACATGACCAATGCCTATGCCGGCTCGCTGGCCTGGTCCAACTTCTTCGCCCGACTTACGCACAGCCATCCGGGGCGCGTGGTGTGGGCCGTGTTCAACGCGCTGATCGCCGTGCTGCTGATGGAGCTGGACGTGTTCCAGGCGCTGGACCAGGTGCTCGGCCTGTACTCCAACGTCGCCATCTCGTGGATCACGGCGGTGGTGGCGGACCTGGTGGTCAACAAGCCGCTGGGCCTGAGCCCGAAAGGCATCGAATTCCGCCGCGCCTATTTGTACGACATCAACCCGGTCGGCGTCGGCGCCATGCTGCTGGCGTCGGCCTTGTCGGTGGCGGCCTTCATGGGCTTGTTCGGCCAGCAGGCGCAGGCCTTCTCCGCCTTCATCGCGCTGCTGACGGCGTTCGTGGCGTCGCCGCTGATCGCCGTCGCCACCAGGGGCAAGTACTACATCGCCCGCACGCCGGCGCAGGTGCACAGCAAGACCTGCGTGATCTGCGAAAAGGAATACGAGTCCGAGGACATGGCGCACTGCCCGGCCTATCAGGGCTCGATCTGCTCGCTGTGCTGCTGCCTGGACGCGCGCTGCAACGACGTCTGCAAGCCGCACGCGAAAGTGTCGTCGCAATGGCAGGCGGCGATGCAGGCGCTGCTGCCCAAATCGCTGTGGCGCTACCTGAGCAGCGGACTGGGGCACTACCTGCTGCTGATGATCGTCACCGTGCTGTTCCTGGGCGCGCTGCTGGGACTGATCTACTACCACGAGCAATCGGTGCTGCCGGCCGGCGACGCCGCCCTGCTGCCGCAGCTGCAACTGGTGTTCTTCAAGATCTTCGCGGCGCTGCTGCTCACCAGCGGCATCGTCGCCTGGTGGCTGGTGCTGACCAGCGAAAGCCGCCGCGTGGCGCAGGAGGAATCGAACCGCCAGACCGGCCTGCTGACGCGCGAGATCGAACTGCACGGCCAGACCGACGCCCAGCTGCAGCAGGCCAAGAAGACCGCCGACCTGGCCAACCAGGCCAAGAGCCGCTACATCGCCGGCATCAGCCACGAGATCCGGACGCCGCTCAATTCCATCCTCGGCTACGCGCAGCTGCTGGACAACGATCCGTCGATACCGGAGCACCGCCAGCAAGCGATCCGCGTGATCCGCAGCAGCGGCGAGCATCTGCTGTCGCTGATCGAAGGCACGCTCGACATCGCCCGCATCGAAAGCGGCAAATTCAACTTCGACATGAAGGAGCTGAACTTCCCCGACTTCATCGGCCAGATCGTGCGCATGTTCGAGCTGCAGGCGGCCAACAAAGGGCTGGCCTTCCGCTACGAGCTGACTGGCACGCTGCCGCGCAGCGTGCGCGCCGACCGCAAGCGGCTGGGGCAGATCCTCATCAACATCCTCGGCAACGCGGTCAAGTTCACCAGCACCGGCGGCATCGTGCTGCGCTTGCAGTACGCGCGCGAGATGGCCTCGTTCGAGATCGAGGACAGCGGCCCCGGCATCCTGCGGGAAGAGATCGACCATATCTTCGAACCGTTCTCGCGCGGCAGCGCCAGCGCGCACGCCAACGCCAGCGGCACCGGCCTGGGCCTGCCGATCGCCAAGATGCTGACGCAGCTGATGGGCGGCGAACTGAATATCCGCAGCACGCCGCGGCAAGGCAGCGTATTCCATATCCGGCTATTCCTGCCCAGCGTGCACGCCTCGGCCCGGGAGCTGAAGGAACTGGAACAACCGGCGGCGCAGCGCACCGGCTATCGCGGCACGCGGCGCAGCATCCTGGTGGTCGACAACGAAAGGGTCGATCGCGAGATGCTGCTCAACATCCTGACGCCGCTGGGCTTCGACGTGGCGCTGGCCGAATCCGGCCTCGAATGCCTGGACCTGCACGCCTCCTTCAAGCCGGACCTGATCCTGATGGACCTGGCCATGCCGGCAATGGACGGCTGGGAAGCCAGCTACATCCTGCGCCGCCGCCAGCTGTCGCCGGTGCCGATCGCCATCGTCTCCGCCAACGCCTTCGACAAGGGCATGGAAAACGCCGCCGGCATCACGGCGGCGGACTTCATCGTCAAGCCGGTCAACGTGGCCGAGCTGCTGGACTGGATAGGCCGGCGCCTGGCGCTGGAATGGATCACGCAGCCGGCCATCAGCATCGAGGTGACGGCTGGCTTGACTGCGCCGGAACTGGCGCAGCTGGTGCTGCCGCCCGCCGCGCAGCTGGCGGCGCTCAATGAGCTGGTCCGCATCGGCTACGTGCGCGGCATCCAGAACAAGCTCGATGAGATCAGCGCGCTCGATGCGCGCTACCTGCACTTCACGCAAACCATGCGCAATTTCGCCGCCCGCTTCCAGCTGGACGCGATGGCCGACTTCCTCCGAAAGAACCAGAACAATGAACTTCAACCTTGACCGCAACATCGTGCTGGTGGTGGACGACGTGCCCGAAAACCTGGCCGTGCTGCACGACGCGCTGGACGAATCTGGCTACACCGTGCTGGTGGCGAACAGCGGCGCGACGGCCTTGCAGCGCGCCGCCGAGGCGCAGCCGGACATCATCCTGCTGGACGCCGTCATGCCCGGCATGGATGGCTTCGAAACCTGCCGCCAGTTGAAAGCCAGCCTGGCCACGCGCCACATCCCGGTGGTGTTCATGACCGGACTGACGGAAGCGGAGCACGTGGTGGCGGCCTTCGCCGCCGGCGGCAACGACTACGTCACCAAGCCGCTGCGCACCAGCGAGGTGCTGGCGCGGATCACCTCCCACATGCAGACAGCCCGCTTGGTGGACCAGGCCCGCAGCGCGCTGGACGCCTTCGGCAACGCGGTGATCGCGATGACGCCGCGCGACGGCAAGATCGTCTGGCAAACGCCGCTGGCGCGCACGCTGATGCAGGGCTATGCGGTCGATACGGAATTGACGGCGTGGCTGGCGGCGACGCAGCTGGCGCACAGCCAGGGCCAGTCGCATCCGCCGTTGACGCTGCAACGGGCCAGCCGCCGCCTGATCTTCTCGGCGGCGGAGTTCAGCGAAAACGAACAGTGGATGATCGTGCTGCGCGAAGAGTCGGACAGCGCGCAGATCGAGAAACTGATGCTGTCCTTCAAATTGACGCAGCGCGAATCGGAGGTGCTGAACTGGGTCATCAAGGGCAAGACCAACCGCGACATCGGCGACATCCTCGGCACCAGCCCGCGCACGGTGAACAAGCACCTGGAGCACGTGTTCGTCAAACTGGGCGTGGAAACCCGCACCTCCGCCGCCGCGGTCGCGATGGGCAAGCTGCCGTAACAAAGAAATTTGTTGCATTAAGATCAGCAGAATGCTCTTTTTTTGCAAGCACTAGTGCCATTTAGATAATGCTCGGAATAGAATGCAAAAACACCATCAACCAAGACGTCAACCACGAGAACCCGATGAATATCGCAAATAAAATATTGCTGTCTAGCCTATTGGCGGGCGCCGCGTCGCTGAGCCAGGCCGCCATCGTTGACTTTAACGATGTACCAAAGTCTACGACGGGGAACTTCACGTCCGGCGGCTTTGATTTCAAACTGTCGGGTCAGTACTCGGGAATGAGCAACACACAATCTTGCGCACCAAGCTGCCCGGTCAACGGTACGATGCTCGTATTGGCGCCTTTGGGCGACGCCAATGGCGAATACGGCGCCCTGACGATGGCCAGAAGCAGCGGCGGCACCTTTGCCCTGACAGGTTTCGAAGGCGCTGGTTCCTTCAACTTTAACCAATACGGCTACCCGAGTTACATTCCGACCCATATCGATGTGGTCGGTCAACTGCTCGGCGGCGGTACTGTTTCCCAGTCGTTTGCGATTGACAGGTCGGCGCCAAGCGGCCCTCTGCCACTGGTGAGCTATGCCTTCGACGGCAGCTTCACCAATCTGACATCCGTTACCTTCGCCAGTAGCGGCAGCTACTACGCGATGTACAACGGCTTTGCCATTGACAATATCAACGTCACCGCCGTACCGGAACCGGAGTCGTACGCCATGTTGATGGCCGGCCTGGGCCTGATTGGCTTCATGGCGCGCCGTCGCCGCCAAGCCACGGCTTAAAACGACGGCAGCCGCAAGCCCAGCTGAATCGCCAGCAGGCGCACCACCACGATGGAAACCAGGCCGATGCCGAACGCCCAGCGCGGCGCCAGGCCGGCCTTCTTCAGCAGGATGTACAGCAGGATGCCGGCGATGGCGGCGGTCGCGTAGATATCCTGGCGCAGTATCAACGGCACCTTGGCGGCGAGGATGTCGCGCACCAGGCCTCCGCCGACGCCGGTCAATGTGCCCATCAGGATGACGATCAGCGCGCGGCAGCCCTGCGCCTCCGCCACCTTGGCGCCGGACATGGCGAACAGCGCCAACCCCAGCGCGTCGGCGATCAGCAAGGCGTCGGTCGGCACCGGCAGCACCTGCACCCAGACGATGGTGAAGACGGCCGAAGCGACGATCACCAGCAGCGGCTTGGGATCTTCGATCCAGAACACCGGATGGCGGTTCAGCAGCAGGTCGCGCAGCGTGCCGCCGCCGATGGCGGTCATCGCGGCCAGCACCATGATCCCCAGCAGATCCAGATGGGAAGCCATCGCGGCCAGCGTACCGCTGGCGGCGAATACGGCCACGCCGATCAGATCGAGGATGTAAAAAAGCAAACGCAACTCCACGGCAAACCTGACAAATAAAAAAGGACCGTTACTTTATCAGCAATCGGCGTTGCGGCCAAATTATGGGCGCATGCTCAGTGTTTCTTTTCCATGGAGCGCGCCAGCAACTGCTTGCCCTCGGCGGTCGCGAGCCTGACCTGATCCGGCGACAGCCCCTGCGACATCTTCTGAATGAATTCATCTTGCAGCGGATTGGGAGCGGTCTTGCCGGCGCCGCCAAGCAGCGTTTCGTAGAAATCGTGCACCGCCGTCGCATAGCGCAGCGCCGATAGGGGGTAACGCTTCAGCAGCGCGCTGTCCTCGTTGTACTCGCCCAGCAGCGCAATCATGCTGGGGATGCACCCCTGCTGCGCCTGCGCCTCCAGGTAGGCCAACGCCTCCGCCTTCCAGGCCTGCACCAGTGGATCGTCGGGCCGCGTCGTCAGCGCCGACGGATCGCCGAACGGGCCGGTTTGCAGGAACGCCAGGTCCGCGCTGTCGATGCCCGCCTTGGCCGCCAGGGCCAGATGATCCAGGCGCGCAATCTTCATCCGCTCAGTCATCTCTGCGCACAGCAGCTTTTCCGCAGACTTCTCGGCCTTGTTCGCCGTCCGCATGAAGTCGCCGTCAGCCACGGCCAGGTCGCCGGTGCGTTGGAAGTCGATACAGGTCTGCACCAGCCAGTACGCATCGAAGGCGTCAGCCGGCCTGCCCGTGGCGGCGAGGCGGTCCACCTGCTGCGCCAGCGTATAGCGCGGATCGGGTTTGGGCCGCAAGGTTGAGGGCTGGTCCCGACGGACGTCTGCGAGTGCGGCGCGGGTGGACGCCTGCGGCCCGCCCGCTTCGGCTTCGCCGGTGGTACGGCTCGACGACCAGTACAACCCCACCAACACGGGCGGCAACAGCAAAATGACAAGGAGCGAGTGTTGCGATCTCATGATGGCTACAAAATGACAAAAAAGACAATGTAGCAGGAAATTCAATCGAAAAATGCGTGCTTTGTCACCGTCGTCATTGATACAGGCGCTTCATATGGAGCGCCGTACGTTTCTTGTTACAACTACGACGCGCCACCTATACCGCCAGGTGGCGCTTGACGTCCGGGTCGTTCATCGCAGCCTGCGCGCCGGAGGCCACTACCTCGCCGCGCGACAGCACGATGAACTGGTCGGCCAGTTCGTGGGCGAAATCGAAGTACTGCTCGCACAGCAGGATGGCCATGTCGCCGCGCTGCCGCAGCAGCCTGATCACGTTGCCGATGTCCTTGATGATGGATGGCTGGATGCCCTCGGTCGGCTCATCGAGGATGATCAGCCTGGGCTCGGCCAGCAGCGCGCGCGCAATCGCCAGTTGCTGTTGCTGGCCGCCGGACAGGTCGCCGCCGCGCCGGTGCAGCATGTCCTTCAACACCGGGAACAGCTCGTACACCTCGCCCTTGATGGTGGTCGCCTGCTTGCCGCTGTGGGTGGCGAGCCCCATCAACAGGTTTTCCTCCACCGTCAGCCGCGCGAAGATCTCCCGGCCCTGCGGCACGTAGGCGATGCCGGCCCGCGCACGCTGGTGCGGCGCCATGCGCGTGATGTCGCGCCCTTCCAGCCGGACCGCGCCGGCCGATACCGGCAGCACGCCCATCAGGCATTTGAGCAGCGTGGTCTTGCCAACGCCGTTGCGCCCCAACAGCGCCATGCATTGGCCCCGTTCCAGCTCCAGCGATACGCCGCGCAGCGTGTGCGAGGAACCGTAGTACTGGTTGATTTTTTCGACTTGCAGCATATTCATCAGCGCCCCAGATAAACTTCAATCACCCGCTCGTCGGACTGCACTTGCGACATCGTGCCCTGCGCCAGCACCGCGCCTTCGTGCAGCACCGTCACCACGCCCTGCTGCGCGATCTCCGTCACGAACGCCATGTCGTGTTCCACCACCATGATCGAATGCTTGCCGCGCAGTTCGTTGAGCAGCTCCGCCGTGCGCGCGGTCTCGGCGTCGGACATGCCGGCCACCGGTTCGTCCAGCAGGATCAATTGCGGCTCCTGCATCAGCAGCATGCCGATCTCCAGCCATTGCTTCTGCCCGTGCGACAGCAGCCCCGCCAGCCGCTGCTCGCTGCCGTTCAGGCGTATCAGCTTGAGGATCTCGTCGATCTTGCCGCGCTGTTCGGACGACAGCCGCGCGAACAGAGTGGGCCGCACCCGCTTGTCGGTCTTCATCGCCAGTTCGAGATTTTCAACTACCGTGTGCTGCTCGAAGATGGTCGGCCGCTGGAACTTGCGGCCTATGCCGGCATGGGCGATCTGGTATTCCGTCATGCGGCTCAGGTCCATGGTCTGGCCGAAAAAGGCGGTGCCGGAAGTCGGCCGCGTCTTGCCGGTGATGACGTCCATCATCGTGGTCTTGCCGGCGCCGTTAGGGCCGATGATGCAGCGCAGCTCGCCGACCGAAATATCCAGGCTCAGTTTATTCAGCGCGCGGAAGCCGTCGAACGACACCGTGATCTCCTCCAGGTACAGGATGGCGCCGTGCGTGGTGTCCAGTCCGGGCTCCGCCACGCGGCCCGACGAAATGTTCATATGTTCGTTGGCGCTCATGCCTGCTCCTTGCGCCAGCGCGCGGCCAGTCCTGCTATGCCTTGCGGCAGGTAGCGCGTCACCAGGATGAAGATCAGTCCCAGCGCGAACAGCCACAGATTCGGGAAGGCGCCGGTGAACCAGCTTTTCAAGCCGTTGACCGAAAACGCGCCGATGATAGGCCCCAGCAGCGTGCCGCGGCCGCCCACCGCCGCCCAGATCACCATCTCGATCGAGTTCGCCGGCGACATCTCGGACGGGTTGATGATGCCGACCTGCGGCACATACAGCGCGCCCGCTATTCCGCACAGCACCGCCGACAAGGTCCACACGAACAGCTTGAACCACAGCGGGTTATAGCCGATGAACATCAGCCGCGATTCCGAATCGCGCACCGCTTGCAGCACGCGTCCCAGCTTGGACTTGACGATCCAGCGGCACAGCAGCAGCGAGCCGGCCAGCATCGCCAGCGTGACCAGGTACAGCGTGGCCTTGGTGGCGGGCGCGCTGATCGAATAGCCCAGTATCCGCTTGAAGTCCGTGAAGCCGTTGTTACCGCCAAAGCCGGTGTTATTGCGGAAGAACAGCAGCATGAAGGCATAGGTCATGGCCTGCGTGATGATCGAGAAGTACACGCCCTTGATGCGCGAACGGAAGGCGAAGAAGCCGAACACGAACGCCAGCATGCCCGGCACCAGCACCACCAGCGCCAGGCAGTACCAGAAGCTGTCGGTGGCGGACCAGAACCACGGATAGGTTTTCCAGTCGAGGAACACCATGAAGTCCGGCAGGTCGCTCTGGTACACGCCTTCCCTGCCGATGGCGCGCATCAGGTACATGCCGTGCGCATAGGCGCCCAGCGCGAAGAACACGCCGTGGCCCAGCGACAGGATGCCGGCATAGCCCCACACCATATCGAGCGCCAGCGCGGCCAACGCATAGCACATGAACTTGCCGACCAGGCTGACCATATAGCTGGGCACATGCAGCGGATGGCCGTCCGCAAAGGCCAGGTTCAGCAAGGGCAGCGCGGCCAGCACCACGCAGCAGGCGGCAATGCCGCTCCACGCCTGGCGCGAAAAGAGAGAGGGATGGTTCATTCTGCGCTTCTGCCTTTCATGGCGAACAGGCCCTGCGGCCGCTTCTGGATAAACATGATGATGAAGACCAGGATGGCGATCTTGGCCAGCACCGCACCCGCCACCGGCTCCAGGAATTTGTTCGCTTCGCCCAGCCCCAGCGCGGCAATGACGGTGCCCGCCAGTTGGCCGACGCCGCCCAGCACCACCACCATGAAGGAATCGACGATGTAGCTCTGGCCCAGGTCCGGCCCGACATTACCCAGCTGCGACAAGGCCACGCCGCCCAGTCCCGCGATGCCGGAGCCGAGGCCGAAGGTCATCATGTCGATCTTGGCGGTGGAGACGCCAACGCAGCCGGCCATGCGGCGGTTCTGCATCACGGCGCGGACGAACAAGCCAAGCCGGGTCTTGTTCAGTATCAGCCAGACGCCGGCCACCACGAACAGCGCGAACACGATGATGACGATGCGGTTGTAGGCCAGCACCAGCGAGCCTAGCACCGTCACGCCGCCGGACATCCACGACGGATTCGCCACCTCAACGTTCTGCGCGCCGAAGATGGTGCGCACCGCCTGCATCAGTATCAGGCTGATGCCCCAGGTGGCCAGCAGGGTTTCCAGCGGACGGCCATAGAGCCAGCGAATCACCGTGCGCTCCAACGCGATGCCGACGGCGGCCGTTACCAGGAAGGCGGCCGGCAGCGCGGCAATCAGGTAGCAATCCACCGCCGATGGGAAATAGTTGCGGAAGCCGAGCTGGCACAGGTAGGTGGTGTAGGCGCCTATCATCAGCAGCTCGCCGTGGGCCATGTTGATGATGCCCATCAGGCCGAAGGTGATGGCCAGGCCCAGCGCCGTCAACAGCAGCACGCTGGCCAGCGAGATGCCGTAGAAGACGTTGCCGATAAACTCGGTGCGGGCCAGGCGGCTGTCCAGCGCCTGCAAGGTGTGGGCGGCGGCGACACGCACCGATTGATCAGGTTCTTTATCGCTCTGCATCGCTTGCAACAGCGGGCGCAGGTTGGCGTTGCTGCTGGTGGCCAGCGCCTCGGCGGCAGCCTTGCGCTTGGCGACGTCCGGCGATTGCAGGTTGGCGGTGGCGGCGACCAGTTGCAGCATGGGGCGGATCTCGGCGTCCTGCTCGTTCGCCAACGCCTTTTCGATCAGCGGGGCTTGCGCCAGCGTGACGCTTTTTTGCAGCTCGGTGGCTGCGGCCAGCCGCTGCGCGCGGTCCGGGGCGAACAGTTTGAGGGCGGACAGCGCGTCGTCAACGGCGCCGCGCAAGCGGTTGTTGACCATTACGCCGTCCAGGCCTTCGGGCAGCGGGCCGGTTGCGCCGGTGGCCGGGTTGTAGGCTTTATCATCGGTGACGATGAAGATGCGGCCGTCCGGCGTGGCGTACAGGGCGTCGCTCTTGAGCGCCGTCAGCAGGCGGGTGGCGTCGTTGTTGGCCAGCGCTCCGATCTTGACGATGGCGTCGACGCGGGCGTCGGGATCGTTGCCGGCCAGGGGCGCCAGCAAGGTGCTGTCGATGGCGGCGTGCGCCGCGCAGGACAGCAGCAGGCAAGCCAGGAGCAGGAGTTTTTTCAAGGTGGAGTCCTCAGGTGATACTGGTTTGCTGCCGGACCCCGTCACACCGACCGGGGCCCCGCTTCACGGCTTACAGCTTCTGCTTACCCTCGTTACCCGGAATGTACGGGCTCCACGGATTGGCGCGCACCGGACCTGGCGTCTTCCACACCACGCTGAACTGGCCGTCCGGACGGATCTCGCCAATGAACACCGGCTTATGCAAATGGTGATTGGTCGGATCCATCGTCAACGTAAAGCCCGAAGGCGCCTTGAAGCTCTGCCCCGCCATCGCCACGATCACCTTGTCGGTATCGGTCGACTTGGCCTTCTCCACCGCCTGCGCCCACATATGGATGCCGACATAGGTCGCTTCCATCGGATCGTTGGTCACGACGGTATTCGCGTTCGGCAGCTTCTTGGCGACGGCATAGGCCTTCCACTTCTTGATGAACTCCGTATTCACCGGATTCTTCACCGACTCGAAGTAGTTCCACGCCGCCAGGTGGCCCAGCAACGGCTTGGTATCCACGCCGCGTAGCTCCTCCTCGCCCACCGAGAACGCCACCACCGGCACATCGGTCGCCTTCAAGCCCGCGTTGCCCAGCTCCTTGTAGAACGGCACATTGGAATCGCCGTTGATGGTGGAGATCACCGCCGTCTTGCCGCCCGCCGAGAACTTCTTGATGTTGGCGACGATGGTCTGGTAGTCCGAATGGCCGAACGGGGTGTACACCTCGTCGATATCGCTGTCCTTCACGCCCTTGCTCTTCAGGTAGGCGCGCAGGATCTTGTTGGTGGTGCGCGGATAAACGTAGTCGGTCCCCAGCAGCACGAAGCGCTTGGCGCCACCGCCCTCCTTGCTCATCAGGTATTCCACCGCAGGTATCGCCTGCTGGTTGGGAGCGGCGCCGGTGTAGAACACATTCTTCTCCAGCTCCTCGCCCTCGTACTGCACCGGATAGAACAGCAGGCTATTCAGCTCCTTGAACACCGGCAGCACCGACTTGCGCGACACCGACGTCCAGCAGCCAAACACCACCGACACCTTGTCCTGCGCGATCAGCCCGCGCGCCTTCTCGGCGAACAGCGGCCAGTTGGAGGCCGGATCGACCACCACCGCCTCCAGCTTCTTGCCCAACACGCCGCCCTTGGCGTTGATCTCGTCGATGGTCATCAACGCCACGTCTTTCAGCGACGTTTCGGAAATCGCCATCGTGCCCGATAGCGAATGCAGGATGCCGACCTTGATGGTGTCGGCGGCGTAGGCTTGTGCGCCGGCGGCCAGCATGGCGGTGGCGGCGGCGATACGGCTCAGGGATGCGATGAAGTTGCGACGATTTTGCATGGGATAGCTCCGTGTAGTGGAATTAGAATTGCAGCTGCAAGGCGACCGAGAACTTGTCGGTATCGGCGGCCTTGGTCATCCTGGTCTTCGAGTAGACGGCGCTGACCTGCGCGTTGTAGCCGTCGATGATGTAGTTCACGCCCGCGTCGTACTGCCTGGTGTCGATGTCGGTATCGGCGGCGAACTTCTGCCAGCGCACGAAGGGCTGGAACTTGCCCCAGCCGGCCTTCTGCTCGAAGATCCAGGAAGCGCCGGCCGAATAGGCCTTGCCCTGCTCGGACTTGATGATGTCGTCGGTGCTGTAGTCGTACCAGGCCGCCTCCAGCGCGAAGGCGCCGGAGCCCTTGACCCGCTTCTCCATCAGGAAGTCGACGTTGTAGGAGCTGTACTTGCCGCTCTTGGCGACGGTCAGGATGCCGTCCTTCTGGTAGCGCCCCGCCACGCCGATCGACAGGATGTCGGCGCCGCCGAGGTAATTACCGATGCCGTAGTAGCCCGGTTCCGCGTCCCAGAAGTCGTACTGCAAGCGGCCGGCATACATCAGCGAGTCGTCGGCCTTGACACCGGCCGCCTTGGCCTGCGATTGCGTCATCGAACCGATGCCGAAGGTATGGCCTTCGAACACGCCGAACGAGTAACCCAGCTTGCCCTCGGCGACGTTGCCCCAGACGACCAGGCCGTCGTCGCGGCCGCGGAAGATGCCGCCGTTGTAGCCGTAGCGCGAAGCCACGCCGGCCCAGTAGCCGCCACCCAGCGAGTAGTACGGCCCGGCCATGTTGGCGCGGTCGCTCGGCGACAGCAGGCGGCCGGCCCAGATGTTCAACTCGGGCGAAATGGCGAACTGGCCGGCGGCGTCCAGGATGCGGATCTTGTCGCCGTCCCACTCCGTGTTCAGCATGCCCTTGATGTTTTTGTTGAGCGAGGCACCCAGGAACAGGCGCGCCGAATCCAGGTTGAAGTCGCTGGAGCGGTCGGTGCCGTCAGGTGCGCCATTCTTGGCGCTGGTGTAGCTCTCGCGCATGCCGAAGCCGACGCTGACCGACTTGTCTTCGCCAAAGTTGACCGTGGCGCCAGCGTAGGCATTGCCTGCCACCGCCGCTGCCGCGGCCAGCAGCATTCCCCGTTTCAAACCCATCTTGTTCCCCTTTTCGGTTTTGGATGCTGCAAGATTAGCCAGCAGACAAGCCGTGAGGAATACGTCGAATGACGTATGCGCCGCCCAGCGGGCGGCGCGAGAGGGGCAGCTACTTGCGCAGTTCGGCGACGGCGCGCTCGAGCACAGGGTCGGCGCCGGCACGCAGCGAGGCCACGGTGCGGGGCACTTCGACATCGGGCATGACGCCCTTGCCGACAAAGGCGCTGCCGTCCGGGTAGACGTCGCGCTTGACGCAGATGCGCGCCTTGCCGCCGCCCGGCAGGTCGAAGAACAGCGGCTGGCCGGTGCTGCCGCCGGTGGCCTCGCCGACCACGATACCGCGCTTCATCAGCTTGAAGGCGACGGCAAAGTCCTCTGCGGCGGAGAAGGTTTGCGCGCCGGTCAGCACCGCCACCGGTCCGGCGAATACGGCCTTGTGTTTTGCCCGATAGGTCTCGTCGGCGGAGCCAACCTCAGCCCAGCCGATCGCGGGACCGCCATGCGCGCGGACGACGGCGTCATCGTCGCGCCGGAAGGACGAGGCGCTGCGTATGGGCTGGCGGCTCAACCAGGACAGGATCCGCAGGCCGAACTCGCTCGAACCGCCGCCATTGCGGCGCACGTCGATCACCAGCCCTTTCGCTTTCAGGATAACGGGAATCGCCTGCTCGAACGCCTTGACGCTTTCGTCGCTCTCGAAGTGATCGATGGAGATGTAGGCGATATCGCCCGGCAGCGTCTTGAACACGAAGCGCTCCGGCGCTTGATAGCTGCCGGAGCGCTCCACCACTTCATCGCGCTCCGCGCCGTCCGCGCCGCGCACGCGCAGCGTCACCGGCTTGTCGGCGGCGCCCATCAGCAGTTGATAGGAATAGGTGCGCAAGGCCCGGTCCTGCGGCGTGGACGCGCTGATGTAAGGTTCGACACGCTGCCGTCCATATTGCAGCGCCGCTTCGCCGTCGATGGCCACCACCTCCTCGCCGACGCGCAGGCGGCCCTGCAAGGACGGATTGCCGATACGTTCAATCAGCACCTTGCCCTCAACCAGCACGGTGCGCAGCGGCGGCCGCGAATGCAGCTCGTGGCCCAGCGCATCCGGGGCATAGACGTTGGTATGGCCGTCTTGCAGCAGGGCCGCCAGCTGCATCATGAGCCGATAATAGTCGCGCGTGGTCGGCGCCGCGATCGCCTTGCTCAGGTAGTCCATATAGACCTGGTCCCATGCCAGGTCAGGCACATGGTCGAAGTGGACAAAGCTGCCGCGCGCCTGCGCCCAGAACAGCGACAAGCCCGCGACCTTTTCTTCCACGGTCAGCACCGGCTTGTACGGCGTTGCGAAGCCGGGAGCCTGGTACAGCTGGTCCGGCAGCGCCACCTTCTGCGCCCCGGCCAGCGCCCCCGGCGCCGACAGTGCGAACGTCATCAGCATGGCGAGTGTCTTGAGTTTCATCGGTTCCTTGCTCTGATACGGAGTAATCGTCAATGTTGACATAAAAGCATATCGACCGCAATCGGCGCCGGCGCCGTTGAATTAATGGCACAATACCGGCTTACTTTTTTGGAGCACCATCATGACTATTTTTGCCGCCTCGGTTTTCGACGCCACCGTTATCTACGAAGGCAATGAACTGTTCAAAGGCCAGGGCGCCGCGCGCGGCTGGGCCGAAAAGCTGGCGAAGGAACTGGAGTGCGAGATCGGCGTCGAAAAGATCGGCACCGGCTGGGTACTGACCGGCACCGTCGATGGCGAACCCTGCAAATGGAGCATCGTCGGCCAACGCCTGAAACGCATGGAGGCGTGACCTGAAACAGGTGTAGAATTTAACTCCACCCTATGCCGCTGAGCCGCTTTCGCCATGCCTCAAGCACTGCCCTTCCTGATTCGCAAAGAATGCCCGCCCGGCGCCTGCGAGTGCCGCCGCGACGAACTGCTGGAACAATGGGACAGTACGCCGGACGACACCGACATCCGCATCCTGCGCCTCACGCGTGAGCAGGAAAAGGCGCTGATCGAAAAGATCGAGAACATCGCCAGCTTCGAGGAGCTCGGCCGCATCGAGCAGCGCATGCTGGAGCAGCTGGGCATCCGCCTGACCATAACCCCCAGCGCCAACGGCGTGCGCACCGTGATGGGCCTGCAGATACGCCTGGCGGAGCAACCTGGCCTGTGCCGCAAAACACGCGAGAACCTGCCGGCCGCCGTGCGCCGCTGCTTCAACAAACGTCCCGATATCGTCTACGCGTTGCTGAATGCGCGCGACCTGCTGGGCGCCGAATAGCGCACGTAGCCGTCAGCCGGGGTGCGCCAGCGCCGCGCCGGGCATGCTGCCGCCCGCCGAGCCGTCCGGGTAGATGTCGTGGAATTTGCTGTAGTCGAGTATCCGCACATTGCCATCCTGCTTGTCCGACATGATGTCGGCAAAATGGTGGTTGAAGTAGATGTGCTCCGCCGCGTAGGTCTGGCGCGCGTGGACGAAGTCGTTGAGCGTGTCGTCGGTGCCGGAAACCGCCACCGACAGCGTGGCGCCTTCGTTGTGCAGGTCCTCTTGCGACTTGCCCCAGAACGGGCTGGATTCGTCGATCTTGTGCAAGATCGTCCAGGTCAGCGCGAACACGCCGGAACGTTCGCGCTCCAGCTGCAAATCGTAGAAGCGCGTGAAGATCTGCCCTTCCAGCGTCATCTCGCGGCGGATCAGCGTGGCCCGCACCGAGGCTTCCAGTATCAGGTTGCCGCGCTCATTGCCGGTCCTCAGCATCAGCGTCGGCACGCCGTTGAAGGGCGTGACCACCGCGACGTCGGAAAACATGATACGCGAGGTCGGCCGCGAGAAGCGCGCGAACAGCAGTCCCGTCACCGTCGCCACTTCCACCATGCCGAGCAGGATCTCGGTCGAGGCGACCACGTGGCCGTAGGTTGAACCGGGATTCATATAGCCATAGCCGACGGTGGCCAGCGTTTCGATCGAAAAGAAAAAGGTGTCGAGGAAGGAGCCCGGCCGCGCATTGGCGACCGAGCCGGGCACCAGGAAGAACGCCAGCGCGAACGCCAGGTTGGTGACCATGTACAAGCCGCCGACCAGCAGGAAGAAACGCGGCCAGCTCAGCGTCAGCATCCAGTGATAGATGTCGCCCCAATAGCGGCGCCCCAGTCCCACCCGCTTGATCTGCGAGGTCCCCATCTGAAACACGCCGCGCTCGTTGCCGACCCGTGGACGGACGACCTTTTGCGCATGCTTGCGCACCGGACCTTCACTCATCGCCTGGCCGCCTCAATCGTCGTCGTTGGGATCGAGGTCGGGGAACATCACCTCGGTAAAGCCGAACCTGGAAAAGTCCTTGATGCGCATCGGGTACAACACGCCGAGCAGGTGGTCCACCTCGTGCTGCACCACGCGCGCGTGGAAGCCGTCGACATCGCGCAGGACAGGCTGCTGGAACTGGTCCACGCCTTCGTAGCGCAGGCTGGTGTAGCGTGGCACGCTGCCGCGCAGGCCAGGCACCGACAGGCAACCTTCGAAGCCCTCTTCCATCTCGTCCGACAACGGCGTGAGGACGGGATTGATCAATACCGTTTCCGGCACTTGCGGCGCATCGGGATAGCGCGCATTCTGCTTGAAGCCGAAGATCACCAGTTGCAGGTTGACGCCGATCTGCGGCGCCGCCAGGCCCGCGCCATTGGCGGCGTACATGGTGTCGAACATATCGGCGATCAGCTCGCGCATGGCCGGCGTATCGAATTCGGTGACAGGATCGGCCACGCGCAGCAGGCGCGGATCGCCCATCTTCAGGATTTCACGCACCGTCATTTGCTGCCTCCGTTGATTTCGCACTGCATGTCGCGCAGGAACTGGCAATACTCGGCGGCGGTTTCCGGGTGCTTGAGGCCCATCGCCGTCATCGCCTTCAGGTAGCCCAGCTTGGAGCCGCAGTCGTAGCGCTGGCCGTCGTAACGGTAGGCCAGCACGCGTTCATCCTTCATCAGTGCGGCGATGCCGTCGGTCAGCTGGATCTCGCCGCCGGTGCCGGTGCCGAGGTTCTCCAGGTACTGGAAAATCCGGCCCGACAGCACGTAGCGGCCCACCACCGCCAGCGTGGACGGCGCCACATCCGGCGCTGGCTTCTCGACGATGCCGTGCACCAGCTCCAGCTTCGGCTGGTAGGCCGAGGCGCTGACGATGCCGTATTGACGCGTGGCTTCGCGCGCCACTTCCTGCACCGCCAGGATGCTGCAGCGCTCGTAGGCGTACAGGTCGGTCATCTGCGCCAGCACCGGCCGGATGCCGTCGGCGGTATCCATGAAGTCGTCCGCCAGCAGCACGGCGAACGGCTCGTCGCCGATCACCGGGCGCGCGCACAGCACCGCGTGGCCCAGGCCCAGCGGCTCGGACTGACGGATGTAGATGCAGTTGACGTGCTTCGGAATGACGTTCTGCACCAGTTCCAGCAAGCCCTTCTTGTCGGCCGCCGCCAGTTCCGCTTCCAGTTCGTAGGCCTTGTCGAAGTGGTCTTCGATGGCGCGCTTGTTACGGCCGGTGATGAACACCATTTCCGTGATGCCGGCGGCGACCGCTTCTTCCACGGCGTACTGGATCAGCGGCTTGTCGACGATGGGCAGCATTTCCTTCGGCTGCGCCTTGGTCGCGGGAAGGAACCGGCTGCCAAGGCCGGCCACAGGGAACACTGCTTTTCTGATTTTGGACATGATTTTTATCTTGTTTTAGCTGGCTTCCAGCAGCGCCAGCAGGCCCGCCTCGTCCAGTATGGTCACTTCGAGTTCCTGGGCCTTGGCCAGCTTGCTGCCGGCATCGGCTCCCGCCACCAGATAATGCGTCTTCTTGGATACCGAGCCGGATACCTTGCCGCCCTGCGCTTCGATCATGGCGGCGGCCTGGTCGCGGCTCAGCTTGGGCAGAGTGCCGGTCAATACAAAGGTCTTGCCGGTCAGCGGACCTTCGGCGGCCTGCTCCGGCAGTTGCGCCAGCAGATCGTCGCGCAAGCGGTGCAGCGCCAGCAGCTGTTCGCGATGGCCCGGCTCCGCCATCCACGCTTGCAGCGCTTCGGCCACGCCGGCCGGCAGGCCGAACACCGTGAACACCGGCAGGTGCGCCAGCACTTCCAGCGTCACTTCCTGTTCGACCAGTTGTTTGCTGCGTGGTTCCGTCAACTTGGGAATGCCCAGCGCGGCCATCAGCTTGACGGTGTCGAGCTTCTCGCGCAGCTTGGCGCTGGGCGGGTGCTCGCCGGTCGGCGCGACGCCGGCGGCCAGCAAGGCGTCGATGGCTTCCTGGTTCTTCGGCTCGGCGAAGAAGTCGGCGATCGATTCGGCGACGATGCCGCCGATGTCGGGCAGCACGCGCAACAGCGCGGCCGGCACGCGGCGCACCAGGTCGAAACGGCCCAGCCATTCGGCCAGCGTCTTGGCGGTCGATTCGCCGACGTGGCGGATGCCGAGCGCGAACAGCATGCGTTCCAGCGGCGGGTTCTTGCTTGCGGCGATGGCTTCCAGCAGATTGTCCGCCCACTTGGTGGCGATCTTGCCCTGGGCGACGGTCTCCGGCGTAGAGCCTTCGCGTTCGTCCGCCAGGCGCTTCATTTCCAGCAGGTCTTCCAGCTTCAGCGCGTACAGGTCGGCCACGCGCTGGACCTGGCCGTGCTCGACCAGGTTGTCGATATAGCGGTCGCCCAGGCCTTCGATGTCCATCATGCGGCGGCCGGCGAAGTGGCGGATCGCCTCCTTGCGCTGGGCCGAGCAGAACAAACCGCCGGAGCAGCGCGCGATCGCCTCGCCTTCTTCACGCACCACGTGCGAGCCGCAGACCGGGCAGGTCTTCGGCAGCACATAGGCTTCCGGTTCCGGCGACAGGCGGCGCTCCAGCACCACGGACAGCACCTCGGGGATGACGTCGCCGGCGCGACGCACGATCACCGTGTCGCCGACCCGCACATCCTTGCGGCGCACTTCGTCTTCGTTGTGCAGCGTGGCGTTGGTGACGTTGACGCCGCCGACGAACACGGACGCCAGCCGCGCCACCGGCGTGATGGCGCCGGTGCGGCCGACCTGCACTTCAATCGCCAGCACGGTGGTCAGCGCTTCTTCGGCGGGGAACTTGTGCGCCAGCGCGAAACGCGGCGCGCGCGAGACGTAGCCCAGCGTGCGCTGGTCTTGCAGCAGGTTGGCTTTGTAGACCACGCCGTCGATTTCGTATGGCATGGTCGGACGCGCATCGCCGATCTGCTTGTAGTAGGCCATCAGGCCGTCGTAGCCGCGCACCACGGACGCTTCTTTCGCCACCGGCAGGCCCATGCTGCGATACCAGTCCAGCAGTGCGGAGTGCGACAGCGGCATATCGGCGCCTTCCAGCGCGCCGACGCCGTAGGCGAAGAAACTCAGCTTGCGCGATGCGGTGATGCGGGAATCGAGCTGGCGCAGGCTGCCCGCCGCCGCGTTGCGCGGATTGACGAACTCCTTCAGGCCGGCGTCGCGCTGGCGCGCATTCATCGCTTCGAAATCGCTCTTGAACATCAACACTTCGCCGCGCACATCGAGAATCGCTGGCGGCGTCGGCGTGTTCAGGCGCAGCGGTATCGAGCGGATGGTGCGGATATTGGTGGTGACGTCCTCGCCGGTGTAGCCGTCGCCGCGCGTGGCCGCTTGCACCAGCAGGCCGTCGACGTAGCGCAGGTTGATGGCCAGGCCGTCGTATTTGACTTCGGCCGCGTATTCGACAGCGGCCGCCGCGTCCAGCCCTTCACGCACGCGGCGGTCAAAGTTCTCGATATCCTCGTCGGTAAAACCGTTATTCAGCGACAGCATCGGCACCGTATGAGTGACCTGGTCGAACTGCGGCAGCGGCGCCGCACCCACGCGCTTGGTGGGCGAATCGGGCAGCGCGAATTGCGGGTGTGCTTCTTCCAGCTTTTGCAGCTCGACGAACAGCTTGTCGTACTCCGCGTCCGGGATGGTGGGCGCGTCTTCCACATGATAGGCGTGCAGGTGCTTGTTGAGCTCGGCGCTCAACGTCCCTATGCGCGCTTTGTAATCCACTTCGGTCATGCTACTTCCTAGCTAAACAAACGCAACGCGCGGGTGGAACCGGCCGGAATATCGGCGTCGTTCATCTCGGCGTAGAAATCCTGTACCTGGCCGGCGATCTCCGCCAGCGCGGCGTCCGACAACGGCTGGTTGTAGTCGTCGACGATGGTCGCATCCAGGCGGCCCACCAACGACTTGGCGCAAGCCACCATCGCGCCGAAGCCGTCGCGGGCCGGCGTCACGCACGGCACGTCCAGCAGCAGCGTCAGGCGCGGCGTGGTTTCCTCGGCCAGCGTGACGTTGGTCGACAGCGAGAACAGATGACCGCCCTCGCCGTCCGGCATCACATAGCGGCCGTCGGGACGCACGTCGAAGCCCTGCTTTTCCAGCGCGCCCAGCAAGGTGGAGATGGCCCATGGCGCGCCGTTGGTTTGCAGGTTGACGCCCAGCTGCGCGTCGTGGCCGGCGACGAAGCGGTGCAGGTTGCGCGCTTCGGCCATCACTTCGATCATGTCCGGGATTTCCGGCTCGGCGCCGATTTCGTCGGCCATCGCGCGCAGGCGCGTGACCAGTTCCGAGTATTCCAGTTCGTTCAATGCGGTGCTGCGACTGGCCAGCTGCACGCCGCCTTGCAGCTTGGTGTAGATGCCGCCGTGGACGATGGGCTCCCAGTCGCCGCTGACGGCCAGGCCGATGTAGTGCACCGGCTTGTTGCCGACCATGCGCAGCGTTTGCAGCACCGGCAGCAGCTTGTCGCCGCGTGCAGGGCCTTCCAGCGCCAGCGGCAGCAGGCAGTCGATCAGCGGGTCGACCAGCGCGGTGGCCTGTTCGGCCGCCGGCGTCACGGCGTTGACGCGCGGCGCGGCCGTCGGGGCGGCCGGATCGGTCTCGAATTCGGCCACCACCGCGCCCAGCGCGGCGGCTGCGGCCGAGGCTTCGCCACCCGCCACGCCGGGAGCGGCGCTGTCGAGCGAGAAGCTAGGCTCATGGCGCGAGACCGGCGCATCGCCGGTGCGCATCAGCACATCGTCATGGTCGTTCGAGAAAGCGCGTTCGACGCTCTTCTTCGCCTTGTATTCCTGGATCTTGTTGTAGGTGAAAACGCCGGCGACGAATACGCCGGCGATTCCGATCAAACTCATTTGTAGGTCTGTCATGCTGCTTGTGCCTCGGAAGCGAAGTTTGCGGCGGATTCCATATCCACCGCCACGATGCGCGATACGCCCTGCTCTTGCATCGTCACACCGATCAGTTGATTGGCCATCTCCATCGCAATCTTGTTGTGCGAGATGAAGAGGAATTGGGTGTGGTCAGACATGCGTTTGACCATCCGGCAGAATCGTTCGGTATTGGCGTCGTCCAGCGGTGCATCGACCTCGTCGAGCAGGCAGAACGGCGCGGGGTTAAGTCGGAACATCGAGAACACCAGCGCCGTTGCGGTCAGCGCTTTTTCACCGCCGGACAACAGGTGAATGGTGGCGTTCTTTTTACCCGGCGGCTGGGCCATGACCTGCACGCCGGAATCGAGGATTTCGTCGCCGGTCATGATCAGCTTCGCCTGGCCGCCGCCGAACAGAATCGGGAACAGTTCGGAGAAGTGGCCGTTGACGCGGTCGAAGGTGTCTTGCAGCAGTTCGCGGGTCTCTTTGTCGATGCGCGCGATCGCGTCTTCCAGCGTGTTGATCGCCTCGTTCAGGTCGGCGTTCTGCGCGTCGAGGAAGTTCTTGCGTTCGGAGGCCGTCGCCAGCTCGTCCAGAGCGGCCAGGTTGACCGCGCCCAGCATCGAGATCGCATTGGTCAGGCGGGTCACCTCACCTTGCAGATACGAGGCCTTCATCTCGGGATGCAGCTTCTCGGCCAGCGCCGCTTCGTCGGCCTGCACTTCGGCCAGCTGCGCGGCGAACTGCTCCTGGTTCAGGCGCGCGGCCTGTTCCTTCAGCTGCATTTCCATGATCTTGTCGCGCTGCGGCTGCAAGGCGCGCTCGGTCGACATGCGGCCCTCCTCGAACATGCGCAACTGCTGCGTGATCTGATCGAGTTCGTGGCGGGCGTCGGACAGCGCTTTTTCCTGACCGGTGCGACGGTCCAGCAGATCCTGCAAGCCCTCGTTGGCCTGGCCTGATTCGAGGCTGGCCAGTTCGGCCTGTCCCGCTTCCAGGCTTTGCGTGACCTGCGCCACCTGCGCGGTCGCGGTGGCGATCGAGCGGCGGAATTCCTCGATCTTGCTGCGCTGGGACTTCTCCGCAAACTGCGCTTCCTGCGCGGCGCGTTCCAGGTCGCGCAAGGCTTCGCGGGCGTCGGCCAGGCGTTGCTCTTTTTCGAGGAACAGGGTCTGGCCTTCCTCGTGGTCGCCCTGCAGATTGCCGAGTTCCATGTCGAGCTGCTCAAACTTCTCCTCGGACTCCATCTTGACCTGGGCGTGTTCCTCTTCCTGCGCGGCGATTTCGGCCAGGTCGGTTTCGATCTGGTTGCTGCGCTGGTTGAAGCGCGTCTCGATCTCCGACAGCTTGACCACGTCCAGCTGCAAGGTGTGCACCGACTGCTGCAGGCTTTGCAGCTTGGCGCGGTATTCGGTCAGGCGGTGCGTCAGCTCGGAGACGGCGGCATCGGCGCGCACCGAACGGGCGCGCGCCTCGTCGGCCAGCATCTGCTGCGCGCGCAGCTGCTTGGTGATGTTGTCGATTTCCTGCTGGCGGCCCAGCATGCCGTCCTGCTCCGAGTCGGCGGCGTAGAAACGCACGCTGCCCTGCGTGACGGCGTGGCCCTGGCGGGTGACGAAGCAGGCGCCGGCCGGCAGCTTGGCGCGCTCGGCGAAGGCTTCGGCCGTGTCCTCGGCGATGTAGACGTTGTGCAGCCAGTCCTGCAGCAGGCCGCGCAGGCCGGGATCGTTCAGCTTGAGCAGATTCAGGAACGGCTTCAGGCCCGCCACCTCCACCGGCGCCGGCGGCACCGCGGGCGACGGCGCGAACAGCGCCAGCTTGGCCGGCGGCGCATCGTTGAAGAAGGCCTTGGCCCATTCGATGTTCGACATCTGCAACGCCGAGGTGCGCTCGCGCAGCACGGATTCCAGCGCGGTCTCCCAGCCGGATTCGATGTTCAGTTTTTGCCACAGGCGCGGCAGCGTGTCGAGCTCGTGCTTCTGCAGCCACGGCGTGACTTTGCCCTGCGTCTGCACCCGTTCCTGCAACTGCCGCAGCGCGTTCAGGCGCGCTTCCAGTTGCGCGTTGGCGGCGCTTTCGCCGTTGACCTGCTGCTGCGCGGCCTGGCGTTCCTCGTCCAGCCTGGGCTGCTGTTCCAGCGCCTCGTCCAGCAGGTAGCCTTGTTCTTCCAGCGCCTGCTGCTTTTCTTCCAGCTGCAGGCGCAGGTTGCTCAGGTGCGCGCTGTCCGGCAGGTTGAGGCCGCTCTTTTCCTGCTGCAGGCGCTCGCGCCGCACGGCCAGGCCGTTGAGGATGTTGTTGGCGTTGCGCTGGTGCGCCGATTCCAGTTCCAGCTGCTGCTGCGCCTGCATGATGCGGGCGCGCGATTCGGTGCTCTTGGTCTGCGCCTCGCGCCACACCTGCTCCAGCATCGGCAGCGATTCGGCCTTCTGCTCGGCCATCATCTGCGACTGCTCGACCTTGGCCGCCAGTTCTTCCAGCGTGAACTCGCCTTCCTCGATCTGGCCGCCGTATTCGGTGGCCTGGTGCTGCCACTGGTCGCGCTGCGCGGTCAGCGCGGCCAGCTGCGCTTGCAGGCGGCTGCGCGATTCGATGACGAACTTGATCTGCGCTTCCAGGCTACCGATCTCGGCGTTGGTCTGGTACAGGCTGCCCTGCGCGGTGTGCAGGCGGTCGCCGGCGGCGAAGTGGCCCTGGCGCATCTGCTCCAGCGACAGCTCGACATTGCGCAGCTTGGCGGTCTGTTCTTCCAGGTCGTTCTGCGCCTGCTCCATTTCGCGGAAGTATTTCTTCTGCTCGTTTTCGGCCTCGACCTTGCGCAGCAACCACAACAGCTTTTGCTTCTCTTCCTGGTCCGATTGCAGCTGGTGGAACTTGGTGGCGACGGCGGCCTGGCCTTCCAGCTTTTCAAGGTTCGAGTTCAGCTCGCGCAGGATGTCGTCCACCCGCAGCAGGTTCTCGCGGGTGTCGTGCAGGCGGTTTTCCGTTTCGCGGCGACGTTCCTTGTACTTGGAGACGCCGGCCGCTTCTTCCAGGAACACGCGCAGCTCTTCCGGGCGCGATTCGATGATGCGGCTGATCATGCCCTGGCCGATGATGGCGTAAGCGCGCGGGCCGAGGCCGGTGCCCAGGAAGATGTCCTGGATGTCGCGCCGGCGCACCGGCTGGCCGTTGATGTAGTAGGTCGAGGTGCCGTCGCGCGTCAGCGTGCGCTTGACGGCGATCTCGGCGTACTGGCCCCACTGGCCGGAGGCCTTGCCGTCGTTGTTGTCGAACACCAGCTCGACCGAGGCGCGCCCGGCCGGCTTGCGGTGGGTCGAGCCGTTGAAGATAACGTCCTGCATGGACTCGCCGCGCAGCTCGGAAGCCTTGGACTCGCCCAGCACCCAGCGCACGGCGTCGATGATGTTCGACTTGCCGCAACCGTTGGGACCCACCACGCCAACCAACTGACCCGGCACCTGGAAATTGGTGGGATCAACGAAAGACTTAAATCCCGACAATTTGATGGAAGATAGACGCACGTTGTTATCTGGTGTGTGGGCTGGAAAAGTTCACAATAATACCATTTTGCGCTTCAAATCTGGCCGAAAGCGCGTCATGGACGGTGCATGCGCCTATCGTAGCGGGGTTTTGGGTTCGCGCCAAATGGCGCGGGTATAAGGTTTGTCGTGGCCGGACAGCCAGAGCGCGGCCTGGGTGATCCACATTTCGGCCGGCACCGGCTCCACCCGCGGCGCGATCAGCACCACGGGGATGCACAGCACCACCAGCAGCCGGCTCAGCGCCATGTGGTGCTCGGTGCTGGCGTACCAGATGAACACCGCCGCCACGGCCAGGCCGAGCAGGCAGCCGGTCACCGACTCGGACACCGAATGGGCTTGCACATAGACGCGGGAGATGGAAATGAGCACGGCCAGCAGCACCCCAAACAAGGTCCCCAGCACACGCAATGGCTGCGACGACGAACGGAAAGCCAGGAAGAAAGCGACCGGGAACACGGCGGCGGCGCGCATCGCATGGCCGCTGAAGCCGGCGAACTCGACCGATTCCACGCCTATCCCCCAGCCGACGAAAGCCATCTTGGTGGCCACGACCAGCGCCATGCCGATGCCGAACAGCACGCACCACGCCGCCGTCAGGCGCCACGACTTGCCCGCCAACAGCCAAACGGCGATCGCGACTCCTATTGGCCCGGTTACCGCCAGACTCCCCGTCAAACTCAAACCGTGCCACCACATCATCATCTAAAAGCGCCCTATCGTTGTTTTTGCACCGCGTCATTAAAACACACGCGGGCGCATTCTATCGAAAATTGCCGTGCAACAATAGAGCCGGAGCAAAATCAGGCGGCGGCCAACGCGCTCGCACGGGGCGTGGCATACTATTGCCATGCTCACCATACTCGGCAAATCCTCCTCCATCAATGTCCGCAAGGTCTTGTGGACGTGCGCGGAAGTCGGTCTCGATTACCGCCTGGAGGACTACGGCAGCGGCTTCCAGCCGACCACCACGCCGGAATTCCTGCGCATGAATCCCAACGGCATGGTGCCGGTCATCATCGACGACGGCCAAAGCCTGTGGGAATCGAACACCATCTGCCGCTATCTGGCGGGCAAGCACGGCCGCACCGATCTGCTGCCGGCCGCGCCGATGGCGCGCGCCCAGGTGGAAAAGTGGATGGACTGGCAGGCCACCGAACTGAACAACGCCTGGCGCTATGCCTTCATGGCGATGATACGGCAGAGTCCCGCGCATGGCGACGCGGCGGCGCTGGTGGCCAGCGTGGCCGAATGGAACCGGCTGATGGGCATGCTGGACGCGCACCTGGCGGCCGCCGGGCCGTACGTCTGCGGCGACGTGCTGACCCTGGCCGACGTCGTCCTTGGGCTGTCGGCCAACCGCTGGCGTTCGATGCCGATGGCGCGGCCCGCGCTGGCGGCGGTCGACGCCTGGTTTGCCCGATTGAGCGAGCGCGCAGGCTTCCGCAGCCACGGCTGCAACGGCCTCCCCTGACACTTACCTTTGGAGTTTAGCAATGACTGTATCGACCTGGCTGTTGTTCTTATCGGTTTCCCTGGCGGCGGCGTTCAGCCCCGGACCGGGCGTGCTGATGGCGATCTCGACCGCGACCACCATGGGCGCGCGGCGCGCGCTCTACAGTTCGGCCGGCAATGCGCTGGGCGTGTTCATCGTGGCGACCACGGCGGTGGCTGGCCTGGGGCTGTTGCTGAAGACTTCGGCCTTGGCGTTCGGCGCGCTGAAGGTGGCCGGCGCGGCCTACCTGATCTACCTGGGCATCAAGGCCTGGCGCCACGCCAGCCTGGTCACTGAGACGGCGGAGACCGCCGCCACGGCGACCGCCGCGCCGAACGCGGCCGAGGCCAGCCGCCTGAGCACCTTCCGCGCCGGCCTGCTGGTCGCGGTCAGCAATCCGAAGGCGATTCTGTTTTTCACCGCCGTGTTCCCGCAGTTCATGCCGCCGGATCACGTGGATCCGGTGCGCTTCCTGCTGTTGACGTCGACCTTCACCAGCTGCACGCTGTTGTCGCACTTCTTCTACGTGGCGTGCGCGTCGTGGTTGAAGCGCAGCGTCAAGCAGAGCATCGCCCGCACCCGCCTGGCCAAGCGCACCACCGGTGTGATCTTCGTCGGCATGGGCGGCGCGTTGCTGACTTTGACGAATTCGAAGTAACAGCGGAAGAACTTAACCGAACGCCGAGGCTGGCGGGTCGATGGAGGCGTCGTTGTCGGCGCTGCGGGCCAGCGCTTGCGATAGCGCGACGGCGACCACGCCTTCGCTGCGCACTACCTGCACGGTCTGTTCGAGGAAGCGCTTGGCCAGCTGTTCGCCGGACATCGAGAACGCTTCCTGCCGCGCCGCCGTCGAGAAGATGTACAAGGTGCGCAACGGACTGATCCACGCCAGCTTGACCTTGCGGCTGCCGCCGTCCTCCTGCTCGAACTCCAGCCACATGCCGCGCGTCAGGCTGTCGACTTCGATGGCGGCGTCCTCCTCTTCGGGATCGGCTTGCTGTCCGGCGCGCGCTTCGGCTTCCGCCTTGGCGGCCGCGTCGGCTTTGGCTTGCAGCTCCAGGCGCCGCTCGGCCGCCTGCTGCGCCACCTGCATCGAAATTTCCAGCTGACGTTCGGGCGACATCTCCAGCGGCGCGCGCACGATGGAGGCGTGACACTCGGCCAGCTCGGCAAAGAATTGCAGGCGGTCGGCGTCCTGCCACTTGATGATGTCCAGCCATTTGTTGAGCGTGGTCAGCAGCACCGGCAGCTTGGCGATCAGCTGCTTGCGCTCATCGGCGTTGAGCTTGGGACGCACGCTCCAGATCAGGTCGTCCATGGTCTTGGTGGCGTTGTTGACGGCGCCAGGCTTGTCGTCCTCGATGCTGTAGGCGATGGTCAGCACCGACACCCAGCGCTGTTCGAGGAAGGCTTCCACCACGGCGATCACCTCGCCGGTGCCGATGCGCAGCGCCACGGCGTTCCTGGCCAGCTTGGTCGACTCGGCCATCCGCTCCTGCTTCAGCGCGGCGGCGATCGGTTCGGCGATGGCGGTGGCGGCGGCGCGCTCTTCGGCCTGGATCGACGCCTCCAGCTCATTGACCGCTTCGGTGAAGACCGACAGTTCATGCTCGTAATCGCGGCCGACGCGGTCCACGCTGCGCTGCATCGCCTGGAACAACGGGTCTTCCGGCCCCTTGCGCTGCTCCCAGCCCATGCGCGACAACAGGTCGATCAGGCGGCGCGCCGGATGGGCTTCCTGGAAGAAGAAATTCTTGTCGACCAGTGCGGCCTTCAGCACCGGGATTTGCAGGAAGCGGATCAGGTCGCGGATTTCCTGCGAGATGTTCTGGTCGTGGAAGACGGTGTCGAAGATCGCCGACAGCAGATCGATGGTGCTTTCGTCGGTGCGCGACAGGCTGCCCTGCGGCATGCTGGCCTTGATGTTGGGCAGGTAAAACACGTTGCCGCCCGCCGCCGGTGCGGCATCGAGCGCGGCCTGGCCGGACGGCGCCGGTCCGGCGGCGAAACCAGCCACCGCGCCCAACGTACCGATCGATTCGTAAGGCACGGCTTTTTGCAGCTGCGCCAGATACGCCAGCAACGGCTGCTTGGCGCCGATCTGCGACAGGCGTTGCGCGTCTTCGTTGCTGATGGAGTCGGGCAGCAAGCCTTGTGCGGGGCCTTGCACCCAGACGCCGCCCGCAGATGCGAATCCGCCCGCAGCGACGGCCGGCGCACCCGCCACGCCAGCGACAAAGCCCGGAGCCATCGCCACGCCACCCTGGACGCCGTGCGCTGCCGTCATGCCGCCATGAGCGCCAACAACGGCCGCGCCCTGTCCAGCGCCGCCAACCGCGCCTACGGCTCCTGGCACAACAGCGCCGGCGCCGCCCCGCGCGGCCGCATTCGGTACCCACGCCGCGCCCGAGTTCAGCGCCGACATCGGCAGATCGGGAATGCTCAGGTCTACGCCATGCATCAGGCCATCGGCGATGTCGTCGACGATCGCCCCCGCGGCGGAACCCTCCACGTCGCTGGAGGCAAAGAACTGCCGCAACTGCTGCGCCAGCGCCGCCTGGTTGCCGCGCACGCGCGACGGCGCCGCGGCCTTGGCTTTGTCCGCCTTGCGTCCCTGGTGGCCGTCCACCGATCCGGGCAACACACCCTTGCTCTGCAAGGCCAGGTTCAAGGCATCCAGCATCGGGCCCAGCTCGATGAACATGCCCGGCTTGATCAGCGGCTGCAACAGCGGCGCGGCATCGGCCTCGGTATCGAACTCGGTCCAGGCCTGCTGCAGGGCGACCAGGAACACGTCGGGCCGGAACGGGTTCTGGCTGACGCGCAGGATATCGCGATCGAGCAGGAAGGCCAGGCGCACGTTCAGCGTTTGCAACTGGTCGGAATACTTGCTCTCGAACGGCTTGCTGACGCCGCTGAGCGCGACCTTGTTATCCATCTCCTCGAACGGCACCAGCGACAACGGCTGCTCGGCCTCGCGCAGCTTGCCCTTGACCGTCGGCGACAACTCGGCGATCTCGCGCCGCAACGCCTTCTCCAGCGTGGCGGAGGCCAGATGCAGGAAGGCGAAGTTGCGATTGCGGAGCTGGTTGCCGGCGCGGATGCGCTGCTGCATGGTGCGCGGATCGCCGCCGGTGGCGTCGATCAAGGCGCCGGCCAGGCGCGTGGCCAGGTCCAGATACTGGTCGCTGGCATGCTTGGTGGCGATGCCGATCAACTCCTCCAACAAGGCATGCCGCGGCGAGACCGTCTTTTTCGGCAATCCGGGCGTTGTGGAAGTTGCAACCATGATGTGTCCTGCTGTGATAGGTGAGTCCGTTTACGACATTCTTACACATTCTTTCTGTATGGCAATACCGGAAAGGAAAGACTGTGCAATATTTCGCGTATTTTCCCGTTTTTCCACAACTTTTTTGGCATGAAACCCAGTATTGACGGGGCGCAAAGGACAAGATTGAAGTTTCCCTAACATAACAATTTCCTTCCGTCGCCAGCGAGACCCCGCCATGAAACTCCTGCATAACCTGGAAATCTCCAGCAAGCTGCTGGCCGCCTTCGCCGTCCTGCTCGGCCTGACTACACTGCTGGTCCTGAACGCCTTGGCCCGCATGGGGCAGATCGACCAGGCCGCCGCCGACTTGTCCGGAAAATGGTTGCCACAGACTATAGCAGTACTGTCCCTGCGCAACGATTTGCAGGAAGTGCGCAAGCTGGAATATGTGGTGGTCGGCGACAAGGACAGCATCGCCGACGCCGACCGCAAGCTGGGCGCGGCCCACGCCGACCTGCGCGACCATGCCGGCCAGCTGGCGCGGCTGCTGGCCGGGACGCCGCAACAGCCGCTGGCCACGGAACTGCTGCGCCTGGCCGCCGATTTCGCCACCGAACACAAGCGCATGATCGCCCTCGCCGCCGAAGCCAGGAAGGACGAGGCCAGCGCCCTGCTCAGGGGCCGCTCGCAGCAAGCGCTGGACGCCGTGAACGGCCAGCTCGACAAGCTGTTGGCGGCGCAGGTGGCCGGCAGCCGGCAGGCGGCGCGCGCGGCCGACGAACTGTACGACGGCGCCCGCCTGATCACGCTGAGCACGCTCGGCATGGCGCTCTTCGGCGGCGCGCTGCTGGCGCTGTGGCTGGCCCGTTCGATCTCGGTGCCGTTGCAGCGGGCGATGCAGGCGGCGCAGCGCATCGCCGGCGGCGACCTCGGCACCCGCATCGGCGCCACCGCCAACAACGAGACCGGCAAGCTGCTGCAGGCGATGCAGCACATGAACGACAGCCTGCTGGGCATCATCGGCCACGTGCAGCACGGCGCCCTCGCCATCGACGACGGCGCGCGCGAGATCGCCGCGGGCAACCTGAACCTGTCGACCCGCACCGAGCAACAGGCCGCGTCGCTGGAGGAAACCGCGTCGTCGATGGAGCAGCTGACGGCCACCGTCAAGCAAAACGCCGAGCACGCAATGCAGGCCAACCAGCTGGCGCTGTCGGCGTCCGCCGTGGCGCTGCGCGGCGGCGCCGACGTCGAGCAGGTGGTGGGCACGATGGCGTCCATCAACGACAGCTCGCGCAAGATCGCCGAGATCATCGGCGTCATCGACGGCATCGCCTTCCAGACCAACATCCTGGCCTTGAATGCGGCAGTGGAGGCGGCCCGCGCCGGCGAACAGGGGCGCGGCTTCGCGGTGGTGGCGTCGGAAGTGCGCAACCTGGCGCAGCGCAGCGCGGCGGCGGCCAAGGAGATCAAGGAGCTGATCGCCGATTCGGTCGACAAAGTGGCGCGCGGCACGCAATTGGCCGACCAGGCGCGCAACACGATGGACGAGGTGGTCGGCAGCGTCAAGCGCGTGACCGGACTGATAGGCGAAATCGCCGACGCCAGCGCCGAGCAGACCACCGGGCTGGAGCAAGTCAACCAGGCGGTGGCGGAAATGGACCAGGCCACCCAGCAGAACGCCGCCCTGGTCGAGCAGGCGACTGCGGCGACGGCCGCGATGCAAGCCGAATCCGGCAAGTTGAATCAGGCGATCGGCGTATTTTCCGTCCAGGACGAACCGCTTCCGGCCCCTGCCCTGGCCGCCGAGCTCGCCGCGCCGGCAAACCGGATGACGCATGCGGGCGCCGCCAGCGCTGGCGGCCGGCGTGCACCGTCACCGGCCCGGCCGGAGCGGGCATGGGCGGCGGCACCGGCGCGCGGCAAAGCCGCGCCGGCCGTTCGTCCGCCGCTGAGCGGTCAGCGCAACAAGGAGGTGGAATGGGAGGAATTTTAAGCGGCTGGCAAGGCGTACTCCTACACGCCACCAAGAGAAATTCCGATAGCGATCGCCGGATCGAGCCCGCATCATTGCGATACCAAAAACGCGCCGGAATGCAAGCGCCGACGCGGTTTTGGCAAGCACGTTCTTTCACTTTCGCAAAGGAATCGACATGAGCTCGAATCAAAAAGGTGGCAGTAGCAAGCAAGGCTCGGATCAGGGCAGCAGCAAGCAATCGGGCGGCCAGGGTTCGTCCGGCGGGTCGCGCGGCAGCGGCGGCGGCACCCAGGGCGGCACCCATGAGCAACACGTGGAGGCCGGCCGTCAGAGCCACAAAAACGACGCCAACAAGCAGTCCGGCAATAAAGACCGCTAACCAGGCCGGCGCGGTCCCTGCGGCGCCGTCACCGGGCGCCGCAACTTTTTCAAATATTCGTCACCCGTTGTCCGCGCGGCGGCACGAAATCCTTCACCGCATTGACCATCCCCACCGTCAAGCCTTCGGCCGCCGTCAGGTGCAGGTCCGAATACTCATGGATGCGCCAGTGCTCGTCGCTCAATTCCACGTGGTCGCGCAGGATCTGCTCGGTGCGGGCGTCGTCGGCCTGCAAGCCTTCGACGATGATGCGCAGCGCGTCCGGGCGGGCGCCGTGCGGCGCGCTGGCGTGCGACTTGTGCACCATGAAGCGCGCCGTGTCGCTGGCGTAGCGCTCGGCGCCGGACAGGAACAGGATCACCGCGATCGATGCCACCGCGCCGGCGTTGTAGGTGATGATCTTGATCGGCAGCTTGCTCAGGTAGTTGTACAGGCAAATGCCGTCGCTGACGTAGCCGCCGTTCGACTGGATCAGGATGTGGGCGGTGGTGACGCGGTCTTCGGTCATGTCGGCGACCGCGTCGAAGACGCGGCGGACCATGTCGCTGTTGACATCGCCGGACAGGGTGAACCACGCGTGGCCCTCGTAAGTAGTGGAATCTTGGCTCATGGCTGGGCTCTCGAATAAGTGTGATTTATTCTAGCAAATAGTTGTCTTTCGAGTCTTATTATTGCATTTCATTCGTGCGGCGGCCGCGCTCGTCTAAAAACGGGCTTCAGATTGACAACAAGGTACTTCTGACATATATTCCCGAGTCTTGATCGGGAGAGGGCAATCCAGCGTTGCCGCCGAAGGGGCACTACCCAAAAACTCTCAGGCAAAAGGACCGATCAAGGGACCAGCGCGGCCGTCGGATGGATGATTCGACGGGACGCCAACTGGACCAACTCTGGAGAGCGGCCGCGGCGCAAGCTGGCGACCCACCGAAGGGGCGCACGGGAACCAGGAGCCAGTCTCCTCCCGTAATCTCTCAGGTACCAAGGACAGAGGGGTCTGCGATCATTGTGGAATCAGCTTTTGTTGAGCGTTTCCTTGTATGTTCTGTTAACCCCTATTCGAATTGGACCGAGGAATTATGACGCTTAAAGCCACCCCACTCAACAATGCCCACCGCGCAGCCGGCGCCAAGATGGTCGATTTCGGCGGCTGGGACATGCCGGTCAACTACGGCTCCCAAATTGAGGAACACAACGCCGTGCGCACCGACGTCGGCATGTTCGACGTCGCCCACATGTGCGTGGTCGACATCAAGGGCGACCATGTGCGCGGTTTCCTGCGCGGCCTGCTGGCCAACAACGTCGACAAGCTGCAGGTATCGGGCAAGGCGCTGTACTCCTGCATGCTGAACCCACAGGGCTTCGTGATCGACGACCTGATCGTCTACTTCATCAACGAGAGCTGGTTCCGCCTGGTGGTCAACGCCGGCACCGCTGAAAAAGACGTGGCCTGGATGCAGCAGCACAACGCCGCCACCAGCGCCGGCCTGACCATCACCCAACGCCGCGACGGCGCCGACGCGATGGCGCTGATCGCCGTGCAGGGCCCGAACGCCCGCGCCAAGGTCTGGCAAGTGATCCCGGAATCGAAGGAAGGCACGGCCGAGATGAAGCCGTTCAACGTCGCCTTCGCCCAGAGCCCGACCTTCGGCGAGGCGATGATCGCCCGCACCGGCTATACCGGCGAAGACGGCTTTGAAATCGGCGTCGCCGCCGAGCAGGCCGAGAACCTGTGGAACGCGCTGGTCGCCGCCGGCGTCAAGCCGGCCGGCCTGGGCGCGCGCGACACGCTGCGCCTGGAAGCCGGCATGAACCTGTACGGCCAGGACATGGACGAAACCGTCAACCCGCTGGACGCCGGCCTGGCCTGGACCATCGACCTGGTCGCCGAGCGCGACTTCATCGGCAAGGCAGCGCTGCAGGCGATGGGCCAGAACGCCCAGTTCGTCGGCCTGATCCTGCGCGAAAAAGGCGGCGTGCTGCGCGCCCACCAGAAGGTGGTGGTAGCGGGCAGCGACGCCACCGGCGAGATCACCAGCGGCACCTTCAGCCCGTCGATGCAACAGGCGATCGCCCTGGCGCGGGTGCCGAACGGCGTGGCCGTCGGCGACACCGTGCACGTCGAGATCCGCGACAAGAAACTGGCCGCGTCGGTGGTCAAGCTGCCGTTCGTGCGCAACGGTAAAATCCTGGCTGTTTAATTTTCGAATCACCCTATCACCCTTCTGGAGCCCTACATGAACATTCCTGCCGACCTGAAGTACACCGAATCCCACGAATGGGTACGCGCTGAAGCTGACGGCACCGTCACCGTCGGCATCACCGAGTTCGCACAGGATGCGCTGGGCGACATCGTCTTCGTCGAACTGCCAAAAGTAGGCACCACCTACGGCGCCGGCGACGATGCCGCCGTGGTGGAATCGGTCAAAGCGGCCAGCGACATCTACGCGCCGATCGCCGGTGAAGTGATTGCCGTCAACGACGACGTGGTCGACACGCCCGAGTCGATCAACGCCGACGCCTACAGCGCCTGGCTGTTCAAGATCAAGCCGGCCGACGCCGCCGCGATCGACGGCCTGCTGGACGCCGCCGCCTACGGCAAGACCACCGAAGCGTAATACGCCCCGTCCTTCCCGCGCACGCGGGAAGGACGCATCGCACCATTCCTCATACTGCCCTCGCCCATATCATGACCCGCACCAGCCTGACCCAACTCGAAGCCCGCGACGCCTTCATCGCCCGCCATATCGGCCCTGACGCCGCAGAACAGGAAGCCATGCTGTCGGTACTCGGTTACGCCTCGCGCGCAGCCCTGATCGACGCCCTGGTCCCATCCAACATCCGCAACAAAGGCGCACTGCCGCTGGGCGCGTACTCGCAGCCGATGCCGGAACAGGAAGCGCTGTCCAAACTGAAAAAGATCGCCTCGAAGAACAAGGTGCTCAAGTCGTTGATCGGCCAGGGCTACTACAACACCGTCACGCCTGGCGTGGTGCTGCGTAACATCTTCGAAAACCCGGCCTGGTACACCGCCTACACCCCGTACCAGCCGGAGATTTCGCAAGGCCGCCTGGAAGCGATCCTGAACTTCCAGCAGACCATCACCGACCTGACCGGCATGGGCATCGCCAACGCCTCGATGCTGGACGAAGGCACGGCCGCCGCTGAAGCGATGACGCTGATCCAGCGCGTGGGCAAATCGAAATCGATGACCTTCTACGTGGCCGACGACGTGCTGCCGCAGACCCGCGAAGTGGTCGAAACCCGCGCCAAGCCGCTCGGCGTCGAGGTCAAGTCCTTCCACCCGGCCGAACTGTCGGCCGTGGGCGACTGCTTCGGCGTGCTGCTGCAATACCCGGGCGTGAACGGCGTGGTGCGCGATTACAAGGCCGGCGTTGAAGCCATCAAGGCCAAGGGCGCGATGGTGGTGGTCGCCGCCGACCTGCTGGCGCTGACCATGTTGACGCCTCCCGGCGAATGGGGCGCGGACGTGGTGGTCGGCAACAGCCAGCGCTTCGGCGTACCGCTGGGCTTCGGCGGCCCGCACGCAGGCTACCTGGCGACCCGCGACGAATTCAAGCGCAGCATGTCCGGCCGCCTGGTCGGCGTCACCATCGACGCCCAGGGCAACAAGGCATACCGCCTGGCGCTGCAAACCCGCGAGCAGCACATCCGCCGCGAAAAAGCCACGTCCAACATCTGCACCGCGCAGGTGCTGCTGGCGGTGATGGCGTCGATGTACGCCGTCTACCACGGCCCGAAAGGCCTGCTGCAGATCGCCCGGCGCGTGCACCGCTACACCGGCGTGCTGGCCGCCAACCTGAAGAGCCTGGGCTACACCGTCACCAACGAGACCTTCTTCGACACGCTGACCGTGGCCGTCAAGAACGCCGAACAGCTGCACGCATCGGCCCACTCGCACGGCGTCAACCTGCGCGTGATCGACGCCACCCACGTCGGCGTATCGCTGGACGAAACCACCAGCCGCGAAGACATCGCGCTGCTGTGGACCGTGTTCGCGCATCCGGTCGGCGGCCCGGCCCACGGCCCGGACTTCGATGGCGTGGAAGCCGCGGTTGCCGAGGCCTTCCCGGCGGCGCTGTCGCGCACCAGCGAATACCTGAGCCACCCGGTCTTCAACCGCTACCATTCCGAAACCGAAATGCTGCGCTACCTGCGCAGCCTGGCGGACAAGGACCTGGCGCTGGACCGCACCATGATCCCGCTGGGTTCGTGCACCATGAAGCTGAACGCGACGTCCGAAATGATCCCGGTCACCTGGCCCGAGTTCTCCAACATCCACCCGTTCGCGCCGGACGCGCAAACCGTCGGCTACCGCGAAATGATCTCGCAGCTGGAAGAGATGCTGTGCGCGCTGACCGGCTACGCCGCCGTCTCGCTGCAGCCCAACGCCGGTTCGCAGGGCGAGTACGCCGGTCTGCTGGTGATCCAGGCATACCACCAGTCGCGCGGCGAAGGCCATCGCAACATCTGCCTGATTCCATCGTCGGCGCACGGCACCAACCCGGCATCGGCCAACATGGTCGGCATGCAGGTGGTGGTGACCGCCTGCGACGCCAGCGGCAACGTCGACCTGGCCGACCTGAAGGCGAAAGCTGAACAGCACTCGAAGAACCTGGCCTGCGTGATGGTGACCTACCCATCGACCCACGGCGTGTTCGAAGAAGGCATCCAGGAACTGTGCGAAATCGTCCATGGCCACGGCGGCCAGGTCTACATCGACGGCGCCAACATGAACGCGCTGGTCGGCGTGGCGGCTCCGGGCTCGTTCGGCGGCGACGTCTCGCACCTGAACCTGCACAAGACCTTCTGCATTCCGCACGGTGGCGGCGGCCCGGGCGTCGGTCCTATCGGCGTCGGCGCGCACCTGGCGAAGTTCCTGCCTAACCAGCGTTCGAGCGGCTACATCCGCGACAACGCCGGCATCGGTTCGGTCAGCGCCGCGCCGTACGGTTCGGCCAGCATCCTGCCGATTTCGTGGATGTACATCGCGATGATGGGCGCGGAAGGCCTGACCGCCGCGACCGAAACCGCGATCCTGAACGCCAACTACATCGCGCGCCGTTTGTCGCCGCACTTCCCGGTGCTGTACTCGGGCCACGACGGCCTGGTGGCGCACGAGTGCATCATCGACCTGCGTCCGCTGCAGGACGCCACCGGCATCAGCAACGAAGACGTGGCCAAGCGCTTGATGGACTTCGGCTTCCACGCGCCGACCATGAGCTTCCCGGTACCGGGCACGCTGATGATCGAGCCGACCGAGAGCGAATCGAAGGTCGAGATGGACCGCTTCATCGATGCGATGATCGCCATCCGCGGCGAGATCGCCAAGGTTGAAAGCGGCGAGTTCGACAAGCTGGACAATCCGCTCAAGTTCGCGCCGCACACCGCCGAGGTACTGACCGCCGACCAGTGGGAGCGCAAGTACAGCCGCGAAGTGGCGGCCTATCCTGTGCCGTCGCTGCGCAAGCAGAAGTATTGGCCGCCGGTCGGTCGCGCCGACAACGTCTACGGCGACCGCAACCTGTTCTGCGGCTGCGCGCCGATGAGCGACTACGAGTAAGTGACGGGATGCGCGGTTCGCCGCGCAGTCTGGAGAACGCAGGCGGGCCAAGCGGCCCGGCCTGCGTTTTTTATGCCTGCGCCGCGCGTGCACACCAGCGGCAGCAGGCCCGCCGCGACCAGGGTCCAGCCCATGGTGCCGGCGACGGCGGCGGGCGTCAACCGGCCCTGCGCCAGCTGGACCAGCAAGGCGGCAAAGCCCCACAGCGCCACTGTGGTTTCGTGCCACACGAAGCGCAGCGTGCCGATGCTGAAGCTGGTACCGCCCAGCACCTGCGGCAGATTATCGCGCCGGAACAGACGGATCAGGATATAGCGCTCGCCCAGGATGGAGTGCGCCAGGCCGAGTGCGATGGCAAGCAATGCGGCCAGGTAAAGTATCGCGGCCATGAACTTCCTTGCCTTGTTGCCGTCACCTACTGCACAATTTCGGTAACTGCCATATCAAACAACTCTTGAAGCCGATCCAACCTACCCAAGTAGGCGTCTACATTCGCCGCAAGCCACGAGCATATTTCCTTCGTAGTGCTTCAAGCGTTACGGGCGTGCAGTCGGAGTCCACATTAAGACCCTCCAGACGAAGGCTTGCCAGATAATTTTCATCTCGCAGCTTAATGAAGACCTGCCGCTTCATTTCGTCGGTAAGTTTTGTGGTCACATCTACCTCCAGACGAAATGGAGCCGCTTTGTCGACTTCTTGCTGAAATGCCATGGCCTTTTCTGTGTGCCGATGAATGGCAGCAATGCTTGAGAACTCGCGCTGGGAGGCAGTTGTGCCATCTTCAACCGGCAAATTACCGCCCAACCTCCTCAACTGCCCCATTTTGGTGTTCATTGCTCCCCTCCCGCTTCAAGCCTCGGATAATTGTACGTCATTCGCATCGCCTTTTCGCATCCCAAGAACTGTTACGTCCTCAAGAAGTATCTGCAACAATCAGGCGCCCGCAGGTCGCGCACTACGCATAGCAACCGCCAAGAAACCTAAGCCCTCCACACGCCCATTCGACGGTGGCCTATTTATGCGCAATAAACGTTTGGGCTTCCGTCGCTTCATGGCTCACCAGCTTGCCGCCGAACCACATGTGGTAGCCGGTCGGCGTGAGCTCGTAGTGCATTTGCCAGCGCAACCCGCGCCTCCTCCCCACGTTCGTAGCAATCGTTTTGAGCATAGATTCCCTCGGCGGCCCCGCCAAACCATACGGCGACAGAAGCAAACAAGATCGCGAACGGCGCCAGCAAGGCGCCCCACTTCCGCCAGCTCCACAACACGAACGGCAGGATGGCCGCTGCCGGCAGTCCGGCGAGCAAGCCATCGATGGAAACCAATTCGGTATTGTGCTCGCCGAGCCAGTAGCTGACCAGCAGAGTGACTAACACGAGCAGCGCGACGAACAGCCAGCGGGACCTCAATTGCGCACCGACGCCAGTCGCAGGCGCACCACGCGGGGGGAGCCGTCGGGGAGCTTGGGTGGCGGCTCCATGCCTTCATCCAGTTTGAACATCGCCACCGCCTCCGATAGATTGACCGCCTGCCGCTGCAAGCTCGATGCCGCGCTGGCGGCTTGTTCCACCAGCGCCAGCTTCTGCTGCGTCACCTGGTCCATCTCGACGATGGCCTGGTGCATGCCCTGCAAGCCCTGCGCCTGCACCACGCTGGCGGCGCTGACCTGGTCGATGATATCACCCACCTGCTGCACCGACGCCACGATCTCCGCCATGCTGCTGCCGGCCTCCTCCACCGAGCGGCTGCCGCCTTCGATCTCCGCCACCGACTCGGCGATCAAGGCCTTGATTTCCTGCGCCGCCGTGGCCGAACGCTGCGCCAGCGTGCGCACCTCGCCCGCCACCAGCGCGAAACCCTCGCCATGCTGGCCCGCGCGCGCCGCCTCCACCGCCGCGTTCAAGGCCAGCAGATTGGTCTGGAAGGCGATGCCGTCGATCACGCCGACGATCTCCACCACCTTGCGCGAGCTGCCGCGTATCGCCGCCATCGTCACCACCAGCCGCTGCACCACGCTGCCGCCGCGCACCGCGAAGTTGGTGGCGCAGCGCGCCAGCTGGTTGGCCAGCTGCGCGTTGTTGGCGGTCTGGGTCACGGTGGCGCTCAGCTCCTGCATCGAGTTGCTGGCTTCCTCCAGCGTGCTGGCCTGCGCCTCGGTGCGCTGGGTCAGGTCGACATTGCCCTGCGCGATCTCGCGCGAGGCCGTGTCGATCGACTGCGCCGACGCCAGGATGGTCTTCAACGTGGTGTTCAGGTTGCGGATGCTGGTGTCCAGCGCGCGCGAGGTCTCGGCGATTTCGTCCTTGCCGTAGACCCGGTTCTTCACCGTCAGGTTGCCCTCGGCCAGGTCGATGGCGGCCGCGCCGATCTCGCTCACCTCCTTCAGCAAGGCCCGCCGCACCGCCATCGTCACCAGCAGCGACAGCGTGATCGACAGCATCACCACCGCCGGCATCACGGTCGACAAGGTCCTGAACTCGGCCTCGGCGTCGTTGTAGGCGCGCGCGCTGAGCGCCTGCTCCAGCCGCGACAACTCTTCCAGCCGCCGCGCCACCACGTCGAACGCGCGCTCGGCCTTGGACATGGCGTTGGTCGCCATCGATTGATCGGCCATGCTCAACTCGATGACGTCGCCGATCGCCTTCACGTACACCGTATGCGCCGCCTGCGATTGGGCGACGAAGCGGCGCTCGGCCGGATCGCCCTGGGTCGCCATCTCCAGCTGCGCGAACTGGCGGTCCAGCGTGGCGTGACGGGCGTGGATGTCGCGCACCAGCGCATCGATGCGCGGCGCCGAGAAGCTGGCGTTGATCCAGGTGAGCAGCTGGTAGATTTCGGTATGCGCGCGGTTGGCGCCCGCCACCAGGTCGGCCGCCGCCTTGAGCCGCACGGCGCGCTGCTGCACCATGTCGTCCAGCCGCTGGTTTTGCCGCACCAGGCCGACGAAGGCGCCGATCGACAGCGCGATCAGCAGGACCAGCACCACCCCAGGCGCCAGCAGCAGCTTGGGCCCTATCCGCAGTTTGCTCAGCATATCCACGGCTTAGTGCTTGTAGATGCCGGCTTCCAGCGATACGTCCCCGACCCGCAGCACGTAGGTGCTCTTGGCCTCCACCTTGCCTGTTTGCGGATTGCGGAACTTGTAGTCGACCCAGCCGGAACCCTTGCCCTTGGCCAGCGCCAGCATTTCCTGGCGAAACGGCTTGCCGTCGGCGTCCGGCACTTCCAGCAGGTTCTTGCCGATCAGCGCGGTGGTCGGATGGGCGACGGTGATGCCGTCCAGGTCGCGCATGGCCAGGTACAAGGCGCCCTGGTTGAATTCCGGGTCCTTGCGGTTGATGCGGGCGATCATCTCCGCCTTGCCGTGCGCGCGCACGAACTGCGCGCCCTTCTCGGCCAGCGCGATCGCATCTTTTTCATTGGGGGCGGCGTGCACGCACACAAAGCTCAACAACAGGGCGATACCGAATAAAGCGCGCATGATTCACTCCGGCAGGTAAGATGTTGTAATCTACGCCGCATGCGGCCGCGCAATCTTGCGCTTAGTCAAGGCCAACCACAGGAAGTTCATGAAAGCATCGATCAAGGCCGCGCTGATCTCGGCGTTGCTGTTTCCCGGACTGGGCCACCTGGTCCTGCGTCGCGGCGCCCGCGGCCTGCTGTTCATCTTGCCGGCGCTGCTGGCGGCCGGCTACCTGCTGCGCACCACGCTGGCCTTGGCCGACACCATCGTCAGCGATATCAACAGCGGCAAGCTGCCGCTCGATCCGTTGCTGATCATCGAGCGCGTGCACAGTGCCGGCATCGACAACCCGGCCACCAACATTGCGGCGCTGGTCTGCATCGTCTGCTGGGTCGGCTCGGTGGCCGACGCGCTGTGGCTGGGACGCCACCGCTAGCGCCGCGCAAGGGCGTACAATCGGCCGGCGCCCTCCCGGCGCAGCCACTTGCCTGAAAGGATGCGCCATGCCACCTGTCTCGTTCGCCCGCCACACCCTGCCCGCCATCGCCGCCCTGCTGCTTGCCGTCAGCGCCGGCACGGCCCGAGCCCAAGCCAGCGGCATCCACCGCACCGTGGTCAAGAAGGCCGACGTTTCGGTGCCGGGCCGCGAGGCGGTCGTCGCCAGGGTAGAACTGGACGCCGGCGCCACCGCCGGCCGCCACTCGCATCCCGGCGACGAGATCAGCTACGTGCTGGAAGGCGAAGGCGAATTGCGCATCGACGGCGAAGATCCGCGCCGGGTCAAGGCCGGCGAAGCCTTCGTGATCCCGGCCGGCACCATCCACGACGCCATCAACGTCGGCAACGGCCCGCTCAAGCTGGTCGGCGTGTACGTGGTCGACAAAGGCAAACCGCTGGCCACGCCGGCCAAATAATGTCATCACGGTGGGCCGGGTGTTCCAGTCCCTCCAACTCGCCGGCTTCAGGCCAGCAGCCGGCCGGCGGGCAGCACCGCCGGCAGCGCCATCAGGCGTAGCCAGCGCCGGCGCAGCACCAGCAACGTCACCAACATGACGGCGCCGCCGATCCAGAACAGCGGCAACTCCGGCGCTTGGTTCTCCGCCGCCAGCGCGGTCAGATAGGCCACCATCGATACAAACGTCCAGACCACCGTCGTCGTCTGGCTGTGCGATGGCGGGATGAGCGCGTAGTCACGCAGCAGGACGCAAGAAAACGGCAGCAGCAGCGCGGCCAGTAGAAAGGTGGAGCCGTAGATCCTGGGCGCGCCGATCAACAGCATATCGACCAGGAAGGCGACGGCGGAAGCCAGCAGCCACACGCGCAGGAAACGCGCCAGCAAGGCGGCGCCCAGCATGCGGTTGACCTGTGCCGCGACGGGCGCGCGCGGGGTCAGGAAGAACAGCGCCTGCTCCGCGCCGTGACGGCTTGCGCTCTTGAGCAGATCGGCCGCGTACAACACCACCGCCACCAGCAGGCAAATCTGCATGACGAAGGTGCGCATCATCTGCCGCACCGCCGGCGTATCGCCGCCGGTGTACAGCACCACGGCTGCGGCCGCCGCCGTCACCAGCAGCAGATAGGCGAGGTAGCCGCCCTCATACGCGGTCGGGCCCAGGGTGTGCATCAGCATGCGCGCCGGCGTGGCGCCGCGCTGGCTGTCGCGGCGCAGCGTGGCGCTGTAGCCCAAGCGCAGCAGCATGCTGAAACGGTTGCGGGCACCGCCATCCTCGGTTTTCAGCAGCCCGCCCTCTATGCGCCGCATCAGCGCCGCGTGGCGTGCATGCCAGGCCCAGTGCCGGTCGCCGCCGCGCGGGAATACCAGCTGTATGCCGGCGGCACCCAGTGCGGCCACGGCGATCAGGCCCATGCCCGCCAGCGCCGGTTCGCCTATCCCGGCCAGGCTTTGCCACAGCTCGGCCAACCAGGCGCTCAGCGACAGCGAGCCCAGGATGATCAGCGTGGGCAGGAACGCCAGCACCGTGTAGCGTTGCGCGTACAACAGATAACAGAAAAATGCCCCGGCGCCGGCCAGCGCATAGCCGAAATGCCCGAACACCGCCGCCGCCATAGCCGCCACCGCCAGCGCGCACGCCGCGAACAGCGCCACCGTCAGCACGATCAGGCGCCGCCGCAGCTGCGGCACCAGGCAGGCGTATGCCGGGTGATTTTGCTGCACGGCGCTTTTCAGGTAGGCGCCACACCACATCACGATCAGCATCGTCAGCATGCCGAGCGGCGCCTGCCACGTCAGCTCCATGTGCGCGTGCAGACTGTTGACCACCAGTTCGATCACCAACGCTCCCCCCAGCATCAGCGCGCTGATGCGCATCATCATGCGGTTCGAGCAGCGGTCGCGCACCACCTGCGCCAGCAGCTGCGTATAGGCGCCGTTCATTTGGTCACCTCGACGAACAGGTCTTCCAGGCTCAGGGTTTCCACCCGCAGGTCCGGGCCGGCCCGCAGCTCGGCGGCCTCCTGCCCGCTCAGGCGCGCCAGGATGCTGATGCCGCCGCTGCGGTCCTGCTGGCGGCGGATCTCGTCGCGGAAGTGCAGGCGCGCCAGCGCCGCCGCCGTGCCGGTGATGCGGTGCGCGCTTTCGAGCAGCTCGTCCAGCGGCGCCTGCAGCGTGATCTTGCCGCCCTGGAGGAAGGCCACGTCCAGCGCCACCCGCTCCAGGTCCGACAGGATGTGGGTGGAGAAGATCACCGTCGTGTCGCGTTCGATCACGCCGTCCACCAGCTCGTGCAGGAAATCGCGGCGGCCGACCGGATCGAGGCTGGCCACCGGTTCGTCCAGCACCAGCAGCTTGGGATCATGCGCCAATGCGCGGATCAGGGACAGGCGCTGCTTCTCGCCGCCCGACAAACGGCCGATCTGTTGATGGCGCGCCGCGCCGCCGAAACCCCAGCGCTCCAGCAGGCCGGCCACCTTGTCGGCGTTCCAGTGCGGGTACAGCGCCTTGAAGTAGTCCAGCATCTGCACCGGCGTCAGCCACTCGAACAGCTCCGACTTTTGCGGCACGTAGCCGATCCAGGCGCGCGCCTGGTCGCCCAGCTGCGCGGCGCTCTGGCCGAACAGCGTGCTGGCGCCGGCGTCGGCTTCGCGCAGGCCGAGCAGGCATTCGAGCAAGGTCGATTTGCCGGCGCCGTTGCGGCCCAGCAGGCCGATCACCTTGCCGGGCGCGATGTCCCAGCTCACGCCCTGCAACACCTGCTGGCTGCCGAACGCTTTGTGCAGGTTGGCGACATTGACGATCGATGGTTTCATAGTGATTCCTTCAGGATTTTATTGAACAGTGCAAGCACGGTGTCGGGATCGAGTTCCAGCTGGCGCGCCTCCTCGGCGGCCCGTTCCAGCGTGGGCCGCAACAGGGCCTCGCGTTCACGGGCGCTGTGCGCCCTGCGCTCGGCCACCAGCATGCCGATGCCGCGGCTGCGCGACAGCAGGCCCTCGGTCTCCATCATGTTGTAGGCCTTGGACACGGTCATCGGATTGACGGCCAGCGCCAGCGCCACCTCGCGCACCGACGGCAGCACGTCGCCCGGCGCCAGCACGCGGGCGGCCAGCAGGCGGCGGGTCTGCTCGATCAGCTGGCGATAGATCGGCTCGGACGAACCGGTCGCAATCGAGTACAGGGAGGCGGAGTGGGAGGTCATCGTTTTGTATCGGTGTATTAGTTGACTAATACATTATGCCGAAAAACGCCCTCTGTCAAACAAAATCGGAGGAAAAAAACGCCGGTGCAGGACGCACCGGCGCTGTGCGGCGCGCTTACACCAGCTTGGCCGAGTGCTCGCGGGTGGCGTGGAACTGCAGCTTGGGCCAGCGTTCCTGCGTCAGGCGCAGGTTGACGCCGGAGGTGGCCAGGTAGGCCAGGTTACCGGCGGCGTCGTAGGCGACGTTGTGGCCCAGGGCGTCCTCGAAGTCCGACAGCGCTTTCTTGTCGTCGCTGGAAACCCAGCGCGCGCTGCTGATGCTGGTGCCTTCGAACACGGCGTCGACGCCGTACTCGTTCAGCAAGCGGCTGGCGACCACTTCGAACTGCAGCACGCCGACCGCGCCCAGCACCAGCTCGCCACCCTGCACCGGCTTGAAGACCTGCACCGCGCCCTCTTCGCCCAGCTGCTGCAAGCCTTTGTGCAGCTGCTTGATCTTCAGCGGGTTACGGATGCGCACCGAGCGGAAGAAGTCCGGCGCGAAGTACGGAATGCCGGTAAAGGTCAGCAGCTCGCCTTCGGAGAACGAGTCGCCGATCTGCATATTGCCGTGGTTGGGCAGGCCGATGATGTCGCCGGCGTACGCCTCCTCCACCTGCTCGCGCGAGGACGCCATGAACGTCACCACCGACGACACCTTGATCTCGCGCCCCAGGCGCAGATGCTTGACCTTCATGCCGCGCTCGAAACGGCCGGAACACACGCGCAGGAAGGCGATGCGGTCGCGGTGGGCCGGATCCATATTGGCCTGGATCTTGAACACGAAACCGGTGAACGGCTCTTCCTTAGGATCGACCGAACGCACGGTGGCGTCGCGCTCGCGCGGGGCCGGGGCCCAGTCGACCAGCGCCGACAGGATCTCGCGCACGCCGAAGTTGTTGATCGCGGAACCGAAGAACACCGGCGTCTGCACGCCGGCCAGGAACTGCTCCAGGTCGAACGGATGCGAGGCGCCGTGCACCAGCTCCACTTCCATCTTCAGCTGGTCCATCTCGAGCGGGAACATCTCCACCAGGCGCGGATTGTCGATGCCCTTGATGATCTCGAAGGCGCCGTCGGCTTTTTCCTCGCCGGCCTTGAACAGCATGATGGTGTCGTTCAGCAGGTGGTAGACGCCGCGGAAGTTCTTGCCCATGCCGATAGGCCAGGTCACCGGCGCACACTGGATCTTCAGCACCGATTCGAGCTCGTCGAGCAGTTCCAGCGGATCGCGGGTTTCGCGGTCCATCTTGTTCATGAAGGTGACGATCGGCGTGTTGCGCATGCGGCAGACGTCGAGCAGCTTGATGGTCTGCGCTTCCACGCCCTTGGCGGCGTCGATCACCATCAACGCCGAGTCGACCGCCGTCAGCACGCGGTAGGTGTCTTCCGAGAAGTCCTGGTGGCCGGGGGTGTCGAGCAGGTTGACCACGTGGTCGCGGAACTCGAACTGCATCACCGACGAAGCGACCGAAATGCCGCGCTGCTTCTCGATTTCCATCCAGTCGGAGGTGGCGTGGCGGCCGCTCTTGCGCGCCTTGACCGTGCCGGCCATCTGGATCGCGCCCGAGAACAGCAGCAGTTTTTCCGTCAGCGTGGTCTTACCGGCATCCGGGTGGGAAATGATGCCGAAGGTGCGGCGGCGCTGGACTTCACGTGCGATCAGGGCCGGGGTCCTGGCGTTGGCCGTGGAGCCGGCGTCGTCGTTATTCTCGGGTGTTACGTTTTCGATATCGTTGACCATTTGTTCGCGATCTGAGGCGGGGCTGCAAAACCCTCGATTTTACCGATAGTTGGCCCCGCCGTGTGAACTGTTTGCCCGGCCCGGCCCGGGCCGGCCCCGCTTTTACTCCCCTTTCACCCGGCGCCAGCCCGTGCGGTGGGCGTCGGCCGAGATCTGCTCGGACAGCGGCGAGGTCTTGTTGGTGCCGTCGGCCAGGGTGGTGATCATCTTCAGCTGGCCGTTCGGCAGGCGGATGATGATGAAACCGACCGCCGCCGACGTGTTCGACAAGGTCGCGCCGACCGGATGGCCGCCGATCGCCTGGCCGTTGCAGACGTTGACCTGGTACAGGTTGCTGGAGCCGCCGACCGAGCAGGCCGACGACGAGGACGGCATATTGGTCACCACATTGGCCACCCCGCTGACGATCTGCGGATCGAGGTTCATGCGCTCGCCGGCGTTGACCGACCAGTCGAAATACCAGCCGTCCCTGGACGTCAGGTCGACCGGGTTGCTGGTGACCTGGTAGCTGTTGATGTTGCTGCTCGAGCCGAGCAGGCTCAGGGTCTGCTTCACCATGCTCGAGCCGCGGATGTCGGCGATCGGCGTGGCGCTGTCCTTCAGCAGGTACAGGCTCTGCACCGAGGTGTCGGAGGTGTCGGGCACGTCCAGCAGGCGGCCGGTACCGAACAGCACCACCCGCTTGCCGCTGGTGGTGGTGGTGGTCACGCCGGCGACGGTCGAGGTCACCTGCACCGCGCACATGGTCACGTCCGGACGGGTGGTGATCGGCTTGTTGACGCCGGCGTTGCCCAGCATGCTGACCGTGATCGCGCCCGAGGCGGCGCTCAGGTCGAAGCGCCACATCTGGCCCTGGTTGTCGCCGCCGTAGACGTACTGGACGCGCGGGTCGGCGCCGGGATCGTCGCTGATGGCGGAAATCTTGGCCAGGCCGGACGGCGTGGTGGTGTCGCCCGAGTTGTTGCTGATCTTGTCGAGCAGCTCGCCGGTGTAGGCGTCCAGCACGTACAGGAAGCCCTTGCCGGTGCCGGTGCCGACGCCGTCGGTGCCGGGCACGTTGTTGTAGCCGGAGGTCAGGAACACCACCCAGCGGCCGTTGGCCAGCGTGCCGAACTGCGGATTGCCGAAGGTCAGGCCGAGGTCGCCGTCGCTGAGCGGGCAGACGGCGGCGTCGGCGCAGAATTCCCACAGCTGCTTGGGATTGCCGGTGTCGGTGATGTCGAGCGCGTAGTAGCCGCGGCCGCCGCCGTTGAGGCCGGCCACCAGCACGGTGCGCCAGCCCCCCGCGGCCTTGACGTCGGCCACTTCCGGCGAGCCGTCGGTGGTGAACTGGTGGTTGGTGCCGTAGGTGGTGCCGGCCAGCGCGTACAGCTTCTTCATCGTGATGCGCGGCACATAGGCCCACAGCTCGGTGCCGGTGGCGGAGTCGAAGGCGTGCAGCATGCCGTCGTTGGCGGCGGTGAACACGGTGCCGCTGCGGTACTTGGCGCTGCCCGGATTGCCGTAGGTGTCCTTGAAGGTGACGTAGTCCGGATCCGGGTAGTCGTTGCGCGGGTCGCGCACGAAGGCCGGCTTGGACGAGGCGATGTCGCCCAGCACGATGGGGATGGGGCCGGCGGCGCCGGCCGGGGTGTTGAGGGTCAGCGTGTAGGCGCGGAACAGGCTGTCGTCGGCATGCTGCTGCTGGCCGCGCAGGTAGTTGACCAGGTTGTTGCCGTCGTTGACGATGGCCTTGTCGGCGGCCGACAGCAGCACGCATTGCGACAGCGAGCCGCACTTGTTGGCGAACCAGCCGGCGGCCGGCCCCTTCATGCTGGCGAACAGGAAGGGATCCGGCGTGCTGGCGACGGCGCCGCTGGTGTTGTACATGTAGATGGTGCGGGTGTCGCTGCTGTTGCCGACCTTCTTGCCCAGCGTGTCGCTGGTGGTCCAGGTGCTGGTGTTGCCGACGCTGCCGTCGGTGCTGTCGATCTTCTTGTCCGACAGCTCGCCGTACCACTTCACGGTGGTGAAGGTGTCGGAGAAGATATCGTTGTCGGTCAGCGTGATGTTCGGCGTCGACGTGGCGGCCGCGGCGGCCGCGCCCACGTGCACCTGCATGTTCGACAGCGCTTCGCTCAGGCCGCCCACCACGTCTTTCGGATCCTGGGCGCTGAAGTATTTGCCGTGGCCGTTGATGGCGGCGTGCCACAGGTCGTCGACCCGCTCCTGCACCGTGCTGGCCGTGCTGGTGACGTTCGGGTCGGGCCAGACATAGGCGCCGCCGCCGTTCCACGGACAGCCGCTGGTGGCCGCCGTGATCAGGTTGTAGAAGTCGCCGCTGGTCTTGGGCGCGGTGTCGTAGTTGGCCTCGTAGGTCATCACGCCATCCACCCCCAGGCCAAGCGTGTAGGTGTTCATGTGCAGGTGGGTGTTCTCGCCGCCGGCCGCCGGCACCGAGCCGGGCTTGCTCATGTCCGGCTCCAGCGACGGCCGCAGCGACACCGTGCCGGTGCTGGAGCCGCCGTTGTACCAGTGCAGCGCCACGTCCGAAATCGACGGCTGCGACTGCACGCGCCCGTCGACGCAGCCGCGCGCCTGGGTGCAGAAGCGCGCGGCGCTCTCGACGTTGTCGTTGTTGACCACGTTGGCCGTGGAGCTGCCGTTCCAGTAGCCGTCGGTGGTCAGTATCATGAAGTTCTGCTGGCACGGGTACTGCACCACTTCCTGGCCGGCCGCGTAGTCGTACGGCGTCAGGTTGCCGAACATGCGGCCGACGTTGTCCATCGCGGTGCGGATCGGCGTCGAGCCCGAGGTGGTGGTGTTGTACAACGTGGTGTACCAGCTGGCGCGCGCGCTGCCGGTGAAGTCGGCCGGCTTCAGGTCGATGCCGGCGCCGGCGCCGGCGTTCGACAGCTTGACGTAGCCGACCTTGTAGTTGGCGGTGATCGCCGCGAAGGCGATGCCGACCGAGGTCTTCATCATTTGCAGGCGGCTCTTGTAGTACACATACCAGTTGGCGAAGTTGTTCATCTCTTCGGCATAGGTGCAGCTGGCGCCGGCGCAGTCGGTGCGGTCGACGCCCTTCGGATAGGTCTGGCCGCTGACGATGTTGACCCGCACGAAGGGGTTGGGCGCGCCGGAGCCGGCCGTGAGCGCCGTGGTGCTGACCGGGATGGCGTCGTTGACGGCGGCCACGTAGCCGGTGGAGCCGGTCTTGGTCCAGTTCACCGTATTCTGGTTGTCCATGGTGAAGGCGCTGACGGTGGCGCTGTTGTTGGTCGAGGCCCAGTTCAGCAGGCAGACGCTGGTGGCGGTGTAGCCGGACGGGCAATTGCTGCTGTTGCCCAGGTAGGCCTTGATGGTGCCGGTGGTGCCGATCTTGCCGACCAGCGCGGCGGCGATCTGGGTCGGCGTCTGGCTCTTGCCCAGGCTCAGGTAGGACGGGCTGGAGCCGGAGCTGCCGCCGACCAGCGTGCTGCCGGCATAGCTGAGGTTTTTCAGGATGGCGGTCTGCGACGACGAGGTGGCCGTGCCGGTGAAGCTGATCACCGCCCGTGACGGCGCATAGGCCGTCACCACGGTGCTGGGCGCGGTCACCGCGATGCCCCAGCCGGCGCGCGAATTGTCGGCGACGGTGACGCAGTTGGCGACGGCGACGCTGCCGCTGCAGCTGACCGGCAGCAGCGCCACCAGGTTGTCGGAACTGAGCGTGATGCCGAACACGCTGCAGGCGGGCACCGTGGGCTGGCCGGTCGGGGTCTTGACGCAGGCGTAGTACAGGCTGGTGGAGGCGGCGCCCTTGCCGACCGAGGTGGCGATGATGTTGGCGGCCAGCGCGCTGGCCAGCGTCTGCTGCTTGATCAGGCTGTTGGTGCCGGTGGCGGCGGTGACGGTGGCGTTGGTGACGGTGGTCGTGCCGTTGACCACCACGCTGCTGATGCCGAGCGAACCAGCCGTGGCCGAGGCGCCGATGGCGATGGTGCCGTAGGACGCGGTGGCGCCGGCCGGCTTGGAATAGCCGGGGTAGATGTAACTGCCCACGCGCTTGCCCTGGCACTGGGTCAGCAGCTTGTCGCTGCACCAGCGCACCTTGGCCGCCACCGGATAGCCGGACGGCGCGGTGGCGCCGACCGCGGTCGAGACGCAGGTCTTCATGCTCTCGTCGGTGCAGAACTGGCCGACGCCGATGGTGTAGTAGTAGGGGCCGGTGGTGATCGCGGTGGCGGTCTGGTAGGTGGCGTCCGGGTAGGTGTAGCTGGCGGTGTTGAACTGGCAGCTGCTGCCCGAGCACCACTTCAGGTCCGGGAAGCCGCTCACCAGATCGATGTTGGAGGTCACCGTGCCGCCGGCCAGGTTGGTCTTGTGGGCGCCGAAGCCGTCGCCGCTGACCGAGGTCCAGTTGCTGGTGTTGGCGGCGTTCTGCTCCGGATAGTAGCTGCCGTCGGACTTGATCGGCACCAGGTAGCGGATCTGCGGATTGTAGTACTGCTTGTTGAAATCGGGACTCATGAACGGCGGATGGCCGACCGCGCAGGCGGTGATGCCGGCCTGCAAAGTGGCGCCGCTGCGGCACAGGTTGTCGTTGACGTAGTCCGGCGTGTAGGTCTGGTCCATCGAGCCGGAGTTGTCGAACAGCAGCATCAGATTGGGCTTGACGGTGCCGGTGCCGGTGATGTTGAGCAGCGGCACCTGGGCGATCTGGGTGGTCCCGGCCAAGGCCGGCGACGCCGCGGCAAGGCCAAGGGCCAGGCCGGCCAGCGTGGAAGTAAGCTTGTTCATGACGGTTCCATTCAAAAAGACGATGGCCTCACGGCCCTTTCATGACGACCGCTTGCGTGACCACATTGCCGCCGCGGGCGCCGACGATGCGCGCCGTCACCACGTAATGCAGCTGCGGCTGGTCCAGGTAGTTCGGGCTGTCGGCGCGGCCGCTCTTGCCGTAGGGGACTTTCGAATTGGAATTCGGCCGCGCCGAGGTCAGCAGGCAGCGGTTGCCGGGCGCGTTGAAGGCGCCGGCAAAGTCGCACAGCCGGTGGATCACATACTCGACCTGGTTGCCGGAGGCGTCGGCCGCCAGCGTGACCGAGCCGGCCCAGAAGGCCGGCGTGCTGGCGGTCCAGGTCGGCGTCAGGGTGGCGACATAACCGTTGGCCGGCTGGTCGACCTCCAGCAGCGAGGCGTTGGTCATCGAGCGCAGGTAGGCGAACGCCGTGTGGACGCCGAGATCGGCCGCCTTGCTGAGCGAAGCGTCGTAGGCCAGGTTGGAGGTGGTCAGCGTGGTCGAGGTGCTGGACTTGAGCAGGTAGATGCTGCTGACCAGCATCACCGTCAGCATGATCAGCATGATCGGCAGCGCGATGCCGCTTTGTCGGGTGGGCAAGCGCATCACGGCCTCCATTGGGCATTGCGAATCGGCACGATGGTCTCGAACACGCGGTAGCGATAGCACTGCCACGGCACGCTGTCGCCGGCCACCGTCACGTTGACCTGCACCGGCACCGCCGCCACGCCGGCCGGGGCCACGCCGGCGAACACGGTGGGCAGCGCGACGGTGGCGCTGCACTGGCCGGTCAAGTCCGGTTTTTCGGTGTTCTTGCTGCGCGCCACCACGGCCAGCCGCACCGCCGCCACCCGCTGGAAATCGCCGGGGCTGCCGACCACGCCGTCGCTGTCGGCGTCGATCATGGTGCCGCTCCACATGGTGACCTGCATGCCGTCGGCGCCGGGGTTGGGGTCGTAGGGATTGGGGCCGGGCAGGCGCGCGTCAAAGCCGTACTGGGCCTTGATGCTGACCACGTTGTCGGTCACCGAGACGCCGGCCAGCTCGGCGCCGGCCAGCTCGGCGGCGCGCAGCAGCAGCACGCCGTTGGCCACGCTCCAGGTGTGGAAGTGCAGCAGCGTGGGCGAGCCGAGGTTGTAGATGTAGGCCAGGTTCTGCTGGTAGGGCGTGGCCAGGCCGGCGAGCGGATTGAAGCGGTAGGCGCCGCCGCTGGCGACCAGGATGGTGCTGTTGGGCGCGGCGCCGAAGCCGGACAGCTGGAACAAGGTGCACTGGCCGCTGCCCGGCGTCAGCGGCGCGATCACCAGCACGTCGCCGTTGCTGAAGGCGTAGGGGTTGCGGCTGTCGACCGTGATGGTGTTGCCGACCGTGTAGTTGGCGAACAGCTTGACCGAACCGGCGCCCGCCTGCGAGGTGCCGCTGTTGAAGGAAATCACGTCCGGGTTGGCGCCGTTGGACTGGATCACCACCGCCGCCAGCGGCGTGAAGTTGGCGCCGCCGCGCTGCGCGGTCGGCAACACGTAGCCGTTGGCGTCGCTGAACACGGTGTCGCAGCCGGCCACCATCGGATCGTTCAGGCCCCAGCCCGCTTCGGTGGCGTCGCCGCTCAGCGAGAACAGCGCCAGCATGCCGTTCTGCATGCTGTCCGAACCGCCGACGGCGGCATCCTTGTTCTTTTCGCCGCTGATGATCAGGCGCGTGGCGAACAGCAGCGCCAGCAGGCCGATCACCACGCTGACCATCAGTTCCACCAGCGAGAAGCCGGCGGCGCGGCGTGAGGTTGGGGTCTTCATATCAGAGCGCAATGTAGGAGGTGACCAGATGCTGGTTGAGGGCGTCGCCGGACTTGCGCTTCCACTTGATCGAAATATCCACCTGGATGCGCAACTGCTGCGGCGTCACCACCACCCCGACCAGGGCGCCGGGGATCGCCGCCATGGTCTCGTCCACCCAGGGCTGGGTGGCGGCGGTGGCCGCCCCGCCCTCGATGGCGCCGTAGTTCAGCAGGTTGTTGCTGTCGGCGTTCATCGTGCCCAGCAGCTTTTCCCCGGCCAGCGCGGCCTCGGCCCGCAGGCTGGCGTCCGACAGCGCCGAATAGGCGCGCGCCTGCAAGCCGATGGTGCCGAGCAGGCCGATGCCGAGGATGACGATGGCCAGCATCGCCTCCAGCAGCGCGATGCCGCCCTGGCGGCGCGCCGGCCGGCGGCGGCCGGCGCGGGTGGTGTGGATGGCGGTTTTCATGGAGGACAAGCCCTGGTGTCGGTGACGGGAAGGCGCGGATCGCACTTGCTGGCCATGCCGGCCAGCGTGATCACCAGCGCCACCACCGGCACCTCGCCGGCGTACTTGGCGGCCGGGTCGAGGCGCAGGCTGTTCAGGCGCGGGCCGAAGCGGGTATCGACCCAGCCGAGCGGCGTGTAGTAGACCTGCGAGCTGCCTTCCGGCAGGGTGGTCGGCAACAGCACTTCCGAGTTGGGCAGCGCATCGGCCGCGCGGTACACCGACTTGTAGCCGGCCGCGCCTTCGGGGTCGTTGGCGGCCGGCGCGACGACGGTCGACCAGCCGGCTTCGGCCGCGCCGCACTGGGTGGCCGGCGAGACGAAGCAGAGGTCGACCTGCCAGTCCATCTGCCCGCTGTTGACGTTGGGCGTCAGCGAAATCCGGCTGAAGCTGTTGTGCAGCACGGCCTGGCGGCGCGCCAGGCTGAAGCCGTCGGCATAGAATTCGCTGGCGCTGCGGACCCGGTTGCTGAGCAGCCAGTTGCTGGCGTTCGGTATGCCGATGGCCAGCATGAAGGCGAAGATGCTCAGCGTCAGCAGCAGCTCCAGCAGCGTGAGGCCACGCTGGCGGCGCCCGGCCGGCGGCGTTAGTTGGAACATGACCCACCCTTGTGGTCCACCCAGCACGAGGCGCTGACGCCCCAGCCGGCCGGCGAGCCGGTGGTGGCGTGGGTGCCGCTCTGGTCGATGGTGTAGACGAAGCCGTTCATCTTGCCGACGCCGGTCGCCGTCAGCGTGTAGCTGGAGGCGCTGGCCGCGCTCAACGCGTAGTTGAAGTAGCCGGTGTCGCCCGGGAAGGTGCTGGCGCCGTTGAAGCCGACGTAGGTGCGGTTGTTCGACCAGAACTGCTCGGCCGCCGGCTGGGCGCCGCCGAGCGCGGTGAACGCTTCGCTGAGGCGGGCGCGCAGCACGTAATCGCTGTAGGCCGGGATCGCCACCGCCATCAAGATGCCGACGATGGCCACGGCGATCATGATTTCGATCAAGGTAAAGCCTTTTTGGACACGCGTCATGGCCCGCTCCCGCTTGGTTTTCTGATGACTGGAGTGTAGCGGGCCAAGCTTGCATTTCCCTGAGGAAATGCTGACGAATTCCTGACAGCGGCAAAAAAGCCAAAAAAACTAGCGAAAGTGCACGGAAAACAGCGCGCCGCGGCCGCCGGCGGCCGCGGCGACGGTGAGGCTGGCGCCGTGGACGGTGGCGATGTCGCGCACGATGGCCAGCCCCAGGCCGCTGCCGGTGGTCCGGTCGTCCAGCCGCACGTAGCGGCTGAACACCTGCTCGCGCTGGTGCGGCGGGATGCCGGGGCCGTTGTCCTCGACGGTCAGCCAGCCGCCCTCGCCGTCCGGCCGGCAGGCCACCGTCACCGTGCCGCGCGGCGGCGTGTAGCGGATGGCATTGTCGATCAGGTTGTCGATCAGGTCGCGCAGCAGGAAGCGGTCGCCGACGATGGTGACCGGCCGCAGGTCGAAGCCGAGGTCGATCGCCTTGAGCGTGGCCTGGTCGACGAAGGACTGGATCGCCACTTCCACCAGCGCGTCCAGCGCCACCGGTTCCAAGCGGGTCTTTTCAAAATGTCCCGGCTCGGCGCGGGCCAGCGCCAGCAACTGGTTGGTCTTGCGTATCATGCGCTCGGTGGCCGACCGCATCAGCTTGAGCGATTGCGCGGTTTCCGGCTCGGTGTGGCGCGCGCCCAGCCATTCGAGCTGGGTCTTCAGGCCGGCCAGCGGGGTGCGCAGCTGGTGCGCGACATTGGCCAGGAACTCTTGCCGCGCGCGGGCGCCCTGGCTGACCTTGTCCAGCAGGCCGTTGAAGGCGGACACCACCGGTTCCAGCTCGTAGGGGACTTGCGCCGCCGCGATCGGCTCGAGGTCGTCGCCGTCGCGCGCGTTGAGGTCGGCGCGCAGGCGGTTCAGCGGCAGCAGGCCGTTGCCGACCGAGAACCAGATCAGGCCGACGCAGCTCAGCGCGAACAGCGATTCCAGCAGCACCAGCGCGCGCACCACGGCCTGGCGGATCTGGCCGCGCTTGCGCAGCGTCTTGGCGACGCCGATGGTGGCCGGCACCGGCGCGCCCGCGGCGGACGGCAAGCTCAGGCGCAGCGCCACGCCGCGCACGGCTTCGTCGCGCACGGCGCTGTCGAAGGCCACGCCGGACTTGCCTGCGCCATCGGCTGCCGCGCGCGGCAGCGGCGGGAAATCGGCGTCGCCGGCGATGGTGCGGCCGGCCTGGTCGCGTACGACAAAGTAGACGGCGTCGGTGTCGTCGCTGCGCAGCACCTGCTCGGCCTGGCGCGGCAGGTCGATGCGCAGCTGGCCGCCGTCGGCGCCCAGGCGCGCGCCCAGCGCGGCGGCGGCGCCGGACAGACCCTGGTCGAACGCCAGCTGGGCCGGCAGCCAGGCCAGCATATAGGTCAGCGCGCCGCCGGCCAGGTTGATCAGCAGGATCGGGACTATCAGCCACTTCAACAGGCGCAGCCGGATGCTATTCATGCGGGGCCGGGGTCTGCTCCAGCATGTAGCCGAAGCCGCGGATGGTGCGGATCGACACGCCGGCGTCGGCGATCTTCAGCCGCAGGCGCGAGATGTAGACTTCCACCGCGTTCAGGGTCAGGTCGTCGCCCCACGGCAGGATGGCGTCGATGATCTGCTGCTTGGACACCACGCGCGCGCCGTGCTGCAACAGGTACTCCAGCACCGCCCATTCGCGCACCGACAACTCGATGGTCTTGGCGCGCACGCGGGCGCGCTTGGCCGACATGTCCAGCACCAGGTCGCCCAGCGCCAGCACGGTGGGCTTGGGCGTGTTGCGGCGCGCCAGCGCGCGCAGCCGCGCCACCAGCTCGGCGGTGGCGAACGGCTTGACCAGGTAATCGTCGGCGCCCAGCTCCAGGCCGCGCACCCGGTCCTCGATGGCGTCGCGCGCCGTCAACAGCAGCACCGGCACCTGGCTGCCGCGCGCGCGCAGGCGCCGCACCACCTCGAAACCGTCGATGCCGGGCAGGCCGATATCGAGCACCACCACCTCGGTGTGCTCGGCGCGCTGCAGCAGCGCGTCGGCCTGGGTGCCGTTGCCGACCACCTCGACCGCCATGCCGTGGCCGCTCAAGACCCGGCTCAGGCCATCGGCCAGGACGGCGTCGTCTTCCACCACAAGTACATGCATGTTCTGTGCGCCGTTCAAAGTCGATTTGTGCATTATGCACGCGCCCTCCACAGAAAAATAGAGCTCGTGTAGGACTAGGCCTACAAAGTGCCATGTTGCAAGCCTACATTTGTGCGTCCCCTCCTCTTATGTTCGCAATCTAACAAAGTCCCTAAAGTGATGGCAACACTGAAGCAAGTCTTCAGTGCCCTTGTATAGCCAGATTGTGAGGAACAAAATGAACAACACCCAACTTAACGCAACCGACAAAACCACAGCGCCACGCATGGCGGTGAAGTCGAAACAATTCAAGGTTGCGTCACGGCCTGTTGTCAGCTACAGCGGCACCCTGCAGAACGAATTGCTGGCCGCCCTCCCACGCGACGTGCTGGAATCGCTGTTTGAACACCTGGAACTGGTGACCCTGCCCTTCGGCAAAGAATTGTTTGAATTCGGCGGCGCGATGGAATACGTGCACTTCCCGACCACCGCCATCGTCTCGCTGCTGTATGTGATGGAGGACGGCGCCACCACCGAGATCGCCGTGGTGGGCCACGAAGGCGTGGTCGGCGTGTCGCTGTTCGAAGGCGAGCGCGCCATGTGCAGCGCCGTGGTGCAGGCGGCCGGCTACGGCTACCGCATGAAAGCCCAGCACCTGCGCGACGCCTTCAACCAGGGCGGCGCCCTGCCCGCGCTGCTGATGCGCTACAACACCGCGCTGTTCGCGCAGATGGCGCAGAACGCCGTCGGCGGCCGCCACAGCTCGATCGAACAAAAGCTGTGCCGCTGGCTGCTGGACCGCCTGGACCGTTCGCCATCGAACGAGCTGAAGGTCACGCAGGAAATGATTTCCATCATGCTGGGCGTGCGCCGCGAAAGCATCACCGCCGCCGCCGGCAAATTGCAGGACGACGGCTTGATCACCTACCGCCGCGGCAACATCACCGTGCTTGATCGCTCAGGCTTGGAGGCGTATGCGGGTGAGTGCTATAAGGTGGCGAAGACGGAATACGAGCGTCTGCTGGTGGATGTAGCACGCTGCTAAGCACTTCGCTGATGGCCGGCGGCAGCGCCCCCTGGCCGTCATCGGCGCGGCGCTCTTCGTTCGCTGCGCGATTGCGCAACGGAATGGATACCTCGATACAAGTGCCCGCGTCGTTCCGGCCGCGGCGTATCGTCAGCGTGCCGCCCAACAGCAAGGCGCGTTCGCGCATCCCCAGCAAACCATGCGACATCGGCTTGACGATGGTATTGGACGCAATGCCGATGCCGTCATCGATGATGCGCAGCGTCAAGCCACCCGGGCTCAGGCTCATGGTGACGGTGACGCGGCTGGCTTTGGCGTACTTGCGGATATTGGTCAGCGATTCCTGCACGATGCGGAACAAGGCGATCGACAGGTCGCCCGACTGGCTGGCCGCGCCTTCGATATCGGCGTCGACGTCGCAATCGCAACGCACTTTGGCCAGGCGGCTGAACTCGTTGCAATAGCTTTCGATGGCGGCGCACAGGCCCAGGTTGTCGAGCAGGCTGGGACGCAGATTCTCGACGATGCGGCGCTTCATTTCCACCGTTTCCACCAGCGTGGCGCGGGCCCGCTTGAGTTGCGCCGCCAGCTCGGGATCGGTCTTGTGCAATTGCTGGGTGACGGCGGCGATGTCCATGCTGATCGAGGTCAGGTTGGCGCCCAGCTCGTCGTGCAGTTCGCGCGACAGGCGCACCTTCTCTTCCTCGCTGATGCTGATCAGGTGGCGCGACAGCACCGATAACTGCTCGGTACGCTGCTCGACCTGCGATTCCAGGTTTTCATTGGCGCTTTGCAGCGCGTGCTCGACCTGGGCGCGGTTGGCGAAACTGCGCCGCACCAACTGGTAGAACATGATCAGCACCATGATGGCCAGCGCATTGATGCCCATGCCCAGCAGCACCGCCTTCTGGTATTCCTGGTAGAACATGGCGCTGCGCGAGACCAGGGTTTCGTTCTGCTCCTGCTCCATGATGACCACCTGCAGGCGGATCTCGTCCATGCTGGCGCGGCCGTCGCTGAGCTTGGCGATCTTGACGATTTCCTCCAGCCCGCCCTCGCGGTAGACGTCGATGGCCTGGCTCATGATGGAAAGGCGGCGGCGCACCAGCGTGTGCAGCTGCGCCAGGTTCTTCAGCTGCGACGGGTTATCGGCCAGCAGCTTGTCCAGCTCTTTGAACTCGATCTCGGTTTCGGCCAGCGCGGTCTTGGTGGGCCCGAGGTAGGCATCGCGGCCGGACAGGAAATAGCCGCGCATGCTGCTTTCGGCATCGAGCACCAGCACGTTCAGGTATTGCAGGCGGTCCGCCACGCGCGCGGTCTGGCCCAACTGGACCTGGGCGCCGCGCAGGGCTTGCAAATTGTGGAACAGGCTGAATCCGTTGACGATCAGCAGCAACGCACAGGTCACGCACAAGACGGTCTTGTACAGCGGCAGGCGGTGGTGCGGCGCTGTTGCGACAGTGAAATACATCCTGACGAGTTTCCTTCACAAGGTTTAATCCGGGGCGGACATACGCCACACTAGCCGAATTATAGACCGATGGGGAAAGGGATGCTTTGGGAGCGCGCCGCAATGGTGCGCGCCCCGGCGGGGTCAATCCAACAAATTGTTCTTCATGGCGTAGTAGGTCAGGTCGGAATTCGACTGCATGCCCATTTTTTCCATGATGCGGGTGCGGTAGGTGCTGACGGTCTTGATGCTCAGCGACAGCGCCACGCCGATGTCCGACACGGTGGCGCCGCGCGCCAGCCGCAGGAACACCTGGAACTCGCGGTCCGACAGCTCGGTGTGCAGCGCCGTGTTCGGATCGCGGTCGAAGCTTTGCGCCAGCAGTTCGCCGACGGTCGAGCTGACATAGCGGCGCCCCTGGAAGACGGTGCGCACGGCGGTGATCAGCTCGTCGGCCTCGCACTCCTTGTTCAGGTAGCCGTTGGCGCCCATTTTGAACAGGTTCAGCGCGTACTGCTGCGCCGGATAGCCGGACAGGATCAACACCGGCAGATCCGGCTGGCCCTGGCGGATGGTGCGCAAGGTATCGATGCCGCTCTGGTCGGGCATGGCGATGTCCAGCAGCAGCACGTCGCAAACCTCGCGCCGCGCGATTTCCAACGCTTCACGCCCGGTACCCGCTTCGGCCACCACGTCGAAATCTTCCGACGAGGAAAAAATCTGTTTGAAACCTGCTCTAACTATCTGATGGTCGTCACAAATGGCAACGCGTATCATTGTTTCCCCTCGTATTGTCCGGCTGTCGCGCCATAGGCCCCACCGGACTTCACGCCACCGTCTATCAGCGTAGCTGATATGAATAATGTTGAAATTATAGCAGCAATCATGCCGCTAGCCGCGCCGCACGGCAGCAGTAACAGCTAGGATTGCTTGAGCAATGTCAATATTGCCAGCAATTCGCCGCGTATCATTTTCCGGTCCAGCGGAGCAGGAACGTCCGCCGCCGGCGCGCCGTTGACAGCCAAAACGCCATCATACTCCGCCGCCGCCGCATCATACGCACGACTGTCGAGCTTATTGCGGGCGCCGCTGATGGTGAACCCCTGCTCGTACAGCAGTTCGCGGATACGGCGTATCAACAGCACCTCGTGGTGCTGGTAGTAGCGGCGGTTGCCGCGCCGCTTGACCGGCTTGAGCTGCGTGAATTCCTGCTCCCAGTAGCGCAGCACGTGCGGCTTGACGCCGCACAGCTCGCTCACTTCACCGATCGTGAAATAGCGCTTGGCCGGGATGGGCGGCAGCACAACCAGTTCGGATTTGGCGAGGCGGTCATTCATCACGGCTCAGTCCCACTCAGGCGGCGCGCGCCATCGGATTCGTCTCTTCGACCATGCCCTTGAGTTTTTGGCTGGCATGGAAAGTCACCACGCGGCGCGCCGTGATCGGGATTTCTTCACCGGTCTTCGGGTTGCGGCCTGGACGCTGCGGCTTGTCGCGCAGCTGGAAATTGCCGAAACCGGACAACTTGACGGCCTCGCCACGCTCGAGGGCGTTGCGGATCTCGTCAAAGAAGGTTTCCACCATATCCTTGGCCTCGCGCTTGTTCAGGCCGACCTGTTCGAACAACAGCTCGGCCAGCTCCGCCTTGGTCAGCGTAGGCAAATCTTTTTCTGCATCCTGGCGTACCTTGGCCACCTGCATGGCCCGATGCAAATCGGCAGCCAATGCGGATTGGAGTACGGCGGAATCTACGTCGTTATTATTAATTTTCCTGCCCTGCCTTATCTAAGAACGAATGAGTCCGGCAAAGGCCGGACTCCCAAATGGTCTACAAATGATAATTTTACAACAATCCTGGCTGCCAGCTCAGGTGCGCAGACGGGCGCCGTGTTTTTGCCTGGCGGCGTCGCCGGCGGCGGCCATCACGGCTTCCACCACATCGTCTTGCAGCGTATTTTGAGTATCTTGCAAGCTAAAGCGGAAAGCAAGCGATTTTTCGTCCGCCTCCAGTCCTTTGCCACGATATTCATCAAACAAAACAATGGCTTGCACGATCTTGCCCTGCGGACTCATTTGCACAGCAGCATTAAATGCGTCCAGCAAATCCTGCGCCGGGACATCTTGCTTGACGACCAGCGCCAGATCGCGCGTGGCGCCCGGGAACTTGGAGATTTCCGCGTATTCCGGCACCGACCGTTGCTGCAGAGCAACAGCATCCACCTCGAACACCACCGGTGCGTGCGGCAGCTCGTATTTTTGCAGCCAGCGCGGGTGCAGTTCGCCGATGAAGCCGATGACCTTGCCATCGAGCAGCACGTGCGCCGAGCGGCCCGGATGCAGCGCCGGATGCTCCGCCTTGACGAAACGCAGCGACAGCGGCGCGAACAGGTGCTCCAGGTCGGCCTTCAGGTCGAAGAAGTCGATCTGGCGGTTGTCCTGGCCCCACTGCTCGTCGGCCACGTTGCCGTAGGCCATGGCGGCCACGCGCTTGGGCTGGTGGTAGCCGGCCACGGTCAGCGGACCATCCGGCACGCTGTCGTCGCGCAGGTAGATGGCGCCGATCTCGAACAGGCGCACGCGGCTGGTCTTGCGGTTCAGGTTGTAGCGCACATTGGCCACCAGGCTGCCGATCAGCGTCGAGCGCATCACGTTCATCTGGCTGGCGATCGGGTTTTGCAGCTTGATCGGCTTGGCGTTGCCGCCGAAGTCCTGCTCCCAGGCCGACTCCACAAAGCTCATGTTGACCACTTCCTGGAAGCCCAGGTCGGCCAGCTGATGGCGCACGGCGAACAGCGAGCGGGTGTTTTCCGGCGCGATAATCATGGTGTTGGCGGCCACCGGCGCCACGGTCGGGATGTTCTCGAAACCGTAGACGCGCGCCACTTCCTCGATCAGGTCTTCCTCGATCTCGATGTCGAAGCGGTACGACGGCGAGGTCACCGAGAACACTCCATTGGCCAGCGTGAACGGCAGCGCCAGACGGGTGAAGATGTCGGCGATGGTCTGGTCGTCCAGCGCGACGCCGATCACTTTTTGTGCGCGGGCGGTGCGCATCTGCACCGGTGCGCGCTTCGGCAGGTTGACGATCTGGTCGTCGACCGGGCCGATTTGCGTGGTCGGCGTGCCGCAGATCTCGATCAGCAGCGAGGTGATGCGCTCGATGTGCTCGACCGTGGTCGCGTAGTCGACGCCGCGCTCGAAGCGGTGCGCCGCGTCGGTCGAGAAGTTGTACTTGCGGGCGCGGCCCTGGATCGCGCTCGGCCACCAGAATGCCGCTTCCAGGTAGATCGCCTCGGTCTCCAGCGAGACGGCCGTGGCGTCGCCGCCCATGATGCCGGCCAGCGATTCGATTTCCTTGTCGTCCGAGATCACGCCGACCCACTCGTCGACGCTGATGGTGCTGCCGTTCAGCAGCTTGAGCGATTCGCCGGCTTTGCCCCAGCGCACGTTCAGGCCGCCGTGGATCTTGGCCAGGTCGAACACGTGCGACGGACGGCCCAGCTCCAGCATCACGTAGTTGGAGATGTCCACCAGCGCCGACACCGAGCGCTGGCCGCTGCGCTCGAGGCGCTGCTTCATCCAGTCGGGCGTGGCGGCCTTGGCGTTCAGGTTGCGGATCACGCGGCCGGAGAAGCGGCCGCACAGGTCCGGCGCCGAGATCTTCACCGGCAGCACTTCGGCGCTGTTGACGGTGGCGGCACGGAACGACGGCAGGTGCAGCGCGACGCCGGTCAGCGCCGACACTTCGCGCGCCACGCCCAGCACCGACAGGCAGTCCGCCTTGTTCGGGGTCAGCTTGATGGTGAACTTGAGGTCGTTGAGCGCGTAGTAGTCGCGGAAGTTCTGGCCGACCGGCGCATCGTCCGGCAGTTCCATCAGGCCGCCGCCCTCTTCCGACAATTTCAGTTCCTTGGCCGAGCACAGCATGCCTTGCGACTCGACGCCGCGCAGCTGGCCGACCTTGATTTCAAACGGCTTGCCGTCGGCGCCGGGCGGCAGGATGGCGCCGGCCATCGCGCACACGACCTTCAGGCCCGGGCGCACGTTCGGGGCGCCGCAGACGATGTTGAGCAAGGTACCGGTGCCGACATCGACCTGGCAGACGTTGAGGCGGTCGGCGTTCGGATGCTTGGCCATGTCGCGCACGTGGCCGACGACCACGTTGGAGAACGGCGGCGCCACGGCTTCGACCTCTTCCACTTCCAGGCCGGACATCGTCAGCAGATGGGCCAGTTCGTCCGAAGTCATCTTCGGATCGACCATGGTACGGAGCCAGTTTTCGGAGAATTGCATAATCAAGCCTTCAAAGATAGTCCGACGGGAGCGCGCACCGGGTGGCGCTCGACCGTTTCGTTATTGTTAGTTGAACTGCTTCAGGAAGCGCAGGTCGCCTTCGTAGAACAGGCGCAGGTCGCTGACGCCGTAGCGCAGCATCGTCAGCCGTTCCAGGCCGGAGCCGAAGGCGAAGCCGATGTACTTTTCCGGATCGAGGCCGAAGTTGCGCACCACCGACGGATGCACCTGGCCCGAGCCGGAAATCTCCAGCCAGCGGCCCTTCAGCGGACCGGAACCGAAGGCGATATCGATCTCGGCCGACGGCTCGGTGAACGGGAAGTACGACGGACGGAAGCGCACCTGCAGATCGTCGGTCTCGAAGAAGGCCTTGACGAAGTTCAGGTACACGCCCTTGAGGTCGGCGAAGCTGATGTTCTCGGCGATCCACAGGCCTTCGACCTGGTGGAACATCGGCGAGTGGGTGGCGTCGCTGTCGACGCGGTAGGTGCGGCCGGGCGCGATCACCTTGATCGGCGGCGTGTGGCTGCGGGCGTAGCGCACCTGCATCGGGCTGGTGTGCGTGCGCAGCAGCAGCGGCTTGCCTTCGCTGTCGTTGCCTTCGATATAGAAGGTGTCCTGCATCGAACGGGCGGGATGGTTTTCCGGGCTGTTGAGCGCCGTGAAGTTGGTCCAGTCGTTTTCGATCTCGGGGCCGTCGGCGACGTCGAAACCGATCGAGCGGAAGATCTCTTCGACCCGCTCCCAGGTCCGCATCACCGGGTGGATGCCGCCGCCGGCGCGACCGCGGCCAGGCAGCGAGACATCGATCGCCTCGGCGTTCAAACGGGTTTGCATCTGGGCGTCGGCCAGCGCATCGCGCCGGGCCGTCAGCGCCGCTTCAATCTGCCCTTTGGCAGCATTGATCAGGGCGCCCTGCGCCTTGCGCGCTTCGGGGTCGAGCTTGCCCAGACCCTTCATCAATTCGGTGATCTGGCCGGTCTTGCCCAGATATTTGGCTTTGGCGTTTTCCAGTGCGGCGGCGTCATCTTTGACCGCGTCGAAATCCTGCACTGCTGAGGCGACGAGTTGTTCCAGGGAGTCCATGCGTTTTTCTTATCCTCAATCAAAAACGGGGCACAGGTTTCAACCTTTGCCCCGTTCTCAGTCGCGGACCCGTTGCCGGGATCGCGCGTCCAAATCAATGCGTATTAAGCAGCGATTTTTGCTTTCACAGCGTTGACAATCGCAGCGAACGCTGGCTTGTCCATCACTGCCATATCGGCCAGGACTTTACGGTCCAGTTCGATCGAAGCTTTCTTCAGACCATTCATGAAGACGCTGTACGTCACGCCATGCTCACGGGAAGCGGCGTTGATACGAGCGATCCACAGACGGCGGAAGACGCGCTTCTTGTTACGACGGTCGCGGTAAGCGTATTGGCCAGCGCGCATGACTGCTTGCTTGGCAACACGGTATACCTTGCTGCGACGACCGCGGTAACCCTTGGCCATGTTTAATACTTTTTTATGACGGGCACGAGCTGTAACCCCACGTTTTACTCTAGGCATAGTAACTCCTTAGTTGTGAGATTAAGCGGTTGGCATCATGCGCATGACGGATTTCACGTCAGCCGCATCAACGTTCGTGATACCGCGCAATTGGCGCTTCGATTTGGTGGTCTTCTTGGTCAGAATGTGGCGCTTGAAAGCGTGACCACTCTTAACAGTACCACCTGGACGCACGCGAAAACGTTTCTTCGCGGAGCTTTTGGTTTTCATTTTTGGCATAGCAATCTACCCTCGGGTAGCTCCATATCAAACAGGATTGCAGGTGGCGACACTACGTCACACTTAGATGCCTGCTTTCACTTGTTTTTGCAGCAGATGCGAGTCCACTACATTACAACAGCCGGTAATTATAGACCAGTTGCCGCAATTCTGCAGCACAAATTATAAGAGGCGCCTGAGCGCCCCTTATATTGCCGAGAATGTTACAACTGCGGCAGGATTACTTCTTTTTCTTAGGCGAAAGGACCATGATCATCTGGCGGCCTTCCATCTTCGGGAACTGCTCGACCTGGCCGTATGGCTCCAGATCCGCCTTCAGACGTTCCAGCATACGGAAGCCAATATCCTGGTGCGCCATTTCACGACCGCGGAAACGCAGCGTGATCTTGGTTTTATCGCCTTCATCAAGGAACTTGATGAGGTTACGCAGCTTGATATTGTAGTCGCCGTCATCAGTACCGGGACGGAATTTGACTTCCTTCACGGCGATGATTTTCTGCTTCAATTTCGCTTCGTGAGCCTTTTTCTGCTCCGAATACTTGAATTTGCCGTAGTCCATCAAACGGCACACTGGTGGAACCGCGGTAGGCGCGATCTCGACCAGGTCGACGTTTGCCTCTTCCGCCAGGCGGAAGGCTTCGGCCAAAGTCACGATACCGAGAGCCTCGTTATCGACCCCACTTAAACGCATTTCAGGGGCAGTGATTTCGCCATTGATGCGATGCGACTTGTCAGTAGCTATGGTGATTCCTTTTAAAATCTAATGAAGAACTGTGCGATCAGGCTTTGTTGGCGACGTCTTGCTGAAGTCGCTCGATCAGGGCATCGATGGACATGACGCCCAAATCGACATTGCCCCGTGCCCGCACAGCCACGGTATTGGCATCCCGCTCTTTATCGCCAACTACAAGGATGTAGGGCAGTTTTTGGACGGAATGTTCACGTATTTTATAGGTTATTTTCTCGTTGCGCAAATCGGTCTGCACGCGGAACCCGCTCCGGCGCAGCTTTTCAGCCACTTGCGCCACATATTCGGCCTGCGCGTCGGAGATGTTCAACACCGATACCTGGACCGGCGCCAACCATGCCGGCAAGGCGCCCGCGTAGTTCTCGATCAGGATGCCGATGAAGCGCTCCATCGAACCGACGATCGCACGGTGCAGCATGACCGGCACCTGGCGGCTGTTGTCGGCCGCCACGTATTCGGCGCCCAGGCGCTCCGGCATGAAGAAGTCGACCTGCATGGTGCCGACCTGCCATGGGCGGCCCAGCGAATCCTTCAGGTGGTACTCGATCTTGGGACCGTAGAACGCACCCTCGCCCGGCAATTCGGTCCAGCTCACGCCGCAGGCGCGCAGACCCGAACGCAGCGCGTCCTCGGCCTCGTCCCACACTTCGTCGGTGCCGATGCGGTTGTCCGGACGCAGCGCCAGCTTGACTTCGATGTTGTTGAAGTCGAAGTCCTTGTAGACCTCCATCGCCTGCGTGTGGAAAGCCACCACTTCCGGCTCGATCTGCTCTTCGGTGCAGAAGATGTGGCCGTCGTCCTGGGTAAAGCCGCGCACGCGCATGATGCCGTGCAGCGCGCCCGAAGGTTCGTTGCGGTGGCACTGGCCGAACTCGCCGTAACGCAGCGGCAGGTCGCGGTACGAACGCATATTGCTGTTGAAGATCTGCACGTGACCCGGGCAGTTCATCGGCTTCAGCGCGTAGGAGCGGTTTTCCGATTCCGTCACGAACATGTTTTCGCGGTAGTTGTCCCAGTGGCCGGTCTTGCCCCACAGGCTGGAGTCCAGGATCTGCGGCGCCTTGACTTCCTGGTAGCCGTTGACCTGGTACTTGTTGCGCATGTATTGCTCAACCTGCTGCCAGATGGTCCAGCCCTTGGGGTGCCAGAACACCAGGCCCGGCGCCTCGTCCTGGAAGTGGAAGAAGTCCAGCTGCTTGCCCAGCTTGCGGTGGTCGCGCTTTTCCGCCTCTTCCAGCTGGAACAGGTACTGCTCCTGATCTTCCTTCTTGACCCAGGCGGTGCCGTAGACACGCTGCAGCATTTCATTCTTGCTGTCGCCGCGCCAGTAGGCGCCGGCCAGCTTCATCAGCTTGAACACTTTCAGCTTGCCGGTCGACGGCACGTGCGGGCCGCGGCACAGGTCGGTGAAGCTGCCTTCGGTGTACAGCGACACATCCTGGTCGGCAGGAATCGACGAGATGAGCTCGGCCTTGTAGGCTTCGCCGATGGACTTGAAGTAGGCGACGGCTTCGTCGCGCGGCAGCACCTTGCGGGTGACCGGCTCATCCTTCTTGGCCAGCTCGGCCATTTTCTTTTCGATGGCGACCAGGTCGTCGGGCGTGAACGGACGCTTGTACGAGAAGTCGTAGTAGAAACCGTTTTCGATGACCGGGCCGATGGTCACCTGCGCATCGGGGAACAGCTCCTTGACGGCGTAGGCCAGCAAGTGGGCGGTCGAGTGGCGGATCACGTCCAGACCTTCGGGGTCTTTGTCGGTGATGATGGCCAGGTCGGAATCTTTTTCGATCAGGAAAGAGGTATCCACCACTTTGCCATCGACCTTGCCGGCCAGCGCGGCCTTGCCCAGGCTGGTTGCGATGCTGGACGCCACTTGTGCAACGGTGACTGGGCCGTCGAATTCACGGGCAGAACCATCAGGAAGGCGAACTGAAAGCATAACGATCTCCATTTCGGCGCAGGCGCCAGGTAGTGGTACAAAAGAATGATAATAAAAACGCGGACGAAAAAAAACGCGGGCTAGCCGCGTTTTCTCTTTTTTTGAGCAAAAGAATCCCGATCGACTAGCGTCACTCCCAAAGCTTGGTAGTAGTTCGCGGTGTCATAACCGGATTGCCTTTCTCGCTCTTACATGTTCTGGTGGGCGGTGCAGAATTCGAATCTGCGACCCCTTGGATGTCGACCAAGTATTCTAACCAGCTGAACTAACCGCCCGGGGGTACCACATTTTACTGCTATTTTACTGCGCTTCTACTACTGTGCTACGTAATCTGGTGGGCGGTGCAGAATTCGAATCTGCGACCCCTTGGATGTCGACCAAGTATTCTAACCAGCTGAACTAACCGCCCGAAGACCAGCATTATAGAGAGCGATTTGAAGAAAAACAAGGGCATAATTCGGAAACATTTACAAAATGCACTATGAGGCTGGAATACGCGAGTTCGCGACATCCTTTAAACTGTCGCAGTCCCCATCACAACAAGAAGCCCATGCAAGCCGAAACCCGCGTCAACACTAGCGTAGAGCTACCGCCCTCGCCCTCCGCCCACCTGCACGAGCACCGCGACGGCGACGCCCAACATGCCCACTTCAATGTGCAACGCAGCCAGTCAGTACTGGCCTGGTCGCTGGTATTGACGCTGGGATTCGCCGTAGTCGAAGTGCTTACCGGCTTTATCTCCAACTCGCTGGCGCTGATTTCCGACGCCGGCCACATGGTCACGGACGCCGCCGCACTGGGCCTGGCGCTGTTGGCGCAACTGATCGCCAAGCGGCCGCCGTCGGCGCGCCACTCGTTCGGCTTCGGCCGCGCCGAGGCGTTGGCGGCGTTCGTCAACAGCCTGGTGCTGTTGTTATTGGTCGGCTGGATCGTGTTTGAGGCGGCGCAGCGCTTCTCCAAGCCGGAGCCGGTGCAAGGCGGCACCGTGTTCGTGGTCGCCGCCATCGGCCTGTTGATCAATGTGGTGCTGGCGTATATGCTGTCGCGCGGCGACAGCAATATGAATACGCGCGCCGCGCTGGTCAATGTGATCGGCGACATGCTGGGCTCGGTGGCCGCGCTGATCGCGGGCGCCGTCATCTATTACACCGGCTGGATGCGGATCGATCCGCTGCTGTCGGTATTTGTCGCGCTGCTGATTTTGAAGTCCACCATCGACGTGCTGCGCGAGTCCTATCACTTCCTGATGGGCGGCGTGCCGGAGCAGATCGATTATCTGAGCGTCGGCGCCGACCTGGGGGAAATCGACGGCGTCTGCTCGGTGCACGACCTGCACGTCTGGGACATGTCGCCAGGTCATCCGGCCCTGATCGGCCACGTGGAAATCACCGACCTGGACCACTGGCCCGCCATCCTGCAACAGATCAAAGCCATGCTGCTGGAAAAGCATGGCATCGACCACATCACCTTACAAGCAGAAGTCAACCACGATGCATAATTTTGAAAAACGCCGCGACCGCTACAACGCCTTTGCCTCATTTGAAAACCCGCTGGTCAACCTGAGCTTCGAGATGGAGGTGCCGGACTTGCGCCCGTTCTGCAAGGCCAGGCAGCTGCCGCCGTTCCACGTCTTCCTGTACTGCGTGCTCAATTCGCTCAAGGACATCGACAACTTCATGTACCGCATCCACGAAGGCGAAGTCATCAAGATCGACGACTTCATGGCCTCGTACACGGTGCTCAACCAGGACAACAACGTCAACTTCGCGCGCTTCACGCGCTCCTCGGATCTGCATGAGTTCGTTGAGCGCAGCGTGGAGGCGAAGCAATTCGCCGAAGCCAGCGACGTGCTGGTCAACGCCACCGAAGCCCTGAGCCCGCTCGACAAGAAACGCAACGTCCACATCTCCTGCATGCCGTGGCTGAAGCTGGTGGCGATCGAGCATCCGATCCACCACCACAAGAGCTACGACATTCCATCGGTGGCGTGGGGCCGCTTCAGCGATCCGCGCGACGACGGCAAGCTGACGGTGAACATGTCGGTGCTGGCCCACCATGGCTTCGTCGACGGCTACCACGTGCACCTGCTGGCCCAGGCCATCGCCGCGCGCGTGGCAAAAATTATCGCCTAAGCACCGGGGTCAGATACCGTCTTGAATGGCAAGCCCTTTCGGTAGGTAATTAGCATCGAAAGGCTTGTCATTGTGTAT